>JAWVGJ010000001.1:0-5418 GCA_033855115.1 Solirubrobacteraceae bacterium
GCCGTGCTCGGCCGCGCGGTCGCGGTCGGCCACGTCCTCGGCGCCGCCGCCGGGCTGCGCGAGACCGACCGGCTACGCGACGTGCTCGGCGACCGCCACCGCTGGCACGCGGTCCGCGCCCACCTGCACGAGCTCGACGGCGATCTGCCGGCCGCCGGCGCGGCGTACGCGCAGGCCGCCCGCCGTGCCACGAACGTCGCCGAGCGCGACCACCTCGTCCGACAGGCCGCCCGCGCGCGGGCCGCCGAGCTCTAGGAAGGTCGTCTCACTGAGCGTCCTCCAGGCGGACGGCGGCACCCCGGATCATCGCCCGTAGCTCACCGACTCTAAAGAAAGGAAGGTCATGGACCCCAACGAGATCACCGAAGAGCTCGAGCATCCCGGTGCGCGGAACCTGCTCGAGTCCGCGACGCTCCTCCGGCTCGCCTACAACGGATCAGACGGCTTCCCGCGAGTAATCCCGATCGGCTTCTACTGGAACGGCAACCAGATCGTCGTCTGCACGGCGGCGACCGCGCCCAAGGTGAAGGCGCTGTCCTCGCGACCGAACGTCGCGATCACGATCGATGTCGGCGACACGCCTACGGCGGCAAAGGCGCTCCTGGTGCGCGGGCTCGCAAGCTTGGACATCCTCGACGGCGTTCCCGACGAGTACATCGCGGCATCGACGAAGGTATTGGGCGCAGACCAGGCCACGGAGTTCGAGCGCCAGGTCAGGTCGATGTACGACCAGATGGCACGTATCTCCATCGAGCCGGTATGGGCGCGGTTCTTCGACTTCGGTGCTGGCCGCATGCCGTCCTTCCTGACGAAGCTGGCGGGCGACGCCTAGCAGGCAATCGGGCGCGCAACGTCGCCGAACTCGACCTCGTCTTTCATCCTCTGCGAGCCACTGCGATCTGGTGCGCTCGCGACGCATCAAGGCCTGCGGCTAGTCTCGACCGCCCGGCGCCCCGTATAGCCCGGCGCTTGCCGGACGTGCCGCTTGCCGATCCGTGAGCGGACACCGGTCGCGCGATGGATGAGAGCGCTGAGGCTTCCTCGAAACCAGCGCCGTCGGTGGGGCCCCTTAAGTGCTCCGCCGGATCGCACAGGCAGCCTTTAGCCGTCCAAAGTCTCGGACCCGTTGCGCTGGATCGGGCGTTGGGTGGGGACCGGAGGCCCGACCAGTTCGGGCGGTCCTACGCGTGACTCGCCAGCGGTGTAGGTACGTCGGCGACGGCAAGTGTTACTCGTACGGGCCTGAGGCCGGCCCGTTCATGCTGGGCTACCGCTACGACGTCATGGGCGCGGCAGTACATCTGAAACGCTCACGAGCCGGCTCGCGCGTGGCGACCCCCCGGGGTGCGACCGTCATCGCGACCCGTCCCGCCGGGCTGACATGCTTGCGCGGTGACGCAGGACGCACGCGTGGGCTTCGTCGGCCTCGGGATCATGGGCTCCCGGATGGCGGCGAACCTCGCGCGCGCGGGCTATGAGCTGACGGTCTTCAACCGCACCCGCGCCACCGCTGACGCGTGGGCGGCCGAGCACGGCGGGACCGTCGCCGACTCGCCCGCGGCGGTCGGCGCCGCGAGCGACCTCGTCATCAGCATGGTCGTCGACGGCGACCAGGTGCGCGACGTGCTGCTCGGCGAGCAGGGCGTCGCGCATGGCGCGGCAGCCGGGGCGTTGTGCGTCGACATGTCGACGATCGCGCCGGCGCAGACGCGGGCCATCGGCGAGCAGCTCGCACGGCGCGGGCTGTCGCTGCTCGACGCCCCCGTCACCGGCTCCTCGCCCAAGGCGCAGGACGGCACGCTCACGATCATGGCCGGCGGCAGCGGCGAGGACTTCGCCCGCGCAGAGCCGCTGCTTCGCATCATGGGCGACCTCGTCGTGCACGTTGGCGAGCTCGGTCAGGGCGAGATGGTCAAGCTCATCAACAACGCCGTCGCCGCCGCCAACGCGGCGACCGTCGGCGAGGCGCTCCTGGTCGGCCAGCGCACCGGCGTCGACCTCGACGCGCTCGTCCAGGTCATGGGCAGCGGCTCGGGCGGATCGGCCATGCTCGACCTCAAGGCGGGCCCGATGCGACGCCACGACTACACGACGCTCTTCAAGCTCGATCACATGCTCAAGGACGTCAGGCTGTGCCTGGAGGAGGCCCAATCCGCAGCCGTTTCCTTCCCCGCCGCGGCGCACGCCCGCGACGTGCTCGTCGCCGCGCTGGCGCGCGGCCACGGCGACGACGACTTCGCGGCGCTCGTCGAGGCGCTCGAGGGCTTCGCCGCTACCCGGCTCGGCGGCTGACCGCAACGCCAGAGTTACAAGGAGAACCTACGAATTAGCTGGGATGTTTGGGCTTTTGTGCGTTCCTGTGGAACAATGTAGGGGCTCCCGTCGCCGGATCGACAGTTGGGTTCGGAGCGACGGGTTCGTTTCGTTGTTGTCCCGTCCAATCGTCGTCGTCTGGTTTCTCATGCCTATTGCGTTCAAGGAGTGGGCGGTCACCGTCCGCGCGCTCGCCGAAGGCGAGCAGCTCATCACGTTGCGAAAGGGAGGAGTGCGCGAAGCCGACAAGCGCTTCCGCGTCGAGCACGACCGCTTCTTCCTGTATCCGACGTTCGATCACCAGCGCCACGATCTCGTGCGCGCATCTCATGTCCCCGAGCTTGCGAGAGCGCTCGAAGAGGGGGTGTGGGCGGAGGGTGAACCGCCCGCAGGCGCGCTCAACGGCGACACGCTGCATCCGGTCCCGCAGCCCGACCGCGTCCGCATCCGGGCCTGGGCCCAGCTCGCGGACCACTTCACGATCACCGATCCACGCTGCGTCGACGCGCTGTCGCCGTTCTACGTGTGGAGCACGGACTACGTCGAGAAGCGTCTGGAGTGGAAGCGCCGTCATCCGCTGCATGTCCTGCTCCTGCGCACGTACCGCATCCCGCGTCCGGTCACCGTGCGCGTGAAGGACGAGTACGGCGGCTGTCGTTCGTGGCTGGAGCTCCAGCGCGACCTGCCGTTCGAGGGCACGCCGGTGCTCTCCGACGACGAGTTCGAGCGCGCGGCGGAGGAGATCCGCGCGATCGCCGACGGCGGCGTTCCGGCGCTGGCGTAGCCGGGATCGACCGAAAGGCCCGTCGTTGATCCACGCGCTCGGCTCTGCCGGGCGCGTTCTCGCGGTCGGCATCGGCGGCGGGGGCGATGTTGTCGGAGCGCTCGCCGTCGCGCAGCTCGCTCGCCTGCTGGGATCGCAGACCGTCGTCGGCGGACTGAGCTGGGAGCGCAACCCGATCGATCCGCACGCCGGGCCGCGGCGCATCGACGAGCTCGAGGGCGCGCGGCGCCTGAACGGGCACGCCGCCCTCGCCGGACCCGACACGACCGGACCCGGCGGATTTCACTTCGCCGAGTCGCACATGGCGCGCCACCTCGGCGAACCGGTGCTGCTGCTCGATCCCAGCGGCGGGCCGGCGGCGGTCGCCGAAGGGCTGGCCGGCGCAGCCCGTGCGCTGGGTTGCGACCTCGTCGTGCTCACCGACGTCGGCGGAGACGTCCTCGCGCACGGCGACGAGACGGGGCTTCGCAGCCCGCTGGCGGACGCCGTCTGCCTGGCGGCGGCGCCCGCGCTCGTCGACGCCGGCCTGGGCGTGCTCCTGGCGGTCTTCGGAGCCGGCTGCGACGGCGAGCTCACCCCCGACGAGGTGATCGACCGCGTCGCCGAAGTGACCGCCGCCGGCGGGCACCTCGGTACCTGGGGTCCTGGCCCCGCAGAGCTGGACCGTCTCGATGCTGCCGCCGCTCAGATCCCGACCGAGGCGAGCGCGATGGCGCTGCGCTGCGGGCGCGGTGCCACCGGCGTGGCGTCGATCCGTGGCGGGCGCCGCACAGTGCAGCTGACGCCCATGGGAGCGCTGATCTTCTTCTTCGATCCGCTCGTCGCGCTGCAAAGCGCGGCGCGCTGCGCACAGCTCGTCAGGGATGCCGGCTCGCTGCAGGAGGCCAACGCGATCCTGCTCGCCCACGAGATCCCGACCGAGCTCGAATGGGAGCAGTCACACGCGCCGGCAGATGAGCGGTAGGGTCGTCCCCGGGGGACGAGGATGTACTGCCGCACGCTCATCACGGGTCTGACCTTCGCGGCGCTCTGGGCGTTCGCCGCGCCGGCGATCGCCCAGGTCCAGCCCTACCGCACGAACGACTTCGGCGGCTTTCGCGACGTGCTCCCGCCTGGTGCGAACGGTCGCTCGAACCTGCTCGAGCTCACGCTCTTCCTGACGACCGGCAAACGGCCGCCGCACAACGACGACCAGCGGGACATGTACGCGCGCCTGCTCAGCGCTACCCCGGGCGTGACCAACGACAACCTCGGCGCGCTGTTCAAGGACTCGAGCTTCGGCATCGCGCCCGGTGGACAGGCGCGCGCCTACAGCCCGCAGGAGGGCCTGACGATCACGCGCGACAAGGCCTTCGGCGTTCCCCACGTCTACGGCGCAAGCCGCGCCGCGGCGATGTTCGGGCTCGGCTATGTCGCCGCCCAGGATCGCCTGTTCTTCATCGACCTCCTGCGCCACGCCGGCCGCGGGCAGCTCAGCTCCTATGCGGGGGGCGCCGAGGGCAACCGTCACATGGACCAGGAGCAGTGGGCGCTCGCGCCCTACACGGAGGAGGATCTGCAGGCGCAGGCCGACCAGCTCGACGACCTCTACGGCGACGCCGGCCGCCAGCTGCAGCAGGACGCCGCGAGCTACGTCGCCGGCGTCAACAAGTACATCGCGGAGGCCAGGCTCGACGTCACGAAGATGCCCGCCGAGTACGCCGCGATCGGGCGCCTGCTCGGCCCCGCTCCGTGGAAGGTGACCGACGTCATTGCAACCGCGTCGCTCGTCGGCGGGATCTTCGGCAAGGGCGGCGGGCAGGAGCTCACGCAAATGGAGCTGCGCCGCTCGTTCGTCGAGCGCTACGGCTCACGGCGCGGCGAGGCGCTGTGGCGCGAATGGGCCGCCTACGAGGACGCCGACGCCCCCACGACGGTGCTCGGCCGGCGCTTTCCATACCAGACGCCGCCCAAGAATCCCGCGCCAGATGGGCTTGCGATCGCCGATGCCAGCTCGCTGCACAGGACCAGCGTCGTCGTCTCAGGCGGCGCAGCGGCGGCGCGCGGCGGGGCCCTCGCGGGCATCTTCTCGCGTGCGCTGCGCACGCAGGGCATGTCCAACGCGCTGCTCATCAACGCGCAGGAGTCCGCGAGCGGTAAGCCGCTCGCGGTCTTCGGCCCGCAGACGGGCTACTTCTCGCCGGAGATCCTCATGGAGCAGGACGTTCACGCGCCGACGCTCGATGCGCGCGGCGCGGCGTTCCCCGGGGTGAACCTTTACGTCCAGCAGGGGCGCGGGCCGGACTACGCCTGGAGCGCGACGTCGGCCGGCCAGGACATCA
>JAWVGJ010000002.1:0-21171 GCA_033855115.1 Solirubrobacteraceae bacterium
GTCGACCCGGTAGGAGCACAACCTGATGCTGTTCGTATTCGTCGGGCTCGGCCGCATGGGGGGCAACATGGTCACGCGCATCAAGCGCGACTCCGCGCACGACGTCGTCGCCTACGACCGTGACGCCAAGACCGTGAAGCTCGTCGCCGAGCAGACCGGCGCTCGCGGTGCTCGCTCGCTCGCCGACCTCGTCTCCAAGCTCGACGCGCCGCGGATGGTCTGGATCATGGTCCCGGCCGGCAAGCCGACGCAGGACACGGTCGACAAGCTCGCCGCGCTGCTGGAGAAGGGCGACACGATCATCGACGGCGGCAACTCGAAGTGGACCGACGATCGCGAGCGGGCAGCGGCCTTGCGCAACGCCGGCATCGACTACGTGGACGTCGGCACGAGCGGCGGCGTCTGGGGCCTGGAGGTCGGCTACTGCATGATGGTCGGCGGTCGTGGGCCCGCCGTGAAGCGCCTCTCCCCGATCCTCGACGTGCTTGCCCCCGAGACGAACGAGGCCAGCCGCGCCACGCTCGGCGAGCGCGGCTGGGCGCACTTCGGACCGTCGGGAGCGGGCCACTACGTGAAGATGGTCCACAACGGCATCGAGTACGGCCTCATGCAGGCCTACGCCGAGGGCTTCGACCTCTTCGACAAGTCCGACTTCGACCTGGACAACGCGAAGATCGCGCACCTCTGGAACCAGGGCTCGGTCGTGCGCTCGTGGCTGTGCGAGCTGGCCGCGCGGGCATTCGAGCAGGAGGGCAACGACCTCGCGGGCATCAGCGGCTACACGGAGGACTCGGGCGAAGGACGCTGGACGATCGAGGATGCGATGGACAAGGACGTGCCGACGCCGGTCATCACCGCCTCGCTGTACGCGCGCTTCTACAGCCGCGGCAAGGGCGACTTCACGCATCGCATGCTGGCCGCGCTGCGGGCGCAGTTCGGGGGACATGCCACGAAGAAGAGCGCCGACGGGTGACCACCGCACCAACCGTGCGCGGCACCGGCCCTGACGAGAACCCGCTCGTCGAGGGGCTCGAGCGCCTGCCCGTCCACCCGACCGCACTCGTCATCTTCGGCGCCACCGGCGACCTCGCCCGGCGCAAGCTCCTGCCCGCGCTCTACAACCTCGCCCACGAGGGCGCGCTGCCCGAGCGCTTCGCGCTGATCGGCAACGCCCGCTCAGAGATGACCGACGAGGAGTTCCGCGCGAGCGCGATCGAGGCCGTGCGCGAGTTCTCGCGCCGGGCGCCGGACGACAAGGTCCTGACGAAGCTCTTCGAGGACATCCGCTACGTCAGCGGCTCCTTCGACAACGATGCGGTCTACGAGAAGATCGCAAAGGGTCTGGACGACTTCGATCAGCTCGTCGGGCTGGCACTGAACCGCTGCTTCTACCTCTCGACGGCGCCGGGCTTCTTTCCGGTGATCGTCGACGCCCTCGGCCGCCACGAGCTTGCGCAGCGCGACGGCGCCGAGGTGCGCGTGATCATCGAGAAGCCGTTCGGCCGCTCGCTGGAGGAGGCGCGGGCGCTCAACGCGCGCGTGCTGTCGGTGTTCACCGAGCATCAGGTCTTTCGCATCGACCACTACCTCGGCAAGGAGACGGTCCAGAACGTCCTCGCGCTGCGCTTCGCCAACAACATGTTCGAGCCGCTGTGGAACCGCAACTACATCGACCATGTGCAGATCACGGCGGCGGAGGACATCGGGATCGGCTCGCGCGCGGGGTACTACGACTCCGCCGGCGCGCTGCGCGACCTCGTCCAGAACCACATGCTCCAGCTGCTGTCGCTGCTGTGCATGGAGCCGCCGGTCGCGTTCGAGGCCGACGCCGTCCGCGACGAGAAGGTGAAGGTCCTGCGCGCGATCAGCGCGCCCAGGCCCGAGGACGTGCCGGAGATGGCCGTTCGCGCTCAGTACGCGGGCGGCGTCGTCGCCGGCCAGGAGGTGCCCGGCTACCTCGAGGAGCCCGGCGTGCCGCCGGACTCGACGACGGAGACCTACGCGGCGCTGCGCCTGGAGGTGCACAACTGGCGCTGGGCGGGCGTGCCGATGTACCTGCGCACGGGAAAGCGCCTGCCGCGCAAGGTCACGGAGATCGCGGTGACGCTGAAGCCGGTGCCGCACATGGCGTTTCAGTCGGAGGTCTCCACCGGCGTGCGGCCCAACGTGCTCGTCCTGACGGTGCAGCCCAACGAGGGCGTGTCGCTGTCGATCGGCGCGAAGATCCCGGGGACGCGGATGGCGATCCGCACCGTAAACATGGAGTTCCTCTACGGCACGGCGTTCCTGTCGGAGTCGCCGGAGGCGTACGAGCGGCTGATCCTCGACGCGATGCGCGGCGACGCGACGCTCTTCACCAGAAATGACGAGGTCGAGGCGCAGTGGAACATCTGCGACCCGATCCTGCAGACATGGGCGACGATGCCCGGGCCGCTGCCGCACTACGCCGCCGGGTCGCAGGGGCCCAAGGAGGCGGAGCAGATCCTGCTCGGGGATGCGCACTGGAGGATGATCTGAGCACCACCGACGCCGTCTGGAGCGCCCAGCACACGTCGCCGTCGGCGATCGAGGAGGCGCTGCGCCACCTCGTCGCCGAATGCCACGCCCAGATCAGGCACTGCGTCCCGGCGCGGACGCTGAACCTCGTCTGCGTCACCGACCGCGAGTGGAGCGGCGAGATCGCCAACCGGCTGCGCCGCGTCGGACGCTACCACGCCTCGCGCACCGTGGTCTGCACCGTCGAACACGACCGCACGACGATCGACGCGCAGGCGACGGTCTCGACAGAGGGCAATCCACGAGCGGGCGAGTTCGCGGTCATGCGCGAGCTGATCATCGTCAACGTCGGAGAGCGTCATCTCCAGTCGCTCGACACGATCGTCGACCCGCTCGTCGTGACCGACCTGCGCACCGCCGTCTGGTCGCCACACGGCCACCCCGAGGCGGTCGACGCTCTGACGACCGGGCGGCTCGCCGGCGCGCCGATCGCTCAGGTCGTGCTGATGGATGCCGCCGACGAGCCCGACGCGCACCTGACGCTGGACCGCGAGTGCGAGCTCGTGGAGCATTCCGAGGTCGTCGACCTCGCCTGGCTGCGCTGCACGCCGTGGCGCGAGCGGCTCGCCGCGGCGTACGACCCGCCTGCGCGCCGGGCGGAGCTCGCGACGCTGTCGAAGGTCTCGGTCCGCTATCGCCAGGACTCGATGGTCTCGGGGCTGCTGCTGATCGGCTGGCTGTGCTCGCGTCTGGGCTGGCGCCCCGAGGCGCTGACGCGCCACGGCGACCTGCTGCGCGGCCGCGCCCGCGCCCGCCGCGGCGAGGTCGAGCTGCGGCTGGAGCCGGTGGACCGCATGAACGTTCCGGGGCTCGCCGGGATCGAGGTGCGCAGCGACCACGGCACGCTGCTGGCGCTCGAGCGCGGCGAGGGCGGTCTGACCGCGCGCCGGCGCGAGCCCGTCAAGCGCGGCGCCAAGGAAGTCCAAGAACATGTCTGGACCGTCCTCGGCGCCTCGCGCGGCGAGCCGGGCATTCTCGGCGAGGGCATCCGCCATGCGCTCATGCGCGACCCCACGTACCAGCCCGCGCTTGGGGCAGCGCGGAAAATGCTGGTATGAAGCATCCGCCGGACGTGCCGGTGACCGGCAGCCCGTGGCCACCGATCGCCGACTACGCCTTCCTGTCTGACTGCGAGGTCACGGCGCTCGTCGCGCCCAGCGGCAACGTCGAGTGGATACGCGTGCCGCGGATCGACAGCCCGAGCGTCTTCGGCGCGATAGGGCATGAGTGGCTCGCTCAGGGCAACTTCCCCGATCCTCCCTGGCGCGTGTATCTGCAGCGCAGCGCGCTGACGTTGAAGGGCCTCGTCTACGCGCCGACGGGCGCCATGTGCGCGGCCGCCACGACCTCCCTGCCCGAGTCTCCTGGCGGCCAGCGCAATTGGGACTACCGCTACTCGTGGGTGCGCGACTCGACGTTCATGCTGTGGGCGCTGTACACGCTCGGGTTCGACTGGGAGGCCGACGACTTCTTTCACTTCATCGCCGAGGTCTGCGCCGGCGCCGACCTGCAAGTGATGTACGGGATCGGTGGCGAACGCCAGCTCGAGGAGGAGGTGCTCGACGCCCTCGAGGGCTACGAGCATTCGCGGCCGGTGCGGATCGGCAACGACGCCTACCGCCACCAGCAGCACGACGTCTGGGGTAGCGCGCTGGACTCCTTCTACCTGCACACCAAGTCGCGCGACGGATTGCGCGACATGTACTGGCCACTGCTGTCCCAGCAGGTCGAGAAGGCGCTGACGCACTGGCGCGAGCCCGACCGCGGGATCTGGGAGGTGCGCGGCGAGCCCAAGCACTTCACGTCCTCGAAGATCATGTGCTGGGTTGCCGCGGACCGCGGGGCGCGCCTGGCCCGCCTGCGCGAGGACGAGGCGAAGATCGAGCGCTGGCAGGCCGCCGCGGATGAGATCAAGGCCGACGTGCTCGCCCATGGCGTCGACGAGCGCGGCGTGCTGACCCAGCACTACGGGACCTCGGGACTGGACGCCTCGCTACTGCTGGCGCCGCTCGTCCGCTTTCTGGCGCCCGACGACGAGCGCATCGTCAACACCGTCAATGCGATCGACCGCGAGCTGACGGTACACGGGCTCGTGCTGCGCTACCGCGTAGAGCAGACCGACGACGGGCTCGGCTCCCAGGAGGAGGGCTCGTTCACGATCTGCTCGTTCTGGCTGGCCAGCGCGCTGAGCGAGATCGGCGAGCACAAGCGCGCACGTGCCGTGTGCGAGCGGCTGCTGTCCTACGCCAGTCCGCTGGGTCTGTACGGCGAGGAACTCGACCCGCTGTCGGGCCGCCACCTCGGCAACTTCCCGCAGGCGTTCACCCATCTGGCGCTCATCAACGCCTGCATGCACGTCATCCGCGCCGACCGCGAGATCGCGCTCGCCCAGCAGCCGCTGGACGCGCGCCGCCGCGAGGCGCTGTGACCGCGCTACGCGTGTTCGAGGACGCCGAGGCAGTCGCCCGCCACGCCGCGGACCAGATCGCGTGGCGGATCGGGGACGCGCGCCGCGACGGCCGCGACGTCCACATCGCGCTGGCGGGCGGTCGCACGCCCCAGCGTGCCTACGAGCTGCTGGCGCAGATCGAGGGCTCGTGGAAGCACGTACACCTGTGGCTGGGCGACGAGCGCTGCGTGCCCGAGAACCACCCCGAGTCCAACGCCCGGATGGTGCGCGAGTCGCTGTACGCCAACGCCCGCGCCGAGCCTCCGGTGCTGCACGCGTTGAAGTCACCGCAGGTGCCCGAGGACGCCGCGTGGATCTACGGCCTGGAAGTGCACTCGGCCGTGCCCGAGGCGATCTTCGACATCGTGCTGCTCGGGATGGGCCCGGACGGGCACACCGCGTCGCTTTTTCCGGGACATCCGGTCCTGGACGTCTCGGTGGCGCCGTGCGCTGCGGTACGCGAGTCGCCCAAGCCGCCGCCCGAGCGCGTGACGCTGACGCTGCCTGTTCTGCGGCGCGCGCGGTTCACGCTCCTGCTAGCGACGGGCGCGGAGAAGCGAGAGCCGCTGGCGCGGGCGCTGCGCGGCGACCGGTCGCTGCCGGTCGGACTGCTGATCGACGACGGCCTGGACGAGATCGCGTGCGATCCCGAGGCGGCGCCGGCGGCTTGATCTGCACAGCTGCGCCCGTCAGGTCGAAGTGCAGAGCACCTGGCGCATCCGCTCAGGTAGACGGGCACGCACCAGGACGCGTTGCTCCCGGCTCGATGCATTGCTCTGTGCGCTTCAGTGCCTTCTTCCCCATCGTGAAGCGCGTCACCACGCCGATCGTCTGCGGCTTGGTGATGCGAACCTCCAGCGATGCGCTCCTGCGCAGCCTGAGTCCCCGTACGAGCCGTAGGATGTTGAGCCGCACGCTTGATTTCTTGATCTTGACGCTCTTGAAGCGGAACTTGCAGCCCTTGCCGGCGCAGCGCAAGCGCACCGTCGAGCCGGCACTCGGGCGGCGCACGAACAGTTCGGTGAAGACGGCGCGGTGATTACGTGTGCGGTAGTTGAAGCCGACCGTCGATGCCAGCAACGGGTAGGTCGCCGCCGTTCCGTTGCAGTCTTCATCCAGGCGGTTGCCCGGGATGTCGGTCACGCCCGGATTGATCTTCGCATTGTTGTCGTTGCAGTCCTGCGGACGCTGATACCCGTCGCCGTCGCGGTCGAAGTTGACGGCGTCCGCGCCGTCGCAGTCCTCGTCGACGCCGTTCTCGGGAATGTCGACCGCGCCCGGCTTGATCGATGGGTTGCTGTCGTTGCAGTCCGCCGGCTTGGCGATGCCGTCGCCGTCGGCGTCGGGCTCAAGTTCCTTGGAGGCATCGACGGTCTCACAGTTGCGGACCGTATCGATCGTGTCGACGATCGCCTTGTCCGTGCCCAGGCCGCAGTCGACCGTGTCGGGAACACCGTCGCGGGCCTTCAGGAGGTCGTCTCCACCGTTGCCGAAGAGGCTGTCGGCGCCGCCGCCTCCGTCGATCGTGTCGTTGCCGTCAACGCCAATCGTCGGGTCCACGTCGCCGCTCAGGACGTTGGCCAGCTCGTTGCCGACCAGCAGGTCGTTACCCTTGCCGCCGGTGATGTCCTCGACGTCGCCGTGGACGTTGTCCTTCTCGGTGGGCTCGCCGTCGTTGGGCTGGTCGTCGAGCGTGACGGACACCGACTGGGCGCTGGTCCGGTGGTAGGCGATCGTGTCGTGGCCGGCGCCTCCGACGACGTCGTCGGCTCCCAGTTGCGGATCGAACGTGTCGTCTCCAGGACCACCGTCGAGCTTGTCGTCGCCCTCGTAGGAGGAGAGGATGTCGTTACCTGGGCCGCCCTTCATGACGTCGGGAAAGCTCGTCCCCCCCAGGATGTCGTCGCCGTCGCCCATATCGGCGATGACACGCAAGCAGTCTCCGCAGTTGTTGTGCTTGGTGAGCCAGTCGTCGCCTCCCCTCGCGTCGATGACGATCGCCGTGACGGGCCGAGTGCACTTCACGGATCCCGCGACGGTATCCGCGGAGCAGCCGCTGCCCGGCGTCATCGGCACACCCAGCGGCAGCAATGGGGCGTCATTGAGGTGCGTGGGCGTGAGATGAACGAACGTCGCGTCGGCGGTCAACTGGTAGGCGTCAAACTCGTTGGCGTTGCCGGTGTAGTACACGCAGGTCCCCGCGACGCCGACCGGGCAGGCGGCCTCGGAGACCGCCGCGTTCGCCAACGCCGCCGCGGGCGCCAACGCGAGCAGCGCAGCGGTCGCGAGCGCGAGGCGGACGAGAAGCCGCAAGCGCGACGGAAGCATGAATGGCGACGGCGACGAGTACACGTGTTGCAGCCAACACTAGGGGTTGCGACCCCGCGCTCGCAAGGGATAAACGGGCAGGCTTGCGGGCGCTCGTGAGGGCTGTACGCCAGCTGAGTCTGAGCCTCGAGCCTTGGCAGATCGAAGCTAGAAGCTGTTCGATGCGACCGGCTTGCGGCCGTCCGCGCCGAGGATCTTGTTGAACGCGCGACGGAAGCCCTCTTTCAGCTTCGTGGCGCGCTGGTGCGCGGAGGTGGCGCAGGCACTCACACTGCCCTGGTCGTTGCAGGCCAGGCTCTTGTTGTTCGCGCGCTCCGAGGCCTCGAGCGCGCTGCCAAGCGACTTGCGTGCCGCCTCGATCTCGTCGGTGCGGGTCGCGAGCAGCTCCAGGCGGTGGACAAGGCCCCTGCGGTTCTTGGCCGCCTGCGCCCATTCGCCCTTGCGGGTAGCGGCAAGCCCTGTTCGTGAGGCAACGACGATCTTCATGAGCTCGTCGACGGTCTGCGCGCGATCGAGCTTGCTCGGCGCCACGCCCGGCACGTTCGCCGGGGGGGCCTCTGCGGGGGTTTTCGGGGGGCTGTCGCCGCCGCTCAACAGGACCGCGACACCTGCCACGAGCACCACGAGCAGTGCGATCGCGGCTGCGATGAGCGCAGGGCGACGCCAGCGCGGCTCGTCCTCGCCGGGCTCGGGCGCGAGCAACTCATGAGTGATGGGGTCGGGATGTCCGTCGCGGCCGCATTCGAAGCAGAAGCGCCCGCCCTGGTTGGTCCATCCGCATTCACTGCATGTCCACTTCTCGTCCACGTGCACCAGCTCCCTAGGAGGGCAAGCAGGCTAACTGCCAACTGGCGGCCGATGTGTGATTGCGTGACAGATGTCACACCAGGAGGACCGGCAACGCAGCATTGTGTTAGCTGGTTCAGCAGTGGGAGTCCACCAGCGCGGCAGCACGCGGCGACGTCGTCGTGCCCGCGCACGAGGAAGGATGTTGACACAGATGAGTTGGTCGCCACACGATCCCTGGGGCACGCGAGTGCGCGTTGGAGCGCAGATCGCCGGGCTACTGGCGCTCACCGGCGCGACGGCGATCGCGGCCACCGCCGGCGCGGCCGCGGCTACCACGTGCGAGGCCAAGCAAGGCTCGAAGGCCACCGACGACGTGGGCAGGACATTCTCCCCGCTCTACTCCTGCAGCACGAAGGTCCAGTCGGCCGTCTACGCAAACCCGTTCGACCGCAGGGCTCTGGACGACAGCGGAGTCATGGACCCTGCCGCCGATGTGCCGGTGGTCTGCCAGAAGCAGGGCCGCGCGAATCCGGCCCTGACGGGTGCCGCCACCAACAACTGGTGGCTGTACACGAAGGGCAACAAGGCGCTTCCCAATGGCGACGGCTATAGCCAGGGTTGGGGTTACCTGCCCGCAAATGCGGTCACCCAGGCCACCAAGGACCAACAAGTGCCCGGCGTTCCACCCTGTCCAGATTTGCCACCACCGGTGTCACGCAAGCCACCGCCGCCCCCACCGCCACCGCCACCGCCGGGAGGGTGCACGGACTGCGACGGCGACCGCTTCCCGTCGAACGTCGACTGCAACGACAGAGTCGCGGCCATCAACCCCGGCGCGACGGACATCCCCGGCAACGCGCTCGACGAGGACTGCAGCGGCAGCCCCGCTCCCTTTCCGCGACTGGACTCCACGATCGGCTACGCATTTGCCAAGCCCGGAAAGCGAACGGTGTTCACCAAGCTGACCGTTCGGCCCGCCCGCGCCGGCTCGATCGTCCGCGTCAGCTGCACCGGGCGCGGCTGCCCGTTCAAGGTCAAGACGCGCGCAGTCCGCAAGGACGCCCGCGAGCTCAACCTGTCCGGGCTCATGCGACGCGCCAAGCTCGGATCGGGCGCGCGGCTCGAGGTCCGTGTGGCGAGGGTCGCCACGATCGGCATCGTGCGGCGGTTCGCGGTTCGCGCCGGGAAGGATCCGACGGACGCCACCCTCTGCCTGACCCCGGGCGCGAAGCGCGCGACCCGCTGCGCGCTATAGCCCGGCGACGTGTACGAATTGCCTCTCTGGCTGCCCGACCGTCACTTGCGATCCGCGCCCGCCGGACTTACGCTCGAAGCATGAGCAGCCGCGACGGCGATGGCCGTGACTGGAGCGAGGACGAGCGTGAGCAGCTGGCCTCGACCCAGCCCGTCTCCGCGCCGGCCACGCCAACGCCCTCACCCGCCGAGGCCGTCGCGTCGAGCGTCGGCAACCGGGCCTTCGGACAGCTCATCGGACGTGCCCCGGGTGACGGCATCATGCCCGACGGAGTCGTGCATCCCGATGTCGCATCGACGATCGCCACGACGAATGGATCCGGGCACACGCTCGATTCCGATGCGCGCGAGCGCCTGGCGCCGCACGTCGGCGACCCGCTGACCGACGTGCGCGTACACACCGACCCGACGGCCGACGCCCTCGCGCGCTCCGTATCGGCGCGCGCGTTCACGACCGGCACCGACGTCTACTTCGCCGCCGGTGAGTACCGTCCCGGCACCGCCGACGGCGACTCCCTGCTCGCGCACGAGCTGACCCACGTCACGCAGCAACGCGGCGCGCCGACGAGCGGGCCGCTGACGGTGTCAGAGCCCGGCGACGCGATGGAGACCGAAGCGGACACGGTCGCCAGTGGCTTCGACGGCTGAGCCGCAGGCGCCCCAGGCCGTCACGTTCGGCTTCCTGGCGGAGCGCATCCGTGCGGCCGTGGAGAGCGTCGCGGGCCGCGATGCGAACCCGACCGACCCCTTTCGTGGGCTCTACATCTCCGACGACCTGGCGCTGTCGCTGGCGGGCATGGCGCCGGGGTCGACCTTCGACGAGCGCCTCGGCGATGCTGCCGCGCGCCTGCGCCTGGACCCGCTCGACGTCGCCGTGCTCGGGCTCTGTGCCGCGCCGGAGCTGAGCCCCCGCTACGGCAGGCTGTTCGCCTACTTGCAGGACGACGTCACGCGCAAGCTCGCGACGCCGCGCCTGATCTGCGAGCTGCTGCAGGGTCCGGGTGTGGCCCCCGCCGACGTCCTGCGCTGCTTCGCGGCCGACGGTCCCCTGCGCCGCGACGGCGCGTTGCGACTGCTCGACGGCGACGCGGTCGTGCCGCTGGCCGAGCGCGCCGTGAAGCTCGGCGAGCGCCTGGCGAGCTTCCTGCTCGGCGCGCGCCTGGACAGCGGCGGCTCCAACGCACGACTGCGCGTCGTGCCGGTGCTCGCGGGCGACCCGGGCCGCGCCCAGACCGTCGGGCGCCTCGCGGCCCTGCTGGCGTGCAACCCGCCGCTGCCGGTGATCGTGGCGGGACCCGACGCCGCGGCGATCGTCGCGGCCGCCGTCGCGCAGCCGCTGCTGCTGGCCGACGTACGCGACCTGGGCGACCGCGACTTGATGGCCGAGGCGAATCTCGTTTGCGCACTCGAGTACCGGCGGCTCTGTTTCGACGGCCTCGAGCTGATCGAGCCCGCCGACCGCGCGCGGCTGCTGCGAGCGCTGGAGCAGCGAACCGGCGGCGTCGTGATGATCACGCCCTCACGTACCGCGGCGCTCGCGCTCGGCGACCGCACGACGATCGTGCTCGAAGCGCCGATGCCGAGCCTGCAGGAGCGCGTCGGCGCGTGGACGCAGATCAGCGGCTCCGACGACGTGCAGGACGTCGCGGCGAAGTTCCGCCTCTCGATCGGGCAGATCCACGAGGCCGCCGAAGTCGCGGTCCTCGCCGCCGCGGCGCGCGGTGCGGTACAGCCGACGGCACGCGACCTCGACGAGGGCGCGCGTCAGGCCTCGAGCTCGCGCCTGGGCGAGCTCGCGGCGCGGCTGGATCCGGTGCACCGATGGGGGGATCTCGTCCTGCCCACCCGCCAGCTCTCGCTGCTGCAGTCGATCTCCTCCTACCTTCGCCATCGCGACCTCGTGCTGCAGGAGTGGGGCTACGAACGGACGGTCGCGCGCACGCAGGGCCTGAAGGCGATGTTCGCCGGCGAGTCGGGAACCGGCAAGACGATGGCCGCGCAGGTACTCGCCAACGAGCTCGGTCTCGAGCTGTACCGCGTCGACCTCGCGACCGTCGTGTCGAAGTACATCGGCGAGACCGAGAAGAACCTCGACCGCATCTTCGCCGCCGCCGAGGGCTCCAACGCGATTCTCTTCTTCGACGAGGCCGACGCGCTGTTCGGCAAGCGCTCGGGCGTCTCGGATGCCCATGACCGCTACGCGAACATCGAAGTCGCCTATCTGCTGCAGAAGATGGAGGGCTACGTCGGAGCGGTCATCCTCGCGACGAACTTCCGCTCGAACATCGACGACGCCTTCCTGCGCCGGCTGGACTTCGTCATCGACTTCCCCTTCCCGGACGCGGAGGACCGTCGGCGCATCTGGCAGCTGCTGCTGCCCGAACAGGCGCCGGTCGCCGACGACGTCGACCTCGACTTCCTCGCCACGCGCTTCAAGCTCTCCGGCGGCGGGATCCGCAACTGCTCGCTGGCCGCCGCGTTCATCGCGGCCGAGGAGGGCGGGGCGATCGGGATGGGGCACCTTGTCCGAGCCGTCGCGCTGGAGTACGGCAAGCTCGGCCGGCTGACGCTCGAGGCGGACTTCGAGCGCTTCCACGTGCTGCTGCGCGCGCCTGTGGCGAGCGCAAACTGACGCTTGCGAGCATCGGCCAACTCAGGTTGACCGGCGCGAGCACGTAGCGGCTCGCGGGCGCATTTGCCCGGGCCGTCACTCGTGACGGCGGACTGACCGGTCGGCCGCATCTGCCCACAAGTCCGCCCGTCCGTCCCTTCCCCGGACGCCGTCTCGGAACTAGCGTCAATCGCCGATGCCGCTCGTAGTCGACATTCCACTCAACACGATGCTCGCGGACCTCGACGAGTCACTGCGCACGCTGCTGCAGCGTGAGCTCGGGCGCCACGGGTTCGACAACGTCGAAGTCGCTTTCGAGGCGCCAGCGAAGGAGTGGTCGAGCCAGCTCGCCGCGCCGGCGGTCAACCTCTTCCTCTACGACCTGCGCGAGTCCACCGAGCACCGTCACCGCACGATTGACGAGCGGCGCACGAACGCCGGCGCGTTCCAGACGCGGCCCCCGCTGATCCTCGAGTGCTCATACGCCATGACCGCCTGGACGCAGGCGGTCGAGGACGAGCACCGGCTGCTTTCGCAGCTGCTGACGATCCTCTATTCCTATCCTCGCCTCCCCGCCGATGCGCTATCGGGCCGCCTCTCCAACGGCGCCCAGCGCTACCCGATCTTCGGCAAGGTCGGGCAGGCCAAGACTGAGGGCAAGGCCGACTTCTGGAACGCCGTCGGTGGCCAGTACAAGGCGTCGCTGGATTACGTCGTCACGCTCTCCTGCGAGGCCGGGGCGAGCTATGAGCGCGGTCCCGAGGTGCGCGATCTCACCGTGCGCGTGGGCGAATCCAGCCGCCCGCCAGGCATGCTCACGGAGCTGCACACGGTCGGGGGGCGCGTCACCGGCGACGACGACGAGCCGCTCGCCGAAGCCTGGATCACGCTGCCCGACCTCGGCCGCTGGGCCTCCAGCGACGAGCAGGGGCACTTCAGGATCGCACGCGTGCCGCCGGGCGAGCACCGCTGCGTCGCGCGTACCCGCGATGGCGGCGAGGCGGAGGCGAAGCTCACTGTTCCCGGCCGGTCGGCCGACATCGTCATCGGCGCGGCACCGTCGAAGCCGCGTTCCAAAGGCAAACGATGACCGAACGGGCACCGCGCGAGTGTGCGAACTGCCCGAAGGACTGGCCGCCGAACTCTGGCGGCACCGGCCCCAGCGCGCGACGCTGCAACGGTGAATGCGTCCCCACCCTCCAGACGGCCGCGCGTCATGCTCGGCAACTTGGGCCCGATGGCCCGGGTGGGGATGGGGCGTCTGCTGAGGGAAGACGGCATAGAGGTCGTCGGAGAACAGCTGACGTTCGCGAGCATCGCCCCCGAGGTCGAGCGGTTGCAGCCCGACATTGTCGTACTGGACCTCGACCAGACGGACTCTCAGCAGCTCAGCGAGCTCGTCCGTCTGGCGCACCCGCGAACGAAGGTCGTGCTGTGGGCGCGCACCGAGGACCTCATGGAGGTAATCGATCCCGGCGCCGCACGGCCGCGCTGGGTTCTCTCCGGCGTGCCCGATGACCTGCTGGCCGAACTGAGCACCCTGCAAGTGACCCGAGCGGAGGAATGACATGCCCACGTACCTGACCCCCGGCGTGTACGTCGAGGAGGTCCCATCTACGTCCAAGCCGATCGAGGGCGTGAGCACGTCGATCGCGGCGTTCGTCGGTCTCGCCCCCGGCGGGCCCGTTAACACGCCGATGCGGATTTCCAACTGGACGCAGTTCGCCAAGATCTACGGCGATCCGGTCGAGCCCGAGAACGGTCCGTTCATGGAGGGCGCCTACCTCGCCCACTCCGTGTACGGGTTCTTCCAGAACGGCGGCAACCTGTGCTGGATCGTGCGCGTCGGCAAGGTCGGCGCGGCCGGCGCCCCGGCCGCACAGGCCGCGCTGCCGGCGGCCGGCGACCGCGGCATCGAGACACTGCGCGTCCACGCCCTGCCGGGCGTCGACAGCCAGGTAAGGGTCGAGGTCGTCGAGAACGCGGCGATCAAGAACGAGGGCGACGGCGAGGGCGACAAGCCCACCGGTGACCGCGAGCGGACCTACAAGATCACGGTCACCGCTCCCGGCACGGCTCCCGAGGAGTACGACGGCCTGACGCTGAAGAAGGGCCGCAACAACCTCCTCACGAAGGTCAACGCCGCCTCCAAGCTCATCAAGATCGAGGAGACCGGCAGCTCGCTGCCCGAGGCGCAGCGCGCACCCGCGCCCGGGACCTACGTGCTGTCGGCGCCGGGCGTCCCGGCCGACAAGATCGCCGCCTCGGACTTCGCCGGGGACGTCGCGAAGCGCCGCGGCATCGGCGGGCTCGCCGCGGTCGACGAGATCACGATGGTCGCGATCCCCGACCTGTGGGCGCTCGCCGAAAACGGCAACGGCACGGTCGTCAAGGACCTTCAGGGCAAGCTCATCGCCCATTGCGAGAACGCGGGCGATCGCATGGCGATCCTCGATTCGCCCGACGGCCTGCTCCCGCAGGACGTACTCGATTGGCGCATGAACGACGCCGGCTACGACTCGAAGTTCGCCGCGCTCTACTACCCGTGGATCGAGGTGATGAACCCGCTCAACAACCGGCCGTTGATGATCCCGCCGTCCGGGCACGTCGCCGGGGTCTGGTGCCGCACCGACGCGACCCGCGGCGTCCACAAGGCGCCGGCCAACGAGGTGACGATGGGCGCCAACAAGGTCGGGTTCCAGATCACGCAGGCCGAGCAGGGCAACCTCAACAAGGTGGGGATCAACTGCATCCGCGCGTTCCCGGGCCGTGGCATCCGGATCTGGGGAGCGCGGACGCTCTCCAGCGATCCGGAGTGGCGCTACATCAACGTGCGCCGGCTGTTCAACTACGTCTCCGAGTCGATCATGGAAGGAACGCAGTGGTCGGTCTTCGAGCCCAACGACGTCAAGCTGTGGATCCAGTTGCGGATCGCGGCGTCGACCTTCCTGACGCGGACGTGGCGTGAGGGCGCGCTGTTCGGCTCCACGCCGGCGCAGGCGTTCTTCGTCAAGTGCGACGACGAGACAAACCCGCCCGACGTGATCGAAGCCGGCCAGGTCGTGTGCGAGATCGGCATCGCCCCGGTGAAGCCGGCCGAGTTCGTGATCTTCCGCCTCAGCCAGTACGCCGATGGCGGCGGAGCGGTCGAGGCCTGACATTCCCTTAGACGAGAAACGAGAGGAGTATCACCATGCCAGGCGATGAAATTCATGGCAGTCTGTATTTCCAGCTGGATCTGAAAGGCCGCGAGGGCTCCGGGCTCTTCACCGAGGCCAACGGCGGCGGTTCGGAGAACGCCGTCATCGAACAGAAGGTGGCGCTGCCGGACGGCAAGGGCGTCGCGATCAAGAAGATCCCCGGCAACCTGAAGTTCAACGACATCACGCTCAAGCGCGGCATCGACAACGACCTCGGGCTGTGGAAGTGGCGCCAGGAGGTCGTCGACGGCGACATCACAACGGCACGCTGCGACGGGACGATCCAGATGCTCGACTCGAAGTTCGCCCCGGTGGCGACGTACAGCTTCGAACGTGGCTGGGTGAGCAAGTACACACCAGCGGCGATGAACGCCGGACAGGATCAGGCCGCGGTCGAGGAGATCACGATCTGCGTCGAGAACTACAAGCGGGCGTAGCGCCTCGCACATGAAAACGGAGTTCGAGTTCGCGCTTCCCAGGGGGTTCGTCGATGCCGACGGAACGGTGCATCGCGAGGGCGTCATGCGCCTCGCGACGGCTCGCGACGAGATCGAGCCGCTGCGGGACCCGGGCGTACGCCAGAACGAGGCGTATCTCGCGGTCCTGCTGCTCTCGCGGGTCGTCACCCGGTTGGGCGCCATCACGTCGGTGACAGCGGACCTCGTGGAGCGCTTGTACGCGGCCGACTTCGACCATCTCCAACGCCTCTACGAACGAATCAACGCGGACGGTGAGGCGGTGGGGTCGGTGACGTGCCCGTCATGCGCACATGCGTTCGAAGTCGATCTCACGGACATAGAGGACGGGCGCCTGGGGGAATGACGCGGCCGTCTCCCGAGCTTCTGCTCACGGAGACGGCCCAGCTCGCATATCACCTCCACTGGCCGCTCGACACGATCCTCGACCTGGAGCATCGCGACCGCCGCCACTTCCTGTCAGAGGCAGAGCGATTGGCCAGTTCCCATTAAGCACACAGACGACATGACCGACGAGTCCACATCCAGCACGCCCCGCCCGCGGCCCCAGCCGCTAGGGCGCTTCGTGCTGGCTCGAGCCGGACGGCTGGCTCGCGCGGGCGGGCAGGAGTTCGCGCGCGGCGTGACGGCTCGCCACGATCCGCAGCGCCTGTCCGCGGTGCCGAGGCTGGCGCCCGCAAGCAAACCCGTGCTCGCACGCTCGGTATCGGCGGCACTCCCGGCAACGCCAGCCGCGCAGGCCGAACACGGTGACGGGCTGCACGGCGAGGCCGAGCGGTTGGCAGGGCTGTCGGGCTACTCGCCATGGGCGATGCAGTACCTGCTCGGCAACGATACCCCGGCTGGCAGCACCGGGTTCGCGCCCGATGCGGCCGCGACCACGCTGGCGCGCCGCGCGCAGGAGCGAGCCACCGCAGGACGAGCCCAGCCGCGCCGCCGCGCGGCGATCGAGGAGGGGCCCGCGCAGCCGCTGAAGCTCTCGCGCACGCCGAGCGCGGCCACTGGCAGCGGCGGCCCCGGGACGCCGCTTTCGCCGTCGGAGTCCGATCCGAACGCCGCCGCCACCGGCGAGCCGGCGCTTCCAGCGCGCGACGAGGCGTCGGCGCAGCCCGCACGCCCTGCCGCTTTCCCGACGCCCTCGACGAGGGGCGGGCAGGCGGTCTCTCGCACCGCGACGACGCGGACTTCGACCTCGGCGCCACCGACGGACGTTTCGGCTCCGGCACAGCGAGCGCCGGTCGTGCAACCGCCCGCGTCAGAGCCCCCGGCAGCACCGGCGCAACGTCAGCCGACTGCGGACGCGACCGCAGGTGCAGAGTCTCGTGCGACGCCGTCGCCGGAGCCCGCCTCGGCGCCGGAGCCCTCCTCGCCTCCGGAGGCGCGGCAGCCGCCAGCTCAGCTACGGCGGCTCGCGCGGCGCCCGGCCGGCTCGCTGCCACCGCCCGGCGAGACCGGGTCCAGTCGCACTCCGCCGGTCCCGGTCGTCCCGCGAGCGCCCGCCGATCCTGCGCCCGAGGTTCCGGACTCCCGCGGCACCCCGCCGCTCCCGGTCGTCGCGCGAGCGCCCGCCGATCCCGCGCCCGAGGTTCCGGACTCCCGCGGCACCCCGCCGCTCCCGGTCGTCGCGCGCACCCCCGCCGACGCGGTGCCTGACGTCCCGACCGCGGACGCTGCGTCTGAGGCGATCCGCGAGCGTGCGGCTTCACCGCCGAGCGCATCTGCGCCGGCGCTCGACGTCGCACGCACGGAGGCCGCGCCGGCGACCGGAGACGGTCCAGTCAACACCACGGAGACCAGCAGCACTCCAGCCTCGCGGGAACCGGTCGCGGTGCGGCTCGTGCGCCCAGCGACGCAGCCGCTGCCACCGCGACCGACCGTCCAGCGCGTCATGCGCAGCGAGCGTCCCGCGGCTGCCGAGCCTCCGCCCGCCGAGCTCGCGCCGCGTGCACAGCCTGCAGCGCCTGCCGAGGCCCCGGCGCAGTCTGAGCGGCTGGGAGGTGTGCGGCGCCTGTTGCGGCGGATCACCGGCGGACCGGCGACTGTGCGAGAACGCGTTTTGGAATCGCCTTCGGACGCGCAAGCCGGCGATGCGCCGGTTTCCGTCGACGGCGCAGGATCCGCTGGCGACAGCTCCGCGCCGGCAACCGCTGCCGATCGCCCGCCGGCGCGGCTCATGCGACGCCCGTCCGGCGATCCGCAGCCGCAGCCGCCGGCCACGGGACGGCTCGGCGACGTGGCGCAGGTCCCTGAGAGCCGGCTCGGCGAGCCGTCGCCGACGGACACCGGCTCGGACGCGCCGGCGCCCGCCGCGACCTCACGCGTCCGCCGCATCGCGGGCTTCGCCGCCCTTAGCCGCCGCGCGCGCGCCGACGACGTCTCGATGTCCCGAGATGAGGTCGGGCCCACCGAGGGACCGGCGCCGGACGCGTACGCGGGATCAGTGCCGCCGGCGTCGACGCTGCGCCCCGTTGCCGGCGACCAAATGGCGCCCGGGAGCCCCGCCGGAGGGACAGCCCAGCCGACCGCAGCTCCGCGCCGGTTGCTGCGCAGGTCCGCGCGGTCGGCCGCCGAGCCCCCGTCCGCCGCGGTGCCACCGTCCGATTTCGCGGCCGACTCCACGGCGTCCCGGTCGGCCACCATGCCCCCAGCCGCCACCGCAGCGGCGCTGCCCGAGCCACCGCCACCACCCTCCCGCGTATCGGCTCCCGCCGCCCGGTCCCGTTCGGCCGCGCCACCGCCTTCCGCCGCCACGCCGCCTGCGTCAGCCGTGCCGCGCTCCGACGTCGCGCCACCTTCCGCCACCGAGCCGCCGTCCGCTGCAACGCCGCCTGCCGTCACCGAGCCGCCGTCCGCTGCCACATCGCCTTCGTCGGCGGTGTCGCGCTTTGCCGCCACGCCGCCTTCCGCCACCGAGCCGCCTTCCGCCGCCACGTCGCCTGCTTCAGCCGTGCCGCGCTCCGACGCCACGCTGCCTTCCGTCACCGTGTCGCGGTTCGCCGCCGTGTCGCCTTCCGACGAGCCGCTGTCCGCCGCCGAGTTGCCGTCGGCCGCCACGCCACCCTCGGCCACCGCACCGCCGTCCGCCGCCACGCCACCGTCGGTCAGCGCACCGCCCTCCGCCACCACGCCACCGCCCGCCAGCGCACCGCCGTCCGCCACCACACCACCGCCCGCCAGCGCACCGCCGTCCGCCACCGCACCGCCGTCCGCCACGACACCGCCCTCCGCCGCCACACCACCCCCCGCCACCACGCCGCGGCCGTCCGCCACCGCCTCCCGCTCCACCATGTCTCGCTCGCCATCCGCCCCCGCCCCCGAGCCAGGCGCGGAACCGGTCAGGTCCGACTCCGGCGCTCTGCCATCGCCGGCATCCGCTTTGGCGTCGACGCCACAAACGGACTCCGCCAACCCTCGCGCCCTCCTGCGTGCCCCGGCCGGCTCACCACCGCCGGCGGCCGTGTCGCAGTCACCAGCGCCAGCGTCACGATCCGCAAACGAGGCGCTGCCCGGCGCCGTCATGGCTCTTGCGAGTCCTGCCACAACCACCGCCGCCGCCGTGACGGAGCGCCCACGGATGCGCCTTCTCCCCAGCGAAAGTGCGCCCGTCCTGCCCAGCGAGAGCGCGACCGCGGGCAAGGACACAGACGCGTCCGCGCCCAGCGCCAGCATCACCAAGGCGCAGGCGATCGCCCGCTCCACGGCGGGCGCGATCGCCTACGACGAGGACGGACGAGTAAGCGTGCTGTTCCCGCCGCCGGGCGCAGTGCACGCGGCCCCCGCTCCGGTGCTAGCGCGAGAGAGTGCCGAAGCGGCCGAAGCACCGGCGCCAATGCCCGCGGCGACCGCGGCTCCCGCCCCGTCTGCGGCCGCCGCCCCAGCCGCCGCCCCGGCTCTCGATCGCGACGAGCTCTACCAGGACTTCATGCGGCGCCTGCGTCGCGACGTGCTCGAGCAGCGCGAGCAACTCGGGGAGCTGTTCTGAGGTGGGAGACGCGACGCCAGCCGCACAGGACTTCGACAAGCTCGGGGAGCACCTCTTCAAGGTCGAGATCGTTCCGAGCGTGCTGATCGGCGAGTTCCGCGAATGCACGGGCCTGGCGGCGGAGCGCGACATCCTCGAGTACGCGGAGGCCGGCAACAACGACTTCGTCTACAAGCTGCCTGGCCGCATGAAGTTCCCCCTCCTCGTGCTCAAGCGCGGCATCACTGCCCAGGACGAGCTCCTGAAGTGGTTCTGGGACTCACGACAGATGTGTCCCAAGCTAGCGAGGGTGACGGTGACGCTCGTTCACACGACGAGCGCCAAGGCGCGCATATGGGCGTTCGAGAACGCCTACCCGGTCAAGTGGGCCGGGCCCAACCTCAACGCGGGCTCGGACTCGGCCGCTACCGAATCCCTCGAGATTGCGCATGGCGGATTCGCGGGCGCGGGGGTGGACTTCTGATGGACGTTACGAAGGCCAAGCTCACGATTGAGCCGAGCGACACGATCACGTGCCTGTTCAATCCCAAGGACTACACGGTCACGAAGACCAACAACTGGAAGCCAGATGAGATGCAGGGCCAGACCGCACAGGAGCCCTCGTTCACCGGCGGCACCCCGTGGTCGATGACGCTGCAGCTGCTCTTCGACTCCACGCTGCTGAAGCCAGAGCTCAGCGTCAAGGAGGTCACGGGGAAGCTCTTCGACGCAATGAAGGCGACCCGCGACGAGGTCGGCAAAGGCCCCGCCACCAAGCGCCCGCCGTGGATCAACTTCGAGTACGGGGGGTTCGAGTTCAAGGGCGTCGTCCAGAACCTGAGCGTCCAGTACACGCTGTTCACGCACCTCGGCGAACCGATCCGAGCCGACGTGAAGCTCGGGCTGATGCAGTGGGAGGTCAACCCGGTAGCGGGCCAGAACCCGACGACGCGCGGCGAGGCCGGTCTGAGCGCGCACGTCGTGCGCGACGGCGACTCGCTGGCCTCGATCGCGTACCAGGCGTACGGCGACGCGACGCAGTGGCGCACGATCGCCCAGGCCAACGGCATCGACGATCCGCTGCGCCTGCACAGCGGCAGGACGCTCAGCGTTCCGAGGCTCGACGCATGAGCGCTGCCGCCAACCTCGTCGCCGGCGTCAGCGTCAAGGTCAACGGCCAGGCGCTGGACCCAGGCGTCACGATCGTCGAGGCGCGAGTCCAGGACAACCTCATGCTCCCCGACGCGTTCATGCTGCGAGCGCTCGACCCCGACTTCAAGCTCGTCGACGGTTCGATGTTCGACATCGGCGCGAAGGTCGAGCTGCACTACGCCCCAGCCAGCGAGCGCGGGGGCGCCGAGGGCGTCTTCAAGGGCGAGATCGCGACCATCGCGCCCCAGTTCGAGAAGGAGGGACCGATCCTCGTCGTGCGCGGCTACGACCTCGGACACCGGCTCACCCGCAGCCACAACACGCGCACCTTCCAGGACATGACGGCCAGCGACATCGCGTCCAAGATCATCGGTGAGGCCGGCCTGGACAAGGAC
>JAWVGJ010000003.1:0-5280 GCA_033855115.1 Solirubrobacteraceae bacterium
CAGCGACCTCCTGCTGCCCAGCACCCTCAGCGTCGGCTGGTGGTTCGACACCCCGCGCTACGCGCCGTTCTTCCATGCCGAGATCACCGCGGTCACACCCACGCTCTAGGCGGCGTACTGGACTTCCCCCGGTTTGGTGGACACTTGATCGCTGGGCCGTCTGGCCCGGCAGTGAGGATCGGTGTTCATGCCTTCGACGCCGCCGTATTCGTTGGAGTTCCGCCGCGAGGCGGTCCGGCTGCTGAGGACGAGCGGCCGCTCGATTCCGCAGCTCTCGCGGGAGCTGGGCTGCTCGGCTCAGTCACTCAGGAACTGGTCTCGCCGGGTCGACGTGGACGAGGGGAAGGCCGAGGGGCTGACCTCGGATGAGCGCGAGGAGTTGCGGCGCCTGCGCCGCGAGGTGCGCACGCACACATCTTCTCGAAGCTTTCACTCCGCGACCGGGCGCAGGCCGTCGTCTACGCCTACGAGACAGGCTGGTAGAGCCCGGCGCCGCGGCAGAACCGGCTAATCCGCGCGTAGCACCTCGCTACCGCCATAGAGACAGAAGCGGCAGCGTGCTCGGCCCTCGCACCCATCGCGACCGACTCCTCCGGAGTCGTCCCATGTGGGACTGAGGGCGAACTCGCGCTCAGTCCGGGCGCTACGTGCGGCGCTCATCCCACCCGGTCCTAAGGACCGTTCCGGGTCTCGATCCAGGCGTGGATGTCTGTGTTGAGCTGGCAGACGGAACGGTATGCGGCGCGGCGCGGTTTCTTGATGGTCAGTTCGGCGAACCGGCGCTCGACGAAATTCAGCCACGAGCTTGACGTCGGGGTGAAGTGCAGGACGAACCGGGGGTGGGCGGCCAGCCAGCGCTGGATCGCCGGCGTCTCGTGGGTCGAGCTGTTGTCGAGGACGAGATCGACGTCGAGCGCGGCCTGGACCTCGCGATCGAGCGTCTGCAGGAACTGCTTGAACTCGATCGCGCCGTGGCGGCTGTGGAGTCGGCCGATGACCTTGCCGGTGGTGATGTCCAGCGCGGCGTAGAGGCTCGAGGTGCCGCCGCGCTCGTGCGCGGCACGCCGCGCACCGCGACCGTGATCGCGAGCGTGCCCAAACGACTCGCCCGTGTCGACGTGCACGAGGACGGCGCACTGACAGCGACACGAGCACGCGCAGGCGCGGGTCGCGCCGTTTGTGCGTGAACCGCCTGCGCGCCGCGAGCCTGGAGCCGGGACCATCCACGTACGACTGCGCGAAGCGAACGCGCGCGAGCCCGCCGTCGCGCTGGAAGCGGCCCGCGATCGCCGGGAGCTCCCGCCTCGCTCTCGTGCAGCGCCGCGACGGGATCGCTTCGCCGGAGCGAAAGGATGCGCACGAGCGCTGCGTACGGCGCACGTCGTAGCCGGCGTGGGCGAGCTCGAGCTGCAGCGCGTGCGTCAGGTCGCGGTCGTCCTCGACGACGAGCAGCCGCGCGGTAGTCATCTGAGGCTCCGCTTGTCGGGGGCCGCGGTCCCCGGCGCGCCGACGCGGGGGCGGGCCGGCGCGCGGGGACTGGAGGCGGAGCTTCATCGAGGCCACCTCCCCTTCCAAGCTCGGACAAAAGGCACGTCAGGGCCCGCTCGGATGGTGGCTCTCGTGCTCGTCGCGCTGGCCGCGCTCGGGCTCGGCTTTCCTTGAAGCGCCGGTTGCCTGCAGGGCGGCGCGTGCGAGCAATCGCGGCGCCATGCCGTGGCGTGGGACTTGTCCGTAGAACTCCGCCTGTGGCCACGGGGATTCAGGCGAGCAGTCGCGGCGGGCGGCGGATGATGGGCCGCCCGTGGTGCGCGACGCTGTGCCAGAACCCCAAGCCGGCCCACCCACCGGGTGAGCCCGCCCCAAAAAGGACTCGCTGCCATGCGTAAGCCACTCCTCCTACTCATCGCCCTTTGCTCGGTGATCGCCGTCGTCGTCGCCGTTCAGGCCGCCGGGGCGCCGTTGCACTCAAAGGCCGCCGCGCCGACGCCGGTTGCAGCGGTCACTCCCGCCAAGGCGCCCGCGGCCGCAGCCCGTACCGCCGCTGTGAAGGTCGTCATGCGCGACCCCGGCTGCCACTGGTTCGCGGTTGGCGCGAAGCTCAAGACCGGGCTCGCCGTGTCCGGCGCCGCGAAGCTGTCGAACTTCGACGAGGCCGCGCTTAAGATCAAGGGTGCCGGTTCCGTCAAGCGCGTGAACGTCGGACACACCGTCGCACTCGGCCACGGCCGCTACACGATCACGATGGTCGCCCAGAAGCCCGACGACAACACGCTGCATCTCACCGTCCACTGACCCGACGGGCCTTGGATCGGCTTTGCGCCGGCGCACGGCGCGCCGCAGAATTTCCCCTCGGGGGCGCCGCGTCCCGCACGCACGCCCCCGCTTCTGCGTCCCCGCAGGTCGTGGATCCAGAAGCACCCCTTGTCTGATGCGCAAGGCGCGACGACGCCGACCAGGCGTTCGTCGCCACCGTCATCCCCGCCCGCGGCCTCGGCCTCCGGTGTCGTCGGCGAGGCGGCGACAGCGACGCCGAGACGTGGACGCGGCGGCCGGGATTGGCTGTAACGCCGTGCAGGGACTGCTAGGCCGGAACCGATTTGCCCGGTGTCTCGCTTGAAGCAGAGTGCCGCCTCTTCGGCGCTACCGCTGCGGACGGAGGCTGTCCTGTGAATCTTGCGGCCAGATCTTCGCGCGTGAAAAAATCCCTGCTCAACGCTTCCACTGCTGTCGCGCGTGGCCGCGGAGCC
The DNA here is from genome assembly GCA_033855115.1 of Solirubrobacteraceae bacterium. Classification (GTDB taxonomy): domain Bacteria; phylum Actinomycetota; class Thermoleophilia; order Solirubrobacterales; family Solirubrobacteraceae; genus CADCVQ01. Next base: position 2,748 of record JAWVGJ010000003.1, read on the forward strand.
AGCCCCGTCCGCGGGCAGGACTGACGCCTGGGAAGTGGCCTACTTTTCGACCGGCGTTGACAGGGAGCCGCCGAAAACGGGTTCCGTTGACAGGCTCGTCCCACCGAAACAGGCCACCACCGGCGCCGATCGAAAACTAGGCCACTTGAGGGTTGGGTAGGCGGCGTTTCGCGGAGCGAGCCGTAGGCGAGCGCAGCGAAATGCCGCCTGCGCGTCGGTTCGCCGGGGGTCAGGGGGCGGGGCGGACCGGTCGGGCGTCGAGGTCCTTGCCGCGCAGGCGATAGCTGTCGCCCTTCAGCGAGAGGATCTCGGCGTGGTGGATGAGGCGGTCGATCATGGCGGTGGCGGCCATGTCGTCGCCGAAGATCTCGCCCCACGCGCTGAAGGGCTTGTTGGAGGTGACGATCATCGACGCCCGCTCGTAGCGCGAGGACACCAGGCTGAACATGAGGTTGGCGGCCTCGGGGTCGAAGGGGATGTAGCCGACCTCGTCGACGACGATCAGCGGGACGAACGACAGCCTGCGCAGCTCGGCTTCGAGGCTGCCCTGGCGCTTGGCTTCTGAGAGCCGGGCGACCCACTGGGTGGCGGTCGCGAACTGCACGCGCTGGCCGGCCAGGCAAGCGCGGATCGACAAAGCGATCGCCAAATGGGTCTTGCCGGTGCCGGGCGGGCCGAGCAGGATGACGTTCTCGCGAGCGTGCAGGAAGTCCAGCTGGCCGAGGTGCTCGACGACGGTCTTCCTCACGCTGCGTTGGAACGTGAAGTCGAACTCCTCCAAGGTCTTGCGCGCGGGGAAGCGGGCGGCCTTGATGCGCCCTTCGCCGCCGTGACTGTCGCGCGAGGACACCTCGGTTGAGAGCAGCGCCTCGGCGAAGCGCTCATAGCTCCACTGCTCTTCGCGGGCGCGGTCGGCGAGCACCGGCAACGCCCGGGCAGCCGCGGGTGCCTTCAGCGCTCGGAACAGGTGCGCGAGCTCGGACGCGGTCCGGCTCATGCCGGGATCAGCGCGTCGTAGCGGGCCAGCGGCCGGATCTCGACCTCGACGTCGTGGCGCTGGCGGCGCCGGACGCGCTGGCGCTCGAGCTCGGTTTGGTGGCCGGGGTCGGTGACGGTGAGCCCGGCGGCGAAGCGGCGGCGGTGCCGGCAGGCAAGCTCGCCGCTGTCCAGCACGACCGCGCTGACCTCGGTCTGCGAGACGCGGACCTCGACGCGACGCCCCGCGAACGCCGGGTCGATCGAGTAGTCGTTGCGATCCACGCGCAGATACGGCTGCTGCGAAACGCGCACGACCTGGCGGCGGTCGCAGTCGGGCATCGTGGCCGGCAGCGATCGCATCCGGTCTTGCTCGTCGGCGAGCCGCTCGGCCGGGACGGCGCGGATCGTGCGGTGCACCCGCCGGTTGACCCGGTCGCACCAGCCGTCGAGTTGCAGCTGGAAGTCCAGCGGGTTGGCGAATCGCCGGCCGGGCTCGAAGTTGGTGCGCATGAAGCGGTGCGAGCGCTCCAGCACGCCCTTGGCCTGCGCGTCACCGGCGTCAAGGATGATCCAGCCGACGCCGAGCTGCCCGCAGAAGCCGGCGAACACGTCGGTCGGGCGGCCGCCGCCGGCGTGGATCGCGCCCTCGCGGTCCCACACCAGCTTCTGCGGCAGCGCCCCGATCCGCTCCAGGCAGCGCCCCAGGCCCCAGAGGATGTCCGGCGCCTCCTTGGAGAACACCAGGGCGCCGGCGACGACGCGCGACCAGCACAGCTCGGCGGTCACGACCCAGCCGCGGCGGGTCTGGCCGTGCTCGACCGTGACCGGCTCGCGGGGCTCCCACAGATCGCACTGCACCAACTCGCCGGACCGATAGACGGTCCGCTGGAACGTCCGCTTCACGAGGAACCGGGGGCGGACCTCGCGCACGTAGTCATCGAAAATCGTCTTGCCGCCCGAATAGCCAAGCTCGGCGGCTATCTCGCGCAGCCGCAGCGACGGGATCGTCGGGTCGGACTGGAGCTGCTCGCAGATCCAGTCCCGAAACGGATCGAGCTTCGACCCCGCCGGCGCCCGCGCATACCGCGGCGGCGCCTCACTCGCAACCGCCCTGGCCACCGTGTCGCGAGCCAGACCAGTCAGCCTCGCGACCTCGCGCTGCGAGCGCCCCTCCACCAGCACCAACCGCCGAATCTCGGCCCACTGCTGCACGCCGACCACACGCTCCTCCTCGCGCGACCACAACGATCACGCGAGGCTCAACGGCCAGCCGGACAACGCCGGCCGCCGCGCCCCTGGCCTAGTTTTCAACCGGCGCGACTGGCCGAGTATTCACTCGGCGCCCACAGGACCGGTTTTTCCCGACAGCGTCGACGACGAGCGGTAGTCCGCCTGAGCCGCTTCTCGGCATGAAAGCGCCGCGGCATGAAAGCGCCGCCGACTAGCCCCGGCGATCACGCGCGCGGCGGGTCAACTGCGCTGCTCGACCGCGATCTCGGCCAGGGTCTGCAGGTTGCGCAGCTGCAGCGCCAGCGGGTGGGCCCATCATCACGGT
>JAWVGJ010000004.1:0-5455 GCA_033855115.1 Solirubrobacteraceae bacterium
AGTCGAAGAGGTTGATGATCTCCTCGTCGGAGGCGTAGCCCATCGCGCGCAGCAGGACGGTGACCGGCAGCTTGCGCTTGCGGTCGATGCGGACGAAGACCTTGCCCTTCTTGTCGATCTCGAGCTCGAGCCACGAGCCGCGAGCCGGCATCAGGTTGGCGATGAAGACCTGCTTCTCGCGGTCCTTGGCCTCCATCAGGTAGGCGCCCGGCGAGCGGACCAGCTGCGTGACGACGACGCGCTCGGTGCCGTTGATGATGAACGTGCCGCGCTCGGTCATCCACGGGAAGTCGCCCATAAAGACCGACTGCTCGCGGATCTCACCGGTCTCGCGGTTGACGAACGCGACGGTGACGGTCAGCGGACGGGCGTACGTGAGATCCTTCTCGCGGCACTCCTCGATCGAGGCCACGGGATCGTCGAAGTGAAACTCGCCGAAGTCGACCGCGAGGTTTCCGGTGTAGTCCTCGATCGGCGAGATGTCCGAGATCGTCTCGCGCAGACCGCCCTTTTCGGGATCGGTCAGCCACGCGAACGAACGGCGCTGGATATCGATGAGGTTCGGAACCTCATGAACTCGGTTCAGACGCGCAAAGCTGCGGCGCGTACGAGGGGCGTCAACACGGGGCAAGGCGGCGACTCCTCAAGGGGTCGAGAGGGGCGAGCGTTGGGGGGAGCGCCGCGGCCATCGGCCTGCAGGCGCGGACTGCCCAGGATAGCACAGCAAGAACTCACCCCCGGCAGGGGCGGTCGATGCTCACGGACCCCGCCTCGGGTCCTCGCTATGTGGGCGAGAAACCAGTGTGTGGGAGGCGGCTGCGACTATTGATCGACAGGCGCAGGGTAGCGCGTATGCGCCGATCCGTGCAATCTGGCCATCTGCCGCCGCGGGGCGCTCGCGAACGCCATCGCGCTCACAGATCTGCGCGGCGGAAGTTGCGGTTCGCCAGCAGGCCGGCCGCGAGGAGGTACGCCAGCACGTAGGGGTACAGGAGCGGGCCTCCGTCCTGGGCTCCGCCGAACGGGCCCAAGCGGACGATGACCCCCGTGACGCCTTCGATGTCCGCGGTCAGCGCGTGCAGGCCGTCCTGGTAGGTCGCCTCGAACGGCAGCGCCCACGAGGCGATCGACGAGATCCGCTCCAGGGCCGAGGAGTGCAGCGCCTCGCCGATCTGGCCCATGAGCCCGGCCGCCAGGCCGGCGCCGAAGACCATGAAGATCGCGATGCCGTTGGCGGTCGACGACAACAGCGTCGTGCCCAGCAGCGAGAGTGCGACGACGACGACGACTGCCGCTGCCAGCGACAGCCCACCGATCAGCGGGTGATCGGGCCAGTAGCCGCCGGTCGCGCCCGTCAGCGCCAGCGCGCTGGCGTAGACGATCGCGACGTACACGACGCACACCGCCGATGCGGCGAGGAAGCGCGCGGCCAGCAGCGTGCTGCGCCCGACGGGCCGCACGACGAGCGGCTGCAGCAGCCCGCGCTCGGCGTCCCCGCGCACGGCGTTAAGGGTGACGAAGACCGCGAGCACGGTTCCTAAGAAGAGCGTGACGAACATCGCCAGCCCGAGCAGCGTGGAGCCCGTCAGAACCTCGTTCTCGATCTCGACGCCGGGCGCGACCCCTACCCGCCGGACCTGCGCAAAGGCCTCCCAGCTGCCATAGGTGTAGAGCGCGAGGAAGCCGACGGTGAGCAGCACGACGACGAAGAGCACCTTGCGCCGCACCGCCTCGCGCAGCGCGTAGCCGGCGATGATGCGCATGTCCAGGGTCGCCGACCTCACGCCGCGCGACTTCCGACGAGTCCGAGATAGGCGTCTTCGAGCGTCCCGGTCACGACGCGCACGCCGAAGATGCGCTCGCCCTCGGCGACGAGCAGCGCGACGAGCTCCGGCACGTCCTCTCGCCGGGCGTCGGGGAACTGTCGTTTGCCGTCAGCCGTCTCGATCTCCACGCCGCCCGGCACGGCAAGCTCGGCCGGCGGTCCCTCGGCGACGGTCCGCCCGCGATCGACGATCACGACGCGATCGCAGATCAGCTCCACCTCGGACAGCAGGTGCGAGTTCAGCAGCACCGCGACGCCGCGCTCGCGCAGGCCCTCGAGCAGCTCCCGAACGGTGCGCCGCCCGGCGGGATCGAGCGCACTGGTCGGTTCGTCGAGCAGGACGATCGCAGGTTCGCCGACGAGCGCCTGAGCGATGCCCAGGCGCTGCTGCATCCCCTTCGACATCGCCTCGACCCGGCGGCCGGCGGCATCGGTGAGGCCGACGAGATCGAGCAGCCGCTCGCGCTCGCGCTGACCGCCGCTCGACCGCGCGAGGCGCTGGTGCAACTCCAGCAGCTCCGTGGCGGTCGCCCACCCCGGAAAGCGAAACATCTCCGCGAGGTACCCCGTGCGGGCGCGGGCCTCGATGCTGCCGGCGGGGTGACCCAGCACCTCGATGCGCCCGGTGCTCGGGCGCACGAGGCCGCAGGCGATCTTCGTCAGCGTCGACTTGCCGGCGCCGTTGGGCCCGAGCAGGCCGACGAGCTCACCCGCTGCGACACGCAGGTCGACGCCGTCGAGCGCGACGGCCGCGCGGTAGGTCTTGCGCAGCGCGGTGGCGTGGAGAGCGTCCGGCACGTGCCCTCAGCATGACGCACGCCGCACGCCGTGCCGCCGCGGAGCGCCGCGGCGGCATTGCAGGAACGTGGCCCGCTTGCAGGCGCTACTTGATCTCGACGCTGGCGCCGGCTTCCTCGAGCTCCTGCTTGAGCTTGTCGGCCTCGTCCTTGTCGATCCCCTCGCGGACGGCCTTGGGCGCCTCGTCGACGAGCGCCTTGGCCTCCTTGAGGCCGAGGCTCGTCGCCGCGCGGACGACCTTGATGACTTGGATCTTCTTGTCGCCGGCGGCTGTGACGATGACGTCGAAGCTCGTCTGCTCCTCCGCTTCCGGAGCGGCCTCGCCGCCGCCCCCGGCGGGCATCGCCACGGCTGCCGCCTGCGCGGACACGCCGAACTCCGTCTCGAGCGCCTTGATGCGCTCGCTCAGCTCGAGCACCGAGATGCTCTTGAGCTCGTCAATCCACTCCTGAGTGGTAGCCATGGTTACTCCTTCTCGTCGTCAGTGTCAGATGGGGTGCCAGGTGCCGGCTCGGCCTCGGGCTCGGCGGCGGCCTGCGTGTCAATCGGTGCGTCGGGCTCGGCAGCCGGCTCGGGCTCCGGCGGAGCCGCGCTCGCCACAGGCGGCTCGCCCGCCGCAATCTCTCCCGACTCCTTCTTCTCGACGACCTGGCTGAGCTGGCGCGCCAGGCCGCTGATGAGGTTCGACAGGCTCGTCGCAAGGCCGGTCAGCGGCGACGCGACGATGTTCACGAGCTGGGCGTTGAGGATGTCGCGCGAGGGGAGGCGGGCGATCGCGATGACCTGATCGGTCTGCAGCGCCTGGCCGCCCATGACGCCGCCCTTGAACGCCAGCAGGTTCGTCCCGCGCGCGAAGTCGGCGACTGCCTTCGCAGCCGTGGCGATGTCGCCGCGCGCGAACGTCAGCGCCGTCGGGCCCTCCAGGAGCGCCTTGAGCCCCTCCGCGCCCGCCTTGTCCGCGGCCCGCTCGGTGAGCGTGTTCTTGACGACCCGCAGAGTCGCGTCGGCATCGCGCAGCTTGCCGCGCAGCTCAAGCGCCTGCGCGACGGTCATCCCGCGATAGTCGACGGCGAAGACCGCCTCGGACTCTGTGATCTGAACGGTGATCTCCTCGATCACCGCGGCTTTCTGCTCTCGGTTCATCTGCCTCCTCGCCGGGACTTCTTCGCGTGATGTGTCACATCACGCGCGCCCGGGGTCTGCGGTGGCCTCGAAGGTTGGGACTACGCGGCTGACGCCGGCGCGGCCTCCTCGAGGATGTCGCGGGTGCGGGACGGGTCGACCTTGACGCCGGGGCCCATGGTCGAAGCCATCGTGATCGTGCGCAGGTAGCGGCCCTTTGCGGCCGATGGCTTCGCGCGGACGAGCTCGTCGATCACGGCGGCGTAGTTCTCCAGCAGCTGGCGCTCTGAGAAGTCCTTCTTGCCGATCGGCAGGTGGACGATCGCAGTGCGGTCGGTGCGGTACTCGATCTTGCCGGCCTTCGCCTCGGCGACGGCCCGGCCGACGTCCATCGTCACGGTGCCGACCTTCGGGTTGGGCATCTTGCCTTGCGGACCGAGCACGCGCCCCAACCGGCCGACGACGGGCATCAGGTCCGGCGTCGCGATCGCCACGTCGAAGTCGGTGAAGCCGCCTTCCACGCGCTTCGCGAGATCCTCGGCACCGACGACGTCCGCCCCGGCCTCCTCGGCCTCGCGCGCCTTGTCGCCCTGGGCGAAGACGGCGATCTTGACCTCCTTGCCGAGGCCGTTGGGCAGCGCGATCGTGCCACGCAGCTGCTCGTCCGCGTGCCGCACGTTCAGCCCGGTCCGGACGTGGATCTCGACGGTCTCGTTGAACTTCGGACCCGGCAGCGACTTGACGAGCGCGATCGCCTCGGCCGGGGTGAACTCGTGCTCGCGGTCGACCATGTCGCGGGCCGCCAGGAATGTCTTGCCACGCTTAGACAACGTCGACCCCCATGCTGCGCGCCGTTCCGGCGATGATCTTCGAGGCCTGATCGAGGTCGGTGGCGTTGAGATCCTCGAGCTTGCGCTCCGCGATCTCGCGCAGCTGCGCCTGGGTGATCGTGCCGACCTTGATGCGATGCGGCTCGCCCGAGCCCTTGTCGAGGCCGATCGCCTGCTTGATCAGCACGGCGGCCGGCGGCGTCTTGGTGACGAACGTGAACGAGCGATCCTCGTACACGGTGATGACGACGGGGATCGTGGTGCCGGCATCGCCCTGGGTCTGGGCGTTGAACGCCTTGCAGAACTCCATGATGTTGATGCCGTGCTGACCCAGGGCAGGGCCGACCGGCGGTGCCGGGCTGGCCTGACCGCCGACGGCCTGCAACTTGATCTGTGTGAGGACTTTCTTCGCCATGACTTCCGGTCTCTAGATTTTTTTCACTTGGTCGAAGCCGACCTCGACCGGCGTCTCGCGACCGAAGATTGACACAAGCACCTTGAGGCGAGACGCGTCCTCGTTCATCTCCGAGATCTCGCCGGAGAAGTCCGACAGCGGTCCCGAGATGACCTTGACCGACTCGCCGATCGAGAACGTCGCCTTCTTGCGCTCGCGCACGGCCACCTCGCGGTGCAGCAGGCGATCGACCTCGGCCTGGGTGAGCGGCACGGGCTCGTTGGACGCCCCGACGAAGCCGGTGACGCCGGGCGTGCCCTTGACCAGGCCCCACGAGTCCTCGTTGAGCTCCATGTTCACGAGCACGTAGCCCGGCATCGTGCGCTTCTCGACCGTGATCTTCTGGTTGTCCTTCATCTCCGACACGGACTCGGTCGGCACGACGACCTGGCGGACGTTGCGCTTCTGGTTCAGCGAGACCACGCG
>JAWVGJ010000005.1:0-11985 GCA_033855115.1 Solirubrobacteraceae bacterium
TGCGCGGGCGGGCGATCAGCGTCACGACGAGGGCGAGGAGGAGGATCACGGTGGCGGCCGTCAGTGAGGCGGAGACGCGCTGGGCGAGGACATCGCGGGCGCCGTGGGCTCCTGCACCGGCGGCGGCGAAGACGGTGATGAGGGCGCCAAGGCCGAGCGCGCCGCCGAGGTGGTGAGCGACGTTGATCAGCCCGCCGGCGACTCCGGCGTCGCGGTGATCGACGCCGGCCATCCCGGCTGTCGTGAGGCTGCTCAGGCCGAGGCCCTGCCCGATGCCGAAGATGATCATGGGTAGCGCGATGCCCGTGAGGTACCCGGTCTGCAGGCCGACGCGGCTCATCCACGCGGTGGCGAGAAGCATGGCGGCGCAGCCGGCTACAGCGAGCACGTCGTTGCTCATCCGTCGTGCGAGTCTCGGGGTCAGGGCGGCTGCCGCGAACGCGGCAGCTGTCACGGGCACAAAGGCCAGCCCGGCCTGCAGTGGCGTGTAGCCGCTGACGCCCTGCAGGTACTGGGTCATGAAGAAGAAGAACCTCAGCAGCACCCCGTTAAACAGAAAGCGCGCGGCGTTAGGCGCCGGCGCGCTGGCGACTGGCGAACAGCCGCAGCGGCAGGAGCGGTCGCGGGGCGCGCTTCTGGCCTGCGAAGAAGAGCGCGACCAGCGCGACGCCGGCGGCGATGGCCGCGGTGGTCGCCGGGTCCGTCCAGCCCGTATCGGCGGAGCGCACGATGCCGTACACCAACGCGCTGACGCCGAGGGTTGACGTCAGCGCGCCGCGGAGCTCCAAACGGCCCGGCTGGCGGGCCGTCTCGTCGAGGTAGCGAGGAGCAGCGAGGACCGCGGCGACACCGACGGGAACGTTGAGAAAGAACCCGAAACGCCACGACAGCGTCTCGGTCAGCACCCCGCCGACGATCAGGCCGATGCCGGTCGCGACGCCGGCGAGAGCGCCATAGGCAGCCATCGCTCGCGTCCGCTGCGAGCCTTCGGGAAAGGCGGTTGACAGCAGCGCCAGCGTCGCGGGCGCGAGCATCGCGGCGCCCACGCCCTGCACGGCGCGCGCGGTGATCATCCAGGCGGGCGACTGCGCCAAGCCGACGGCCAGCGACGCCGCGGTGAACAGCGCGATTCCGGCGATGAACATGCGCCGGCGTCCGAGCAGGTCGCCGGCGCGGGCGCCGAGCAGCAGCAGCCCGCCGAACGCCAACGTGTAGGCGTTTTGTACCCACGACAAGCCGGTGGTCGAGAACTGCAGGTCGTGGTGGATGCGTGGCAGCGCGGCCATCAGGATCGACACGTCGATCAGGATCAGCAGGTAGCCAGTGAGGATGATCGCCAGCACCCCCCTGCGGCGCGCTTCGTGCGCTATCGGCGGGTCCTTGCCTCGCGTGCGATGAGCGTGAGCGACGCTCACGGGCGGACCATCACCTTGATGGACTCGCGGTCAGCCATCGCGCGGTACCCGTCCGGCACCCCGTCGAGGCCCACCGACCGATCGAACACGCGCCCGGGTTCGATGCGGCCGTTCAGGATGTCCGGCAACAGCTCGTCGATGTAGGCGCGTACCGGGGCGGGGCCGCCGCTGACGGTGACATTGGCGTAGAACGCCGGCTGCGACGCGGGCATCGTCTCCTCCTGGGGAACGCCGACGCGGCCGACCGCGCCGCCGGGGCGCGCGATGCTGATAGCGGTCTCGGTTGACTGCTCCAGCCCGACGCACTCCAGGACCGAGTGCGCGCCGAGGCCGCCGGTGAGCTCTCGCACGCGCTCGACCGCCTCGTCCCCGCGCTCACTGACGACGTCGGTGGCACCGAAGTCCTTGGCCAGCGCGATCCGGTCGGCGTGACGACCGAGGATGATGATCTGCTCGGCGCCGAGGCGCTTGGCGGCAATCACACCGCACAGGCCGACGGCGCCGTCACCGACGACGGCGGCGCTGGTGCCGGGACGCACCCTGGCGGCGACGGCGGCGTGATGCCCGGTGCCCATCACGTCTGAGAGCGTCAGCAGGGATGCCATGAGCGCGTCGTCCCCGCCGACTGGCAGCGCGAACAGGGTGCCGTCGGCGTAGGGGACGCGCAGCGCCTCGGCCTGCGCCCCGTTGACACCGTTGTTGGCGAAGAACCCGCCATGCACGCATGACGTGTGCAGGCCCTCGTGGCAGAAGACACAGGTGCCGTCTGAGAAGGCGAACGGCATGACCACCACGTCGCCCGGCCTGACGGTGCGGACCTCAGGCCCGACGGCGTCGACGACACCGATGGCCTCATGACCCATCGGCTGGCCGCTCTCGGTGCGCTCAAGCGACGCGTACGGCCACAGGTCGCTGCCGCAGATGCACGCGCGAGTGACGCGCACGACCGCGTCGGTCGGCTCGACGATCGCGGCGTCCGCAACGTCCTGGATGCGAACGTCGCCGGCCGCGAACATGACGGCGGCGCGCATCAGGCAACACCCGCCGCGGGGTCCGCGCGGACCGGTGAGCGCGACCGACCGCAGAACGCGTCAGCGTTGCGGGGCGTGGCGACCGCGTCGTGCCCGGCGGCCACACCCGCCTTGATATTGATGCCCATGCCCCGCCAGGCGCCAGTGATGAACCAGGTCTTGTTGTCAGTCATGGATCCAGCAAAGCACCTTCCAGCGGCGACTGAGAGTCCCTGTCAAAGGGGTACCGGCAGGGTCTCCCAAAGCCCAGACGCGTGCCTCTACGCTGGGTTGTGTGGACACCCGAAGTGAGATCAGCGAGTTCCTGACCTCCCGCCGCGCGAAGATCAAACCCCGCGACGTCGGCCTGCCCGAGTACGGCAGCCGCCGGGTGCCCGGACTGCGTCGCGAGGAGGTCGCGGTCCTCGCCGGCGTCAGCGTCCCGTACTACACGCGCCTCGAACGAGGCGACATGAGCGGAGTCTCCGAGAGCGTGCTCGAAGCGCTCGCACGCGCGCTGCAACTCGACGACGCCGAGCGCGCGCACCTCTACGACCTCGCTCGTGCCGCACAGCCCACGGGCGCACCGGTGCGTCGCCGGCAGACCAGGCAGCGAGTGCGCCCCGCCGTTCAGCAGATCCTCGATGCGATGAGCGCCGCCGCCGCGTTCGTGCGCAACGACCGTCTGGACATCCTGGGCGGCAACCGCCTAGGCTACGCCCTGTACTCCGAGATGTTCATCGGCCCGGCCCGCCCTGTAAACACCGCCCGGTTCGTCTTCCTCGACCCTCGCGCCCGCGACTTCTACACCGACTGGGAACGCGCCGCGACCGATGTCGTCGCCGTTCTGCGCTCCGCCGCCGGACGCAACCCCCATGACCGCAACCTCTCAGACCTCGTCGGAGAACTGTCAACCCAGAGCGAGCCCTTCCGCACCCGCTGGGCCGCTCACAACGTCCGCTTCCACGTCAACGGTGTCAAGCACTTCCACCACCCGGTCGTCGGGCAGCTCAACCTCAACTTCGAGCGCATGGACCTCGCCGCCGACCCGGGGCTGACGATCTTCACGTACACCGCCGAACCAGGCTCCAAGTCCCAAGATGCGCTGAACCTCCTTGGCAGCTGGGCAGCCACGCTCGACGAGGCCGAGACGGCTCACGCAACAGACGTCGACTGACGCGCCACGGGGCACCCATCTCGACCGACGACCGCAGTCGGCCGCCCAAGTTTGTCGTCGACACCCCTCCTCGCCTGCTCGTTGCACACGGCAAGGACCCTGCGGAGATTCGTGGCGATGAGCTTCTAAGATCGCGGTCGCCGCGACGATGAACGGCAACGCGGACGAGCAGCAGCGCGGAGAAGCCGGTGCAGGCGTTACGCGTACACTCGCCAACCGATGGACCTGCACGAGTTGACCGTCGCGACCTTCGAGCCGCGCGTAGGCGACAGCTTCACGATCGACGCCGCGCCGCTGCTCGTCGAGCTCGTGCTCGAGTCCGCGAACGTCGCAGGCGAGCGCCCGGGCGGGAGAGAGCCGTTCAGCCTGGTCTTCCGCGGGCCGCTGCAGCCGCTGCTGGCGCAGGCGATCTACCGCCTCGAGCACGCCGACCTCGGCGCGCTGGAGATCTTCATCGTCCCGATCGGGCAGGACGCGGACAGCACGAGCTACGAGGCGATCTTCACCTGATCTGCGCCACCTTCGGCGTCGGCTTCCATTGCATGCGCAGGTGAACGCCGGTCTCGGCGGCAGGCCGGAAGCCGAGTCGTTCATAGAGCGCGAGCGCGCGGTTGGTGCGCTCGACATGGATGCTCAAGTGCTTTCCGGCCGCGGCGGCCTCTGCCATCAACCTGCCGAGCAGCTCGCTGCCGGCCCCGCGGCCGCGGAACTGTGGTAGCAGCGAGATGTCGACGATGCGGATCTCCTCCGGCCAGCGCGCGACGAGCAGCCGGCCCGCCGGCCTGGCGTCGACGAGCACGACGTCGGCGGTCATGCCGCTGTACTGCTGCGCGTAGTGGGCGCTCTGGGCCGCGAACTGCATCGCAACGAACGCGGCCTTCTGCGCTGCGCTCCAGTCGACGAGATCGAGCTCCTCCTCGCGCGTCCCGGCGTAGACGCGCAGCAGGAACGGCTGATCGGCGTCCTGCGCCGGGCGGAGCGCCACCACCGCTATTGACGCGGCGGAAACACGCCCTGCAGTGCGATGCAGAAGTACAGCGTCAGGTAGGGCTGGAGATTGTTGTGCGGCTGGTCGCCACCGGCTGGCGTCAGCGCCTCTGGAGCCAGCTGGGTGTCGGAGGCGGACTGGTACAGCGTCCCATTGGCCGACTGAGCGAAGACGGCGCTGGGGCTGGGGATGTTAGTGTCGGCGAGGTCGACCGTGTTGGCGCGCAGCGTGTGCTTGTGCGCCGGCATCTCGCTTTCGAGCAACGTCACGGTCTCCGACCCGCCGGTCTCGCCGAGGTCGTGCAGGCTGAGACCGGGTCCTTGACCGGGATGCATCGGCGCGCGGCCTTGCAGGTCGGGAAGCGCGAAGTTGGACTTCCCGTCGCCGCCGTAGGTCGTCCCGAGCAGCGAGAACAGCGCGGTGTTCTGCGACAGGGGCAGGAGCTGGCCGTCGCACCAGGCCCAGCCCTTGGGCGCGAAGTTGAACGGGAAGATTCGAATTTCCGCTACAAATGGGTCTGCCATGCCGCTCCTACGTCGGTGACGGGAAGATGCCGAACAGCGAGATGATGAAATCGACGCACAGGTACGGCTGGAAGTTCGTGTGCGGCTGGCTGCCGCCGGCGGGCGTGATCGCCGTAGCGTTGAAGTCCCCGATCGGTGCGTCGTTGAGGTAGGGCACGACGTTGAACGACTGCGCCGGTAGGTTGCCCGCCGGACTGATCTGATCGCCGGGCTGACCACCGACCGCAAGCAGCGCGTGGGCGTGCGCCGGCATCTGGTTGGCGGTCAGCGTGATCTCCTCGGCGCCACCGGTCTCCGCGAGGATGAAGCCGTTGCCCTGGTGGATCGGGAACCGCCCGCGCAGGTCCGGCAGGGCGAAGGTCTCTTGGCCGTCTCCGCCGTAGGTCGTACCGATCAGCTGGAAGAGCGTCTCGTTCTCGGAGATCGCCAAGAGCTGGCCCTCGCAGAACATCCACCCTGCGGGCGCGAAGTTGCCCGCGAACATCCGGATCTCGCCGACGTATGGTTGTGCCATTGCTCGAGCTCCTCAGTTGGGCGACGGGAAGATGCCTTGCAGCGCGATGCAGAACGTCAGCGTCAGGTAGGGCTGCATGTTCAGGTGCGCTTGGCTGCCGCCGACGTTCGTGACGGTGGCAGGCTGCAGCGTTGTCAACCCTCCGCTCGAGGGCGAGCGGTAGGCGTTGTTTGCGCCCCCGAGGAAGTTCGCGTTCGGCGTCGCGCTTCCGCCCGTCGCGCTCGACGAAGCGTTGACAGCGTGCACGTGCTCTGGGATCTCGGAGATGCTCAGCGTGTGCGCCTGCTCACCGGCGCCCTCGCCCAGCGTGTGGCCGTCGCCGACGTGGACCGCCGCGCGCCCGCGCAGGTCCGGCAGCGCGAAGTTCACCCGGCCGTCGCCGCCGTAGGTTGTGCCGAGCAGCGAGAACAACGCCTGGTTCTGGTTGATCGGCAGCAGTTGCCCGTTGCACATGGCCCAGCCCTTCGGGGCGAAGCCGAAGGACATGATGCGGATCTCTGACAGGAATGGTTCGGCCATCGCGTCATCCTTTGTCGCTGGTTCGCCAGGCTACGGGCACGTTGTGCCGGTGCCGATGAAGCCGCCGCCCGTTGGCACGGTGTTCTGTGCGAGCACGGAGGTGCCGGCCGAGTTGTTCGCGGCGATGAAGTTCTGCACCGCCGTGTTGTCGTTGCTGGCGCCAGCGTAGCCGGGCAGGCGGATCGTCGTCGCCTGGCGCTGGCGCATGCGCACGTCGACGTTGACCCCTGTCGCCGGGGACGCGTCGGCGCCACTCGTGTCGATCGTGTTGCCCGTGATCCGCGCGCAGGCCTGGAACGTGTCGCCCGCGACCGTGCCGATGTTGTAATGGATGCCCTGCTTTGGAATCGTGATCGTGCCGGGGGTGCTGCCCGGCTGGGTGATCGTGTTGCCGGTGATCGTCGTGTTCAGCGTGCCGGTCTGCGGCGTCGAGCCGCCGCCCGCCAGCACCTCGATGCCGAAGTTGTTGTAGCCGCGGATCTGGTTGTTCGTCACCGTCCAGTTGACCGCTCCCTGGTCGACGGACTGCAGCTTCAGCGCCGAGCCCTCGGCCGAGCCGGAGTTCGTCGCCGCCGCGACGCCGATCGTGTTGTTTGTGAACGTGCCCGTCTGCGTCGCCGGGCCGATCGACTTGACGGCGAGCACGGCTGGCCCGACGGCGTCGCGGAACGAGTTGCCGCTGACGGTCATCGTCGTGTTGCCGCCGGCGCCACCGCCCTGGAACAGCGACAGCCCACCTCCACCGGTCGCGATCGCCGGATGGCTGTTGGAGAATCCATTGCCCGTCAGCACGAGATCGCCGGTGCCCGATCCGTTGTGGTTGAGCTGCAGAAGGTCGCCGCGCGCGCCGGTGAAGGTGCTGTTCTGGACGGTCGCGTGCAGCATCCCGGCGGTCGGCGTGCTCGCAAGCAGGATCCCGTCGTTGCCATTGGCAGTGCTGTTGAGGCCGATCGTGTCCGACGTGAACGTGATCCGGTTCAGCGATCCAGCCGTGTTGGCGACACGGAAGTTGTCCTCCAACCCGCCACTGATCGTGCTGCTGGTAACCGACGCCGACCCCGTCAGGTTGTCGAATCCGACGCTCGAGTCGTCGAACGGCGTCGTCCCGTTCGTGCCGTTCGTGCCGTTGATGACGCTGCTGTCGAGCGTGAAGCCCGCGACGCTCGTGCCGCGGATCGCATAGTTGCTGTGATCATGGATCCACATCCGGGTCAGCGACGGGTCCTTCGTGTCGTTGAGGACGATGCCCGTGCCGGGCGGCGTCGTCGTCGAGTTGTCCGCTCCCGCCGAGTTGGCGATCTGGCCGCCCGAGCAGCCGGTCGTGTCCGCGCTCGTGCACGTCCCGCCGTTGCCCGTGACCACGAGCCTGCCACTGGTGCCCGTGTGGTTCAGGCGGATGCCGTTGGCGGCGCCGTTCGCAGACAGGCGCTGGAAGGTCACGTTGCTCGCGCCGATGCCGGCGTTGTCCATCAGCAGCGCGCCGCCGGTGGTCGTGACGATCGAGTTGCCGGCCCCGGTGACGTTCAAGGTACCGCTGCCCGCGCTCAGCCCGGTCCCGGAAGTCGTGCTGACGTCGAGGCCCCCGTTGGTGATCGAGAGGGTGTGGCCAGCGCTGGTCGCCAGGCTCACCGCCGCGCCGGCGCCGGTGTTGAACGTCTTCGCCGCTCCGCTGATCACGGTCGCGCCGCCGCTGTTGGCGGTCACGCCGATGCCGCCGTTGACGTCTGGCCCGTCGCTGATCGTGCCGCTCAGGGTCACGACGCCGGCGCTACGGCCGGTGATCACGGCGCTGGCGCCGGGACCGTCGTTGATCGCGCCGGAATACGTGATTGCGCCCGCGCCTCCCGTCACGGAGAACGCGGTCCCCGTGAACCCGGCCAGCGTGCCCCCGGATGCGTCGAAGGTTCCGCTGCCCAGGCCGTTAAGCGTGATGGCGTTGCCGGCGCTCGACGTCGAGTCGACGGTGTCGAAGGACAGCGACGGGCCGCTCGTGGCGCTCACATCGATCGCCGGGCCGCCGGTCGCGCTGACGTTCGCCGTGCCGGCGGCCGGAACGGTCACGTTGCCCGCGTTGTTGAGAACGAAGGCGCCGGCCGCGCCCGCCGTCGTCTGCAGGCTGAGGTCGGTGCCGCTTGCGTCGCCGAGCGACGTCGTCCCGGTCGTGTTCACCATGCTCACGGCGCCGGCGGCGGAGCCCGTGACCGTGATCGCATCGAAAACGCTGCCCGTGCCCATGTTCGTGGCGGTCGCATCCAGCGCCTTCGCGGCGCTGGTCGTGATCGAGACCGTCCCGGCCGCGGCGAAGTTCACCGTGCCGGCGTTGTTGAGCCGCACGCCGACGGCGCCCGCGCTGCCCCCGTTGCTGACGACGAGATTGGAGACGTTGTTCGTGCCGGTCGTGCCGTTGAGGTCCAGACCGGGCTGGGTGCCGGCCGTGCCGGTGTCGACGACGTTGACGTTCGCGATCGTCACGTTGGCAGCCGCCGGGCCGCCCGCACCCGGTCCGCCGCCGATGCCGCCGCCGCTACCGCCCGGGTCGATCGTGAAGCCGTCGAGCGTCGCGCCCGACGCGAGCGAGACGACGTCCTCGGCGGCCGTCGTCGTCAGCGTCGGGTACGCACCGGCGCTGCCGGGGTGCAGGTTCTGCGAGGTCAGCGGCCCGGGGCCGTCGGGATCGAGCGAAATGCCTGCGTGCTCGCCGACGAGGCGCTCGTTGGCCTCCATGAGGTAGCCGGTGTCGAGGTTCGTCGGCGTGTTGTCGCCATCGAAGACGTAGACGGAGTCGCCGGCCGACGACGCGGTCTCGGCCTCCGCCAGCGTGTCAAACGGCCCGTCGGATGTGCCGTCACCTCCGGCGGGGGCGTTGTTGCGCACATACCAGACCTGGTTGTCGATCGGCAGGCTCAGCACGGCCGTGGCGTTCGACACCGTGGCGGCATTGCACGGCGAGGCGTCACAGACGCGGTAGGTGAACGTGTCGGCGGGGGCGCCGGTGACGCCGACGGGCGGCTGATAGCTGAAGTTGCCGTCGCTCTCGATCGTGATCGTCCCGCCGCGCGTCGTCGCCGCGTTGACCACCGGCTCTGCCACGAGACTCGCCTGCGGCGTATCAGGATCGGTGTCGTTGGCCAGCAGCGACCCCGTGATCTCCTTGCCGGCCTCGGATGCGGGCCGTGTCGTGCCGACATACAGGCCCGTGTTGCCGATCGCATTGAACGTGTCGGCGACGGCGACCGGCGGGCTGATCTTCGAGATCGTGACCGTGAACTGCTTCTCGACGAAGCTTCCGCCGGCATCGGTGCTGCGCACGCGGATCGACTGGGTCGCCGGGAACGGCGGAGCGGTCGTCTTGCGTTCCAGCGTGCTGGCGGTGATCTGGTACTCCGCGTTGTTCGCATCCCCCGGGCCGATGACGAGCGTGTAGGCGAAGGTGTCGCCGGCATCCGGATCGCTGGTCGACAGCGACCCGACCGCGGTGCCCGCGAGCGACTGCTCGGGCACGCTGGACTTGCTCAGCGCGATGTCCGTCGGCGCCTCGTTGGCGTTCGTCACCGCGATCGTGAGCTGCGTCTCGAACGTCGCCCCGCTGCGGTCGGTGGCGCGCACGCGGATCGAGTAGCTGGGCTTCAGCTCGAAATCGAAGCTCGCGCCCGTCTGCAGCATCGTGCCCGAGATGACGAACTGGGCGTTGTCGACGTCCCCGCTGCCGGCGACGAGCGTGAAGCCGTGCGTGTCGAGCGGATCGGGATCGGTCGCCGACAAAAGGCCGACGGTCGTCGCGACGGGCTGGTTCTCAGCGACGCTGGCGTTGCTGAGCGCGATTGCCGTCGGCGAGCGATTCGCAGGCGGAGGCGGCGGCGGGGGTACAGGAGGCGGAGGCTTCGGAGGAGGCGGTGGTTTCACAGGGATCACGACGAGCTTCAGGAACCCCCGCGCCCGCAGCGCCCCCCGTACCGCGATCACGCGGAGCTTGAGGTTCCTGACGCTTGCGGGCGTGCGCTTGAGCTTGCGACTCAGGGTCTTCGTGCCTTTCTTGACGGTCACCTTCTTCCATCCTTGCTGGAGCTTGCCGCCGCGAACGACGGCCAGCCGGATGACGACCGACTTCTTGGCGCGGATGCGGACCGTCACGGTCTTGCCCCTGAGGACAGCGCGGTCGGCCCTGACGCCGGCCGCGGCGAGCTTCTTGTAGCGCGTCGCCGAACTTGCGGCGGGCACGAACATGGCGCTCGCCGTGAGGACGGAGGCGAGCAGCAGCGCGACGAGACCGGCGCGCGCTGGACGGCCGTGGCTGGACATCGTGAGGTGGGCTTCAGCCGCCATGCGCCACTGCCGCGCGCTGATGGTGCCCCTCGCTCGCCAGCGCCGCTCGACGAGCGCAATCTACTCTCGGCCATGGAAACCAGTCAACCCGGAACTGTCATCGCACTCGTGTTCGATGCAACTTAGGGACATGTGGTTCCGGTGCCGATGAAGCCGCCGCCCGTCGGCACGGTGTTCTGTGCGAGCACGGACGTGCCGGCCGAGTTGTTCGCGGCGACGAAGCTCTGGACCGCCGAGTTGTCGTTGCTGGCGCCCGCATAGCCCGGCAGGCGGATCGTCGTCGCCTGGCGCTGGCGCAGCCGGACATCGACGTTGACCCCCGTCGCCGGAGAGGCGTCGGCGCCGCTCGTGTCGATGCTGTTGCCCGTGATCCGCGCGCAGGCCTGGAACGTGTCGCCCGGAACCGTGCCGATGTTGTAGTGGATGCCCTGCTTTGGAATCGTGATCGTGCCGAGGGTGCTGCCCGGCTGCGTGATCGTGTTGCCGGTGATCGTCGTGTTCAGCGTGCCGCTCTGCGGCGAGGCGCCGCCCCCTGCGACGACCTCGATGCCGAAGTTGTTGTAGCCGCGGATCTGGTTGTTCGTCACCGACCAGTTGATCGATCCCTGGTCGACGCTCTGCAGTTTGAGTCCCGAGCCTTCGGCGGAGCCCGAGTTGATCGGCGACGCGACGCCGACGACGTTGTTCGTGAACGTGCCGGTCTGCGTCGCCGGGCCGATCGACTTGACGGCAAGGACGGCCGCCCCGACGGCGTCGCGGAACGAGTTGCCGCTGATGTTCATCGTCGTGTTGCCGCCGGCGACCCCGCTCTGGAACAGCGACAGTCCGCCGCCGCCGGTCGCGATCGCCGGATGGGAATTCGTGAACGTGTTGGCGGTGAGGACGAGGTCGCCCGCGCCCGTGCCTCCGTGGTTGAACTGCAGCTGGTCCCCGGCCGCACCGGTGAACGTGCTGCCGGTCACGGTCGCCTGCAGCTGGCTTGCGGTCGAGGACGTCTCGAGCAGGATCGCGTCATTGCCCGGCCTCGAGCCGCTGACGCCGAACGTGTCCGCGGTGAACGTGATCCGGTTCAGGGATCCGGTCGTGTTGACGACGCGGAAGTTGTCCTCGAAGCCGCCGCTGACGTACGTGTCGCTGACCGCAGGCGAGCCCGTGAGATTGTCGAACCAGACGCTCGAGTCGTCGAACGGCGTCGTGCCGGTCGTGCCGTTGGCGCCGTTGATGACGCTGTTGGCGAGCGTGAAGCCGGCCACGTTCGTGCCACGGATGCCGTAGTTGGAGTGGTCGTGGATCCACATCCGCGTCAAGGACGGGTTCAGCGTGTTGTTCAGGACGATGCCGCTGCCGGCCGGGGTCGTGCCCGAGTCGTCGGCGCCCGTCCCGTTGGCGATCGTCCCGCCCGAACATCCGCTCGTGTCCGCGTTCGTACACGTGCCGCTGCCGCTGCCGCTGACGATCAGGCGGCCGGTCGCGCCGGTGTTGTTCGCGCGGATTCCGACTGGGGCGCCGTTCGTC
>JAWVGJ010000006.1:0-39656 GCA_033855115.1 Solirubrobacteraceae bacterium
ACAGAACGGTAGTTCTCAAGATGGTGCTGTCCCTCGACGGCTTCGCGACGAGCCTTGATGGGACGCATGACTGGATGTTCGAGTTCTTCGGCGAGGACAGTGCCGAGTGGAACCTTCGCGCTCTCGACGAGGCGGGGACGCACGCGATGGGCCGGCGAAGCTACGAGATCATGGGCCCGCACTGGCAGGCTTCGGAGGGCCCGATTGCGACTTCCATGAACGAGAAGCCCAAGGCGGTCTTCTCCCGCACTTTGCAAAGCGCAGATTGGGGCCCTGCGGAGGTCTTCGGGGGAGACCTCGGCGCTGCGGTCGCCGACCTGAAGGCTCGTGAGGAGGACGGCACGATCCTCGTCCACGGAGGACCGGATCTCGCCAAGTCCATGACCAGGCTCGGCCTCGTCGACGAGTACCAGCTCACCTGGGTGCCTATCGCGATCGGCGCTGGCCACGGCCCCTTCGGGAATCTCGACGAGCACCTGAAGCTGGACCTGGTGCGCGAGCAGCGGTTCGCGAGCGGCGCCCACGCGCAGATCCTCGTTCCGAGGTCATGAGCCACGGCGGTGTCCACAAGGCAGCACACCGCAGCCGTCTTCGGCATGCGAACATCTGACAGTTGAGGCATTGAAGCTCGGCGTCCCTGCGGAGGGCGACTCGAGCAGCCCACGTCGAAGCGCTTCGTGCCGGACTCGGTGTCCGGTTGCGTCGCAAGCACGAGTCGGGCGAGGACGTGTTCGGCAGCGACTTCGGCGGCCGTGCGGGCCGGCGTCGGCGCACGAGAACCGCGGCGTCCTCGGTCAGATGCCCAGGCGCATCTCTTCGTGCGATCTAGCGAGAAGTCTGTCGCAATGCGCGAGAAGAGGAGCGGTCTCGCGGTGGTGCGTTGCGCGTCGGTCCTTGCCTCACGCGGTACCGAGCGCTTGGTCGACCCTTACGCCCGGCCGTCGTCCGGACGGTCCGTCAGTGTCCGACCGCTGCGATGACCGAACCTCAGCTTGACCCAAGCCTGCCCCCGTTCCTGCGCGCTGAGACGTTCCTCCGAGGACGCGCCGAGATCGACCTTCCTGAGCTTTCGCTGGCGGACGTGACAGCGGACGTGCTCGGAAAGGTCTTGGAGCGCCTCGACTTACCTGAGCCCGACGGCGAGCCGAGCGACGAGTGGATCCAGACGAAAGCCCTGATGTACCTCGGGGTCCTCGCGGGGCGAAGCCTGCGCAGCGTCGTCGTCCTGTTGCGCTCCGGATACGACTCCGAGGCGCTTGTGTTCAAGCGCAGGCTCGACGAGATCGCTGCGCGCGTCCAGCGCGTCGCGGATGTCGAGCACGGGGCGCAGCGCGCTCGGGATTGGCTGGCCGGGAAGGACCGCAAGCCGTCAAGCGTTGTGGAGCTTCCCGAGGGATCATGGGCGCGGCACTCCCACGTTGCGCATGCGGACTATCGAGCCGTTGAGCAACACCTGGTTGAGCGCCGTGACGGTCGCACCGACTTCACGTTGATTCCTCACCGCACCATCGACAAGGCGACTAGGATTGGCCTTATCTCTGCGGTGCTCACGCGCGACATTGCCTACGGGATCGCGGCGTTCAAGGAGCTTACGATCGACGGCGATGAGGACTACGAGGCCGCCTTGCTGGCGTCCGTGGATCGCTGGCTTCGACCCCCAGACGATGAGTCGTCATAGGTTTTCGGCTGCGTTCGCCTGGACCGAGAGCGCCATGCCGACGAGCAATGCCGGCCGCCGGTTGGCGCGCGAAGGAGCGCTACTCGAGCTGACCGAGCGGTCCTAACCGGCCCGGACGCGCGAGCCGACCAGCCGGTGCGCCTCGCTGGCGAACCGGACGCGCGCGGTTCTCATCGGCTCGTCGTCGTGTAGCGCGCTCCACTCTTGGCGGGTCTTTGCGCCCTCGCCTATGTCGGCGTTGAGCAGCGTCGTGAGTGCGCCCGTGATGAAGCCAACCACCTCACGATGCGCGGCCGCGACGGGGTGGTCATCGCCGACGAGCAGCCCGATCCGTTCTGACTGCAACGTCACCTTCCGGCCGCCCTCCTGAACTGCTTTGACCGCCTCTGGGTCGCGCTTGCGGACCGACTTGCCGTGGGTCAGGAGCGCCGAGGCCGCCACGCCACGGAGTCCCTCCGCCTCGCGCAGATCGGCGCTCGCTTGGCTCAGCAGGATGCGTAGCTCGGCCAGGTCTGCCATCTCGCGGTCGTGCCGCAGCTGCTCGTGTTGGCGCCACTGCGCGGTGCCTGCCGCGACGACCGCGACGGTGATCGCGCCGATGAACGTGAGCCAGACGGGCAGGTGGTCGACGGGGTTAGCGGCCTGCTGCGCGGCGTGGGCGACTGTCTGTGCTTGCGCGAGGATCACGAGATAAGCGAAGCCGATCAGTCGGACGTCGCGTTATCGCCCTGGGTGGGCCCGAGCGTCACTGCAGCCGCGGCTAACCCGAGTTCTGTGGATAGCGCGAGGGGGGTCCGCGCACTATCCGGCGAGAGTGCGCCCTGTCGACGGATCGGGGTGCGCCTGACGAGCTGCTCGTGAGTCGGGTGGCGGGAGGTCGTCAATGCTGGCGCACCGCTCCGGTGTCGTGGGACGGTGGGGCGTCATCGACGCTGGGAGGGTTCATGGAGCCGGTCGTGTTGCTGGATGCTGCTGGTCGCCGCCGGTCGGCGGCCACGCTGCCGGGTCATCGCCGAGGTCAGGCGCCTCGCAACAAGGGCATGCGTTATCCCGCCGATCCGCCGACCGTCGAGGAGATCGTGCTCGTCATGCGCCACGCCGGCGATCGCGCCCACGGCCTGCGCTTGTGCGGGCTGATCGTCGTCATGTGGCGCGCCGGGCTTCGTATCAGCGAGACGCTCGCGCTGACCGAGAGCGACGTCGACGCGGGCCGCGGCGCGATCTTGGTGCGTCACGGCAAGGGCAATAAGCGTCGCGAGGTCGGCATGGACCAGTGGGGCTGGGAGCTGCTGCGCCCTGGCTTGCCTACCGCGTGCAGATCCCCGTCGGACCGCTGTTCTGCGTCATCGACGGGCGCACCCGCGGACGGACGCTGACGATGACAGGCGTCCGCCAGCAGCTACGGCGCACCGCTGGTGCGGCGCCGCTTCGCTCCGCACCAGCTGCGTCACGCGCACGCGGTTGAGATGGCGCGCGAGGGTGTGCCGCTGAACGTCATCCAGCGCCAGCTGGGGCACGCCAACCTCGGGATCACTTCCGTCTACCTGGAGGGGATCGACAACGCCGAGATCATCGACACCGTTCATGCGCGGCGCGCGCCGATGATCCCCGCCAGCGCCGGCCTACGCCAGCTTCGATAGGCGACTGCGCGCGCCCGGCAGAACCGGCGCGCTCACCGATCACCGCTGGGTCGCGCTCGTCGTGGCCGCAAGTAGCAGCGCCGTCGCTCGCACGCGAATGCGGAAGTCTCGTGCCGGCCGCGTCGCGGCCTCGCGGCGTCGGCCGCCAGTGCTACACCGGCTCCCGACGCGCGGGTCCGCAACGCGGCCACCAACGGCGCCGCCAGCAGAAGCGCGGAACGTGCTGCCACGCTGCGGCCGAGTGCTACAGCGTCGGTAGGGTTCGATCTGTGGCGTTCGAAGAGGTGGAGCGAGAAACCATTGTTGACTTCGAGGCGCAGGTCAACGCGGCTCGCCCCGAGTGGGCGGACAGTGACCTTGCGTTTCTAGTCAACACTGCACCGGCCACCAAGGGCCGGTTCGCCCGTAACTTGCTGCAAGCACTTGCTGAAGCCGCCGATGCTGAGGTCTTTGCAGTGCGTGAGCGCGCAGGCAACAGGCGTCAAATCGGGAATGTCGTCGTCGAGATGAAGTTCTCCATGGAGGACCCGCCGCGGTTCCAGCAGGTTCGACCGCCTGAAGGTGAGTACGACCACCTCATCGGTGTGTGCGTTCGGCCGCACGCCATCACGTACTGGCTCATTCCCGGAGCGGACGTCGCTCGATTGATCGACGAAGACGAGATCTCCTTCCAGCACGCGGAGGACTCTCGCTGGTTTTTCCCGTCGCTCACCGCGGATGACGCGTTCTCTTCGTTCCGATCGAGAGCCTCGGAGTTCGTCCAGAGGCTGCGCGAAATAGTCTAGAACAACGGCGCTGGAACCAACTTCTCGGTTGCCTTTAGCCGAGCTCGCGCAATGTCAACGGCCTCAGGACTCGAGTCGATCAAGTAGTACCGCCGGCCGAGCGCGTGAGCCACCGCGCCCAAGGTCCCAGACCCCGCGAAGAAGTCCATGCACCAGTCGCCTGGCTGGGTCGAGGCCTGCACGATACGGCGGATGATGCCCTCTGGCTTCTGCGACGGATAGCCGGTCTTCTCACGGCCGTTTGTCGGGACAATCGTGTGCCACCACACGTCGGTCGGGAGTTTCCCCTTGGCGGCCTTCTCTGGTGTCACGAGGCCTGGTGCCATATACGGCTCGCGATCGACGGCCTCCGCGTCAAAGTAGTACCGCTTCGGATCCTTGACGTAGACCAGGATCGTGTCGTGCTTGGCGGGCCAGCGGCGTTTCGAGCGGGCACCGTAGTCGTACGCCCAAATGATCTCATTTAAAAAGCATTCACGTCCAAAGATCTCGTCAAGCAGGACCTTGCAGTAGTGGGCCTCTCGGTAGTCAATGTGGAAGTAGAACGTCCCCGTCGGCGCGAGAACTCGGTGCGCCTCGCGTAGCCGAGGCTCGAGGAACGCCAGGTAATCGTTGTGAGCGTCCTCGTACGAGCACGCCCCCAGCGCCTCTGTGCGATACCGACGACCTTGAAACCCCGTTCGGTCGCCATCGGTGTCAGGCACAACGTGTAGGTTCCGCCGGACTTGCCGCTTGCCAGTATTAAACGGAGGATCGATGTAGATGAGCTGGAAGAACCCAGCGTCCAATCGCGCCAGGTGGTCCAGGTTGTCGCCGAGCACGACCTCATCACGTTGCGGCACCACGACGCAACCCTAACGGCTACCGGCGGTCGGCACTCAGGCGGTCAGACAGCGCGGCGTATGCGAGCGGCGGTGGTGCCGAGCACGCTGGTCCTCGGCCGCGAACGCCTATGCGGCAGCCGACTTCACGTCGGACGAACCGGACGGCCCGACAGAGACGCCGGCAAGAGCGACCCCATGCGCGAAGAGCAGCGTTCTCGCCAGGCCGTCACCGACTGCTTCCATTCGTTCGCCGTCGGGGCCGTCGGTCTGGCGCTCCCGAAGCAGCAGTCACCTTCGTTACGACGCTGAACCATTTTCACGAAACACAGCCGCCGGTCGGAGCTGTGCAGCGCCAGCGTGTCCCCCTGCTTCGTCGCGCGGGATATCGCGGCCATGCTGCGACGCGCCACTATGGCGCGAACTCTCCCGCAAGCAAGTCGCGCACGAAGCACTCCAGGGCTCCTGCCTTCACGTTGACCTCCTCGAACGTCGGCCGCGGATAGCTGCCATGCACAAGCTTGCTTCGGAGGTCGTAGCAGCCGGTAAAGAACTTCCCTGGAGTCTCGCCCGAGTAGGTTCGCTCTTCCAACGTCGAGGCAAGTCGCCTGCCCCCCTGTGAAATCGACTCGTTGAACAGCCACCGGAGCGTGCCGACGATCGACGCGCGTTCGCCTTGCGGAATGTCGGTGCTCTCTGTCAGCGAGATGAGGTCTTCCACGTGAGCGCGTACCGCATCGGCACGCGGCAACAGTTTGAGGAGCGTCTCCACCGCCATCATCAGCAGGACGAATCGCGCGTCGGCCGCCGAAACCGAGAACGATGCACTGTAGAGATCGTAAGCGACGCGCTCCTGCGCCGACAGGCGAGCACCGGCCGCCCGTGCCTCGGCTATGGCGCGCAGCAGATGCTCACCGGAACGACCGGCAGTCAGAGTCGCAGACGTGGAAACAAACCGCGGCCTCGGCTCACACTGGTAGGCCATCACCCCATGGGTGTCGTTCATGACGGGGTGACCCAGCCGCACTTCTAATACCCTCGCGCCGACATCGGTCAGGACACTTGTCGGACCTCGATCCCCGAAGTCCGCTCCCAGATTGGAGGCAGCGAAGGCCTTTTCCAAGATTCCGCGCCAGTGTTCGCCGGCATCGAGTGCTTCAGCGGACGTGTCGTAGTCGCGGCCTTCCACGATCAAATGCGACGTCGAGCTGATCGGCGGCGGGGACAGCCCATGGGCGCGCAGGACCACTAGCTCGCCGTCCTCCGACGGCTTCGCTAGGGCAACCTCACTCTTTGAAAGGTTGATCCGTAGTGGCCCGCTCAGAAAGAAACGGATGCGAAAGCAGTACACCGCGCCGATCATCCTCGATAGCGCGCGCCGCCGTTTCGGCGCGGGCTGGATGCAGGTGGCGGCGGCACCAGAACGAGAAGACAGAGAGTCGGCATTGCCGAACATCGATCAGCGTGAGCGCAAGTGCCGCTTCCCACACCGGGCGATAGCGGTCCGAAGCTGGCGAGCAGAGTTCTGCTCCTCGACGTGGCTGTCGCGCAAAGGATCTCAGTAGGGGTGCGGTGGGAGGCGGGCGGCGCAATGTCGCCGATCTGGAGGTCGCCGCCCATTTTCCGAGCCTGATCGGGCTGGTCGAGAGGCCCTGTCCCAACGCGAATGGTTTGTGCGACAGCCACCGACGAAACCAGTGCTCTCGTGCAGAGTTCCTCGTCGCGACTGGGCGCTCTCATCACTTGCGAGCGCAGCACCGCGCGGGAACGCCGACCGAGACCCGCAACGGACGGGCCCGGCCCCACCAAGCGGACGCCACGTATGTTCCGTAGGACCCGTCCGATGGGATGTCCAGTTAGGGGATCGCCCGTGGCACGCGTCAGAAGTGCGCGTGCTCCTCATCGGTCTCGGTCGGTCGACCTGCCGACGGCGACGTCTCTCCTCACACCGTTTCCGTGACCCGTCGGTCCTCGCGGAGACTTGCTCGTGACGACCCGGCGGCCCGTGGTTCGTTCCAGCACTCTGGTCTGGACGACGCGCTGCGGGACACGCTCGCCAGCCACGGCCGAGTCTGGCGCTCGTGGCCGGACGTAGACCGATCGGCATCCGGCACACGCTCCTTGCGCAAGCGACCTCTTCTCGCGATCTAACGAGCGCCGTTCAAGACGCCGGCCGCCCTGAGGTCCCGTCGTCTCCAGGCATCAACCACGCCGCGAGGCTGTCCTCAGCATCCAGGAGCGCTGCGCGCGACATGGTCCCGGCACCGAACCGGTCTCGGATCTCGTCGAGCGCCGCGTCGAGCGCGGCCCGATCGCGCTGTTCGAGTGGCAGCAGCAGCTGCCCGCTGTCGCGTTCGAGGTTTGACAGCGTCACGCCGACCAGCGTCAGCGGGGGGTCGTCGATCAACGGCAGGGCCGCCGCGAGCAGCGCCCGTGCGGTGGCGAGGACGGGCTCGCTCGCCGCGGTCGCTCGATGCATCGTCCGCGACCGCGCGGCGCGAGTGAAGTCCTCGAAGCGGAACCGCAGGATGACGGTCCGTCCGGCCAATCGCGCGCGCCGCAACCGTCGCGTCACCCGGTCGACGAGCGCCGTAAGCACGGGACCGAGCTCTGCGGCCGGCGTTCCGGGCCAGCCGAGCGCCCGCTGCGAGCCGAGCGACCGACGACCGCGACCGCTGCGGACCGGCCGCACGACCCGGTTGTGCGCGACGGCGTGCAGGTGGCGGCCCGCGGCGCGCCCGAGCAGCGCGATCAGCGCGGGCTCGCCGGCGCGTGCAAGATCGGCGACCGTGCGGATCCCGCCGCCGTGCAGCTTCGCCGCGGTCGCCGCCCGACGCCCCAGAGGCGACTGACCGGCAGCGGGTGCAAGAACGCCAACTCGGTTCCCGGCTCGACGACGAGCAGACCGTCAGGCTTGGCCATACCACTGGCCAGCTTGGCCACGACCTTCGTGGTCGCGACGCCGACGCTGATCGGCAGGCCGACCTCCTCGCGGACCGTGCGCCGCAGCGCCACGGCGATCTGTTCGGGCGAGCCGGAGATCCGCTCGAGCCCCGTGACGTCGAGAAACGCCTCGTCGATCGAGATGCGCTCGACCACGGGGGCCGTTCGGTCGAAGATCGCGCACACGGCCCTGCTCGCCTCGACGTAAGCCTGCCAGCGCGGAGTGACGACGATCACGTCCGGGCACAGCCGTCGTGCTCGCGCGCCGCCCATCGCCGAACGGACGCCGCACGCGCGAGCCTCGTAGCTGGCGGCCATGACGACGCCACCACCGACGACAACCGGGCGCGCGCGAAGCCGCGGGTCGTCGCGCTGCTCGACCGATGCGAAGAACGCGTCGAGGTCGGCGTGCAGGATCGCTGGCCTACGTTGCACGAACGTATGTTCGCATACTTGGTTCCGAGCGTCGGAAAGCCTGCATTGACCCGCGCCGGCCCCGTTTCGACGGCCCGCCCGGGACTGTCGACCACGCGGTCGTCTACGGACCGGCGGTCAGCTCACTGACCGAGATCACCGCCCCCTGTGGATCGGCCACGACGGCGTTCCTGAAGCCTGGAGTGTCGAACGGCGGCATCAGGACCTGGCCGCCGAGGGCCGCGGCCTGCTCGGCCGTCGCGTCGGCATCCACGACGCGAAGGTTGACGTTCCAGTGGGTCGGCACCGCGGGGTCGGTGGGCGCCAGCACGGCGACGACGTCGCTGCGAATCGCTTGCGCCTCTTCGCCCACATAGCCGGGCAGCCGCCACAGCGTCATCTGAGCCCCGGACGGACCAAATGGCTCCGGCTGCCAGCCAAACACCGAACCGTAAAATGCCTTCGCCGCCTCGACGTCGGTGCAGTGCAGCGAGCTCATCGCCCATGTGCAGGGCTCGTTGACCAGCTGCGCTCCCTCGCGAGCACGCGCCTCCCACACGGAGATTCCCGCGCCCACCGGGTCGACAAGCACAGCCAAACGCCCGGCTGGAAGCGCATCCAGCGGGCCCGCGAGCACGCTGGCACCCGCAGCCCGCGCTCGCTCCGTGGCCTCGTCCGCGCTGTCGACGCGGATATAGGTGTTCCACAATGCCCCCGCCCCACCAGGATCGGGAAGCGAGCCGATCCCGGCGACATCGCGGCCCTTGAGCCGCGCGACAAAGTACTCGCCGGCCAGATCGCCGGGCATCGCACCCGGCCCGACGAACTCCCACCCTAACAACGGCCCGTAGAAGTCAAGCGCGGCCCGCGGATCGGGCTGCAGGGTCTCCACCCAGCACGGAACGCCGGCCGGATATGCCTCACGCTCGCTCATCGCGTCTCCACTCGTTGGATGTCTCCGCCCCGATCAACCCGCGGATCCCGCCCGCCGAGCGGCCTTCCGCCGACCCCAGTCCGACGTCGGCTTGGACGGCGCGACCAGCCAGATAAGCACGGCGACGAAGGACAGCAGCAGTCCGCACGCGAGGCCGATGCGCTCGCCGTAACCCTTCTTGCCCGACAGGTAGGAGGCGATGATCGCCGACAGCAGCCAGCCGTAGAGCAAGAACAGCGCGTTGGCTCCGATGAGCGCGAGCAACGTCATCCCCCGAGGTAGGCCTTCTGGACATCGGGATTCGTGCGCATCGTGTCGGAGTCGTCACTGAGCGCCACGACGCCGGTCTCGAGCACGTACGCGCGCTGGGAGACCGACAGCGCGTAGTTGGCGTTCTGCTCGACGAGCAGGATCGTGGTGCCCTGGCGGTTGATCTCGGCGATCGTCTCGTAGATGCGCTCGACGAGAATCGGCGCGATCCCCATCGACGGCTCGTCGAGCAGCAGCAGCAGGGGCTTGGCCATCAGCGCCCGGCCGATCGCGAGCATCTGCTGCTCGCCGCCGGACATCGTGCCCGCCTTCTGCTTTTCGCGCTCGAGCAGGCGCGGAAAGAGATCGAAGACGCGCTCCATATCGCCGGCGATGTCCTTGTCGCGGCGCAGGTAGGCGCCCATGTCGAGGTTCTCGCGCACGGTCATGCGAGGAAAGCAGCGCCGGCCCTCGGGCGACTGCGAGATGCCGAGCTTGACGATGTCCGCCGGTCCGGTGCGCGTGATGTTCTCGCCCTCGAACAGGATGTCGCCCGTGCGCGGCGGCGTCAGCCCGGAGATCGAGCGCAGCGTCGTCGATTTTCCGGCGCCGTTGGAGCCGATCAGCGTGACGCATTCGCCCTGCTCGACGGTCAGCGACACGCCCTTCAGCGCCTCGATGTTGCCGTAGAACGTGTGGATGTCGGCGACCTCGAGCATCGCCATCAGTTTTCGCCGCTCTCCTGACGCTGGCGCTCGGCCTCCTGCTTGCCCAGGTAGGCCTCGACCACCAGCGGGTCGTGGCGGACCGTATGCGCTTCGCCCTCGGAGATCTTCTCGCCATGGTCGAGCACGGTGACGTGCTCGGAGACCCCCATGACGACCTTCATGTCGTGCTCGATGAGCAGGATCGAGAGGCCGAGCTCGTCGCGCAGGCGCTCCATGAAGCGCGTGAGGGCGGCGGACTCCTGAGGGTTCATCCCGGCGGTCGGCTCGTCGAGCAACAGGAGCTTGGGATCTGAGGCCAGCGCGCGGGCGATCTCCACGCGGCGCTGGTCGCCGTAGGCGAGGTTCGTCGCCAACTGGTCGTGCAGCGGCGGATTGAGCCCGACATAGGACAGCATGTCGGCGGCCTTCGCACGGGCCTCGCGCTCCTCCTTGCCGACCCGCGGCGGGCGCAGGATCGAGCCGACCAAGCCGGCCTTCATCCGTGAGTGCTGGCCCACCATGACGTTCTCGACTGCCGACATCGTGCCGAACAGGCGGATGTTCTGGAAGGTCCGCGCGACGCCGAGAGCCATGATCTTGTCCGGCCGGCCAGCCGTGATATTCGCGCCGTCGAAGCTCACGCGGCCGTCCGTCGGCTTGTAAAGACCGGTCAAGATGTTGAAGAACGTCGTCTTGCCTGCGCCGTTGGGGCCGATCAGCGAGACGATCGCCTTGCGCGGGATCGAGAAGGAGACGTCGTTGACGGCCGTCAGGCCGCCAAAGCGCTTCGTCACGCCACGGGCCTCGAGCAGGCTGCCGTCGGCCTTGCTCATGGCACCTTCGCCTCGTAGACGCTCTCCTCCGCGACGGCGAGGTCCTCGATGCCGGACTGAAGCTCGATCTGGCGGCGCCGCTCGGGGATCAGGCCTTCGGGGCGCAGCACCATCATGATCACGAGCAGGAAGCCGAAGATGCCGAACGACAGCTCGGTGAGGTCGAAGTTCAGGCCGATCTTCGCGGGAACGTCGTTGAGCACGTCGGGGATCAGGCGGTTGTTGCTGAACGACAGCACGACGGCACCTACGACGACGCCCCAGATCGAGCCGAGCCCGCCGAGGATGATCATCGCCAGCACGAAGATCGAGAACTAGAACTGGAATTGGTCGGCGTTGACCGTGTTGAGGTAGGAGCCCAAGAACGCGCCCGACACCCCGCCGAAGGCGGCCCCCGTGCCATATGCCAGCAGCTTCGTCTTGACCAGCGGCACGCCCATGCTGACGGCCGCCACCTCATCCTCGCGCAGCGCGATCCACGCGCGCCCCAGCCGCGAGTCGCGCAGGCGGAAGTTCACGAACAGCGCGATCAGCACGAGCGCGAACGCCACCCAGTACCACGGTCTGAGCTCCAGCGAGGTGAACGGGCCGAGGAACGGCAGGTCGATCTTGTCGACAGGCGTGATCCCCTGGCGCCCCGCCGTGAGCTGTGTGCCGAACGCCTTGATCTCGTCGCCGTTGATCGCGATCCGCTGCACGATCTCACCGAACGCCAGCGTCACGATCGCGATGTAGTCACCACGCAGGCGCAGCGTCGGCAGCCCGATCACCATTCCCGCGATCGTCGTCGCGACGATCGCCAGCACGATGATGATGAGGAAGTTCAGGTGAATGCCCGGCAGGTTCGCGGCCGGGCCGCTGACGAGGATGTGGATCCCCTTGCCGTGGTTTGCGGTGATGTGAAACAGCGAGCCGAAGTAGCCCATCGTGTACGCGCCGATGGCGAAGAACGCGACGTAGCCGAGATCGAGCAGCCCCGCGAAGCCGACGATGATGTTCAGCCCGAGCGCCATCACGACATACGCGAGCGCGACCGTCGCGTCGTCGATGAAGCCGCCCCCGCCATCGACGAACAGCGGCAGCAGCGCGCCGGCGAGGATCGCCGCGACGGCCAGGCCGATGCGCGCGCCGCGCGGCAGGTCCAGGCCGCGCCGCGACGAGGGGCCCGCGGCGGCGGTGGCGGCGGTCATGTCAGCCCGCCTCGCGCGTCTGCTCGCCCAGCAGCCCGGACGGCTTGAAGACCATGATCAGCACGAGGTAGGCGAAGACGATCGCGGGCGTCCACTCACTGCCGATGCGGTTGTCGGAGATCTGCTGGATCCCGCCGATGATGAGGCCGCCGAGCACCGCCCCGCGGATGTTGCCGATCCCGCCCATGACCGCCGCGGTGAAGGCGATCAGGCCGGCGGTGAAGCCCTGGAAGTACCAGATCGTCGTCTGGTACAGCGCGTAGATGAGACCCGCGGCGCCGGCCAGCATCCCACCGAGCAGGAACGTCGCGGAGATCGTCGTGTCGACGTTGATGCCCATCAGCCGTGCGGCGTCGGGGTCCTGCGCCGTGGCACGCATCGCCTTGCCGAGGCGGCTGCGGGAGATGAACGCCGTCATCGCCAGCACGAGCGGGATCGTGACCGCGATCGCCAGCATGTCGCCGTGGGTGATGCTCAAGCCGACGAAGTTGACGAGCTCCTTCTGGGAGTCGATGAGATCGTCGATGCCCTGCTGGGAGCCGCCGCGCCACAGCAGGCCGACGTTCTGCAGGATGAACGAGAAGCCGACCGCGGTGATCAGCGGCGCGAGCTTGGGGGCGTTTCGCAGCGGGCGATACGCCACCCGCTCGATCATGACGTTCAGCACCCCGAGCGCGATCATCGAGACGAGCAGCGTCAGGACCAGCCCGGCAACCAGGCCGGGAACACCGGTCGCCGCCGTCAGCCCGATGGTGCCGAAGAAGCCGGCGGACACGAACGAGCCCAGCATGAAGACCTCGCCGTGAGCGAAGTTGATCAGCTCGACGATGCCGTAGACGAGCGTGTAGCCGATCGCCACGAGCGCCCAGATCGAGCCGTTGGAGAGGCCGTCGACGAGGTTGTTGCCCAGCCGCGAGAGATCGCCCTCGCTGCGCAGGTCGTGGATGCCGAATGCGACCGGCATGATCAGCAGGACGGCGATCAGGCCGTACTGCGATGCGAACTTGCGCACCGCGCGCAATGCACGGGGCTGTGCTGCGGGAAGACTTGTGGCTGCCATGCCGGAGATCTCGCTGCTCGTCGCGGTGAGCGCGTGCGGGGAGCGAAGCGAGCTTCGCTCCCCAGGTGCACGTGTTCGTTGCTTACGTCTGCGCCTTCACCGTTTCGAGGAACACCTGCTGACCGTTCTCGATCTTGTAGACGCCGTAGTCCGTCAGCGTCGTGTCGCCGTTCTTGTCGATCGAGTACTTGCCCAGCGGGCTGTCGCGATCCTTCGTGGCGAACAGCGCCTTGACGATGTCCTCGCGCTTGCCGGTCTTCGAGCGGGCGATCGCGTCGAGCGCCAGCGACATCGCCTCATAGCCGTAGATCGAGTACGGGTTCGGGTTCTTGTCGCCGTACTCCTTCGCGAAGTCCGCGAAGAACTTCTTGCCGACGTCGCCGTAACTGTCCGAGGACAGGGTGGCCACCGTGAGCTTGACCTTCTTGGCGACCTTGGCTGGGATGCCACCGTCCTTCGGATCGAAGAAGCCGCTCTCCGCAACGCCGTCCGGTCCGTAGAGCTTGGCGTTGGGCAGCGCCGCCTCGAAGTCCTTGTAGATCTGGACGCCGTTGTTGGAGGTGATGCCGGAGTACACGAAGCAGTCCGCGCCTTGCGACTTGGCCCGCGACGCGAGCGAGCGGTAGTTCGGCGCCTTCGGGTCGATGCCCTCGTTGAAGATCAGGTTCAGCGACTGAGTCTTCGCCGAGATCTCGATGTTGCGCGCGAGTCCGGCGCCGTAGACCTCCTTGTCGTTGGCCATCGCGACCTTCTGGCAACCGTCCTTCTTCATGATCGTCGCCAGCGCCGCACCCTGAATCGTGTCCTTGGGCACGATCCGGACGTAGTTGCGAAAGCCGCTGGGGTAGTACTTGGCCGGCGTTCCGGGCTCCGCGCCAGGCTCGTCGGACGTCAGGCCGACGGCGGTGTTCGCCGGCGAGATCTGCGGCAGCTTCGCATCGCTCAGGATCGGGATCGAGATCGCGCTGGCTCCCGAGTTGAACTCACCGATGACCGCCACCGTCTTATCGTCCTGTGCGGCCGCGCGAGCGTTGGCGGACACGTTCTCCGCCGTCCACGTGCCGGCCTGCGCGCTGGAGTCGTCCTTGGAGATGTAGTTGATCGTGAACGGGCCGGCCTTGCCGCCGGCCTGCTTGAGCGCCAGCTTGATGCCGTTGACCATGTCAGTCGTCTGCGGACGCTGCGCGCCCTGCAGTGGAAGGCTCGAGCGGATGATCAGGGTGCCGCCGGTGGGAGCAGCAGCCGCACCCGCGGACGTAGTGGTATCGGCGGAACTGCTCTTGTCGTTGCCGCATGCGGCCACGCCGAAGGCCAATGCGGATAGCAGCAGTACAGCCGCAGCTGCTCGGTTCAAGCGCAAGATGGTTCCCTTCTTGGTGAAAATGAACGCGAAGTCAGGCGATCGTACACCGCTTCACCTGGCACAAGCGCAGTCTGGTCAAGGCCCTGCAGCGGCGATCAGGGGCGGACCTTGAGCACCGTGTCGAGCACGAGCCGCGATCTCCGCAGACGATCGCCCGCGTATGTGCTCAGGCTCGTGTCCCCGAATCGGTCGATCGTGTACTTGCCGAGAACCGACGGGCGATCGCGGGTCGCGAAGAACTTGTCGACGACCGCGAGGCGGTTGTTGCCCATCGCGCCCGCGCTGCGAATCGAGCTCAGGATGACGTTCGTGGCCTCGTAGGCCTGCAGCGCCTCGGGCACCGGGTAGCGGCCGACCGCGGTCCGGAAACGAGCCCGGAACGCGCGCGCCGACGCCGGCAGCAGGCGCGGCGGAAGCGTCGGCGAAGTGAGCCGCATGCGTCGCTGCACGGCAGCCGGGAGGGCCTGCGCGAACGCACCCTCCGCCCCGGCGCCCGGGGCGAAGAGCAGCAGGTTCGGAGCGGCGGCCGCGACCGCGCTGAAGACGCGCGCCGCGCCGGCGTCGGGCACGCCGGCGAACAGGAACGCGTCGGCGCCCGCCTGTGCGACCTTCGCCGCGGGCCCGCTCAGGTCGACCGCCTGCGGGTCGATCTGGCCGAGGTTGGACACGGTCATGCCCTGACCGGCGGCGGCGGTGGCGATCTGGTCGGCGAGGCCGCCGCCGTCGAGGTCGCGGTCGGCCATCAGCGCCAGGCTGCGGACGCCCTCCTCCTTCATGTAGCCGACGAGCGCCGACGCCTGCACGTGATCGGTCGGAACCATGCGCCCGAAGGTGCGGCGACCGGCGGGGTAGAAGCGCTCGGGCTCGCCCTGGCGGCGGCTGGCGCGGGTCAGGCCGACGTACGTGCTCGACGGGCTAATGTGCAGGATGTGGCCCTCGTTGGTCAGCGGCAGCGCGAGGGCGGTCGCGGCGGACTCGAGGTCGCCGATGTACGCGATCGTGTTCGGGTCGCGGACGGCTTGGCGAGCATTGTCGAGGACGCTGTCCTTCGTCCAGGTTCCCTGCTCGGCGGTCGCTGAGTCCAGCGACACATAGGTGATGCTCAGCGGACCGATCTTGCCGTTGGACTCCTCCAGGGCGAGTTTGATCGCATTGACCATGTCGCGCGAACGCTCGCGGTCGGGGCCGTGCAGCGGCAGGCTGGAATAGATCGTCAGCGTGCGCGGGCCGCTCTCGGGTCCGCCGTCGTCGGGGTTGCCGTTGGCGCACGCCGACAGCGACACCGCCAGCAGAAACAAGGCGAAGACGCAACCGAGCGCTGGTCCTAGTCTCAGTCTCAGCCGGGACGGCTCCGCGCGCCGCTCATCCCGGCTCCGCCCGCCGCCCATCGGCGAGGCTACTCCCGGCCGGGAAGGTGCGGGGCGAGCAGACGGCCCGTGGCGCCGAGCGTTACGACGAGCAATGTGATCAAGAATGCGTCGAAGGCCTTGAACCCGATCGCCCACAAGACGATCCAGGCGATAAGGCCGAAGGTGGTGACGAGGACGAGACCCATGGCGTGCGCAACCCTAACGGATGAGCCCGGCGGCCAGCCCCGCAACGATCTCTCCGGCGGCCGCGGCCGGATCGCCCGACTCCGCCGCCGCCCGTACGAGGCGGCTGCCCACGATCACCCCATCGGCGCCGGCTCGTGCCGCGGCGGCGGCCTGCTCGGGCGTCGCGATTCCGAAGCCCAGCGCAACCGGAACCTGCGCGTGCTTGCGCACCCGATCCAGGAGCGCCCGGAACTCGTCCTCACCATCTGTTCTCTCGCCGGTCGTGCCGCTGACGGCGACGGCGTACAGGAAGCCCCGCGCCCGCGCGCCGATCAGCGCGAGGCGCTCGTCGGGCGTCGTCGGCGCGACGAGCGGGACGAGCGCGATGGCGTGAGCCTCGCATGCCCGCTCGATCTCGGGCGCCTCCTCGAGCGGCAGGTCGGGCACGATCAGGCCGCTGACGCCCGCGTCGCTCGCCGCCTTGGCGAACGCGTCGGCGCCGCGCGCGAGGATGAGGTTCACGTAACACATGAGCACGACCGGAAGCCGCGGCGCGAGCGCCTGCGCAACTCCGAGGGTGCCGTCGAGCGTCGCCCCCGCGCGCAGGGCGGCCATACCCGCGGCGTGGATGACCGGCCCGTCGGCGAGCGGGTCGGAGAACGGGACGCCGAGCTCGACGAGGTCGGCGCCGTTGTCGGCGTAGGCCTCGCCGATCGCACGCGACGTCACCATGTCGGGGAAGCCGCCCATCAGGTAGGGCATGAGCGCCGCGCTGCCGCTGCGCAGCGCGAACGCGGCCGCGATCCGGTCATGGCCGGTCTGCGGGACCGCCGGCACGCGATCGCGAGCCGGTTTGGACGGCGTCTCACTCATCCTGGGCGAGCACTTCGGCGAGGTCCTTGTCGCCGCGGCCCGACAGGCAGACGAGGTCGAGCGTCGAGTTCTCGCCGTCCTCGTGCAGCGCGAAGTACAGCGCGTGCGCGGTCTCCAGGGCGGGGATGATCCCCTCCAGCCGCGTCACCTCGCGAAACGCCTTGAGCGCGTCGGCGTCACAGACCGCCACGTAGCGCGCGCGGCCGGAATCACGCAGGTATGCGTGCTCGGGTCCGGAGCCGGGATAGTCCAGGCCGGCGGAGATCGAGTGCGCCTCGGTGACCTGGCCGTCGCCGTCCTGCATGATCGCCGACAGCGCGCCGTGCAGGACGCCGGCGCGCCCGCCGGCCGTCAGCGGCGCGCCGTGGCGCCCGGTCTCCAGGCCCTCGCCCGCCGCCTCGACGCCGAGCAGCGCGACGGCGGCGTCGGCGACGAACGGCGTGAAGATGCCGATCGAGTTGGAGCCCCCGCCGACGCAGGCGATGACGCGGTCCGGCAGCCGGCCGGTGCGGTCCAGCAGCTCGCGGCGCGCCTCGTCGCCGATGACCCGCTGGAGGTCTCTGACGAGCGCCGGGAACGGGGCCGGCCCGACCGCCGAGCCGAGGATGTAGTGCGTCGTGGCGACCGACGACACCCAGTCGCGGATCGCCTCGCTGACGGCCTCCTTGAGCGTCTGCGCGCCTGCCTCGACGCTGACGACCCGGGTGCCGAGGAGCCCCATCCGCTGGACGTTCGAGGCTTGGCGGCGGATGTCCTCGGCTCCCATGTAGACGACGCATTCCAGCCCCAGCAGCGCGCACGCCGTCGCGGTGGCGACGCCGTGCTGCCCGGCGCCGGTCTCGGCGATGATCCGTTGCTTGCCCATCCGCCGGGCGAGCAGCGCCTGGCCGAGCGCGTTGTTGAGCTTGTGCGAGCCGGTGTGCATGAGATCCTCGCGCTTGAGCCAGATCTCACGGCCGGCGACCTCGGACAGGCGCTCGGCGAGGTAGAGCGGTGTCGGCCGCCCGGCGAAGTCGCGCAGCAGGCCGCCGAGCTCGGCGCGGTAGCCGGGGTCGTCGCGCACGGCCACCCACGCCGCCTCGAGCTCGGCGAGCGCCGGCATGAGCGTCTCGGGAACGTACTGACCGCCGTAGGGGCCGAAGCGGTGCTCGACGCCGGCCTCGATGAGCGGGCTGCGATCTGGAGTCATGTCGCCGCCGCCACGGCCGAACGGTGCACGGCCTCGTAAAACGCCTGCAGCTTGGCCGGATCCTTGACGCCGGGGCGCAGCTCGGTTCCGCTCGCGACGTCAACCGCGAAGGGCTCGGTCGCGGCGATCGCGGCCACCACGTTGTCGGGCGTGAGCCCTCCGCTGAGGATGATCGGCGCGTGCAGGCGCTGGTTGCGCACGAGCTCCCAGTCGATCGTCTGTCCCGTGCCGCCGGGCACGCCCTCGGCGTAGGCGTCGAGCAGGAGGAAGTCGGGGTGGTAGGCACCCGCGGCCTGCAGCGTCGCGCGCGACCGCACCCGTACGGCTTTGATGACCTTGGCGCCCGTGCGGCGCGCGACCTCGCCGCAGAACGCCGGTCCCTCGTCGCCATGCAGCTGTACGAGCGACAGCCCGGCGGCCTGGACCGCGCGGTCGATCTCGTCGAGGTGGGCGTTGACGAAGACGCCCGTGAGCTGCACGGTGCGCCGCAGCGATGCGCCGATGAGCTCGGCCTCCGCGAGCTCGCAGCGGCGGGGCGAGCCGGGCCAGAAGTTCAGCCCCAGCGACCAGGCGCCCGCCTCGGCGGCGCGGTGGGCGTCGTCGAGGGTCGTGATGCCGCAGTGTTTGATGCGCGGGACGGAAGCCATCCATGCATCCTACGCGCGCCCATGGCGCGCTCGATCGCCGGTCAGCGGCTGGCGGACAGGCCGGGTCGGGTGGCGAGCTTGACCTCGACGGTCTTCTGATTTCCGCCGCGCACGATCTGGACCGAGACGGTCTCCCCCGGCTTGTGCTTCGTGACGGCCTCGGAGAGCTGGTCGGGGGATTGGATCGGCGTGCCACCGATCTTCAGCACGATGTCGCCGGGCCTCAAGCCCGCCTGCTCGGCCGGGCTGTTGGGCTGCACGTCGATGATCCGCGCTCCCTTGACGTCGCCGCCATCGGGCGCTGAGCCGGTCGTCGTGCTGACACCGAGGTAGGCGCGATCGACCCGGCCCTTGCTGCGCAGCTGCGGGATGACTTCCTTGGCCGTGTCGATCGGGACGGCGAAGCCGATGCCGACGAAGCCATTGCTTGCACCGCCGGTCTCGATCTGCGAGTTCACCCCGATGACCCTTCCTCTCGCGTCAATCAGCGGACCGCCCGAGTTGCCGGGGTTGATCGCGGCGTCGGTCTGGATGACGTCGTCGATCACGAAGCCGCGCAGCAACGACGGGATGTGACGCTGCTTTGCGGAGACGACGCCGGTCGTCAGCGTGCGGGCCAGGCCGAAGGGGTTGCCGATCGCGACCGTCGGATCGCCGACCTCGACGTCCTTGGAGGAGCCGAGCTCGAGCGGGTGCAGGTCGAGGCCGTCGGGGTCGACGAGCAGCAGCGCGAGGTCGGTCGACGGATCCTCGCCGGCGATCTTCGCCTTGACGACCCGGCCGTCGCCGATCTGGACGCTCACACGCGTCGCGCCCTGCACGACGTGGGCGTTGGTGACGATCGAACCGGACTTGCCGATCACGAAGCCCGAGCCGGTGGCCTCCCCGCGCTGCGGTTCGACGAACGGCGAGGGCTGCGTCTGGACGATCTCGGAGGTGATGTAGACGACCCCGGGCGCGTCGCGCTTGTAGATGTCACGCGGCGTGAGCGCGCCGTCGGCGGCGCTGCTGTTCGGCGCCGCCAGCGGCGCCTGTGCGACCACGGTCTTCGTGTCGCCGTCGCCCGCGATCCCGGTCGCGAGCAGCACGACGGCGACGACGATGCCGCCGATCAGCGCCGAGATGAAGGGGATCGCTCTGTTCACCCTCCTGCTCCGTAGGTCGCGGACGGCGCGCTCACAACGACGGGAACTCGTTGGTCTGGGCGTCTACGCCGGTCAGCGTGCGTAGCGCGGCCTCGGGATCGGACGCCCGCATCAGCGATTCCCCGACGAGCACGCCGTCCACCCCGACGCGCTCGAGCTCGTCGAGTTGCTCGCGCGAGTAGAAACCGGACTCCGAGATGACGGTCTTGCCGGCCGGGATGTCGGCCAGCAGGTCGAAGGTGCGCTGGATGTCGACCGTGAAGTCCGTCAGGTTGCGGTTGTTGATCCCGATGACGTCTGCGTCGATGACCTCGAGCGCCTGCTCCAGCTCGGGCTCGTCGTGGACCTCGACGAGCACGTCGAGGTCCAGCGCGCGTGCCTCGCCGTGCAGCTGGACCAGCGCGTCGGGCTCCAGCGCTGCCACGATGAGGAGGATCGCGTCGGCGCCCGCGGCCGCCGATTCGTAGAGCTGGTAGGGGTCGACGATGAAGTCCTTGCACAGGATCGGCAGCGCCGAAGACGCGCGTGCCTCGCGCAGGTCGTCGAGCGAACCGCCGAAATGGTGGCGCTCGGTGAGGATCGACAGCGCGGCGGCCCCGCCGCGCTCGTAGGCGCCGACGACGTCCGCGACCGTGGCTCCCTCGCGGATCGTGCCCGCGGACGGCGAACGGCGCTTGTGCTCGGCGATAACCGAGATGCCGGGCAGCGTCAGCGCCTCGCAGAACGGACGATCGTCGCCGCGCCCGGCTAACTCGTCCTCCAGGGTCGAGAGCGGCACCTCCTTGCGCCGCCGGCGCACATCGGCGCGGGTGCTGGCGACGATCCGCTCAAGGATGTTCACGAGGCGACGTCCTGGGCCTGGGGTTGAGCCACGAGCTCCTGCGTGCGCGCGACGAGCGCGTCGAGCGTCCGGGTCGCAGCGCCGTCGTCGATCGCTGCCTGTGCGGCGGCGACGCCTGCGACGAGATCGTCGGCAGCACCGGCGGCGTAGATCGCCGCTCCCGCGTTGAGCACGGCGAGGTCGCGACGCGGCCCTTGCTCGCCGTTCAGGATCGCGCGCATCGTCGCGGCGTTCTGCGCAGGCGAGCCGCCTTGTGCGACGCCGGGGTCGCCGGCCGTGGGCAGGCCGACATCCTCCGGCCTCACGGTGTAGGTCTTCACGGTGGCGCCGTCGACTTCGACGACGGTGGTGGGGGCCCAGATGCTCATCTCGTCGAGCGCGTCTAGCGAGGATACGACCAGCGCGCGCTCGACGCCGAGCAGCGCGAGCGCTCCGGCCATCGTCTCCACGAAGCGGGGGTCGGAAACACCGATCAGCTGGCGCCTGGCGCCGGCCGGATTGGTGAGCGGGCCGAGGAAGTTGAAGATCGTGCGGACCGCGAGCTCCTTGCGCACCCCGATGACGAAGCGCGTCGCCTGGTGGTGCATCGGAGCGAACATGAATCCGAAGCCGACCTCGTCGATGCAGGTGCCGACCTGGTCGGGCGTCAGGTCGATGCGCACGCCCAGGGCCTCGAGCACGTCTGCCGACCCGCAGCGGCCGGTGGCCGAGCGGTTGCCGTGCTTGGCGACGGCGCAGCCGGCGCCCGCGGCGATCAGCGCGGCGGCCGTGGAGACGTTGAAGGTCGGGCGTCCGCCGCCGGTGCCGGAAGTGTCGACGAGCTCGTGCCGGTTGGTCGTGACGCCGGTCGCGAAGGCGCGCATCGTCTTTGCAAGCCCCGCCAATTCCTCGACGGTCTCCCCCTTCGTGCGCAGCGCGATCAGCAGGCCCGCGATCTGGGTCTGCGACGCGTCGCCGGACATGATGACGGCGAGCACCTCCGCGGCCTCGTCGACGCTCAGGTCATGACCGGAGGCGACCGCATCGATGGCGCGAGTGAGGACGGGATCTGGCACGGGCCGTCCGAGAAACTACCGCTCAGGCGGCAACTCAGCGACCTTCGGCTTGCGCCCCGCCACCGCGATTGGGGCGAGCGCGCGAATCTCCTCGATGACGCGGACGGCGAGCTCGGTCGGCGTCTCGCCTGGCCGCAGACCCTCGGCCGGCGGCAGAAACCGGACGCTGACACGCGGGCGTTTGGGGAAGCGCGGGATGTCCGTCGTCCCCTGCACGGTGGTCGGGACGATCACCGCGTCGGGAACGGCCTCGACCAGGCGGCCGAGTCCGCTTCTGGGCCGCAGCTTGCGCCCGAGGCTGCGCGTGCCTTCGGGGAAGATCCCGACGCACGCGCCGCCGCGCAGCTCGTCGATCGCCCGCTGCAGCGCGTCGGCATCGCCCGTACCTCGCACGATCGGAATCTGTCCCATCCCGTCGAGCACGAAGCGCAAGCCCTTGACCTTCCACAGCGAGGACTTCGACAGCGCCCGGATCTGCCGGCGCCTGATCGCCGCGATCCCGATGGCGACCGGGTCCCAGTAGCTGTCGTGGTTGGCGGCGATCAGCAGCGGGCCTTGCAACGGCACGTGCTCCAGACCCTCGACCTCGAGGCGGCCCCAGCGCCGCACGACCACGGAGCAGACCCCGAGGGCGAAGCGATAGGTCCGGGTGATGTGCTCCTTCGGCTTCACGTGCGGGCGAGATTGTCGCCCAAGAAGTTCCCCAGCAGCTTCTTCCCCTCGTCCGTCAGCACGGATTCGGGATGGAACTGCACGCCCTCGGCCGGCAGGTCACGGTGGCGGATGGCCATGATCACGCCGCCGCCCTCGGCCGAGACCTCGAATGCGTCGGGAAGCCGAGCCGGATCGACGACCAGCGAGTGGTAGCGCCCGACGGTCAGCTTCGGCGCCAGCCCCGCGAAGATCGTCCGGCCGTCGTGGCTGATCTCGGTCGTCTTGCCGTGTATGGGCTCGCCGCGCACGACGAACCCGCCGAACGCCTGCGCCAGGGACTGGTGGCCCAGGCAGACGCCCAGCGTCGACACCCCGGCTTCGGGGAACCGCCGCAGCACCTCGACGCTGATGCCGGCCTCGTCGGGCGTGCATGGGCCGGGCGACACGACGACGCGGTCGGGCCGGCGCTCGAGCAGCTCGTCCACCACGGCGTGATCGTTGCGGACGACCTGCAGGTCCGCGCCCAGCTCGCCCAGGTACTGGACGAGGTTGTAGGTGAACGAGTCGTAGTTGTCGATGACCAGGACGGAGGTCATGGCCAATCCGGTTGCCAGGACGCAAGCTCGACCGCCCGCAGCACCGCCCGCGCCTTGGCCTCCGACTCGGCGAACTCATACGCCGGCTTCGCGTCGGCGACCGTGCCGCCACCGGCCTGTACGTGGGCGACGCCGTCCTTGACGACGACCGTGCGGATGTGGATCGCCATGTCGAGGTCGCCGGTGTAGGAGAGGTAGCCGATCGCTCCCCCGTAGCCGCCGCGCTTGACGGGTTCGAGCTCGTCGATGATCTGCATCGCACGAACCTTCGGCGCGCCCGACAGCGTCCCCGCCGGCAGGGTCGAGCGCAGGGCGTCCATCGCGCTCGTGCCCTCGCGCAGCGTGCCCGACACCGTCGAGACGATGTGCATGACGTGCGAGTAGGTCTCGACCGCCATGTAGCGGTCGACCTTCACCGAGCCGTACTCGCAGACGCGGCCGAGATCGTTGCGGCCGAGGTCGACGAGCATGACGTGCTCCGCGCACTCCTTCTCGTCTGCGAGCAGCTCGTCGGCGAGGCGAAGGTCCTCGGCCGCATCGGCGCCCCGTGGCCGGGTCCCCGCCGCCGGGCGCGTCGCGACGTGGCGGCCGCTGACGGTCAGCAGCGGCTCGGGGCTGGCGCCCGCGACCTGGAAGTCCATGAAGTCCAAGAAGTACATGTACGGGCTCGGGTTGACGACGCGCAGCCCGCGGTAGACCGAGAACGGGTCGATGTCGAGCTCGGCCGACCAGCGCTGCGATGGCACGACTTGGTAAGCGTCGCCGGCGCGGATGTACTCGACGATCCGCGCGACGTTGGATTCGAACTGCTCGCGCGGCATGTTCGAGCTGAACGTCGGCCGCGGTCGTGCGGGCGTCGGCTCGGGGCGTGGGACCGAGCCGGCGAGCAGGTCGCGCGCCTTCTGGATCGTCGCGACCGCCTCGGCATAGGAGGTCTCCAGGTCGCCGTCGTCGTCGTCTGCGTAGACGTTCACGAGCACGTTGATCGTGTGCTTGAGGTGATCGAAGACGACGAGCACGTCGGAGAGCATCAGCGCCATGTCGGGCAGGCCGACCGGATCGGGGTTGGGGTCGCCGAGCGGCTCGACGGTGCGTACGAGGTCGTAGCCGAAGTATCCGACGGCGCCGCCGGCGAACGGCGGCATGTCGGGCCAGGGCGCCTGGCGGTAGCGCTCGACCTCGTCGGCCGCCAGCGCGTAGGGATCGGGCGGCACGTCGCCCAGCGACCAGCGCACGACCTTGCGCGGGCGTACCCCGATGAACGTGTAGCGCCCGACCTGCTGGCCGCGCTCGGCGGACTCGAGCAGGAACGCCGGAAACTGCGGCGCGCGGCCGCGGAGCTTGAGAAACGCCGAGACGGGCGTCTCCGTGTCATCGATGAAGCTGTGGCGCAGCGCGATCAGGTTGTACTCGCGCGCAAGCTCGCGAACCTCGTCGAGGCTCGGCTGCACCGGGAGCGTGCCTTCAGCGACGACGGCCATTGAGCACGATCCCGGCATCGGCGAACGAGCGCTCGCGTCCGCGCAGCAGCACCGCGAGGTGATAGAGGACGTCGGCGGCCTCCTCGTCGACGCGCTCGTCGGTCTCTTCGCGCGC
Source organism: Solirubrobacteraceae bacterium (assembly GCA_033855115.1). Classification (GTDB taxonomy): domain Bacteria; phylum Actinomycetota; class Thermoleophilia; order Solirubrobacterales; family Solirubrobacteraceae; genus CADCVQ01. The sequence continues at coordinate 24,749 of JAWVGJ010000006.1, forward strand.
GGCGCGGGTGACCTCCTCGGCCTCCTCCATGACCTTCTCGCCTGCCAGCTCGGGATTTTCCAGCAGCGTCACGGTGTACGAACCTGGGGGGCGCTCCGCGGCGCGCTGCGCCAGCGTGCGCTCCAGCGCCGGCAGCGCTTCGTGCGGTGCAGGCGGCTCCAGCTCGCCGTTGTGAAAGCAGGAGCGTTCGCCCGTGTGGCAGGCGGGGCCGGCGGGCTCGACGAGCGCGAGCAGCGCGTCGCCGTCGCAGTCCATCCGCAGCGCGCGGACGGCCTGCGTGTTGCCGCTCGTGGCGCCCTTGTGCCATTGCTCCTGGCGCGAGCGGCTGTAGAGGTGAAGCTCGCCGCTCTCGCGCGTGCGGCGGACCGCCTCGGCGTTGGCGTAGGCGAGCGTCAGCACCTCGCCGCTGCGCCAATCCTGCACGATGACCGGCACGAGGCCGCGCTCGTCGTAGGCGATCTCCATGCGGGGAGTCTATGTAGCGCTGTTTGCCCGTTGTCGGCTACGGTGGCGGCCCCGGCCGCCGTGCCGCGACGGCCGGTACGTCGGCACGGCGCGGGCGAGGACTCGCGGGCACGCAGAAGTTGTCGTGCGCGGACAGATGTACCGCCCGGATTCGCGGCATGGCACCATCATCGGATAGATGCTGCGACGCAAGCCCAACGACAAACCCGACCGCCCGGTCGACGACCGTGCATGGTCCGCGCGCACGAACATGCACGAGCGCGACGTCGGCAAGGATCTCATCCGGTACACCCCGCTGCCGGCGGAGACCGGCCCGATCTGGGCGCCGGACAAGCTCTCGATCTGGCCCGTCGAAGGCGGCCGCTTCGGCATCGACGCCCACTACCACGGGATGACCGGCGCGCAGCGAGCCGAGCATCAGCTCATCCGGCTCAGCGAGGCCGGCCTGGTTGCGAGCGTGCGCCCCGGACCGGACGAGGGCGCCACGCTGCGTCTGGGACCGCTCGCCCATCAGGCCGCCTGGCTGGCGCTGGAAGCGTTCCTCGGCCGCCCGCTGGACGGCGCCGAAGCGCTCTGAGCCTCGAAACGGTGGCGGTCCAGTGCCGCGCGTCGCGGACGATCATCGCGAGTCGAGAGCGTCCCAGCCCTCGCCGACCGGGGCGAGCAGCTCGTCGTCGGGCACGTTGAACGTCACGGAACCGTGCAGACCGGCCGGCTGCAGTGAGCCGGCGGGCTACGGATCGGCGTGCCCGACCATCACCGATTTGAGGTCGCTGCCTGGGTCGGTCAACACGCCGCGCAGCGGCTCGACGTCCGTGCCCGCCGCGATCAATGCCCGCGCGACGTCCAGATCCTCCGGCCGCCCGACCGCAAGCGCCGCCGCGAGCCGCCCTTCGTGGACGTACCAGACGCTGAACGTCCCGTCAGCCGGATCGCCGCGCACGAGCTCCGCGTCCCACGAGGAGGCGGGGCCGACGTACTCGAGCGTCGCCCAGTCGGCGAGGTCCGACCAGAAGTAGGGCAGCTCGACGTAGGGCTCGTCGGAGCCGAGCATCGCCCGCGCCGCGGCCCGGCCCTGCGCGGCCGCAACCTCCTCGTGCTCGATCCGCAGCCGCCGGCCGTGGATGACGCTGTCGTACTCGCAGATGTCCCCTGCCGCGAAGATCCCGGCGGCCGACGTGGCCAGGCGGCGATCGCACGCCACTCCCCCGGTCTCGCCGAGCTTCAGACCGGCCTTGCGCGCGAGCATGACGTCGGGCGTCGCGCCGACGCCGACCACGACGAGGTCCCCCTCGACCCGCCGGCCGTCCTCGCACACGACCGCGCTGACGCGACCGTCCTCTCCTTCGCCGGCGAACTCGATGACGTCGGCGCTCGCGACGATCTCGATCCCGTGCGACTCCAGCAGGTCGCGTGCGAACGCGCCCGCGACGGTACCGAAGCCCCGCTCCAGCGGCAGCGCCTCCTGCATGACTATCGCGCAGCGCTTGCCGAGCAGGGTCATCGAGGCCGCGACCTCCGTCGCGATGTACGAGCCCCCGACGACGACGATCCGCTCGGCGCGGGCGGCGTCCTCGCGCAGGGAATCGGCATTGCCGAGCGCGCGCAGGTAGTGGATCCCCTCGCGCTGGGCGCCCTGCGCCCGCAGCCGGCGCACCATCGCGCCGGTGGCCACGAGCGCCTGATCGAAGCCGGTGACCGCGCGGCCGAGCTTGGCGCTTCGCCCTTCGACGTCCAGGTCCATCACCGGCGTACGCGTCAGCAGCTCGACGTCGTGGTCGGCGTACCACTGCTCGGGGTAGACGAGCGTCGTCGAGCGCTCCTCGCGTCCTTGCAGGTAGCCCTTCGTGATCGGCGGGCGGTGGTAGGGCGGATCGAGCTCACGCGTGGCCAGGACGATCGAGCCCTCGAAGCCGCGCTCGCGCAGTTCGGCGGCCGCGCTCGCCGAGGCGATGCCACCGCCGATGAGAAGGACGTCGATCGTACGCTCGCTCACGGCGCGGGGCATCGTATGGCGTGGGCATCCGAGCCGCGTCGCGAGCGATCGGGGGCAATCAAGTTCGGCTGATTTTCGGCCTACCTCGGCGACGGATGTCGGTGTAAGTTCGGCGTGGAGGGTGCGGCACCGTTCCCCAAGCGTCAGATCCCAGCTATCGCCGCCCGCCCTCCTGCACCCAGCCGCAAGGAGAGCTCATGAGTGTGTTCGTATCCAGCGCCCCGGTTGCCGGCGTCGCCATGATGAATGTCTCGACAACCGCCAATGTGCCACCGGTCGCCGTTCGATCCAGGGGCACGAGCGCCTGCGGTGCCCCGACGGGCTGACGCTTCGTGACGGGTGCGCCGCGCGAACGGCTCGCGCGACGCAGCCGTGACGGGTGCGTCGTGTGGGCCTTGGCTCATGCGGCGCACCCGTGACGGCTATTCGATGCCGAGGCGATCGAGCAGCGCGTCGTCGCCGCGCCAGCCGCGTCGCACGCGCACCGAGAGATCGAGATGCACGCGCGTGCCGAGGTGGCGCTCGAGCTCGCGGCGCGCCGCGGTTCCGATCGCCTTGATCATCCGGCCCTGGGCACCGATCAGGATTCCCTTCTGGGACTCGGCCTCGACCCACGCCAGCGCCTGCACGCGGATGAGGCCGTCCTCGCGTGCCTCGCCGATCTCCTCAACGACGACCTCGACCGAGTGCGGCACCTCCTGGAATGTCCGGCGCAGGATCTGCTCGCGGATGAGCTCGGCGACCAGCACGTTCTCGGGCTGGTCGGACGCGTCCTCGACGTCGAAGAGGTGCGGGCTCTCTGGGAGCAGGCCGACGAGATGCTCGACGAGCGCCTCGACGCCCGTGCCCTTGCGCGCCGACAGCGGGAAGATGTCGTCTGAGATCTCGAGATCCGCGGCGGCCTGCAGCGTCGCCACGGTGCGTGCCCGGTCGAGACGGTCGATCTTGTTGACGACGATCGCGACGGGTATCGCGGACTGCGCGAGCGCCGCGGCGATGAACCTGTCGCCGGGACCGACCCCCTGCTCGCCGTTGAGCAGCAGCACCGCCGCGTCGGCGTCCTCGAACTCGCGCTCGACGCGGTGCTGCATGCGCTGCGTGAGTGCGTCACGCGGACGCTGCACGCCGGGCAGGTCGACGAGCACGAGCTGCGCGTCGCCGCGCATCGCGATGCCGCGGATCGCCCGCCGCGTCGTCTGCGGCTTGTCGGAGACGATCGCGATCTTCGAGCCGACGATCGCGTTGACGAGCGTCGACTTGCCGACGTTCGGGCGCCCCGCCAGCGCGACGAAGCCGGCGCTGGTGGTCTTGCTCATGGGTCGGGCGTGACCCAGGTGAGGATCTCGCGCTGTACGGCGAGCATCTCGCCGTCGTCGGTCTCGTGATCCATGCCGGTGAGGTGCAGCGCGCCGTGGACGATCGCCTCGCGCAGGTCGGTCGTGTGCTGCGGGCAGATGACGATGTCGCCGAGCTCGCGGGGGCCGGGCGAGGGCTCGGCGCCGTCGATCGGGAACGACAGGACGTCGGTCGGGGCGGGCGGGTCGATTCCGCGATGCTCCGCGTTGAGCTCGGCGATCCGCTCCGCGCTGACGAACTCGATCGCAACGTGACCGGAGTCGATGTCCGCGGTCGCCAGCGCCAGCGACACCAGGCGCTCGATCTCCTCCCGGGGCAGAATCGAACCCATCCGCCCGAGCACCTCGATCTCGAGCGGGTGCTCCGGGCCGGCCGCGGACAACGTCAGGCCCGGCGGCGGTCTGCGGGTCTGAGCCCCGGCGTCTTGCTCTCGGCGTGCTCGGCGTACGCCTCGACGATCCGCTGCACGAGCCGGTGGCGCACGACGTCCTCGCCGCCGAAGCGCACGAACTCGATCCCCTCGATGCCCTCGAGGATCTCACCGACGACGACGAGCCCGGAGCCCTCATGCTTGGGCAGGTCGATCTGCGTGATGTCGCCGGTGACGACCATCCGCGAGTTGAAGCCCAGGCGCGTCAGGATCATCTTCATCTGCTCGGGCGTCGTGTTCTGCGCCTCGTCGAGGATGATGAAGCTGTCGTTCAGCGTGCGGCCGCGCATGAACGCGAGCGGCGCGACCTCGATCTGGCCGCGCTCGAGGTACGTCGCGACCTTCTCCGCATCGAGCATGTCGTGCAGCGCGTCGAAGAGCGGGCGCAGGTAGGGGTCGATCTTCGCCATCAGGTCGCCGGGTAGGAAGCCGAGGCGCTCGCCGGCCTCGACGGCCGGGCGGGTCAGGATGATGCGGTTGACCTCGCGGCGGCTCAGCGCGGCGGCGGCGAGCGCGACCGCGAGGAACGTCTTGCCGGTGCCTGCGGGGCCGATGCCGAAGGTGATCGTGTTGCTGCGGATCGAGTCGACGTAGCGCTTCTGGTTGACGGTCTTCGGCGCCACCTGCTTGGAGCGGTGGCGCCAGACGACGTCCTCGAGGATCTCGGCGGGCGAACGGTGCTGATCGAGCGCTCCGGTGACGGCCTGGATCGTCCCGGGAGCGATGTCGTGGCCCTGCTCGATCAGCTCGACGAGCTCGCGCACGACGACCGACGCGGCCTGCACGGCGTCCTCCTCGCCGTCGAGCGTGACGACGTTGCCGCGCAGGAAGACGTCGCACTCGACGTGGCGCTCGATCTCGCGCAGCACGGCGTCGCGACTGCCCGCGAGCTCCGTCGCAACCTCGTTTGACACTTCGATCTGCGTGCGCATCAGCTCCCCAAAGCCTCCCGCACGAGCGCCGAGACGCGCTTGCCGTCGGCGCGACCGTCGACGGCCGGCATCGCGGCCTTCATGACCTGGCCCATGTCCTTCGGTGACTGCGCTGCGGTCTCGGCGACCGCCGCGGCGACGATCGCGCGCAGCTCGTCGTCGCCCAGCTGCGCCGGCAGGTAGCGCTCGATCATCCGCGCTTCGGCCTCCTCGCCGTCGGCGAGCTCGGGGCGTCCCGCGGCGCGGAAGGCGGCGGCGGACTCCAGCCTGCGCTTGCGCTCGCGGCGCAGCACCGCAAGCTCGTCGGCGGACCCGTCCTTGGCCGCCTTCTGAAGCTCGCTCAGCACGAGGCGCAATGCGCCGACGCGATCCTTCTCGCCGGCGCGCATCGCGGTGGCGAGATCCTGCTTGACCGTGTCGACCAACGTCATCTGCCGTTCAGGATAGTGCCCGAACCCGACGAACTCGTGGAGCGTCGCGCGAGGGGCGATACTGGCCCCGGATGGCCTTCGTTCCGCCTGCTCGCCACCTGCTGCGCGCCAAGGATCTTGCCGACGCCCGCTACTTCGAGGCGCTGGGCGTAGACGACCTGGCCAGGGCCGCCGGTCTCTCGCGCGCGCACTTCAGCCGCGAGTTTCGCCGCGCGTTCGGCGAGTCACCGCACGCGTATCTCCTGACCCGCCGACTCGAGCGCGCGGCTGCGCTGCTGCGGACCACCGACCGCTCGGTCGCCGACATCTGCCTTACGGTGGGCCTACAGAGCATCGGTTCGTTCACCACGAGCTTCACGCGCACCTTCGGCGCATCGCCGACCGCCTACCGCGAGTCGTTTCCTCCTGCGGGCCAGCACGCGCGGATCCCAGCGTGCGTCGTGCGCGTGTACGGCCGACCGCAACGCCGCACGTTTCGAGAAGACAGCGGGCCCGCGCCGGACTAGCGTCACGGTGACCGTTACGTCGACCCAGGAGGGCAAGATGATCAAGATCGCAAATGCGCAGTTGTGGGTGCACGACCAGGACGAGGCGCTCGCGTTCTACACGCAGAAGCTCGGCATGGAGGTTCGCTCCGACGCGACCCTCGCCGAGATGGGCAACTTCCGCTGGCTGGCGGTCGGCCCTGCCGGGCAGCCCGATATCGGGATCGTGCTGATGGCCATTCCGGGCCCCCCGGTGATGGATTCCGAGACTGCCGGCGAGGTGCGAGATCTGATGGCGAAGGGCTTCGCGGGCACGATCTTCCTCACGACCGAGGACTGCCAGGCCTCCTACGAAGAGCTCACGGGCCGTGGCGTCGAATTCGTCGAGGAACCCGAGGAGCGCCCCTACGGCATCGACTCCGCGTTCCGTGACCCGTCGGGAAACCACATCCGGCTGACACAGATCCGGGAGATGTCGGCGGTCTGAGCCCCCGCGCCTAGCCGCTCTGAATGGGCGCCGGCGCGGCGACCCCGCGCCCCGCGCCGTTTGAGGCGTCCTCCTCGGCCAGCGCCTGGCCGAGCGAGCGGGGGGCGCCGAGGCGACCCAGCTCAGCCGTGTCGCGACCGAACAGCAGGCCGATGTTCCAGTCCACGAGCAGGCGCGCGCGGCGGCCGAACCCGGGCATCATCGCGAGGTGGTAGGAGCGGGCCAGCAGCCAGGCCGGCGTGCCGCTCCACGTGATCGGGCCGGTCATCGCGACGGCTTTGCGCTTGCCCATGTCGACGAAGACCCCCTTCGTCTTGTACGTGAACTTGTGCCGCCGGTTGCCCGCGATCGCCGCCGCGACGTTGCGGCCCACCACCCGCCCTTGCCGGATCGCGTGCTGGGCGGTGGGCGGGCACGGCATTCCCTTGCGCGCGGGGTCGGGCACGGCGGCGCAGTCGCCGATCGCCCAGACGTCGTCGAAGCCCTTGACCTGCAGGCGGCTGTCGGTCTCGATGCGCCCCTTCTCGTCGAGCGGCAGGCCGAAGCGCGCGACGACCGGATGCGCCCTGACGCCCGCGGTCCAGACGAGCGTGCGCGTCGGGATGAGCTCGCCGTCGCTGAGCCGGGCGGTGGTTGCAGTGACCTCGTCGAGCGTGGTGCTCGTCCGGATCTCGATGCCGCGGAAGCGCAACTCGCGCACGGCGAAGTCCGCGAGCTTGGGCGGGATCTCAGGCATGACGCGCTGCGTCGCCTCGACGAGGATCCAGCGCATGCCCGTCACCCGGCAACGCGGATAGAGGTCGATGATGTCCGCGGCGAAGTCCTGCAGCTCGGCGAGCCCCTCGAGGCCCGCGTAGCCGGCGCCGACGAAAACGTAGGTCAGGTATTGGCGGCGCGCGTCGCCGTCCTCGAGCGTCTCGGCGATCTCCAGCGTGCGGATGACGTGGTTGCGCAGCGCGATCGCCTCCGGCAGTGACTTCAGCGCCACCCCGTGCTCGGCGAGGCCGGGAACCGGCAGCGTGCGGCTGACCGAGCCGACCGCGACGATCAGGTGGTCGTAGGCGAGCTCGTCCTCGCTGCCGTCGAGCGAGCGCACGCGGACGACCTTGCGCTCCGGCGACGCGCCCATGATGCGCCCGAGGCGCAGGTGGATCGAAGTGTCGAGCTCCTCGCGCAGCGGCACGACGACATGGCGCGGCTCCAGCGTTCCCGCCGCGGCGCCGGGCAGCAGCGGCGTGTAAAGCATGAAGTTGTCCGCGGTCAGCAGGCGCACGCGCGCGCTGTGCTGCGGCAGCACTCGCGAGAGCGTCCGGGCGGCGTAGAAGCCGCCGAACCCGCCGCCGGCGATGATGACGTTCCAGGCTATGGCGTGGAGCCTACGCTCAGGCGCAGCCGGCGGCGACGTCGAGTGCGGCGCACAGCTCGGCGAGGCGCGTGGGAGGCAGGCGTGTGATGCGTTCGCTTAGCAGCGACTTGGGGACGGTCACCAGGTTGTCAAAGCTCAGGGCGCACTCGGCCGGCATGCCATCCTCGGGACCAAGGCGTACGTGCGTGGCGATCTCGCGGATCGTTCGCGTTGCCGGTGCGAGCAGCAAGGCGTTGAGCACTGGGATCGCAGCCTGGCGCGTCAGGATGCATCCCGGTCGCCGGCCGCTGTCGGGCAGCTCATACCACCAGACCTCCCCGCGATTCATCGGCGTTGGGTCATCGCGTGTCGTCCCATGGCTCGGCCTCGATTGATGCCCGCGCGGCCCAGGCGGCGCCGAAGTCCTCGTCGGGTGGGATGCGGGTGTAGCTGTCGACGATCGCGGCGTCGATGGCCGCGGCAGGGTCGTCGGCCAAGTAGCGCTCGATCGCCTCGCGGATGAGGTCTGAGCGCGATCGCCGCGCGGCCGCGGCGCGGGAGTCCAGCCGGGCGATGAGGTCGTCGTTGAGCTGAACCAGAGCCGGGATGCGAGCCACGCCGATATGGTGGCATATTGCCTGGATCTCCGCTTGCCGGCTTCACGCATCGGCAAGCGCCGCAGATCGCGAATGTCGGACAACTGCATGTCGATGCCCCAGCGACGAAGGACGCGAGATTCGGAGACCGAACTGGTCAATAGTGACATCCAACAAGCGCGACATCGTCGATGCGACGCGCGATCTGCGCGCCGAGCTCGGCGAGGTCTCGCCGTTTGATCCGCAGGGCATCGTCGGCGCGACGCCCGACTGGTGGTAGAACGCGCTGAGCTACGTCACCGACGAGGTCAACGCCCGAGATCCTCGCCGACGTCTTCGCGTCGGGCAGCCGCGACCCCACGGCGCGCACCGACGCGTACTTCGAGCCCGCCGTCCAGCGGCTGCTCGCCAACCTGCTCCTCGCCGCGGCACTCGCCAAGCGTCCGCTCACGCAGGTCTACCCTCTGGCTCTCAGACCCGACCGAAGAGGAGCCCGTCCGTGTGCTTGATGAGCACGGCTACCCGCTGCTCGCGGCCGCGTTGCAGTCCGTTGTCAACGCCCCTGAGAAGCAGCGCGGCGGCGTCTATGGCACCGCGCAGCAGATCTCGTCGTTTATGACTAACCGCGAGGCGATGCGCTGGGCGACCGCCGACAACGCGCCCGCGCCGTTCGCCGCGCCCGGCCAACTCGCCGGTCAAGACGGCGAAGCGCCGCGAGTTTGATCCGCACGAGTTCGTCAAGACCAACGACACCATGTACAGCCTGTCCAAGGAGGGCCGCGGCTCCGCCGGCCCGCTCGTGACGGCGCTGAGCGTCGCGATCTGCCAGGCCGCCGAGGAACGCGCGAAGGTGTCGCCCGGCGGCCGCCTTCCGGTCCCGCTGGTCGTCGTCCTCGACGAAGCCGCGAACGTCTGCCGCTGGCGCGAGCTGCCCAACCTGTACTCACACTACGGCTCCAGGGGGATCTGCATGATGAGCATCCTGCATCCTGGTCTCAAGGCGTCGAGGTGTGGGGTCGCGAGGGCATGCGCAAGCTGTGGTCAGCGGCGAACGTGAAGATGTACGGCGGTGGCGTGTCGGAGGTCGAGTTTCTCTTCGAGCTCTCGCAGCTGATCGGCGACTTTGACCTGAACACGACGTCGGTGACCCACGGCCGCGGCGGCCGGTCCATCAACCGCGCTGTGCGCGGCGAGCGCGTCCTGGACGTCGCTGACCTCCAAGCGATGCCCAAGGGCCGCGCCGTCATCTTCGCCTCAGGCGCCCCGGCAACGCTCGTGCGCACACTGCCCTGGATGGCTGGACCGCACGCCGGCGCCGTGCGCGCGTCGATCGCCAAACACGACCCGGCCGCCGACGTCACGATCGCCGCAGCGATGCACTCACTGACCGACGCCCAGGCCAACCAGCAGGACGACGGGCTGGCGGCATGACACCGATCGGCGAATGGGACGACAACACGGCCAACGGCAGCGTTCACGGCGCCGCGAGCTCGGCGATCCAGGCCGCCATCGGCCGCGTCGACCTCACGGCCGCCGCTGCGCAGGCCGTCGCCACGGCGATGCACCGTCGCCTGGACGCGATCGCCACCGCGGCCGTCAACCAAGTCCTCAAGCCCGTGCTGCCCGCGCTACGCCAAGCGGCCGACGCGGCCGCCCTCCAGGCCCTCGACGCACCCGCCGGCGCCGACGAGGAGCCCAATCCGTACTTCCCCGACCTCATCAGCTTCGTCACCGAGTACCTGGCGCCGATGTACCGGCGCAGCCTCAGCGGCCCGGGCATGACCTGGTGCGCCGAGCGGTGCAACCACGCCGAAGGAATCGCACGCCTCGAAGCGCTATGGCGCGCCTGGGAGTACCTGCGCCAAGACCCGCACACCGGCATGTCCGTCTGGTTTCGCGACCACGCCGACCACCACATGAACGTCCTACTCAACGCCGACGGACCATTCAAAGGCTGCAAACCCGACACGCACTCCGAACGCCTCGAGGAACTACCAACCACGCCGCCAGCCGACGGGCGAGCGACGCTGCGCTAAAGCACGTGAGCCTCGGCGACGTCGCCTTGGTGGCAGGGCACTCCACAGCTGTCAACCAAGTCCCGATCCGGCTACGCCGGCACATTAGAGTCCGATGGACGTGGCCGGACGCTACGCGCTCGCTGACAGCCCGCTCCGTACTCTTGCAACGACTCGATCAAGGTCCGCTGGCGCGGACCCCCCGGAGGGCTGAGCTGTCCCGCGTCGACGGCCGCGATGCGGTCGCACCTGGCCGGCCCTTCCGGCACGCCGTAACGCGCGCCGTTGCGCCGCCTCGCCGACAGCACCAATGTTCGAGGTTTCTCTGAAAGTAACCCTCGCGCGCCGCCCACTGCGCACGCCGCGACTCCCGCATGCGCAATCAAGCGTCTCATGCCAACACCAATCGCTACCACGTCGCTGAACCCCACCCAGCCGGAGCACCGACGCGGTTGCCCATCAGTAGTACCGGGCGCGCCCGATCACCGTGCGTTTGCCCCTGGTGCAGGTCATCGTGCCTCGAGTCGACCCGCTGCACTCCCACGCCGGCGGCAGGTCCCCCGGCGTGTAGTCGACGCTGTAGCGAATGACGCCGCGCGCAACCGAACAGCTGACGTAGCCGCGGATAACGGTCACGCGCATCGCGTGGCCCTTGATGACCTTCGTCGTCCCGCACCCCTGCGCGCTGCTCACGCCGACCGGACCCAAGCCCGCCCCGAGCGCCGCGCACGCACACGCGACCATCACCACGGCCCCACGGCGCCATGCTGCGCTGCGCACGCCCGATCCGCCGCTCGCTCTCACAATCACAGACGCTATCGCCCCGACCGGCAAGACGGAACCGCCACGTCCCTACGAGCTTGCCGACGCGCCCCCGCACGCCAACAACTACAACGATGACGAAGAGGAGCGCAGGGCGTGGCGCCATACCCAACCAAGGCCCCGCGAGTCAACCCCCGCAGACCGCCCGCCGCTCAACAGACGAGGGTCGCTGACACCCAACCCGCTCGCACGCTCGCTCGACTTCACGCCTCGAGCACGACTCAGCGCTGCGCCGCCGGACCCCTCAACGACCAGCCATGACGACATGAGGGAGGGGACCGGCGCGTGTCGTAAGCGGATCCGTGGCCGGGACGGCGCGTGACGAGCTCCACCGACCGGTGAATGTTGAGAACGTGGCGCCCTCTGGATGGCCAGCACGAGAGTCTCAGCGTGGCGCGGTGTGCGGAGGGCCCGGTTTTCGTAGTGCTCGCATGACGCGAAACAGCAGCCGCGCGGCGGTTCCGGTGTGCGTAGCGCCGACCGAGGCGGCGAACCCGGACCGCTGAGCGTGCGGTGCGGTGCGACGTTTGGTTTCCGTGCGGTTAGCCGCTGCGGGCGTGGCGGCGCGCGATCGCCGAGGGGTGACCGCGGAGGCTCTCGCGCAGACGGCGGCAAGCATCAGTCTGAGGGGCGAGGAGCGTGGCCGCGATCGCCTCAGGGACGGCGACGCCCGGATCGCGTGCGGCGACGCAAAGCGCCTCGACGGCAAGCGCGCTCGCATCATCGCGGTCGGCGTGTTGGATCAGTAGCGCCGCGGCCCATGCACGGGTATAGGGATGCGCGTCGGTCGTGAGCGCGATGAGGAGGCCAACGTGATCGCGGGCGCAGAGGCGGTCGACGGCGGCCAACGCGCGGACTCGGTCGTGAGTTGCACCCATGAGCAAGCTCATCAACTTCCCAGCGGTCTGATGCTCGTCGAAAGCGCCCAACGCCGCGGCCAAGAGGGCGGCCTCGCGCATAACTGCGGGCTGTTTGTGGGCGAAGGGATCGTCGTTGGGGACGCGCTCGCCCTCATCGATAGGCTGCTCGGCTAGCGCCAATGCGACCGACGCGAGCCGGTCGCGCAGGTCGGCCGGGAGGCGGTCCGCGTTATCGTTGAGCACCCGAAGAGCGCCGCGCTTGTGGGCGGCGATGACGGCATCGTCACTGAGCAGGTCGAGCACTGGGTCCCAGCGAGCGTGCTCTTGATGCCGCAGGTTCAGCAGCGTGAGGCTGTTACCGACGTCGTAGCCAATGCCATGGTGACCTTTGTGCGCGTCAGCGATCTGCGCGGTGACCCCATCGGCGAGGTTGGTGATCTGCGCCTTGGCGACGTCGGCAGGCAGCTCGCGAATGTCGCTGAGAGCATCGAGTGCATCGATCGAGCCGTTGCGGCCGTCGTCGAGCAACGCCGCATACGTGGGCTCGTCGCCCAGGCGTGCGGCCACGCTCTGCAGGGTGACGCCGAGCGGAAAGTGGTGGCGGCCGGCAGCGGCAGCCGCCGCTGATGCGTCGTCGGGCGTCCAGGCATCGTCGGGGAGCGCGTGCACAACACGTGTCCACGCGGTGGCGTCGAGCTGCTGCTCGATAGGCGCGGCGTGAAGCAAATGATCAATGACGGCGCGCTGGCGGGAGTGATCGGTGGCGACGACGACGCCGGCGAGCGTCCGGGCAAGCTGATTGATGAGGAGGTAAGTCGGCACTGTGCGCGAGACGAACGGCTGGGGGTCACAGAGCGCGCCGAGCAGCCAGGTAACCGCGCGCCCAGCGGTTGCGTCGTCGAGGACGCGGCCTGCGTGCTCGAGCAGCGTGAGATCCGCGAGGCCGGTGGTGTGCGTGGAGACGTCGAGTTCGATGGCGGCGGCCGCCGTGGCGGCGGCGGCCGCAGGTCCATCGGCGACAATGCGCTTGACGCTCGACTCAAGGGCGCGCTGGTCGCCGGCGTGCCGTAACTCGGTCAGCGTGCCGGCGACGTCGTCGGAGGGGGCGAAGCGATCGACGTGCAGTAGGTCGCTGGTCGCGTTCACCGCCGAAACCGACCGCCACCCGCTGTGGTCGCCGGCGTGGCTGGCCATCAGCGCGGCAGCGGTGAGGTGGTTGCGCCCAGCATCACCGTCGGCGTGGCTGGTCGCCGGGCCGCGCGCCCAGGTCATGAACGCGTCGTCGGCGACCGTCCAGAGACCAGTGGCGATCGTCTGCCGTCGCCACCAGCTCGCCGCAGTGTCCGCGCTAGTGACCATCGCGCGCACATCCCTTTCGCCCCAAGCCGAGGTGCTGAAGATGAGGATCGCGGCCGATGCAGCGATGGCGCTGGCTGTGGCGTCCTTGGACGCGCCGAGCCGAACGCCCTGGGCGCCGAGGGCGTCGTCCTGGGCGCCGACGAGATCGCCGACCTCGGCGCGCGCTCGCGCGCGCTGGACGAGCAGCCAAGCGTGGTCGACGGCCTCAGCCGCGTCGCGCTCGATCTCGGCGTCGAGCAGCGGCAGCGCCTCATCGACGCGGCCATGCTCGATCAGCGCGCAGGCTGCGGCGACGGTCGCCGCCGTGCGCGGCTCGATGCCGGGCGCGTCCGTGACCACGCGGAGGATCGGCTCGAGCTCGGAGTGCACGACGCGTGCATAGAGCGCCCCTGCCATGCGCCAGGCCCAGTCGGAGGACTTGTGGGCATCACGCAGGTGCGGCACGCTGGGGTGCTCGTTGGCGAACCGGTCGAGCCGAAACAGCTGCACCTGCATGAGCAGCGCGATCGCCTGCTCGGCGGAGATCGGCTTAGCGATGCCCGCGTTGCCGTGGGGCGCCACGAGGCGCGGGGTGATGAGGCTGTGACGCAGGAGGTCGCGCGGGAGAATGTCGGCGCCGGCCTTCCACACGCTGCCCTCCCACGCGATACCGGGCACGTTGGCGCCGGCTACCTCGAGCAGCGCCTCGCGGTTGTTCTCGTCGACGAGCTGGTCCACCGGCACGCAAATCTTCGCGCCTTCGCCCGTGGAAACGACGGCCTCGGGCGTCACGTGAGCCCAGTAGGAGCGCTTGGTTTCGAGGTCGTGCAGGACGATGAGGTGCGTGATCGTGTGTCGCAACCAGGCATCGACGTGGCGCCGATCGGTGTCGCGAAACCACCAGCCGACCACCGCGCCGCTCTCGCGCCGGGGCTCGTCAAACGCCGTCGGGCCGGACTTCACCTGCGCCCCGACCACCACGCCAAGGTCGACGCCCCGGGCGTCGCGGATCTGGAGGAACAGATCGGTGCCGACATCGTGATAGGGGTTCGGCGCCGGTCCCCACTGCAGGCGCTCGAAGTTGGCAGCGGCCTCGTTCTGGCCAGCCGTACCAATCTGTTCTTGGCGAGAGGCGCGCATGGTCGGCCATCAACCGTAGTGGCCCGTCTGCCCGGCTTATGCAACGCGCTCGTGCCAGGCCGCACTCCAGATGTCGCGGTCCGGGTTGACGGCGGCCATGGGAATCTCCCCGTAGGCGGCGATCGGTTCTCCCCGGTGGCGGTCGTCGGTTCTCCCCGTGCGTGGCCATCGGTTCTCCCCACGATCTTGTCCTGATCGGCCGGTACTCAC
>JAWVGJ010000007.1:0-4915 GCA_033855115.1 Solirubrobacteraceae bacterium
GTCCAGCCGCTTGGAGACGGTCGTGTACGGGAACTCGTCCGGCGGCACGAAGTTCCGCCGCCTCACCTCGGCCGGGTCGATGTCGCGATGCTCGGCGATCATCTCGACCATGCGCTCCATCGCCAGCGCGGCCGACTCCTTGCCGTAGCCGCGCGCCCCGTTCCACGGCGCCTTGTTCGTGACGACGACCGTCGACTCGACGTCGCAGTGCTCGATCTTGTACGGCCCCGGGAACGCCAGCGCGGCCACGTAGGCCATCGCCCAGCCCCCGATCGCGCCGAGTGCGCCAACGTTGCCCGCTATCCGGTCGCGGACGGCGAGGATCCGTCCGTCGTCGTCGTAGCCGACGACGAAGCGATGCACATACTCGCGGCCGCCGACCAGCAACGATTCGGCGCGGCTCTCGATCCACTTCACCGGCGCGCCGACCGCGCGGCTCAGCACGCAGACCAGCGGCTCCTCCGCAAAGCCATGGAACTTGTGGCCGAATCCGCCGCCCAGCCGGGTCGCGACCACGCGGATGTCGCTTTCGGCGATGTCGAGCATCCGCGCGAGGTTCGACCGCAGCGGGTGCGGGTTCTGCGCGGAGGCGTACAAGGTCAACCGGCCGTCGGGGCCCCACGTCGCGACGTAGCCACGCGTCTCCATCGGCGCGGTCTGATAGCGCTGGATGCGCACCTCGTCCTCGAGGACATGGGGCGCCTCCCGCAGCACGCGGTCGACGTCTCCCTGCGCGAACGGCACGCGCATCACGACGTTGTCGTCCCAGTCCTCGAAGATCCGCGGCGCGTCGTCGCGCAGCGCCTCGTCGACGTCGAGGACGGGCGCAAGCGGCTCGTAATCGACGGCGATGGCCTCGAGCGCGGCTTCCGCATCGCCACGCGAGTCGGCGGCGACCGCGGCCACGGGCTCGCCCGCGTAGACGACCTTGCCGACGGCCAGACACCGAAACTCCGCGGTTCGCCCGCCGACCGCAGCCGGATCGTAGAAGGGCGGGATCGGCCCAACGAGCCCGAGGGCGTCCTCGCCGGTCAGCGCGAACCGGACGCCCGGGCACCGCAGCGCCGGGCCGGCGTCGACGCTGACGATCCGCGCATGCGCATACGGGCTGCGCAACACCGCCGCGTACAGCATCCCCGGCAGCGTCACGTCGTCCACATACAGCCCGCGGCCGCTGAGGACGAGGTCGCCCTGCTTGCGCCGGACCCTCGCGCCGACGTGAGGCGCCGGTGCGGACGGCAGCATGTCGGTCATCCGCCCACCCGCGCCGCGAGACTGGCCGGCTCGCTGGATCCACCCGCACGCGGTGCATGATCCTGGCCCATGTGCCCGGCCCGTACCCGTGCCACAACGGACGGAAACGATGCCGACCATGGCGCTCATCGTCGTGTCAGGCAACCGCCCGCCAGTCGACGCAACCGATCGGGACGCGCGGTTGCGAGGCGCTGCTGGCGTGATGCGTCGCCGCACCCACCGAGACGCCTCCACGCCGCGCGGTGCGCCGCTCACGGCGGTGCTGGCGGGTCGTCACCGGCGCGTGCTGGGCGACAAGGTGAGCTCGGGCCGTCGGTTGAGCCGACTCTAGAAGGTCGGAGCCTCGGTACCGGCCGAGAAAAGGTACCCCTGCCGCCCACCGCGGACCTCGCCAACGGCGCAGCCGGTGAGGGGTCGCACGGCGCGGTGGTGATCGATCCCAAGGGCGACCGCCGCCTACGAGCTTTCGGTCAAGGCCGCGGGGTGTCTTGAGGCGATCTGTCGCGCCGGATCCATCGAGTCGGCGAGCAGCGACCGGCGTCCGGCGGTCCCTGACCGCGGACGACGTCGACCGCACGCCCGATCGTGGCCACGAAGACGATCGCCCATGACGCGAGCCCGATCCATACCCACACGCGCGCGAAGGTCATGATCGCGCCCGCGTGGGCAACGACCCCGACGGCGAAGCTACTGGCGGCGTACATCCCGAGCGGGAACACGGTCGACCACCGACGCGCGTCATACCGAAACCGCGGCCACCGTGCCTCCGCGAACAAGAGCACCAGGAGCCATAGCATCGTCAGAACCCAGAGCCCTATGGCAATGTCCTCGAGCGCGCCCCCACCACCTCCGACGATGCCGACCGCTTTCGCGCCGGCGGCGATCTTTCCGGCCGCGAGCGCTGAGATCCCGAGTGCGCCACCGGTGATCCAGTGGTCGCCGCGGCCAACGGCGAGCTGATTGAGGTCAAAGCGCGAGATGACGAACACGTAGAGCCCGAGCCCAAGCCCGAACGGCACGAGCGCGGCGATCAGCAGCCAGCGCGCGTGCTCCGGCGCCGCGAGCGTGGCAGCGAGCACGGCGAGCGATTCGGCGGAGACCGCGAGCAGCAACGACACGCCCACGGTCGGTGACTTCCAGCTGGCCAGCACCGGCCTGAGCAGCGCCGCCCACAGTACGAAGGCAATCACAAGCGCCGCAATTCCCGCCCACGCCCAGCCGAGCAACGTCAGCCGTGTGCCGAGCACGGCCGTGGCCACGGCGGCGGTGAGGGCCCCCGGAGTGCGCGCATCGGCCCGGAAGCCCGCAGGGTCGCGCGCGGCGCGCAGCGGGAGCAGCACGGCGAGCGCGACCCAGATTACGGCTGCGATCGCGAGCACTCCTCGCGAGAGCGTTTCCTGGCCGTCGAGCGACAGCGCGATCGAAACGATCCCGGTGCCCATCACCTCGGTCCCAGCGGCCGGTGGGATCGAGTCGAGGGTGCGCCCCAGCATGCCGGCGGTTAGGCGCGAGCTGACCATTAGCCTCCGGGCGAGCATCGCTGGCGCAGAGACGGTTGTCGATGCCTTCCTCGACACGGCCGCTGTCCATGGACCTGAAGGTCCTGCTCATCGTTCCTCTCCTTCTGGGAAATGGCACCAGGCGCGGGTGGTTTCCGCCCTGCCTTTTTCAGTAGTAGTAAGGGTCGGTCGGCGGCACAGATCTGGCGGCATGGCGTGGTGGCCAGGCGACACCTGCCTGATGAAAAGAACGTCAGGCGGCATCGCCGAACGCACCAGCCGGTTGTCGCGCCGTCTGGCCGTGACCCCGGTCACAGATCGAGCACTATGTCGTCGCGGGGCTGTGAGCAGCAGATGAACACGCTTCCGCCGGTGGGAGGTTCAACCGGGTCGGGGCTGTAATGGACATTCCCCGCGACGAGCGTCGTCTCGCAGGTGTGGCAGACGCCGGTGCGGAATGACCGGCGGACGGGTACGTCGCAGGACTCGGCGAGTTCGAGCAGGGTGCCGTAGGCGGTGCTCCATGGGATCGTGAGGTCGCTGCGGGCGAACGCGATCGTCGGGCCGTCTCCGGGCTGGCGGGTGGGGCGCCCGCGTAGGCATCGCTGCGATCCCCGGCGTCCCGCACACCGTCCAAAGCGAGCATCGCGCCGGGGTAGCACGCCACAGCAGGCCCGGGGACCGCTCGCCTGTCGCCTCGATCATTGCCGGAACGATTGCGACCGCGACGCCACCGACGCGCGAGGCGTCGTTGTTGTTCGCGGATGCGTCGCCGAGGTCGACATCCTGACCGCGGCAACCACCGCCGCGCCGAGGAGCGCCCCGGGCGAGATCCGCTGAGGAAGCGCCGAGCGTGAGGATGTAGCCGCGGATGCCTGGTCGGTGTCGTCCATCGACCCGACGGCTGGATCGGCTTATTGGTCGCGGGCCGGAATCGGCTCAGCTAGCGCACCGCGCCCGGGAGGCGCGTGGAAGGAGTCGGCGAAGTGCTGGGTCTCGTGCGTTACGAGACCGTCGGTGATCTCCATGACGCTGAGCGAGTGGGCACGCCGTCATAGGTGATCACGCACTCGCTCACCCACAGGTCGCCGCCGCCCAGTATCCGGCGGATGATGAAGTGGCGTTCGGCCGGGTGCCCGCCGCCTTGCGCTTGGATGCTTGACCGGCGTCTGAAGCGCTCGCCGGACTGCGCGTAGTCCAGGACCGCGTCTGCAGCGTAGATCGCGTGCTCAGCGTCGACGTCTCCGCGTTCGGACGCCTCCCAGTACTGCTGGAGCCGAGCCCGGATATCGGCTTCGCGATCAATCGCGCTGTTCAAGCCCGAGCCGCTGACACCCAGCACGCGGCACATCGTCTTGATCGAGTGCTCGGCCTTCCTCGCGGCGACGAACCGGAAGATCACCGCCGGCTCTCGCTCTCCCTCGCGAAGAATGCCGCGGCTTTTCTGAGGATCTCGCGCTCTTCGGTGAGCGTTTCGGACCTCACGGCGCAGGCGGCGCACCTCGTCGCGCTCGTCCGAGGTCAGGCCATCGGCCTTGCCCTCGTCGACGTCGAGCTGGCGCGCCCAGTTGCGCAGCGACTGCGCCGAGCACCCAAGCTCCTCGCGAGCTGCGAAATCGACCGGCCGGTCGTCTGCAGCAGACGGACGGCCTCGCGACGGAACTCAAGCGAATACGGCGGGATGGACGGCATGGACATCGATCCTCGCTGCCGGGCCAGACGGCCCAGCGATCAAGTGTCCACGAAACAGTGAAGATGCCGGAGGCGTTTCCGTTCGGATCTGACCTGCCGTGAAACTGGCCCCTGTCGGGTGCCATCGCCGGGACCTGTCGGTCGCGGACGGGCCGCCACGACCGACCCATGAGGGGCGGCCGGGAAGGGCGGCGCGTGACTTCATAGGAACCTGCTTGCGACAAGTGCCTCGTCACTGTTGTGTCCGCCCACCCGACCGGTTGTCCCGCCGATCAGAGAGGGACAGCGGTGCAGAGCATGAACGAGCAAGGCCGCCGCGTCATCGGCGGTGTCGACGCGCACACCGAGACCCATCACGCCGCGGCGCTCGACGACCGCGGAGCGCTGCTGGCGACCAAGTCGTTCGAGGTGTCCGCTGCGGGCTATGTGCAGCTGCTCGCCTGGCTGAGAAGCTTCGGCAAGGTCGACCG
>JAWVGJ010000008.1:0-12863 GCA_033855115.1 Solirubrobacteraceae bacterium
GCGTTGGAGAAGTACTGCAGGTACGGGCCGAGGAACACCAGGTCGCCAGACTCGGTGGTGATCGAGGGCTGGAAGTCCCGAGTGATCATCGTGACCGGCGAGACGGCCAGCCGCTGGATGGTCTGGCCGTGCTCGAGGTTGATGTTCATCAGCGAGTAGCGGATGACCTCGAAGGTCACCGGGTCCACGTCGGCGGTGTCGGTGTGCAGCCTCAGCGACTCGTGAATACGCAGCTGCGCAGCGGGGATGTAGCCGCGCCGCACGCCGTCCCAGACGGTCATCGGAACTCCTTCAGGTGTAGTTCGCCGAGCGGACCGGCGGTCAGCGTCGCCCCGTGCGGGACGGCAACGGTGGTGTGCGCCAGCTCGACCAGGGCGGGGCCGGTGATCATGTCCTGCGGAGCGCCGCGGTACACGTCGGTGGCCGTCCTGCCGTGACCCGGCCAGTAGACATCGGTTCGTGCGGGCTCGGTGGACGCGCTCGGCTGCGGCCGGGCGACGGGAATGCCGGCCGGGACCGACACCCTCGCCCGCAGCGCGAATACTTCGACGGCCTGAAACAGCGACGCGCCGCCGTCGCCGTAGCGGCGCACATACTCCGTGTCGAAGTCGGCGAGCAGCGTGACGCCGTCGGCCGGCGGCGAGACCGGGATCTCCAGGCTGTGCATCAGCTGCTCGCGGTAGCGCATCAAGGCGTCGATCTCCACGTGCGCGTCGCCGCCGACGCCGGTGGCCGCGAGGTCTGCCAGCGCCGCAACCCGCAGCTCGGCCACCGCAGTGGCGAGCGCCGGCCCGTGAAACGGCGCCAGCAGGGAGCGCTCGAGCTCGCGGTGGAGCACCACGTCGCCGGACGCAATGCCGTACGCCGAGAGCGTCGACGCGCCGTCGCCCAGTGGGATCACCACCTCGCGGACCCCGGACTCGGCGGCGTACCCGAAGGCGTGCACCGGGCCGGCGCCGCCGAACGCGTAGAGCGCGAAGTCGCGTGGGTCGTGCCCGCGCTCCACCGTCTGCTGGCGGATCACGGTGGCCGCCCGCATGTTGTTGACCTGCAGGATGCCGGCTGCCGTCTCTTCGACCGTCAGGTCGAGCCGGGTGGCGAGCCTGCCCACCGCGGCGACGGCCGCGTCGCGGTCCAGCGGCATCCGGCCGTCCAGGAACGCCTCGGGGCGCAGCAGGCCGAGCACGACATCCGCGTCGGTCACCGTCGGCTGCACCCCGCCGCGCCCGTAGCAGGCCGGACCCGGCTCGGAGCCGGCGCTGGACGGGCCGACCCGCAGCCCGCCGGTCGCCGCGTCGATCCAGGCGATCGAGCCACCGCCGCAGGCGACCGAGCGCACGTCCAGGTGCGCCAGCCGGTACGTGTACTGGTCGATGACCTTCTCCTCCGCCACTACCGGCTTACCGTCGAGGACCAGCCCGAGGTCGAACGAGGTGCCGCCCATGTCGGTGGCCACCACGTGGTCGTGGCCGTAGGCGGCGGCGAGGGTCGCAACGCCCATGAGCCCGCCGGCCGGGCCGGAATCGATGATGCCCAGCGCGGTGGCGGCGGACGCGGGCAGCACGCCGCCGCCCGACTGCATCACCAGCAGCGAGGTCGCGAGCCGGTTCTCCAGCTCGCTGAGGTACCGCGAGCAGGCCGGGCCGACGTAGCCGTCGAGCACGGTGGCAACGGTGCGCTCGTACTCGCCGAGCCGGGGTGACACCTCGGCCGAGCTCGACACGAACACATCGGCGGGGACGACCTGCGCCAAGGCCTGTTCGTGCGCCGGGTTCGCGAACGACCACAGCAGCGCGACGGCGACCGAGTCGAGCTCGTATTCGGCGATCATCCTGCCGATCCGCTCGGCCGCGGCGTCGATGTCGAGCTCGACTACGACCGTTCCGCTCGCGTCGACCCGCTCGTGCACCTCGACCACGGCGCCGGGCACGATCAGCGGCACCGGCAGCCGGCTGCCGTGCACGGAGAACACGCCCTCGATCGAGCGACCGGCGACCCGGCCGGCGCCGCGCATCATGGCGAGCGCGTCAGCATGCCCGGCCGTGGCGACGAGCCCGACGCGCGCGCCGCGCCGCTCCAGCACCGCGTTGGTGCCGATCGTGGTCCCGTGTCCGACCCGTTCGGCCCGCTCGAGCAGCGTGGTCAGGTCGATGCCCACGGTCTCGGCCAGCCGTTCCAGGCCGGCCAGCACCCCCGACACCGGATCATCCTTTGTGGAGAGTGTCTTGGCCGTGCGGTGGTTGCCCTCCCGGTCCACGAGCACGCAGTCGGTGAACGTGCCACCGATGTCCACGCCGATGTAGTACACGACTCAACTCCTTCAGCGATCTAGCCCGACGGTGGTTGTCACGGCAGACCTACTGTGCGCCACAGGCCGACCGGTCCAACAAGGATCTGTGACCGGCCGATCGCACTTTCTGCACGTACTCCTCGCGGCGTAGCCGAAGGATCCGCCGCTGGGGCGATGACGGCGAGCACGCCGTGAGGGACGATGGCAGCATGGCCATGAAGGCCCGCGCCGGCTCTCCTCCTCCCTCGCGCCGGTCGCACATCACCCGGTTCTACGAACTCGGGATGCGAGAGGCCCCGGGTTCCCGGCCCGGGGCCTCTCGCCTGGTGGCCGCATGACCCGACGCCAGACCGGCCTAATCGTTGCCGAACCGGTCTCCGCACCGGACGGCTTGGCGATCGTCGAGGATGAGGACATGCAAGAGCCGTCGTGTCAGTCCAGCGGGTCGGGCCGGCGGGCCCCGTCGCGAGAGGTGGCCTTGCGGCAGGTCGGGCTCGTCGTCCATCCGACCCGGGCGCTCGAGACGGCGCTCGGCGAACTCGGCGCCTGGGCGTCCGCGCACGGGCTGATGGTCGGCCAGGTGCCGGTCCCGGGACAGACGCGCCAGGTGGCGGACCCGGTCGCGGCCGCCGCCTGCGACCTGCTGCTCGGGATCGGAGGAGACGGCACCGCGCTGAGCGCGCTGCACGCGGCCGCGCCGACGTCGAGGCCGGTGCTCGGAATCGCCTGCGGCAGCATCGGCGTCCTGACCTCCGTGAGCGTCGAGCGGATCGCCTGGGCGCTCGACGAGATCGCGACCGGCCGCTGGACGCCGGTGGCGATTCCGGGGCTCGACGTCACCTGGGGCGAGGCGCAGACCGCGGTCGCCATCAACGACGTCGCGCTGATCCGCGACGGCTCGGGCCAGATCATGGTGTCCATCGCCCTCGACGACGTGCTGTACGCCGAGCTGGCCGGTGACGGGGTCGTCGTTGCAACCGCGCTGGGCTCCGGTGCCTACACGATGGCCGCCGGCGGTCCGCTCCTGGCGCCGGGCGCGGAGGGAATGGCGGTCACGCCCTTGTCGACGCACGGCGGATCCTGTCCTCCGCTCGTGGCCGGACCCGGGAGCCACGTGACGCTGAGGGTCCAGCCCGGTCAAGCCGGTGTTCGTTGCGAGCTCGACGGTCGCCGCAGCCCCGTCGAGGGAAACCTGCTAACGATCCGTCACCGCAGGCACTACGCCACGCTCGTGACGCTCGACGGAGAGGAGCCGCGGCTCACGGGACTGCGCCGGCGCGGCCTCGTGCGCGACAGCCCGCGGGTGGTTGTCCGGGGCAGCCGCTGGGGCGCCGAGGCCGATCGCCCGCGGGGTGCTTGGGCGTCCTGACAGATTGCCCGCGGCGACCTCCGCGGGGGTTGCGAACCCCGCACACGACGTTACGCCGCCGCCGCCGCGCGCAGCGCTTGTTCGCGCGCCTGCGCGGAGCGCACGGCGGCCGTCAGCGTGGCGACGTCGAAGGCGCCGTGATGGCGCCGCCCGTTGATGAAGAAGCTCGGCGTGCCGGCCACGCCGCTCGCATCGGCGCTCTCGACGTCCTCCGAGACGCGATCGGCATGCCTGCGCCGGCGCAGCTCGTCCCCGAAGCGGTCGACGTCAAGGCCCAGATCCGCGACGTAGCGGCCGAGGTCCGACGGCGTCAGCTCGTCCTGGTGCTCGAGCAGCGTGTCGTGCATCGGCCAGAACGCGCCCTGCTCGCCCGCCGCCTCCGCCGCCTCGGCCGCCGTCTGCGCATGGGAGTGGACGTCGTTCAGCGGCAGGTGTCGCCACACGTAGCGCAGGTCGTCGCCGAACGACGAGAGCAGCTCGCGGATGACGCCCTCCGCCTGGCCGCATGAGGAGCACTCGTAATCGCCGTACTCCACGAGCGTGACCGGCGCGTCGTTGGAGCCGCGGACGTGATCGCGCTCAGGGTGCACGTCGTCGGACAGGTCGACGAGATCCTCCGCGGTGCGGCTGAGCTGGCGCGCGCGCAGCGGCGCGGGGAGACGCGCGATGAGCCGGAAGGCAGCCCAGCCGCCGAGCGACGCGAGGACCGCAGCAGCGAGGACGCCCAGCTTGGCCTCCTCGAGCTGTGCGCCTGCGAATGCGATGCTCGAGATCAGCATCGACACCGTG
This sequence comes from Solirubrobacteraceae bacterium, assembly GCA_033855115.1. Classification (GTDB taxonomy): domain Bacteria; phylum Actinomycetota; class Thermoleophilia; order Solirubrobacterales; family Solirubrobacteraceae; genus CADCVQ01. Next base: position 4,449 of record JAWVGJ010000008.1, read on the forward strand.
AAGCCGATGCCCGCGACGACACCGCCCCCCGCGATCGCCGGCCAGCTCAGCGCCAGGCGCAGCCTCCCCGGCCAGGCGCACGAGGCAAGCGCTGTCGCGGCGAGGATGCCCAGCGGCTTCCCGACGACGTAGCCGATCACGATCCCGAGCGTGACGGGCGAGATCGTCGCCCTCCCGAGCAGTTCCCCGTCGATGTGGATGCCGGCGTTCGCGAGCGCGAACAGCGGCACGATCACGAAGCTCGTCCATGGATGCAGGTTGTATTGGAGCCGCTCGTTGCGCGAGAGCGCCGACGCGACCCCGAACTGCGCCGAGCGCGCGAGTGCCGGAGTCGGCTGCTCGCGAAACGAGCGCGTCAGCTCGGTGACCTGCTCGAGGTCGGCTCGTGCGGGGGGATGGGCGCTCGTCACGAGGCCGACGGCGAGCCCCGCGATGATTGGATCGATCCCCGACTTCAGCAGCGCGCCCCACATCGCGACGCCGACAACGGCCGCGGCCACCCGGCGCCAGGGACCCCGCGCGTAGCGCAGCGCCAGCAGCGCGCCGAACAGCACCGCTGCGACGGCGAGCGGGAGAAGCGAGACGTGCTTCGTGTAGGCGACCGCGATCACGAGCAGGGCGACGAGGTCGTCGAACACCGCGAGCGCGAGCAGACGGACCCGTAGTCGGGTGGCGCGCGGGGCCACGAGCGCCAGGAGGCCGAGCGCGAACGCGGTGTCGGTCGACATCGCCGCTCCCCAGCCGTGCGCTCCCGGACCGCCGGCGTTGAACGCGAGATAGATGAGCACCGGCAGCGCCATGCCGCCGAGCGCGGCGATCAGCGGAACGGCGATGCGCGAGCGCTCGCGCAGCTGGCCCATGTCGAGCTCGCGCTTGGCCTCGAGCCCGACGACCAGGAAGAAGAGCGTCATGAGGCCCTCGTTGACCCAGTGCCGTAGGTCCATCGAGATGCCGGCGTCCCCGAGGGTGACCGCGAGCCGCGTCGTCCACACGTCCTCGTACGAGCCCCACCACGGCGAGTTGGCCCACGCCAGCGCGGCGACGGTCGCTGCGAGCAGGACGATCGCACCGCCCGTCTCCGTCCTCAGGAAGTCACGCACCGGGGCCGCGAGGTTCCGCGCCCAGGCCGTGCGGCCACTTGACGCGGCCACGGTGGTCGCGGGGCTAACGCTCACCGAACGAGAACCGCAAACCGCTGCCGTCGGGCCACGAGCCGATCGTCAGCGCGCGCCCGGCCACCGTGACGGCGAGATCGCGCCACGACGCGATCAGCTCGTCGAGCTGGACGTGGAGGGCGCGGGAGCGTGCGCCGAGCGGTGGCAGATGTGCGGGACTGGCCGTGGACATGGTGCTCCTCGTGCGGGGGCGTTGAGCCGGGATAGCGGTCTCGTTCACGCCGCGGGCGTGGTGGCCGACAGCCGGTCGACCTCCGCAGGCGTCAGCGACACCGTGGCGGCCGGCAGGATCTGCTCGAGCTGCTCTGTGGTCCGCGCGCTGGCGATCGGCGCGCCGACCCGCGGCTGGGCGAGCAGCCAGGCGAGCGCGACGGCGGCGACCGTGGTCTCGTGGGCCGCGGCGACCTCGTCGAGCGCGTCGAGCACGGCCGCGCCGCCCGTCTGAAGGTACGCGGCGGCGGCATCGGCGCGCTCGGACTCGACGGCCTCGCCACCCGGCCGGTACTTGCCCGTCAAGAACCCCTTGGCCAGCGCAAAGTACGGCACCACGGCGAGGTCCCAGGCATCGGCAACGGGCAGCATCGTGCGCTCGAAGTCGCGCTCGACGAGGTTGTAGTGCGGCTGCAGGACCGTGAACTCGGCGAGCCCGTGCTCGCGTTGGAGCTCGAGTGCGGCGGTGAGCCGCTCCGGCGTGTAGTTGGATGCGCCGATGTGGCGGACGGTGCCGGCTCGGACGAGCGCGTCGAAGGCGCGCATCGACTCCTCCAGCGGCGTCGTCTCGTCGTCGAAGTGCGCGTAGTAGAGATCGATGCGATCGGTCTGCAGGCGCTCGAGCGAGGCGTGTGCCTCGCGCTCGATCGTCTCCGCGCGCAGGTTGCGAACCGGTCCGCGGCCGCCGCCGACCTTCGTGGCCACCACGATCTGGTCGCGGTTGCCGCGATCGACCATCCACCGCCCGATGATCGTCTCGGAGCGGCCGTGCTCGACCAGATAGGAGTTTGCGGTGTCGATGAAGTTGCCTTCCGCGCCGATGTACGCATCGAGGACGGCGCGGGACTGCGGCTCGTCGGCGGTCCAGCCGAACACGTTGCCGCCGAGGCAGATGGGGAAGACGTCGAGGTCGGTGCGTCCGAGAGAGGCCATGTCGACTCAGGCTAGGGAGGGAGTGTGGGTAGCCGCGGCTCGCGCAAGCTCGACGTGCGCGGTCGGCGTCCACGGCAGGATCGGAGACTGGCGGTCGTGCAGGGCGATCACGAGTGTGGCGCTCGGGTCGAACGCTCGGACGCCGGCGAGCAGGCGAGCGGCCGTCGCGGTGTCAAGCCCCTCGGTCGGCTCGTCGAGAAGCAGGGCGTCCGCCCGCCGGAGCAGGCCCTGCGCGACGCTGAGGCGGCGGCGTTGGCCGCCTGAGAGGGCTGCTCCGCCGGGGCCGACCGGGGTGTCGAGCCCGGCCGGGAAGGCGGCGACGGTGTCGTCGAGCGCGGCGGCGGCAAGGGCCGTCCAGAGCTCACGCTCGCTCGCGGCAGGATCGGCGAGCTCGAGGTTGTCGCGAATGGTCCCGTCGAAGACGTGCGTGTCCTGGGCGACACGCGTGACGCGGTCGGCGAGCTCTTCGGGGTCGATGCTCGCCGCGTCGACGCCGGCGAGAGAAACGTGGACGCGGGGGATTCGTTGCCCGCTGATGGCTCGCAGGATGGTCGACTTGCCGGTTCCGGAGGCGCCGGTGAGCAGCACGGTGTCGGCGGCCGCCAGCTCGACCTCGATGTCGGGATCCTCGAGCTTGATCTGGATCGTCGCGGTCCGGCCTTGAACGACGTCCGTCGCGGCTGCGGGCGTGGTGGCGTCGGGAAACAGCTCGGTCAGGCGGGCGGAGGCGGCGCGCGCTCTGGCCAATGCCGTGATGGCGCCCGGCAGGCCGACGACGGGTTCGAAGGCGGCTATCGCGACGAGACAGACGGCCACGAAGGCGGGGATCGAGAGCGCCCCTGTGCCGAGCAATCCGGCCGCAGTCGCGACCACCGCCAGCAGCGTCAGATCGGCGAGCAGGGTCCCGACACCCAGGCCGCGGGCGGCCAGTGTCGTCAGACGCCGGCGGCTCTCGGCGACGCGCTCGAGATGGCGAGTGACTTCTGCTGCGGCGCGCTGCTCGGCGCCGAAGGATCGAAGCTCGGGTAAGCCATCGAGGGTCTCGACGAGCGCCTGGCGGGCGTGAGCGCGCGCAGCGACCAACGTCTGTGCCGGCCGGCCGGCCTGGTGATGGGCCAGGCCGATCAGGATGGCGCCGGTGAGGGCGAGTCCGGCCACCGCGACGATCGCCAGCGCCGCGGAAAGCCATGCGAACAGCGCCGCTGTCGCGATCAGCGCCGCGACGGCCGCGAGGATCGGGAACGAGCTTCGCAGCAGCAGGTTCTCGACCGCGTCGCTGTCGACGGTGATACGGCCCAGCAGGTCGCTGCTGCGCAGCTCGGCCACGCGATCGCGCGGCAGCCGCAGCGCCCGCGCGAACAGGCTCGTCCGCAGCGACCCGACGAGCTCCAGGGTGGCCTCGTGGGTGGAGATGCGCTCGCCGTAGCGGCTCAGCGTGCGGGCCCAGGCGAGCGCCTGCACCCCGGCGCTCGGAAACAAGAACGAGAACGTGCTGGCGACCGCCAAACCGGCGGCTGCGGAGGAGGCGATGAACCATCCGGCGAGCCCCAGCAGACCGGCGCCGAACCCGAACGCGAGCACGGTCATCGCCGCGGGCTTGACCAACCGCCGGCCGGCCGGTGCGCCGGCGGGCTGGTCGGCAAGCAGCTGCCGGATCCGCATGCGGCCGCTGCTCATGCCGCGGACCCGACCACCGCGCGGCTGGGGTCGTCGACGAGCCGGCCGCGGTCGAGCGTGATCACCCGATCGCAGGCGGCGAGCAGCGCGGGCGAGTGGCTGGCGAGGATCGTCGTGGCGTCCCGCGCGAGCCTGCGGATGACCTCGATGATCGCGGCCTCGCTGGCGGCGTCGAGATGCGCGGTCGGCTCGTCCAGGAGCAGCAGCGGCGCGCGCTTGAGGAACGTTCGCGCGAGCGCCACCCGGTGCGCCTCGCCGCCGGAGAAACCCCAGCCGCCCTCGCCGACGGGCGTCTCTAAGCCGCTGGGAAGGCGGGCAAGCACGTCGCCGAGGCCGGCGGCGAGCGCGGCGAGCAGAACCTCCGGGTCATGCGACTCCGGCCTCCCGAGCGCGATGTTCTCCGCGAGCGTGCCGGCGAACAGGTACGGTCGCTGGCCGAGCCAGGTGATCGCGGTCCATGGGATGGCGCTTGGCGGCGCGCCGTCGAGAAGCACGCCGCCGACCGAGGGCTCGAGGTCCCCGGCGAGCGCTCGCAACAGCGTCGACTTTCCGGCTCCCGAGGCGCCGGTGACGCCGATCAGCTCGCCGGGCTCGATCGCGAGCGAGATGTCGTCGAGCACGGGTGCGGCGCGGCCGGCAAACACGACGGTCAGATCGGCGATGTCGACCGCCGGGGGGAAGAGCAACGGGGGCGCCGCCCCGCGTCGAGGGGGGGTGGCGCCCGTGTCGAGGAGGGGCTGGAGCGCCTCGATCGCGGCCAGCGCATCCGCGCGCTCGTGGTAGGCGGCGGCAAGGGCCCGCACCGGCTGGAAGTAGAGCGGCGTGACCATCAGCAGAAACAGGCCGGTTTGCAGCGACATGTCAGAAGGCAGCCCGGGGATGCGGACGTATCCGAGCAGCGTCAGTCCGATGTAGGAAGCGACGACGGCCACCGCGACCGTCACGATCGCCTCGAGCACCGCGGCGGACACGAACGCGACCCGCAGCACCGCCATCGACCTCTCCGACAGCCGCTCCGACGCGGCCTTCACCCGCTCGAGCTCCGCCCGCTCGGCGCCGAGCGCGCGGAGCGTCGCCAGCCCGCGCAGGCGATCGAGGAAGTAGCCGGAAAGGTGACGGAGCTCCTCGCCGTGACGGCGCGCGACGGCCGCGGTGCCCATCCCGACGATGCTCAGGTTCACCGGCGCAAGCGGCGCACACAGCACCAGCAGCACGCCGACTACCCAGCTGAATGCAAACACAGCGGCCAGCAGCACCACCGGCACGAGCACCGCGGCCACGCGCGCGGGCTGGTAGCGCTCGGCGTACGCGCCGACGCGCTGCGCTTCGTCGATCACCGCCGTCGCCCGCACAGCGCTCGGAAGCGACGAGCCGGCGCCGCCGAGCAGACGCTCGAGCAACCGCGCCCGCAGGTCTTGCTCGACCGCGAGCGCGCCGTCGACGGCAAGTCGCGCGGCCACGTAGCTCGCACCGGCGCGCACGGCCGCGGCGCCCCCCAGCAACAACAACCAGCCCGCGTCGTGTGCCCGGCTCACCTGCCCCGAGAGCACGTCCTGTGTCACCGCCGCAACCGCGAAGAAACCCGTCGCGGTAGCGACCGCGGCCACTGTGGTCGCAACGCCTGAGGCGGTCAGGCGCTGCCGACCCGGAACCAGGACCTCGGTCAGGCGGCGTCGGGTCTCGGCCGTCGGGGGTGAGACGAGCGCCGAGGACAGCAGCGGTTCAGCGGCCATCGCGGTCGCCCCAACTCGCTCCGTTGTGCTGCGCCGCTCTTGCCGCCCTGCGCCTGTCGCGGTCCTCGCCGTACCACCACGCCCACAGTGCGAACAACATGAACGCCGCCAGAAGCGTGAGGTTGCCGACTTGCGTGTACTTCGTCCACGCGTCATCTGAGATGACAAACACGAGCAAGGTGAGCGGGAGGAACTGGAGGTACAGCACGACCCTGAAGGCGCGCGAGCGGCGATACAGCCCGGTAAGCGGGTTCATGCGGTCGTTGCCTCCTGCTTGACGTCGACCTTGCCACGGAAGACCCAGTAGGCGTATGCCTGGTAGGTCAGAATGATTGGTATGAAGACACCCGCACCGATCGTCAGGAACAGCAGCGTGGCGTGTGGCGACGCCGCCTCATGCACCGTGATGTCCGGCGCCACGAGGCGGGGATAGAGCAGTCCGCCGGCGAGCAGCAGGCCCCCGGCATAGACGGCCAGCGTCGAGAACACGGGCGCGCGGTCCGAGCGCCGGCCTCGAGGATCGCTCGAGAAGGACCGAAGCGCGAACACCAACCCTGCCGCGAGCACGACGGCGCCGACGATCCAGATGGGCAGACGCGCTGCGGCGCCGGGATCCAGGCTCACCGGCCCGGCAACCGGCGCGAGCAGCCAGCTCGCTGCGGTCCCCGCGGTCAGCACGACGACGGCGATGCGCCCGACCCGTGCTGCACGCAGTTGCGTCTCGCCGCCGCTCTTCAGAAATACCCACGCGGCGCCGGCGAGGACGTACAGCGCGACAGCCGTGAGGCCGGTGAGCACGGCGTAGCCGTGGTGAAGAAACGCAAACGGTCCGCCTGCGAAGGTGCCGCCGTGGACGTCCAAGCCGGCCACGAGGCCTCCGAAGGCCGCGCCCTGGCAGAACCCGGCCGCCAGCGAGCCGATCCCGAAGACCTTGCCCCACAGGGGATGCCACCCGTCCTGCTCATCGATCAGCTCGAGCGACACGCCGCGCGCGATGAGTGACCACAGCATCGGGATCAGCACGATGTACAGCGCCGGCAGCGCGATGCCGGCGACGAGCGGCACGCCGGCCCACAGCGCCAGGGCGATCAGCGCCAGCCAAGACTCGTTGCCATCCCAGGTCCACGCCACGAGCTCGAGCATGTCGCGGCGGCGTCGATCGTCGCGGTCGAGCAGGGTGAGCACGCCGATCCCGAGGTCGTAGCCGTCCAGGACGATGTAGATCGTGAACGCGAGGATCACGAAGATCATCCAGCCGTCGGAGAGCTGCATCGCAGGCTCCTTTCAGCTCGCCGACGCCAAGCCGGATCGACGCTCGTGTCGAAGGGACGGGGCGGCCGGCTCGACGATCGGCCCGTCGCCCGGTCCCTCGCGGACCGCCCGCACGACGTACCAGACGTACATCCCGAGAAGCGCGAGGTAGAGGACGACGAACACGGCCAGCGAGGTGAGCACCGACCACGGCTTCAACGGCGAGACCGCGGCTGCGGTGAGCAGCTTGCCGTTCACCAGCCACGGCTGGCGGCCGGTCTCGGCCAGCACCCAGCCGGCCCAGATCGACACGAAGCCGATCGGCACCAAGCCGACCAGGAGCTTGTGAAACCAGCGCGCGCTGTACAGGCGGCCGCGCAGCCTGAGGGCGATGCCGCCCAACACCACCGCGATCATCAGCAGCGTCGGCCACCACATCAGGCGGAAGCCGTAGAAGGTCGGGAGCATCATCGGCCGCAGGCTCTTCGGCGTGAGCTTCAGGCCTGGAGTGGCGGTGTGTCCGCTCCAGTCCTTGGCGCCGAGGGCGCTTCCCAGCCAGGGGATCGTTACCTGCCAGTCGTTCTTGGCCGCGCCCTGGTTGGGGATCACGATCATGTTCTCGCCGGTGTTCGTCGAGTTCCAGTTGCCCCCCATCGCCTCGAGTTGCGGCAACTTGTACTTCGCGACGTAGCCACCTGCGACGCTGTCGCCGATGTAGATCTGCAACGGCACGAGGACCGAAAGCACGCCCAGGGTGACCGACAGGCCCCGGCGCGCGATCGGCAGATGGCGGCGCTTGACGAAGTACCACGCCGAGATACCGCAGATAAACCAGCCCGCCGCGACCAGCGCCCCGACAAGCATGTGGATGAACCGGATGCCGAACGACGGGTTGAAGATGACGTGGAGCCAGTTGACCGGCTGGAACTGCCCATCGACCAGCTTGTAGCCCGCCGGCGTCTGCATCCACGAGTTGGCGACCAGGATCCAGGTGACCGACAGCATCGTGCCGAGACTCACCATGCAGGCGGAGAACATCATCATCCGCTTGCCGATCCGCCCCTCCCCATAGATCAGCAGGCCGAGGAAGCCGGCCTCGAGGAAGAAGGCCATGACGACTTCCATCAGGATGGCCACTCCGACGATCGGCCCCACGTCGCGGGCGAAGGGGCCCCAGTTCAGGCCGAACTCGAAGGTCAGCACCATGCCGGATACCACTCCGAGCGTGAAGCCGACCGCGAAGATGCGCCGCCAGAAGCGGAACATGCGCAACCACACGTCGTCGTCGGTGCGCATGTACATCGCGTAACACACGACCAGGAAGACGCTCGTCCCAACAGTCACCGCCGGGAACGTGATGTGAAAGGCCGCGGTCAGCGCCCACTGCCAGCGCGAAAGGTCGAGCAAGGTGTCGTGACTCAACGGTGTCCCTACTC
>JAWVGJ010000009.1:0-15973 GCA_033855115.1 Solirubrobacteraceae bacterium
CCTCGAGATGAGCTCTCCCATCCCCATGAGGGAGTAAGACCCCTGGTAGACCACCAGGTTGATAGGCCGGATCTGGAAGCACAGCAATGTGCGAAGGAGACCGGTACTAATGGGTCGAGGGCTTGACGGATGACTTTTTGGTACTCGTCGTAACAGACAGCAGCTACTGTGCAGTTTTGAAGGGCCTGGGAGGGCTCTCACCGTTCTCCGGTGGCTATGGCGAGGGGGAGACACCTCTTCCCATTCCGAACAGAGCAGTTAAGCCCCTCAGCGCCGATGGTACTTGGCCCGCAAGGGCCTGGGAGAGTAGGACGCCGCCGGTTTTTGTGTAGAACGGGTCGCCCTTCAAGCGCGACCCGTTCGTCGTTGTGCCCGCGGGCGCGCTGTGGCGCGCCCATGGCGCGTGGTGGTCGGGGCCGCTGGGAGGTTGTGGCTGGTCGGGTGGCTGGCTGGATGCGGACGTCGCGTGTCCGTCACCCCCCTCGTAGGAGCCGATCGCCGTGGTGCCGGTGGTGATCGACAGTCGGATCGTCGAGATCGGTGGTGTGGTACGAGGGTGGGCCGGAGCACCGGGCGGCGACTGCGGTGACGCACCATTGCGGCGCTGACGCGACGTTTGCCCTGCGGTACCCGACGCTCGTGTAGAGATCACGTCGCGCGGGCGGCCGTAAAGGCGGAACGGGGCGCCGATGGTCGGCGCGCCGGCGAGCGAGGCGTCTCGGCGGCGGGGCGAGGACAGGCGCGTCGTCGAGAAACGCGAAGGCGCGTAACCAGGCGCGCGCGCGACGAAACGCGGCGGCAAGATGGAATGTGCAAGTAGCGAACATGTGTTCCCATACTAGGGACGCAGTCGACGGACCGACGCCGGCGTGTCGTGAGATTGGCTGGGTTGAGCGAAATCTGCCCGCCTGACCTGCAAGCGATCCTGCAGGTGGCTGTTTTTGGCGCGACGGCGCGCTCGAGGATGGTGCGCCCGAGCGAAGCGAAGGCGCGCGTGGCGTCGCCAGGGAGCGACCAAGTGGCCCACCGGTCATGGGTGGGCCGGTGGCCCGCTGGTAGGTCGGTGCGCCCGGGGGCGAACCGGCGCGAGCGTACGGCGGGCGTAGCACCGCCGTTGCGCATATGAAGGCTGGCCGAAACATCTCTTACGCACCGCCGGTATGACGGCGCCACGAGCTGGCCGATCGCGCTCGGTACCTCTGCTCGCCGGTCCGGACGGCATCACCGGCGCGCTGGTCAAATCCTCGGGCGAGCGCTGCTTCACGCCGGTTGCCCTCTGCGAGCTCGCGCTCCACCAACCGGCCCACACCGGCAGGTCCGTCGACTTGACCGCATCGCGCCCGCAGGTGGCGCTTTCCCCCTGTTGAGGTGGGGCCAGCTGCTGCCGACCGGCTACTGCCCCCGCTGTCCGTTGAGCGCGAGCTCGTCCGCGCGCGCCTCCAGTGCGGCGATGACGAAGGCGACGTGCTCGTCGAAATCGGCGGACAGCTTCTCCGCCCCGCCGCGAACATCCTCGCGGCTCACTGCCGCCGCGAACGACGGCTGCTTGAGCTTCTTCTTGACGGACTTCGGTGTCAGGCCATGGATGCCCTCCGGCCGCACGTAGGCGCACGCGACAAGGAAGCCACAGAGCTCGTCGACTGCGACGAGTGTTCGCTCCATCTCGCTCTCGGGCGGCACGCCGAGAAAGTCGGCGTGTGAAGCGATCGCGCGCACCATCTCGGGCGGCGCGTCGCGCGCCTCGAGCTCCGCCATGATCGTCCGCGGATGGCCGTACCTGGCGTCGTCCATGTCCGGGAAGCGCTCGTAGTCGGCGTCGTGCAGGAGGCCCGTGACGCCCCACAGCTCGGCGTCGTGCCCGTCGCGCTCGGCATAGGCGATCATGGCGGCCTCGACGGCGAGGCAGTGGCGGCGCAGCGACTGCGATTGCACCCACTCGGCTAGCAGGGACCACGCGTCGTCGCGCGAAATCCGAGAGGACATGGCTGTTACCCTACCCCAGCCCTCCGGCCCAGCTCCCGTCGTCGGAAGGCGCATGCTCATGGAGAAGTTCGTCATCGACGGAGGCACCGCGCTGTCCGGCACGATCGTGCCGGCCGGCAACAAGAACGGTGCCCTACCCATCCTTGCCGCCTCGGTCCTGACCGAGGATGACGTCGTGGTTCGAAACGTTCCGCGGATCAAGGACATCGCGACGATGCTCGACCTGCTCGAGGCGCTCGGAGTGCGGATCACCCGGCTCAGCGAGCACGAGGTCGTCCTCTGCGCCGCTGATCTCACAGCTGACGACGCCATCATCGACCGCGAGCTGTCCGAGCGCATCCGCGCCTCCTTCCTGCTCGCCGGGCCGCTGCTCGCCCGCTTCGGCCGCGTCGTGCTGCCGCCGCCCGGCGGCGACGTCATCGGCCGCCGGCGCCTGGATCCGCATCTCGACGCGTTCGCGGCGCTCGGCGCGACGGTCAACCACTCCCGCGACATCGATCTGCGCGCGCCCGGCGGCCTGCGCGCGGGCGACGTCTTCATGGACGAGCCGTCGGTCATGGCAACCGAGAACGCGCTGCTGGCCGCGGCCCGCACCCCGGGCTCGACCGTCATCGGCAACGCCGCGTCTGAGCCGCACGTCCAGGATCTCGCGCGCATGCTCGTCAAGATGGGCGCCGACATCCAGGGCATCGGCTCCAACGTGCTGACCGTCACCGGCACGGAGCATCTTCACGGCTGCGACCACACGATCGGGCCGGACCACATCGAGATCGGGTCGTTCATGGCCCTGGCGGGCGTAACCGGCGGCGAGCTGCGCATCCGCGACACGATCCCGCGCGACCTGCGCATGATCCGGCTGGTGTTCGACCGCCTCGGGCTGCGCAGCGAGCTCGACGGCAACGACGTGATCGTCGCCGGCGGACAGGATCTGATCATCTCGCGCGACGTCGGCGAGCACAAGATCACGGTGCAGGACGGGCCGTGGCCCGCGTTCCCGGCCGACCTGACGTCGATCGCGGTCGCGCTGGCGACCCAATGCTCCGGCTCAGCGCTGATCCACGAGTGGATGTTCGAAAACCGCATGATCTTCACCGACAAGCTCGTACTCATGGGAGCGGACATCACGATGTGCGATCCGCACCGGGCGATCGTCACCGGCCCTTCGCGCCTGCGCGGTGAGCGGGTGGAATCACCCGACATCCGCGCCGGGATGGCGATGCTGATCGCTGCGCTGTGCGCCGATGGCCGTTCTGAGATCGGCAACATCCGTCAGATCGATCGCGGCTACGAGCGCATCGACGAGCGCCTGCGCGACCTCGGGGCGCGCATCGAGCGCGTCGCGACCGAACCCGTCCACGCCTGACCGGGTGCGCATCCGGTCCAGGCGGTCGTCGCTCGGCGGATCGCCGCGCGCGCTGCCACGTCGGGCGCCGATGGTCGCCCCAACGCGCACGGACGCGCAGGTCAAACCACTAGATTGGCAGGCGCTCATGCGCCCGCAGATCCACCCGATCCCTTCCGGCACGCGCGACGTGCTCCCCGACGAGATGCGCGAGCTGCGCGAGATCAGCGAGGCGGTACGCGGGATCTTCGAGCTCGACGGCTACGGCGAGATGTGGACGCCCACGCTCGAGTACGAAGCGGTGCTCGCGCGCGCCGGCGGCGTGCCACCGGCCTATCGCGTGTTCGACGACCACGGCGAGGTGCTCGCGCTGAGAACGGACATGACCGTGCCGATAGCGCGCGTGGTCGCGACGCGCTACGCGACCGCCGATCCGCCCCTGCGCTTCTGCTACTTCGCGCACGCCTACCGCGGCGTGCGCCCGCACCGCGGGCAGATGCGCGAGTTCCTCCAGGCCGGGATCGAGCTCGTGGGCGCGCCGGCGCCCGACGGAACGGCCGAGGCGCTGACGGTGCTCTGCCGTGCCCTGGATGCCGTCGGCCTGCGCGGCTACAGGATCGGGCTCGGAGACGCATCGCTGTACCCGACGCTCCTGCGCTCGATGGACGTCGCCGAGCGGGCGGGTGAGCAGCTCATGGATGCGCTCGGCGCGCGAGACTTCGTCACGCTGGAGGCAGAGATCGGGCGGCTCGGCCTGGACGACGCCGACGCCGAATTGCTGCTGCGCGTGCCGCAGAGGCGCGGCGGTCCGGACACCATCACCGGATCTTCCGAGCAGCTTTTCGCCGACGCGGTCGCCGGACTGCGCGGCGTGTACGAGCTGCTCGCGCCCGAGGTCGCCGAGCGGGTGATCTTCGATCTCGGCCTCGTGCGCGAGCTGGGCTACTACACGGGTGCCGTCTTCGAGGTCTACGACCCGGCGCTGGGCGCGCCGCTCGGCGGGGGTGGGCGCTACGACGAGCTGCTCGGGCGGTTCGGGCGACCGCTGTCGGCCGTGGGGTTCGCGCTCGGGATCGATCGGCTGCATATCGCATTGACCGGAGAAGAGCGTGAAGTCGCGGCGGCGATCGGGCCGCTGTCCGATGTTCACGTGCAGGAACCGGTGGTGGACACGTGACCGGCGCACGGCGCACCGGCGCAATGCGCTCCAACGGGCAGGGGCTGACGATCGCGGTGCCCCGCGGCGCGCTGTTCAAGGACACGCTCGATCGGCTGGACGCGATCGGGATCGACACGTCCGAGCTGCGCTTCAACGACCGCAAGCTCCTCTTCGCTGACATCGGCGTCGTGACGATGCGTCCGTCCGATGTGCCGACCTACGTCGAGGCCGGTGCGGCCGACGTCGGGATCACCGGCAAGGACGTGCTGATCGAGCAGCCCGAGCGCGATGTCTACGAGCTGCTGGATCTGCGCTACGGCAGCTGCCGGATGATCTTCGCGACGATCGACGGGCCCGATCCGTCGGCGGAGGCGCTGCGGCGCCTCGGGGTCATGCGCGTCGCGACGAAGTACTACAAGACCGCGGGCGCCTACTTCGAGCAGACCGGCCGTCAGGCCGAGATCGTCGAGGTCAAGGGTTCGGTCGAGCTTGCGCCGCTGACGGGGCTCGTCGAGGCGATCGTCGACCTGACGGCGACCGGCACCACCTTGAAGGAGAACAACCTCGTGATCCGCGAGGAGCTGTTCACCTCGACCGCGCGGCTGATCGCCAATCCGGTCTCGCACAAGCTCAAGGCGGAGGCGATCGACGAGCTGCTGGAGAAGTTGCGTGCGACTTGAACGCGTCGAGGTCGGTGGCGATCCCGTCGCCGCGGCGGCCGCGGTGCGCGCGCTGGCGCCGGCTCCGGGGTCGGTGAGCGATGCCGTGGCGGAGATCGTCAGGGCCGTGCGCGACGGTGGCGACCGCGCGCTGCGCGAACTCGTGGCGCGCTTCGACACCGGCGGCGCAGCGCCGCCGTCGCAATCGCTGCGGCTCACGCCCGCGGAGCTCGATGTCACCCTGCTCGACGACGACGTGCGCGCCGGGCTGGAGGTGGCGATCACGAACGTCGCGATCGTCGCTGACGCCGGCGTTGCCGAGGACGTCGCGGTCGACCTTCCGCAGGGCCACCGTGTCGTGCTGCGCGAGGTGCCGGTGCGCCGCGCGGCGATCTACGTTCCGGGCGGGCGCGCGCCGTACCCGTCGACGGTGATCATGGGCGTCGTGACCGCGCGGGCTGCCGGCGTGGAGGAGGTCGTCGTGCTCACGCCGCCGCAGGTCGATCCGGTCATCCGCGGGGCGTGCGCGCTGTGCGGCGTTCAGGAGGTCTATGCGATGGGCGGAGCGCACGGCGTCGCCGCGCTGGCCTACGGGACCGAGACGATCCAGCGAGCGGACGTCATCGCGGGGCCGGGCAGCTTGATCGTGCAGGAGGCCAAGCGCCAGGTCTGCGACGCCGTCGGGATCGACGGCTTCTACGGACCGAGCGATGTGCTCGTGCTGGCCGACGGCTCGGCCGACGTTCGGCTGGTGGCGCTCGACCTGCTCGCCCAAGGCGAGCACGGGCCAGGGGCGCCGGTCGTCGCGGTCTGCGACGACGCGGCGTTCTGCGATGACCTCCAGGAGCTGCTCGAAGAGCTGTCGCCCGAGCGGCCGGCGAGCGAGCCCGCGGCGTTCGTGCTCGCGCGCGCGGACTCGCTGCAGGATGCGCTCGCCTTCGCGGAGGCCTTCGCCCCCGAGCATCTGGAGCTTGCCGGCGCCGGCGCGGAGCGGCTGGCGCCGCGCGTGCGCTGCGCCGGGTGCGTGTTCGTCGGTTCCAGCGGCGCGACGGCGTTCGGCGACTACGTCGCGGGTTCGAATCACTGCCTGCCGACCGGAGGCTCGGCACGCTTCGCGTCGGGCCTGTCGCCACGGCATTTTCGCCGGCGGATGAGCGAGGTCCACATCGGCGCGGCGGCGCAGGCGCTCGCCGCGGCGGGCGTCCCGATCGCCCGCGCGGAGGGATTTGACGTACACGCCGAGTCGATGGCCGCGCGCGTACGGGAGAATTCGCCGTCATGACGCGTGCAGCCGAGCGGACCCGGGAGACGAAGGAGACGCAGATCAAGCTGTCGCTCGGGCTCGACGGCAGCGGCGCCGGCGCGCGCGCGACGGGCGTCGGCCTGCTCGACCACATGCTCGATCTGCTCGCGAGGCACGGGCGGCTGGACCTCGACGTCCACGCCGAGGGCGATCTGCAGACCGGCTCGCACCACACGGTCGAGGACGTCGGGATCGTGTTCGGCCAGGCCGTCGACGAGGCGCTCGGCGACCGCGACGGGATCTACCGCTACGGCCATGCCGTCGTGCCGATGGACGAGTCACGCGCTGTCTGCTCGATCGACATCTCCGGGCGTCCGTTTCTGGCCTTCGACGACGGCGGCCTGCCCGCCGGCGAGACCGGCGGCTTCGAGCACGAGCTGCTCGAGGAGTTCTTCCGGGCGGTCGCCAACAACGCGCGCGTGACGCTGCACCTGCAGGTGACCGGCACGAACGCACACCACATGATCGAGGCATGTTTCAAGGCGTTCGCGCGGGCGCTGCGTGGCGCCGTCGCGATCGACCCGACCGAGACCGGCGTGCCATCGACGAAGGGAACGCTGACCTCATGACCGCGCGTCGTTGCTTCGCGGCGGTCAGCCTGGAGCCATCGCGGTGAGCATCGCGATGGTGGACTACGGAATGGGCAACCGGCGCTCGGTCATCAAGGCGTTCGAGCGGATCGGCTCCGGCCTGCTCGCCACCGCCGACCACGACGAGCTACGCGGCGCGGATGGACTCGTCGTGCCGGGCGTCGGCGCGTTTCCGGAGGCGATGCGGCGCCTGCGGGCGCTCGGCCTCGACGAGGTCGTGCTCGAGCGCGCACATGCCGGCGTACCGGTCATCGGGCTGTGCCTGGGGATGCAGCTGCTCTTCGACGGCTCGGACGAGCATGAAGGCTCGGCTGGCCTCGGGCTGCTCCCCGGGCGGATCGTCAAGTTGGACGCCGGCGGCCTGAAGCTGCCGCACATCGGCTGGAACTCGGTCAGCTGGCAGCGGCCGTCGCCGCTGCATGAGGGGCTGCCCGACCCGGCGGCCTTCTATCACGTGCACTCGTTCGTGGCCGCGCCCGACGATCCGTCGATCGTGCTCGGAATGGGCGCGTACGGCTCGCCGTTCGTCTCCTTCGTGCAGCGCGGCAACGTGTACGGGGCGCAGTGTCACCCCGAGAAGTCCTCGACGCACGGGCTCGCGCTGCTGCGCAACTTCGTCGCGATCTGCGCGACCGTGCACGCGGCCTCGTGATCCTCTACCCCGCGATCGACATCGCCGACGGCAAGGCGGTGCGCCTCGTGCAGGGCGACTTCGACGCTGCGACGGTCTACGCCGACAGCCCGCTGGAGGCCGCGCGCGCGTGGGTGGATGCGGGCGCACAGTACCTGCACGTCGTCGATCTCGATGGCGCGCGCAAGGGCGTGCCGCAGAACCTGCACCACCTCGAGCAGATCGCCGGTGAGTTGGAGGTGCCGGTTCAGATCGGCGGCGGGCTGCGCAATGTCGAAGCGGTCCGCGACGCATTCGCCGCCGGCGTAGCGCGCGTGATCCTCGGGACCGCGGCGTTCGCCGACGTCGACTTCCTCGACGAGGTCGTCGGCGAGTTCGGCGACCGCACGGTCGTCAGCGTCGACACGCGCGGTGGCTTCGTCTCGACCTCGGGCTGGACGGAGACGACGCAGCTGCCGGCAGCGGCGGTCATCGAGCGGATGCAGGCCCGCGGGGTGCGGACGTTCGTCTTCACGAACGTCGACAGGGACGGGATGCTCGAAGGGCCGGACCTCGACGAGGTGCGGCGCGTCGCTCAGGTCGTGCGCGGGCGCTTTATGTACTCCGGTGGCATCGGCAGGCACGAGGATCTCCAAGCCCTCGCGGCGCTGCGGCAGGTGAACCTCTCGGGCGTCATCGTCGGCAAGGCGCTGTACGAGCGGCGCTTCACGGTCGCCGAGGGCCAGGCCGCGCTGAGGCGGGGCACCGGGGCGAGGCGGCCCGGGCTCGGGTAGTCCGACCGCGCGACGCGCGTGATGCGATCGGTCGCCGAATCCGGCTCGCGTTGACACGTCAATACTCAGTATGCATACTGCGCAGGTATGGGCATCCGCGAAGGCCTCCTGGCTCTACTCGACCGCGAGCCGCGTCATGGCCACCAGCTGAAGACGGCGTTCGAGACGGCGACGGGTGATGTCTGGACGCTGAACCTCGGCGAGGTGTACGCGTCGCTGGACCTGCTGGCGGTCGACGGGCTGGTGCACGTCGGGCCAGAGGGCGAGGCCGGCCGGCGTATGTACACCATCACCGAGGACGGGCGTTCGGAGCTCTCGCGCTGGCTGGGTGCCTCGCTGGCCGGTGCGCCTCCGCCTCGGGACGAGCTGCTGCTCAAGGTCCTGCTGTCTCTCGGTGCCCCGAGCATCGATGCGTGTGAGGTCATCCAGGACCAGCGCACCGCCATCGTCGAGGTCCTGCAGGCCCACCGCCGCGGCCTTCGCGCGGATGCCCGCGCCGGCGATGAGCTCGTGGCCCGCCTCGTGATCGACGCACCCGTCCTGCGCCTGGAGGCCGAGTTGCGCTGGCTCGATCTCTGTGAAGAGCGCTTGAGCGCGCAAGCCAGACCCCGATCGACAAGGAGAGCACCCCGATGACGCCCACGCTCGAACTCCACGAAGCGTCGCGCCGCGACGCCGCCGGCGAGGTGGCCGCGACTTCTCGCCTGCCCGCTCTCGATGGCCTGGCCGTCGAGACGCGGGGACTGGGCAAGCAGTTCGGACCGCGGGTGGCGCTGGACAACGTCCACCTGCAGGTTCCGCGCGGCTGCGCCTTCGGCTTCCTTGGCCCGAACGGCGCCGGCAAGACCACGCTGATCCGGCTGCTGTTGGGCTTGGCCGAGCCGAGCGCGGGCCAGATGCGCCTGCTCGGCCACGACCTGCCGGGCGGGGCCGCGGCCGCGTTGGCAGGCGTCGGCGCGATCATCGAGGAGCCACGGTTTCACCCGCACCTCAGCGGTCGCGAGAACCTCGGCGTCCATGCGGCGGCGCGCGAGCGCGCCGCCTACGGCCGGATCGACGGCGCGCTGGCACGGACCGGGCTCAGCGCGCGGGCGGACGACCGGGTCAAGACCTACTCGCTGGGCATGCGCCAGCGCCTGGGCATCGCTCGCTGCCTGCTCGCCGACCCGGAGCTGCTGATCCTCGACGAGCCGATGAACGGGCTCGACCCGGCTGGGATCGGCGAGCTGCGCGAGCTGATCGGCGCGCTCGTCGCCGAGGGCCGCACGGTGCTGCTCTCCTCGCACCTGCTCGACGAGGTCGAGCGCACGTGCGATGCCGCGGCGATCGTCGACGACGGCAAGGTCATCGCACAGGGCACGATCTCCGAGCTGACTCGCGGGGGCCCGCGGGCGATCGACATCACCTGCGACCAGCCCGCCCGCGCCGCGTCGCTGCTGAGCGCAACGCCCGCGATCTCGCGCGCGACCGACCACGACGGCCGCCTGCACATCGAGTTGCGCCCCGACGCGCCGGTCGATCGCGAGATCGTGACCGAACTGCTGCGCCGTCTGCTCGCCGACGGGATCGCGATCGAGCGCGTCAGCCCCGTCGCCGTCTCGCTCGAGCAGCTCTTTTTGGCCATGACCACCCGTTTGGAGGACCGAGCTTGATGTTCGACCTGCGACTTATCCGTGCCGATGCGCTGAAACTCCGCCGCCGGCGGGGGATGCTCGTGCTCTGCGGCTTGCTCACCCTCGGCGTCGTGGCGCTGATGTTCACCGTCTCCGGGATCCAGCACGCGACGAACCCGTCGCAACACCGCCCGGCCGGTGGCTTCATGGCCTACCACGACGCGATGTTCGTGCTGACGATGATGATGCTCGTCGCCGGCGCCATCATCGGCGCCACCGCCGGCGCTCAAGACCTCGAGTCCGGCGTGTTCCGTGATCTCGCCGCGACCGGACGGTCCCGAGTCGCCCTGTTCGGCGCGCGGATCCCGGGGGCGTGGACGATCGTCCTGCCGATCGCGGCGCTCGCCGCGGCCGCAACCGCAGTCGGCTCGATCGCACTGGCCGGCGGGCTCCCCACGCCGGACGGCGCGACGATCTTCGCCGCGACCGCCGGTGTGCTCGCCGCCGGTGCGCTCAGCTCGGCCGTGTCGGTCGGGCTCAGCGCGCTGACGGCTTCCAAGGCGCCGGTGATCGCCACGATGCTCGCGTTCACGCTGGCGATCGCTCCGCTCCTGTCGGGCATCGGCTTCCTCGGAGACGCCCGCCAGGCGATCCCAACCAACGCCTTGGCGCGGATCGGCGACGCGCCCGGCCAGAACGTACACATGGGTCTGGTCACCGCGATCGTCGTGGTCGTGGCCTGGGCGGCAGCCGCCTTCGCAGCCGGCGCCTGGCGCACGCGAACCCGCGAGATCTGACCGCCGGCCGGGATGGTCTGCGCGTACGTCCCCGACCCGTGGCGGATCGGCCCCTTGACAGGACGATACTGAGTATGCATCCTGCGAAGGTATGGGTGTTCGCGAAGGGCTTTTGGCGCTGCTCGACAGCGAGCCGCGCTACGGCTACCAGCTGAAGACGGCGTTCGAGGCGACGACGGGTGGCGTCTGGGCACTGAACATCGGCCAGGTCTACACCACGCTGGATCGGCTGGCGCGCGACGGGCGGGTGGAGGTGGGCCCCGGCGATGACGCCGGCCGGCGCACGTACAACATCACCGCGGAGGGGCGCTCGGAGCTTGCGCGCTGGTTGGGCACCTCTCCGGCCGATGCGCCGCCACCCCGCGACGAGCTGTTGCTCAAGGTCCTGATGTCCCTCGGGACCCCGAGCGTCGATGCCCGCGAGATCATCCAGGCCCAGCGCACCGGCATCGTCGAGGCGCTCCAGGCCCACCGCCGCCGCCTTCGTGCGGCGGCACGCAACGGCGACGAGCTGGTCGGCCGCCTCGTCGTCGACGCGCTCGTCCTGCGCCTGGAGGCCGACCTGCGCTGGCTGGACCTCTGTGAAGAGCGCCTGATCGCCCAAACGGGGACCGAACCGACAAGGAGAACCGCCCGATGACCCCCGTACTCGAACTTCGCGACGTGTCGCGCTGCTACGACGACGGCGCCGGCGAGGTGGCCGCGCTGTCGAGCGTGAGCCTGTCCGTCGCGGCGGGCGAGCTGGTCGCCGTGATGGGCCCCAGCGGCTCGGGCAAGTCAACGCTGCTGCAGCTGGCCGGCGGGCTTGACCGTCCGACCGACGGGCGTGTCCTGGTCGACGGCCGAGACCTCGCGGACCTGAGTACGCGTGCGCTCGCCGCCCTGCGCAGGCGCCGGGTGGGCTATGTCTTTCAGCGCCTGAACCTGCTCGCCAGCCTCACCGCCGTGGAGAACGTGATGCTCCCGCTCGAGCTGGACGGCATCGGCGCTCGGGGTGCGCGGGCGGCGGCCGAGGAGGCTCTGGCGCAGGTCGGTTTCAGCGGCAGCACCAAGCGCTTCCCAGACGACCTCTCGGGCGGTGAGCAGCAACGCGTCGCGATCGCGCGTGGCGTCGTCGGCGAGCGAGCGCTGCTACTCGCCGACGAGCCCACGGGCGCGCTGGACACCGTCGGCGGCGAGGCGATCCTCGAGCTGCTCAGCGCGCGTCGTGACGCCGGAGCGGAGGTCGTGCTCGTCACCCACGAGCCGCGCTTCGCCGGCTGGGCGGATCGCGTGCTGTTTCTCCGCGACGGCCAGGTCGTCGACGAGGCCGTCGCCCGCAGCGGCGCAGCGACCCTCGCGAGCCGGCGATGAGCGTCGCGCCGGCCACCCGCGCCCTCGCGCGCCTCGCATGGCGCGAGCTGCGCCGCCGGCCCGGCCGCACGTTCCTGGTGATCGCTCTCGTCGCGCTGCCGGTCGCCGCCCTGATCGCCGTCGCGGTCCTCAACACAGCGTCGGCCGCGGGTCCTCAGGAGCAGCGCCGCAGCGTGATGGGCGGCGCCGACGTCGTTGTCGTGTTCAAGCACGAGGACGCGACGAACGGCGACACGGTGGCGGAGGTTTTGAGTGAGCTGCCCGAGGGGAGCCGCGTGCTGCGCGTGCGCGAGCGCATGGGCTTCGTGCCGGTGCGCGACGCGGACGTGCCAGTCCAGCTGGGAGACCTGCCGCTGGCGGATCCGCTCACTGCCGGTATGGCGAAGCTGGTGCGCGGCCGTGCGCCGGTGGGCCTGGGGGAGATCGCCGCCTCGCCCACGGCCTTGCATGACCTCGGGCTGCGCCTCGGAGACACCCTTGTCAGCCACCGCCTCGGGCTGCGCGCTCGGATCACGGCGGAGGTGATCGACCCCAACGACCTGAGCCGTTCTCAGATCCACACCGGCGCGCCGCTGCCCGAGACATCGGCCAGCCGCACCGACTCGCGCCTGCTGGTCGCGCTACCGCCGGGCGCGGCCGCTTCTGGCGTCGCGCGGCTGCGCGGACCCGGTCGCGAGGTCAAGACCGCCGCGAACTGCTGCCCCGACGGCCGGCGCGACGAGCGCGAGATCATGCTCGTGATCAGCGGGCTGGCGCTGTTCGTCGTGGGACTCGTGGTCGCTGCCGCGTTTGCCGTCAGCGCTCGGCGCCAACTGCGTTTGATCGGTCTGCTGAGCGCCGGTGCCGGCGCCGACGAGCGTCACGTCCGCC
Organism: Solirubrobacteraceae bacterium; assembly: GCA_033855115.1. Lineage (GTDB taxonomy): Bacteria > Actinomycetota > Thermoleophilia > Solirubrobacterales > Solirubrobacteraceae > CADCVQ01. The sequence goes on from JAWVGJ010000009.1 coordinate 13,074, forward strand.
GCCTCGCGCTCCTGCAGGGCGCGCTCTGCGGAGGCGCCGGCGTGATCGCCGGGTTCGCGCTGGGGTTCGCGGTCGTGGCGCTCCTGATCGCTCCCAACCTGGACGACATCGCCGGCCGCGTCACCGGCGGTGTGAGCGTCTCGCCGGTCGAGCTCGCGCTGATCGCCGCGATGGCGATCGCGGCGACCGCCGCCGGGGCCTGGCTGCCCGCCCGGACCGCGGCCCGGATCCCGCTCCTGGCCGCCCTTGGTGGGCGCGCCCCGCTGCGCGCGCTGCCCGCGACGGTGCCCGTTCGCGGTCTCGCGACGTCCGCCCTGGGAACAGCGCTGCTGGCCGTCGGTCTGAAGGGCGGTGGCCCGCGGGGCCTCAGCCTGATCGGCGCGGTCCTGATCGTGCTGGGGTTCGTGCTGTGCGCGCCCGCGCTCGTCGCCGTCCTCGAGCCACTCGCATCGCGAGCGCGCGGGATCACTCGGCTGGCGGTCCGCGACGTCGCGCGCCAGCGCGCCCGCACCGGACCGCTCGTCGCAGCGATCCTCGCCGTCGCCTCGCTGGCGGTGCTCGGCTCGACCCTGATCGGCGCCATCAGCGCCTTTGAGCGCGGCTCTCCCGGGATCGCTCCCGACGAGGTCCTGCTCAGCACGTCTCATGGGTTCGCGACGCAGCACGACTCCGCGACCGTGCCTCCAGCGCTGCGCGCGCGGGTACGCGCCCTGCTCCCGCGGGCGACCGAGGTGCAGATCGGCTTCCATGAGCGCCGCGACGCCGGCGGCGTTGCCCAAGCGGCTGTGGTGCATCACCGCGACATCGACGATGTCAGCGTCGGCGTCGCGATCGCCGGACCGCAGCTGCTCGGGCTCCTCGGCGCCGAGGCCGGCCGCGCCGCGTTTGACCGCGGTGAGGTCGTCGTCCTGGACAGGGGCCTGATCGAAGGAGGGCACGTGCGGATCGAGATCCCTCAGCCGCGCGGTCGGGCGCGCGAGGTGCGCGTGCCCGCAACGGCAGTGCGCGCCGACAGGCCGGTCGTACAGCTCGTGATCTCCCGGCAGGCGGCCGCCCACCTCGGGCTTGCCCCGACCGCGACCGACGTCCTCTTCCGCGCGCCGCATGACCTGACCGCGAGCCAGCTGGACGCGCTGCAGGCGCAAGCGGTCTCGTTTGACCGCGGTGACTCACCACAAGCGGGCGTCGAGATCCGCCACGCGGGCAACCTCGGGCGCTCAGGTCTTGCCGATGGAGTGCATGCGGCGTTGCTGGCGATTGCGGCGGCGCTCACCCTGGCCGTGGTGGCCAGCGGCCTGGCGCTCTCAGCGGCCGAGGGCAAGCCCGACGAGACGATGCTCGTGGCGCTCGGCGCCGATCCCGCTAGCAGGCGCCGGATGCGCGCGATCCAGGCCGGTCTGCTCGTCGGGATCGGCGGGCTACTGGCGGTGCCGGCTGGTCTGATCCCGGCCGCGGTGATCATCCAGGCGAGCAACGAGATGCGCTTCGCCATTCCCTGGACCGCGCTTGCCGTGCTCTTCGCCCTGCCGGCTGCCGCGGCCGCGGGCGCATGGCTGCTCACGCGCCGCGCACGCTGGTCACCTCCCGCGACGTGGGCCGATTGACGCCAACCGGCGCCGCGCCAGCCTGTGAGCGCTACACAATGTGCGACACGTTCGACGCTTTTCCAGGGGGAGACGATGACCGAGCTGCAGCGGTATCTGGCCGAAGAGGTCGCCGAGGATCACGCCGACGGGATCATCACCAGACGCGAGGCGGTGCGGCGCCTCGGGCTGCTCGGCGTGAGCGCCGGCGCGATCGGCGGGCTGCTCGGCGCCGCCGCGAGCGATGCGGTCGCGAAGCGCTCCGATCAGCGCAAGCACGGCGGCGAAGAGGGCGAGCGCGACGGCGAGCGCAAGGGTGAACGCGGCCGCCGTGCCCGCGCCAACGCCGACGACTGGGCTCCGGTGGCGACCCAGGCGGTCACCTTCGCCGGTCCCCGCGGCCAACTCATGGCGGCCTGGGCGCCTGCCACCGGCAAGCCACGCGGCGCGGTGCTCGTCATCCACGAGAACCGCGGGTTGAACGACCACATCCGCAACGTCGCGGGCCGCTTCGCCGCCAGCGGCTACTCGGCGCTCGCGCTCGACCTGCTCTCGCAGGAGGGCGGCACGGCCTCGTTTGCGGACGAGGCCGCTGTGGGCGCCGCGCTGGCCGCCGCGCCGCCCGAGCGCTTCGACGCCGACATGAAGGCCGCCGTCACGGAGCTGAGCAAGCGTGCGCCGGAGAAGAACATCGCCGCGATCGGATTCTGCTTCGGTGGCGGCATGGTCTGGCGGCTGCTCGCGGCGGGCGAGCGGCGGCTGGACGCCGCGGCGCCGTTCTACGGGCCGTTTCCGGTCGGTGGCGATCTGCGCCACGCGCAGGCGGCGGTGCTGGGCGTGTACGCAGGCCTCGACGACCGCGTCAACGCGACGCGCGATGGTGCGCGCGCGGCGCTCGAGGCCGCCGACCTCCAGTACCGCATCGTCACGTTCACCGAGGCCGGCCACGCGTTCTTCAACGACAGCGGCGCGCGCTTCAACGCCCCGGCCGCCGAGGAGGCGTGGCACCGCGTCCTGAGCTGGTTCGGCAGGCACGCGGACTGACGCCCGGCGACCCGGGGGGTGTGTCATCTAAGTGGCGCTATAGGCCACCAGGGCGACACACCCCGGTGAGCTCGCCGTAACGCGACCTCTACTCTCGACGGGTGCATCTCAAGCGCGTGATTCCCTGCCTGGACGTCGACGCCGGACGCGTCGTCAAGGGCACGAACTTCGTCGACATCCGCGACGCCGGCGATCCCGTCGAGCTCGCGGCGCGCTACGACGCCGAGGGCGCCGACGAGCTCGTCTTCCTCGACATCACGGCGACGAGCGACA
>JAWVGJ010000010.1:0-13012 GCA_033855115.1 Solirubrobacteraceae bacterium
TGTCAATGGCCATCGGTGTCTCCCCAGCTACGGCCATCGGTTCTCCCCACTGGCGGTCACGTTGGCTCCCCGCTGGTGGCCATCGGTTCTCCCCAGCACGCTGTCGTCGCGAAGCCGAGCCCGTAGGGCGAGGCGAGCGGCGATAGCGTGCTGCGCGTGTCAGATGAGGGGCCTCACCCCCTTGCCGGCGGTCGCTTGGGCGAGGCGGTAGGAATCGGTGCCGTCGGTCAGCAGGACGTGGGCGTGGTGCAGCAGGCGGTCGACGGTCGCGGCGGCGAGCGTCTTGGGCATCAACTCGTCGAAGCCGGCGGGGTGGATGTTGCTCGTCAGCGCGATCGAGCGCTTCTCGTAGGCGGCGTCAACGACGCGAAACAAGGCTTCGGCGGCGTCTGGTGCGACGGGGAGCATGCCGATGTCGTCGATCACGATCAGGTCGGCGCGGATGAGGCGATCGATCGCCTTGCTCACGCTGTCGTCGGCGCGATGGCGGCGCATCAACTTCGCCAGCGACTCGAGTGTGTGCCACGCGACCGTCTTGCCCTCATCGATCGCGCGGTGGCCGAGCGCTTCGGCGAGATGGCTCTTGCCGGTCCCGCTGGGGCCGCAGATGCAGAGGTTCTCCGCGCGGGTGATCCACTCCAGCGTGCGCAGCGCCTGCTGCGTCGCCGCGGGGATCGGAGACGCCTGCTCGCTCCACGCGTCGAACGTCTTGCCGGCCGGCAGCCCCGACGCGCGGCGGCGCATCCGGACCGTCGCGCGGTCGCGACCGGCGGCCTCTTCTGCGAGCAGCACGCGCAGGACTTCGGCGGGGTCCCAGCGCTGCGACTTCGCGGTCGCGAGGACCTCCGGGGCGGCGTGACGAACGTAGGGCATCCGCAACCGTCTGAGCAGCCGGTCGACCTCGTTGGGCAGCGGCGGGGCGGGCGGTGTCTTGACGGTCATCCGCCGAAGCCCTCCCAGGAACGCGTCGAGCGCTGCAGCGACTGCTGCTCACTCGCGCACGTGGGGAACGCGATGACCTCGCCACCGTCGTGATGGGCGAGGATCGCCGCGAGATCGCCGTCGGCGAACCGCCCGGCCGCGGCCGCGGCGCGGAGCGCCTCATCGACCTGCTCGTGGCCGTGGAGCTTGGCGAGGTCGACGGCCTCGGCGAGCTTGCGGCGTACCCGGCTTGCGCCGGCCGCGGCGGCGGCGATCAGCCACGCCTCAGCGCCCGCGCCGATCTGAAGGAACGCCTCCTCCTCCGCGCTCGCCGCGCGGGGCTTGCGCTCAAGCGCCCCAGCCGGCCGCGGCGGGTAGTGCGCGTCGTCGATGCTCGGGCGTCCCGGCGTCGTCAACGCGTGCCGCGCGACCTCGCGCGGCCCGTCGGCGCTGTCGGCGTGAACGACGACGAGCTCGCCGCCATCGACTCGCGCCCACACGCGTTCGTCAACGAGCGTGCTCGGGACGGAGTAGAGCGCGCCGCCGACGGAGATCGTCGACTGCCACGACACCTTCCTGGTCTCGCCGAAGCAGACCGTGTGCGCGATCGCCGGCAGCCGGTGCAGCCAGTCGCGTTCCTCGGCGAGCATCACCGCCGGTGCGCGTCGGGTGATCCGATGCTCGCGTGTGTTGACGCGCTCACAGAACACGGCGCACGCTTGCTCAAGCTCGGCGAACGAGCCGTAGGCGTCGCGCAGGTTGTGATCGGTCGGGACGAGATCGGCCTTCGCGATCCGAACGGTCGCCTCACTGCCGCCCTTGCTCTCAGGGTCCGCCGGGACACACGTCGCGATCGTCAAGCCGTAGTGCCGGCCGACCGCCACGATCGTCGGGTTGCGCACCGCGATCCCGCAAACGTGATCGACCGAGACCGTCTTCTCGTTGTCGGTCAGCGCGTTGGTCGGCGCGCCACCGAACGCGCGCAACGACCGGTCCAGCGCCATCACGACCGACGCCATCGTGCGATCGCGCAACGCCAGCACGACGCGATAGCGCGACCACGCAAGCCACGCGCAGAACAACACCGTCGCGCGCCCCTCGACGGTGGGCCCGTCGCCGTAGTCCCACTGCATCCACAGACCCGGCTCGACCACCCACGGCCGCGTCCGCCGGCCATGCTCGGCGCGCCAGCGTCGCTTCGCGTCGGCAACCGCGCGGCGCGTCGTGCGTTCCGAGCCCATATACCCCATCGCGACGAGGCGCTGATGCGCGACGTCCGCGCGGATCTTGCCGCGCGAGCGATCGACCCACTCCTCGATCTTCACCGCGAACGCGTCCACCCGTGGCCGCGGCCGCGTCGCGACGGGTAGCCCGCCACCGGCCTCCTCGCGTGCGCGCACCCACTGCCCGACGGTCTTGTGATCACACCCGACCAACTCCGCGGCGCCTCGTAGCGTGCCGGTCAGGTCAAACGCTTCCAGGATCTCCATCACTTCCTCCGAGCTCTTCAAGGCCCGCCTCCCCGCGCGCGTCGACAACAAGACGCCGCCGTGAGTACCGGCCGATCAGGACAAGATCGTGGGGAGAACCGATGGCCACGCACGGGGAGAACCGACGACCGCCACCGGGGAGAACCGATCGCCGCCTACGGGGAGATTCCCATGGCCGCCGTCAGTTGGTGCGCTTTCGTGGCGTTGAGTTGGTCTCGCCTGACGCCGCGAGCTCAATACTGCGCCACTTCTGGGAACTGAATAGTGCGCCACGCTCGAGTCTCGGGAACGAGGGTTGAGCAGACGCGGCAGAGGGGTGCGCAGCACGATGGAGTGGGCTCAGGTCAGGACGTTGACCGCCGACGGGGTCACGCAGCGCGAGATCGCGGCGCGGCTGGGGATCAATCGGCGGACGGTCGCGCGGCTGGCGGCGGCCGTGGAGGCCCCGCGGTATGCGCGGGCGCCGGCCGGGTCGATGCTCGATCCGCTGGAGACGGTGCTGCGCGAGCTGGTCGCGGACTTCGAGGACATCAAGGCGCCGCGCGTGACTGAGCTGCTTCGCGATGACTACGGCTACGTCGGCTCGGTCGACCTGGTCCGCAAGCGCCTGGCGGTGCTGCGTCCGAAGGCTGAGCGGCCGGCGCAGAAGACGGGCTATCGGCCGGGGCAGGTGCTGCAGGTCGATTGGGCGGAGATGCCGACCCGGCCGACGATCGCCGGACGTGAGCGCCGCGTCTACGCGCTGATCTGCACGCTGCCGTTCTCCGGGGCATCGACGGCGTATTTCACGTTTGACATGACGATCGAGTCGTTTTTGCAGGGCCACGTCCGCGCGTTCGAATGGCTCGGCGGCGTGCCACGCGAATGCGTCTATGACAACCTGCGGGCGGCGGTCGCGCGGCGCGAGAAAGTCGACGGGCGCGATGTGATCACGTGGAATCAGCGGTTCTCGCAGCTGCGCGGCCACTACGCCTTCCACGCGACGGCATGCACGCCGCAGACGCCGCGCGAGAAGGGCGCCGTGGAAGGCGCCGTCCGCTATCACAAGACGGGGTTCTGGCCGGCGCGTCGCTTCGACACGCTGACCGAGCTCGACGACGTTTACGCACGTTGGCGCGATGGTGTGGCGCTGCCGCGTCGCCACGCGACCGGCCGCCACATCGTCGCCGACCGGCTGGCCATCGAACGCGAGGCGCTGCGCCTGCTGCCGCCCGTTGACTTCGACGCGGCCGGCCGGCGCTCATCAAGGGTGCCGATCGACGGCTACCTCAAGCACGGTCGCTGCTTTTACCGCGCACCCGAGACCTTGGTCCATCAGCGTGTGGAGCTGCGGTATGACCGCGATGAGGTCTGGATCGAGCATCGCGGCCAGACCGTTGCGCGCTACCCGCGCAGCTACCTGCACGGGGTCTGGCAGCCGGCGCCGCGGATGCGCCCGGAGCCGTCACCGATCGCGGTGCGCACGCCGATCGCGCTGACGACCGTCGCCGCGCCCGAGCTCGCCGACTACGCCGCTCTCTGCGCATGACCGCGACGACCAAGACCGCCGCGGCGACGGGTGACCGGCTGCCCTACCTGCTCTCGAAGCTCAAGGCGCCACGAGTCCTCGAGCGCCTTCAGAGCACCACCGAAACCGCGCGCGCCGAGGGCTGGCCATACGAGCAGTTCCTCGAAACGCTGCTGGAAGCCGAAGTCTTCGCCCGCGACGCATCAGGTGCCCGCAACCGCATCCGCCACGCCGCGTTCCCGGCACACAAGACGCTCGAGGACTTCGACTTCACAGCTCAGCCCGCCGCGGAGAAGCCGCTGATCTTTCACCTCGCGCAGCTCGCCTGGACCCAAGAGCACATGAACGTTTACTTCTTCGGCCCGCCCGGCACCGGCAAGACGCACTTGGCGACGGCACTGGCGATCAAGGCCTGCCAAGCCGGGCACCGCGTCGCGTTCGCGACCGCCCAGCAATGGATCGATCGCCTCGAGACCGCCCAGCACCGCAACGCGCTCGACGACGAGCTCAAACGCCTCGAGCGCTACAGCCTTCTGATCGTCGACGAGATCGGCTACCTGCCCCTCGAACGCCAAGCCGCGAACCTCCTCTTCGCGCTCGTCGCCAGACGCTACGAACGCGGCTCGATCATCGTGACTTCGAACCGTGGCTTCGAGGCCTGGGGCGAGATCCTCGGCGACCAGATGGTCGCCGCAGCCCTCATCGACCGCCTCGTTCACCACGCCCACATCGTGACGCTCAAAGGCAAGAGCTACCGCCTGCGCGAGAGGGGCACCGGCACCGCGCCGGCGGTTGGGATCCAGGCATCGGGCCTCCGGCCCTCCTCCTAGATCCCAACCGCCGATCCCACAGCTACCGGTGCACTATTCGCTTCCTGATCCCGGTGCACTATTCAGTTCCTGTTGACACTCGCCGTCGCTGTTGTTGATCGAGGGCGTTTTTGCAGTGCACGCAACTGTGGGCGGCGAAGAGTCATGCGCTTCGCGCCGACCTATTGGCGATGCTCCCCCCACCATCCGTTCCCGCCGCAGCCTGACGGACCACGAGCCGACTGAGCCGCGCGATCCGTTCGGATTGCCGCGCTAATACCGGCTGCCGGTGCGTTCGGAACGGTCGGCCGAGCGAGTTCCTACGCGGTGTCATACGTGGTAGCCTAAGCGTATGACAATGCTCAGCTTCCGGGTTGCCGATGCTGAGGCCGCCGAAGTTCGGCGTTGGGCGCAGATTCTTGGCGTCGACCGCTCTGAGATCCTCCGGGAGGCTCTGCACCGTCATCTCGTCAGCCTCCAGGGCGAGCATGACGCGGAGAAATGGAAGCGATTGCCAGCGACCGCGGCGGAGCAGTCGCTCGCGGAGATCGCTGACTGGGGGCCGGCCGAGGACTGGGCCGACTGGGACGATGCAGCGAGGTGAGATCTGGTTCGCGGCCACGCCGGGCGGCGATCGGCCCGTGCTTGTGCTGACGCGTGATCCGGTTGCTGACCGCATCGGAACCATCGTTGTCGCCGCTCTGACGCGGACCCGCCGTGAGATCGTGTCCGAGCTTGTGCTCACTCAGGCTGATGACGGTGTTCCGACCGAGTGTGTGGTGAACTTCGACAATCTTCACACTATTCCACGGTCTGCCTTCCGACGGCGCATCACCGTGCTTTCAGCACGTCGCATGACCCAGGCGTGTCGGACGCTACGCGATGCCGTGGGATGCTGAGAATGCATCACTGAGCGAACGCTGAGGATCAGGTGAAGCTCCGGCCCCCGGGGGCGCGAACTTCCCATCCCGCTTGCCCAGGCCCCTGATTTCGACGGGTCCCGACGAAGGGCTTCGACGGCGCCGCCGCGCCGCCATCCAGATGGGGCCCGGTTATTCCAGCCGGACCCACACGTAGCATCGCCGCCGTGGTCGATCTCACGAGTTGTCAGAGTGCCCAGCCGGGCTGCAACCCCGCGTCGTGGTTTCGACCCCGAGCCCGATGACGACCGGTCTTGCCGAGCGCCGCGAGGTCGCCTATGCCGTAGGGGAGCACGCCGAGCGCTATCGGCGGATCATGCGCGTCTTCCACCTCAACAAGGTGCGCGACATCGGGTGGCAGCTCGCGCCGCCGGAGGTGAACCGACGCCTCGCGTCTGAGTTCGGTGCCCAGCTGGAGGAGGACGTCCTCGACCGCTGCCTCGACCGGCTGGTCGACGACGGCGCGCTCGTCGCGCGCGCCGATACGCGCGCCGTGAGTTCCGCTGCCGAGTGGCGGCGCAAACGCTTCGTCTTCGACATCACCCCAGCCGGCGAGCGAGTGGAGCGCCTCCTCGGTGAGCTTGATGCTCTCGGAGAGGAGCTCGGCGAGCTGGAGTCCGGCCGGCTGCTTGCGATTCGGGACGCGCTGGCTCGAATCGCGCGCGAGCTGCGCAGCGACGCTCCCGGCGCGCGACAGCTGGCCGACGATCTCGAGGCGCTCGCCGATGCCGTGGCGGCGCTGCGACAGGGTGCCACGGACTTCATGACGCAGTTGCAGGCGTTCACCACGTCCGACAAGGTCACCAGCGGGGAGTTCGTCGCTCAGCAGGAGATCGTCGTCGCGTACCTGCAGGGCTTCCATCGCGACCTTCGCCGCCACGCCGAGCCGATACTGCGGTCGATCGCTGAGATCGAGGAGCTGGGCGTCGGCAGGCTCGTCGAGTACGCGCTGTCGGCCCGTGCCCTGCCGCCCGCGATCGGCGAGCTGACGGTGGAGCAGATCCGTGAGCAGGCACGGCGGGCCGAAGCGGCACGATGGCAGGCGGTGAGGGCGTGGTTCGGCGAGGAGGGATCTGCGGACGCGCCGTGGGCGCTGCTGACGGCCAAGCTGCTTGATGCGATCAGGGCGATCATCGACATCGCCGAGCGCCTGATCGACCGGGCGACCAATCGCCGTGATCGCGCCGCCGCGTGGGACGCGCTCGCACGGATCGTGGTTGCCGCCGATGCCCGAGTCGCGCCGGCCTGCCTGGCGGTCGCCACGGGGCTGCGGGCGCCGCGTCATTTCTCGGCCCGCGAACCTGACCCCGATCAGCTGGCGAGCCCCGGTTCGACGAGCTGGCGCACGGCGGAGGCCGCGCCGGTCGCCGCGCATCTTCGGACGCCCGGCGTGCGGGCGCCCGGGTCGGGCACGCCGGCGCGGCTGTCGTCCAACGCGGCGCTGGCCGAGCGCGTCAGGGCGCGGCAGGCGACCGAGCGCGAGCACCTCCAGCGCTTGCTGGACCGCCTGCAACGAGGCGAGACGTTGCGCATGAGCGAACTTCACCGCCTGCATCCGGTCGAGCTCGAGCACCTGCTGAGCCTGTTGTCGCGCGCATTCGCGCACCGACGCGAAGCGGACGGCACGCGCCGAGCCATCACTGCCGACGGCCGTACGCGGCTGCGGCTCGTGCCGCCCGCCGATGGCGCCCGGACGACGGTCGACGCCCTCCACGGGCGGCTTGACTGCCCCGATTACGGCATCGAGGTGCTCGCATGACCCTCGACGCGCTCGACAGGGCGGCGGGCGAGGAGCGCCAGCGGGCGATTCGAGCGCTCCTCGAGCGCCAGGTGTTGCTTCCGGCCGATCCGGAGCTCGTGCTCGTGCGCCGGCACCGCGAGGAGGTCGCCGCGGCGCTGCGCGATCACCTCGGCGCCTCGCTGTCGGTGAGCATCGACACCGCCCACGTCGCCAAGCGCGTGACGCTGGCGGGAGCGCGCCCGCTGCGGCTGGCACCGCGATCGAAGTCCGAGCGCGCGCGCCCGGTCGACGAGCACCGCGTGCTCGCTCAGCGAGGCTGCCTCCTGGTGTGCGTGATCGCCGCGGTGCTCGAGCGCCGCGGCTGGGTCCAGGCCCCGCTCGGGACGCTCGCCGACGACGTCGTCGCACATGCGCGCTCGCTGGAGATCGAGTTGGACTGGCGCGCGCGGGGGGATCGCCTGGCGCTGTCGGACGCGGTCGATTTCCTCGCGGGGCTCGGAGTGCTGGAGCTGCGCTCGGGGAGCGCCGGCGAGCTTCGCAGCGAGGACGAGGCGTTCTACGACGTGCACCGGCGCAGGCTCGCGCTCCTGCTGATCGACCCCGTGCGCTGTGCGGAGGCGGTGTCGCCGGGTGATCTCGAAGCGCCAGAACACTCGGGCGGCGACCTTGCCGGCCGCGCTCGCGCCCAGCGGCTGCTGCGGATGCTGGTCGAGGATCCCGTCGTCTACCTCGACGAGCTCGACGAGGAGAGCCGGATGTACTTCGTGGCTCAGCGCGCGCGCCTGGAGCGGATCGCCGCCGCTCTGACGGGTCTTCAGGTGGAGCGCCGCCAGGAGGGCACCGCGCTCGTGTCCCGCGGGCGCGAGCTGACCGATCGACCGTTCCCGGCGGGCGGCCATCTCAAGCAGCTGGCGCTGCTGATGCTCCCCGAGCTGTGCCGGCGCGACCGCGGCGACGGCACCACCGTCGCTCGCGCCGACGTCCTGCGCGTCGTGCGCGACCTCCTGCGCGCCCATGCCGGCAGCTGGTCCTGGGACTGCGGCGACACGGTCACGGTGCAGCGCACGACCGACGAGGCGCTGGCCGTTCTTTTGGATCTGCGCCTGCTTGCGGTGTCCGACGCCGGAGTCCGCGTGCTGCCGGCCGCCCACCGCTACCGGGGCGCGACCGCGCGCCGGCGTCCGCTCTACCAGCTGGAGCTCGCATGACGTCGACGACCCGCCTGCGCCCCCACCGGATGGGGATCGTGGGGCTCTACGAGTACGCCGACCAGGTCTTCTGCGCGGAGGATGGCCGCCTGGCGCTGCGCGGGCGCAACACGTCGGGGAAGAGCAAGGCGCTGGAACTGCTGATCCCCTTCGTCTTGGACGGCGACATCACGCCGCGCAAGCTCGACCCGTTCGCGTCGTCGGCGAAGACGATGCGCTGGAACCTCATCGAGTGCACCGACCCGTACGCCGAGCGGCGCTCGAACAAGCGCGTCGGGTACGTGTGGGCGGAGTTCCGCGCGGTGGACGAGGCTGGTGTCGAGCGTTGGTTGACGTGCGGCATCGGCCTGGAGGCCACGCGCCACACCGACGGCGTCAAGGAGCGCTGGTACTTCACGACCGACCAGCGGATCGGCGCCGACCTTCATCTCGTCAAGCCGGCCGGCGATGACGGGCAATCACAACCGATCGGCAAGCGCGAGTTCGTCGAGCAGTTGCGGGCCGGCGGGGGCGAGCTGCTCGACGGTCCGAGCGCGTACAAGGACGCGCTGCGGCGCAGGCTGCTGCCCTTCGCGACGCCCGAGCTGTATGACCAGATGCTCGAAGTCGTTCGCCAGCTGCGCAAGCCCAAGCTGTCGGAGAGCCTGAACATCAGCCGCCTGTCGGAGATGCTCACGAATGCGCTGCCCGCGGTCGATGAGCAGCTCGTGCGCCGCCTGGGCGATGCGCTGGAGCAGCTGCACGAGCTTCAGCGCCAGTACGACGATCTCGCTGCCGCGCGCACGCTCGTCGCGTCGATCGCTGAGCGCGAGTACCGCTCCTACGCGCGCGGGGTCGTCGGCGTCCGCGCCGACGCCCTGCGTCAGTCCGACGGTGCAGTCGAGCGTGCCCGATCGCGTGCGAGGTCTGCTGCGGAGGCGCTGGCCGGCGCGTTGGAGGGCTTGGCCATCAGCGAGCGTGAGACGGAGCGTCTGGAGGGACGGCGCACGCGCGTCGACGCGGAGTACGACCAGCTCGTGCGCTCCGACGCGTTCGAGGTCGTCGCGCTGATCGACGATCGCACGCGCGAGCGCGACGAGGCTGTACGCCGCGTGACGCGATCCGACGAGATGGTCGAGGAGGCAGCCGCCCGTGCGAGCGCTGCCACCGCGGCTGCCGCCTCCGAGACTGAGGTACACGCGGGCGCTGCCGCACGCGTCCGAACGGCCGGCGCGGAGCTGGACGCGGCGCTGGCGGCGGCCGGCATGGCGTCCGTGGCGCCCGAACCGGCGGCGCTCGACGCGCTCCCGGCGCGGCTCGCCGTACGTGGCGACGATGTCGAACGCTGCCTGGACCTCGCAGCGCAGCTGGTGGCCGAGCAGCAGGCGCTCGATGCGCTCGCCGCGCCGGTGGCCGCCGCGGATGCCGACCGTGATCGCGTGGCCGCGACGCTCAGCGAGGTCGAAGCCCAGCTCGAGCAGGCGCTCGAAGCATTCGCCGAGGAGCTGGACTGCTGGCGGACCGGCCTGACCGAGCTCGAGCTCCGCGCCCCGGACACCGCTGCGCTGTACGAGATGGCGGTCGCCGGAGAGTCGCTCGCAGGCCGGGTCAGCGTGCTGGCCGCCCCGCGCGCGGCGGAGCTGGAGCGACGGGCGGCGCGCGTCGACGCCGCGCTGCACGCCACACGCACGGACCGCGACGCGCTCGTAACCCGCATCGCCGAGCTCGAGGCAACGACCGACCCGCTGCCCGACGCTCGTCCAGGGCGCGGCGACCGAACGGGCCGTCCCGGGGCGCCGCTGTGGGCCGCATGCGACTTCCGCCCGGAGCTCCTCGCGGCCGACCGCGCGTCGCTGGAGGCCGCGCTGGAGCACGCCGGCCTCCTGGATGCATGGATCAGCCCCGACGGCACCATCCACGAAGACGACCTGTCGCTGGTCGCTACACCCGTCCCAGGCGATGGGGCGCCGACGCTATCCACGCTCCTGACCGCCGATCGGACGGCCGGTGCGGTGTCACGCGCAGCAGTCGAGGCGGTGCTCGAGAGCGTTGCGCTCGACGGCGTCGTCAGCGTCGGACCCGGACGCTTCCGCTTCGGACCCCTGCACGGTCGCGCAAGCAAGCCCGCGGCGCAGTTCATCGGCGCTGCCGCACGCGCAGCGCACCGCCAACGGCTGCTCGACGAGCGGCGGGCGGAACTTGCCGGCGTCGAGGAACGGCTGGCCCGTCAATGCGCTGACGCCGATCAGCTGCGCGCCGCTCGCCAGCAGCTCGACGCGGAGTGCGGGGCGGTGCCATCGACCGAGGCGCTGCGCAGCGCCCAGCGCGCTGACCGCGTCCTGCGGGAGCGTCTGAGCGTGGCCGAGCAGCACCTCGCCGCGTTGCTGGAGGATCGCGACCGTCGCGAGGCCCGCGTGGTTGGGGCACGCGACGCCGCGACCGCGCACGCCCGGAAGAGAGATCTGCCGAGCGCCATCGACGATCTGCGATCGGCGGCGCGGGCGGTCGACCGCGCCTACGTGCTGCGCAACGGGGTCATCGCCGCGGCGGCGAGCGCTCGGGATGCTGATGCACGAGCGCAGCGGGCGCTGGCCGGGCAGGAGTCCGCACACGAGACGCTCAAGCTGTGCCAGGCAGATCGTGCGGCGACGGGTGCCGAGCTGGCCGCCGCCGAAGGCCGGCTCGGGGCTGCTCTGAGCGCCGATGGCGCGACCGCCGTGCAGCTACGCGACCGCGCCACAACGCTGCGCCGCGAGCGCGACGACGTCGATGAGGCGCTGCGCGAGGGGCGAGCGCGCCACGGGAGCCTTGTAGGTGCGGCGGCGGACGCCAAACACGCCGCGCACGGTGCAGTCGGGGCGGTCGAAGCAGCCGAGCAGGGGCGTGTCGCGACGCTTGAGGACGTACGCGAGCTGGGCGCCAACGATCTGCTCAGCGCGGCTCTCGGAGCCGACGCGCCCGCCGACGAGCGCGAGGCGCCGTCGTGGACGCTCACGACGGCGCTCGAACGGATGCGTGCGCTGCCGCAACTCGAGGTCGACGTCAGCCTCGACAACCGGGCGCGCCGGGTGGGTGGCGCCGTCAGCGAGCTTCAGCGCAAGCTGGTCGCATTCGACATGGATGTGGCAACTGTGCCGGCCGGCGGATTGACGCTCTTGGAAATCGAGCGCGACGGGCGCCGCGTCACCCCGCCGGCGATGCTCGCCGAGCTTGGGGCCGATCTCGAGCATCGCGAGCAGATCCTGTCGGCCAAGCGCCGCGAGGTGCTCAGCAGGGCGCTGCTCGGGGAGATCGCCGAGCATCTGCGCACGAAGATCGTGGGGGTCCGCGCGTCGGTTCGTGCCCGTAACGAGACGCTCCGCCGCTGTCCGACAGGGGCCGGCCGCACCGTCAGCCTGGCCTGGGAGGTCGACGAGGATCTCGGCGTTCCGCGCGATGTCCTCGAGTTGCTCGCCGACCGCTCGGTCGCGCATCTCCCCAAGTCGGCGCGGGAGACCCTGTTCGGCTTCCTCGAAGCGCGGATCGCCACCGCGCGCGAAGGCGCCGACGATGCCGGCGACCGCGTCGCGATCGTCGACCATCTGGCCGCAGCACTGGACTACAGACGCTGGTGGCGCTTTGAGCTGTACCTACACGAGCGCGATGGCGGACGCCGGCGCCTGACAGCTCGCACCCAGGGATTGGGCTCAGGCGGGGAGCAATCCGTGCTCATGCACCTGCCCCTGTTCGCCACCGCCGCCGCGCTGTACGACCTCGCGCCCGGGGCGCCGCGCATCGTCGCGCTCGACGAGGCGATGGATGGCATCGACCCGCTGACGCGCGAGCAGATGTTCGCTGTGCTGGTCGAACTCGATCTGGACTGGGTCATGACGTCCTACGATCTCAACCCGTGCGTGGCGACCGTGCCGCGCGTCGGGTTCTACGAGCTGCACCGCGACAACGCCGAGTGGGGCGTCTTTGCCCAGCATTTCGTCTGGGACGGCGAG
The DNA here is from genome assembly GCA_033855115.1 of Solirubrobacteraceae bacterium. Taxonomy (GTDB): domain Bacteria; phylum Actinomycetota; class Thermoleophilia; order Solirubrobacterales; family Solirubrobacteraceae; genus CADCVQ01. The sequence goes on from JAWVGJ010000010.1 coordinate 12,562, forward strand.
CGGGCGACCGAGGTGGTCGATGGATGAAGGACGTCGATCCCGGCCTGAGACGTATCCTCGCGGCTGCGGTCACGCGACTTGAGCGCAACGGCCTGCGCACCGTCGGTCGTGTGCGTTTGGACCGGATAACAGCCGACGAGGTGCGCGCCCTTTCCGGGTTGTTGGGCTCGCGATGGCGATCGGTGCTCCCGGGAGCGACCGCGACGGTCAGCCTGGCCGCCGTAGATGACGCCCTGCGCGAGTCGGCGTGTGGCGGCTCGCTTGCCGCGGCGGCCGCCGCCGCTCAGGCGGCACCGCTGGTCGACCGGCGGGCCGCGCGCCATGCCGAGGACGGCCGCCGCTCGAAGGGATGGGTGAGGCTCGCCGAGCATCCAGCCGTGGCCGGCCGCCCGGCGCTACGCATGTGGCTTGATCGCGAGCGCATGACCGGCGCGGCGCTGCGTTCGGCGCG
>JAWVGJ010000011.1:0-24681 GCA_033855115.1 Solirubrobacteraceae bacterium
CTGCCGCCGCGCCCGCGGTCGCCCAGGCGCCGCTCCCGGGCGAGCGGATCGCCGCCGGCGTCAGCGCCGCCGGACTCGACGTCTCCGGGCTGACGATCGACGAGGCCGCAGCTCAGATCGAGAGCGCCTACGGCCCGCGGCTGCAGGAAGGCTTCCTCGTCCGCGTCGCCGGTATCAACTTCAAGATGTCAGCCATAACCGCGGGGGCGACGTTCGACGCGATCAAGAGCGCCAAGCGCGCGCTGTACGCCGGCCGTGCGGTGGTCGGCATCGCACCGGCGCCGGGAGCGTCTGCGGCCGGGACGGACGTACCGCTGGCCGTGGAGTACTCCGCCGAGGCGGTGCGCAACTTCATCCGGCGCATCGACAAGCGACTATCGCGCCCGGCAGTTGATGCCACCCTGAAGATCACGCCCCGCCGCGTCCGCGTCACCCACTCACATCCCGGACGCGGCATCGACGACAAGGCGCTGAGCGACCAGGTCGCGGCGTCGCTCACCGATCCGCGGCTGCCGCACGTCTTCAAGCCGGCGCTGGTGCGGGTCAAGCCCAAGGTCACGCCCCGGGCGCTGCCCGCCACCGTCATCACCATCCAGCAGTCGACCTTCAAGCTGCGCCTGTTCAAGGACCTCAAAGTCGTCAAGACCTACAGGGTCGCCGTCGGGCAGCCCGCGTACCCCACGCCGCGCGGACGCTTCGCGATCTCGAGCAAGCAGGTGAACCCGACCTGGTCGGTGCCCAACAGCCCGTGGGCCGGTGAGCTCGCCGGATCGTCGGTCGCGGGCGGCAGCGCCGCGAACCCGCTGAAGGCACGTTGGATGGGGATCGCCAACGGCGTCGGCATCCACGGCACGGGCCAGGATTACTCGATCGGCACGCGCGCCTCGCACGGGTGCATCCGCATGCACGTCGGCGATGTGATCGCGCTGTTCAAGCGCGTGCCGGTCGGGACGCCGGTGCTGATCGCGTAGCAGTAACTGCACCGCTGTCACCCGGGAACCTGTACAAATTCCGCCTGGGTGTATCAGCGCGGCTCGCGGCCAGTCGGGTCAGGATGTCGCGACAGCAGGACGCGTTCTATCGAGCTGCGCTCGATTCACTCGATGAGCACATCGCCGTCCTCGATGCGACAGGCACGACGATCGGGGCCAACGCTGCGCTCGAGCGGTTCATCGACCGCAACCCCGCCTGCGAGTTGCGCCCCGGCGTCAACTACCTCCAAGCGTGCGAGTCGGCACCCGCCGCGCAGCGCGGCCGCGCCGCCATCGGCCGCGCACTGCGCGAGATGCTCGCCGGTAGGGCGGACGGCTTCACCTCCCAGTACGAGCTCCAGTCCGATCGCGGCTCGACCCGCTGGTTTGATGTCCGCGCGACGCCATTTCTTGGCGGCGGGCCGGGGCGGGTCGTCATGCAGCACTACGACAGCACGCATTTCGTCATCGCGCAGCGTTCGGCGCGCGTGCGCTCGCGGCTGCTCGACGAGATCGACGCGGCGATCGTCGGTTGCGATCTCGCCGGCAGGATCGAGGTGTGGAGCCGCGGCGCCGAGCAGTTGTACGGCTGGACCGCCGCAGAAGTCGTCGGTCGCAACGCGACCGAGGTCGTCGTGGCGCTAGAGGAGCCGCCCGCTCCGCTGCGGGGGACGGGCGCCGAGCGCGACCTGCAGCGCAAGGACGGCAGCACCTTCTCGGGCTACCTGTCAAGCGTCGTCTACCACGACGTCAATGGCGAGCCCGCCGGCATCATCAGCCTCGCGGTCGATGCCGCCGCGGGGATCAGGGCCGCGGGCGAGCTGCGCCAGGCGCGCGATCACCTGCGCGCGGTGACCGACAACATGGGCGAGGCGCTGTGCACACTCGACGACGCCGGCCGCGTGACCTACATGACCGCGGCGGCGGAGCGGGTTCTCGGCTGGAACGTCGAGCTGCTGAGCGGCCGGACGATGCACGACGCGGTCCACGCCCACCGCCCCAGCGGCCGATCCGCCCCGGTCGAGGAGTGCCCGTTCGTTCGCGCGCACCGCGCCCGCGAGAAGGTCCGCGTGGAGGAGGACACGTTCATCCGCGGCGACGGATCGAAGATTCCCGTCGCCTACGTCCTGGCGCCGTTCGAGAGCGCGGAGGGCGACGGCTCGGTGATCGTCTTCAGCGACATCACCCGGATGAAGGCCGAGCGGCAACGCCTGCTGGTCGAGAGCGAGCGGATCTCGCATGTGCGCGACCTGCACGAGGCGCTGAAGGAGGAGCGCTTCGAGCTGTACGCGCAGCCGATCCTCGACCTCAACACCGGCGCTACGGCCTCGCACGAGCTGCTGCTGCGCATGCGCGAGCGCGACGGCACGATCAGGCTTCCCGGCACCTTCCTTCCCGCCGCCGAGCGGAGTGGGCTCATCCGCGAGCTCGACCGCTGGGTCATCCGCCAGGCCGCGGACATCGCCGGCGACGGCCATCGCGTCGAGTTGAACCTGTCGGCGTTGTCGCTCGGAGATCCAGGGCTCTACGACGACTTCGCGAGCGCGATCGCAACGTCGGCCGCCGACCCTCGCCACATCGTCATCGAGCTCACCGAGACCGCCCTGATGCAGGACGAGGTGATGGCGGCTGCGTTCGTGCAGCGCGCCGAGGCGCTCGGCTGCGAGTTCGCGCTCGACGACTTCGGGACCGGCTTCGGCGGCTTCTCCTACCTGAAGAACCTTCCGGTGGCCTTTCTGAAGATCGACATCGAGTTCGTGCGCGATCTGCGTACGAACCTCGCCAGCCGCCATGTCGTCCAGGCCGTCGTCGGGCTCGCCGGATCGTTCGGCTACAGGACGGTGGCAGAGGGGGTAGAGGACGACGTGACGCTGAACCTGGTCCGCGAGATGGGCGTCGACTACGCCCAGGGCTACGAAATCGGCCGGCCCGGACCGCTGGAGGACACCCTCTACAAGGCGGCCTGACCGGTCGCCGGATCGGGCCGCGTCGCGGCGTCGCTCATGCTCACGGCGTCGAGCAGCGGTTGGGCCTTCAGCAGCATCTCGCCGTACTCCGAGTCGGCCTCGGAGAGCGTGACGATCGCGCCGCCGCAGCCGATCGTGGCGGCGTTGTCGGTCGCGACAAGCGTGCGGATCACGATGCTGAGGTCGGCCGTCCCGTTTAGCGCCAGGAACCCGAGCGCGCCTGAGTAGACGCCCCGCGGCGCTCCTTCGAGCGCATCGATGATCTCCATCGTGCGCAGCTTCGGCGCTCCGGTCATCGAGCCGCCCGGGAACGTCGCGCGGATGCAGTCCACGAGGTCGACGTCGTCGCGCAGGCGCCCGCGAATCGTCGAGACGAGCTGGTGCATCGTCTCGTAGCTCTCGACGTCCATGAGCTTGGGCACGTGCACGCTGCCGATCTGCGACACGAGGCCCAGGTCGTTGCGCAGCAGGTCGACGATCATGAGGTGCTCGGCGCGCTCCTTGGCGCTGCTGGCGAGCCGGTCGCGTGCCTGCGCGTCGTCGCGCTCGCCGGCTTCCCGGCGCGCGGTGCCCTTGATCGGCTTGGTCTCCACGGTGCGATCGCGATGCACCCGCAGGAAGCGTTCGGGGGACGAGCTCAGGACGGCGGCCTCCTGCATGCGCAGGTACGCGCTGTAGGGCGCCGGGTTGACGCGTCGCAACACGCGGTAGAGCTCGAAGGAGTCCCGCGGCGCAGGCAGCGTGATCTGGTTCGTCAGGCAGATCTCATAGCTCTCGCCGGACTCCAGCAGGCGCTTGCAGGTCTCGATGTTGGCGAGGTAGTGCTCGCGGCCGCGGCTGAGCTGGAACTCCAGTGCGCTGCGCTCGTGGTCGAGGATGGCGGGCTCGTCGAGCGCGGGCAGGCGTGGAAGCGCCGCAGCGGTGTCGTCGACCCAGCGGTCGGCCTCGGCGTCGGCTCCCTCGCTGAGTGCGAGCACGTGCGTCTGCCCCAGCTCGTGATCGATCGCGACGAGGCGGTCGGTCAGCAGCAGGAACGCGTCCGGCAACTCGGTGTCGCGCGCGCCGGCGGCGCCGCAGTCGGCCTTGAGCTCGTAGCCGAGGTAGCCGACGAAGCCGCCGTTGAGGTCGAACGGCAGCTGCGGGCTGAACGTGTGCAGGCGAGCGAGCTCGCGCGAGAGGTAGCTGAACAACGTCTCGGAGTGTGTCCGCGTGTCGTCGCTGCGGGTGACGCTCAAGAGCTGAGCATCGACCTGGTAGCGGATCTGCGCCCCCAGCGCGCCCATCGCCGTTCCCATGAAGGAGAAGCGCGAGAGCTCGGGCGAGACGAGGCTCGAGTCCAGCCAGAAGGCGTTGTCGCGCTCGCCGAACAGGCCCGCGAAGGCACCTTCGGCATCGGGCACGCCGTCGACGACGCGATGGACGATCTCGACCTGACCGGTGCTCGCGGCGGGGGCGCGACCGCCGGGGACCACCGTGCTAAGCAGCGCTGGCCGCGCCGCTGGGCCACAGCGGCGGCGCCCCGGCGTGAGCGCCAGGAAGTTCGAGATCAGCTGCTCACCGTGCTCGGTGCCGATCGACTCCGGATGGAATTGGACGCCCCACGCACGGCGGTGGCGGTCGCGGATCGCCATCAGCGTCCCGTCGTCGGCCCAGCCGATCGCTTCGAGCTCGGGCGGCAGCGCCGGCTCGACGATCAGCGAGTGGTAGCGCACGGCGCGAAACCCCTGCGGGATGCCGCTGAAGAGGCCGTCGCCGCGATGAAAGACGCGGCTGATGCGACCGTGGACGATCTCGGCGCCGCGCACGACGCTGCCGCCGCGGACGTGCGCGAGTCCCTGGTGGCCGAGGCAGACGCCGAGCACCGGCGTCACATCCTGGGAGAGGGCCTGGCGGCCGATGCCCAGGTCGCGCTCGCGCTCGGGCCGGCCGGGTCCGGGGGAGACGACAATCCGATCCCAGCGGTGGCGCGCGAGCTCGCTCCACTCGATCTCGTCGTTGCGCACGACGACCGGCTCTTCGCCCGCCACGCTGGCGATGAGCTGGTACAGGTTGAACGTGTAGGAGTCGTAGTTGTCGATCAGCAGCGTGGTCACGACGGCCCACAGCGTAGGCCGCTACCGTCGGTGAGCAGCAGCCAATGTCCCTGCTCGACGACGCGACAGTCCTGTGCTGGACCGGCGGCGGACTGACGCCCGCGCCGGAGGGCGAACCGGTCGGCGGCCTGCTCGTGGCGGACTCGTGGCTCGTCGTGGACGGCGCCGTGCGCGCCGCGGACGCGCATTGGGCGCGCTTCGGCGCCTCGTGTGGCGCGTGGGGTGTCGAGACGGCCGCGTTCCGGCGGGCGGCGTCTGACGCCCTGCCGGTGGCTGGGCGCTGGTTTCCACGCGTGGAGCTGACCGTCGCCCGCGACCTGCGCCTGCTCGTCCGCCCGGCGCCTGCTCCCGCCGCGGGCGCGCTTCGCGTCACGGTGGCGCGGCCCGGCGACCCGCGGGTCTGCCCGCGCCGCAAGGGCCCGGACCTGGACATGCTCATCGCCCTGCGCGCGCAGTCCGGCGCCGACGAGCTGCTGCTCTGCGATGTCGACGGCAGGCTTCGCGAGGGTGCTCTGAGCAGCCTGCTGTGGTGGGAGAACGCGGTGCTCTGGACGACGCCCGCCGCGCACACGCTGCCGGGGGTGACGCGGGCGCTGATCGTCGGGCTCGCACGCCAGCGCGGTGTCGACGTGCGCGTGCGTTCGCCCTTGCCGGCGCAACTCGCCGGTTGCGAGGTGTGGCTCACCAGCGCGCTGCATGGCATCCGCGTCGTGGGCAAGTGGCTGGCGCCGGCGCAGCCCGCGGGTCGCGCCGAACGGGCGCCGGAATGGCAGGTTGCACTGGAGGCGATGAGGTGACCGAGTACGACACGCTCGCCGCGGTCTACGACTGGCTGGTCCATCCGGCCGATTTGCTCACGCCGCAGGGCAGCGCGGAGGCGTTCGACGGCCTCGTCGACCTTCCACCTGGGGCGCGCGTGCTCGACTGCGCGTGCGGGACCGGCCATCTCGCCGTGGGGCTGGCGCTGCGCGGCCTGGAGGTCGTCGCGACCGATGCGAGCGCGGCGATGATCGAGCGCACGCGCATCCTCGCCGACGAGCATCGCGCCACGGTGACGGCGCAGGTCTGCGCATGGGAGGAACTCGCCGACCGGGACTGGGGCGGCCCGTTCGACGCGGTCTTCTGCGTCGGCAACTCACTCGCCCATGCGCCCGGGGAGGACGCACGCCGCCGTGCGCTGACGACGATGGCGGCCGTCGTGCGCACGGGTGGAACGGTCGTCGTCACATCGCGTAACTGGAAGCAGGTGCGGACCGCCGGCTCCCGCCTTGAGGTCGCCCAGCAGCTCGTGCCGCGCGGCGGGGTCCAGGGACTGCCGATCTACGCGTGGTCGATCCCCGAGGACTGGGATGAACCGCACCACTTCGACGTCGCGGTCGCTCTGCTCGCCGCGGACGGCACGGTCACGACCCATGGTGAGCGGATGGCGTTCTGGCCATTCGACCACGAGGCGCTACGCGCCGACCTGCGCGCGGCCGGTCTCACGCCGACGGCGACCACGTACGGCGACGACGTTCCGCGCTACGCCGTCGTCGCACGCCGCACGGCATAGGGCGCCGCTGTCAGCCGCCGCGCGGCTGCTTGCGCACCGCGTCGCGCAGCCCTTCGACCTCGCGCAGCAGCTCGCGCTGGCGGCGGATGACGTCCTCCAGGCGCCGCTCGACATTGCGCGGCGCTCCCGTCGGCGGCGCAGCCGTGGTGCCGGTGCCCCCGCCCGTGCCCGTGGCCGTGGCGTCGGGCGCCGTCGCGGTCGCGCCGGGCTGCTGCCCGGCGAGGCCCGTCGACGCGCCCGGAGCGGCCGCCTCGTTGGGCACCTGGCCGGTCTGGATGTAGCGCCGCGTCTTCTCCTCGGCCTGCGGATCGCGGTCGTTGTCGAAGATGGCCACGAGCTTGTTCGTCTTGGCGTCGACGACGACAGTCTTGGACACGGCGTTCGCGCTCGTCGGGATGATCGAGGTGAGGTATACGACGCCGCCGTTGACGAACACGGGCCGCGGCTCGACGACGCGGAAGTTGCCCGAGCCGGGACTGCCGTCGCCGAAGTCCACGCCCGGGATCGAGACCGCGCGCACGGCCTGAAGCGCACGCCTGTTGCCGCTCAGCGACGTGCGCCGTGGCACCCGCCAGATCCGCGTCCGGCCGGTGACGGCATCGGTTAGGAAGATCGCGCTGGCGGCGAACGCGCGACCGTAGGGCTCGGCGACGGTCACCCATTGCGGTCCCATGCCCGTGGTGGCGAAGTCGACGAGGTAGGGCTGGCGGTTGGACTCGGTGTCCTCGATCCGCGTCTGGTCCTCGTGCACGAACCAGGCGTTCCAGACGCCGCGCTTGTACTGGTAGGCGTCCTGAATCCGCCGTGCCTGCGTGTCGGGAAAGATCCGCCCGCTGATCGCCAGCTCGGGGCGTCGCGCGGCCTCCTCCGGCTCGAGGTCCTCGATCGTCCCGTTCGGTGCGACGACGAAGACGCCGCCGAGCACCGGCCGGCGGACGAGCAGCCCTTTGTACTCGAGGTACGGGACGACGATCCGGGGGCCGCGCTTCGTCTCGATGCCGACCGGCTCCTCGAGCTTGACGAGGAAGCGCTCCTTGAGCAGGCGCCAGCGCAGGTTGTCGGTGATCTGCAGGCCGGGCGCGACCTGTAGTTCGGCGTCGACCTGACGCAGCGACCGCGCCGTGTTCTCGGCGTCGAGCGAGACGAGGCCCTGGCTCTTCTTGGTGAAGATCCTGAATGCGCCCTGCGGCGTGCGCAGCGCCGTCCAGTTCAGGCCCTTCTCGCTGTCGACGATGCGGAAGTTCGTCAGGGTCTCGGTCGGCGAGTTGAACGCGCTGGAGGCGTTCTGCTCGGCGACCTCGCGCGGCACGAGGCGGACCTCACCGCCGGGCGGCAGGCCGCCAATCTCCTCGTAGTTCGTCGCCGTGACGATCGCCCGTCCCACGAGCGGCGTCTGCAGCGCGGCGAGGATGATGAAGGACAGCAGCGCGAGCGCCGGGAAGGCCGTCAGCCACACCGGTGGGCGCACTCCGCTGCGCAGATCCTCCAACGTGCGCCAGCTGTGACGCGACCGGCGCCAGAGCACGGCGCCCGCGGCCAAGAGCAGCAGCGGCACCAGCCACACGAGCGGCGATGTCCAGAAGAACATCGCCAGGCCGTGCCAGATCGGACGCACGAGCCACGCCAGGACGAGCACGACGAGGACTGCGGCAATCGGGATCGGCCTCAGCCGGCGCACGTGTCAACTTTACGGCCCCAAGAACGTGGCTGCGCCAAGACTGCCCGGATTGCGGTAGATCGCGCACGTCCTGCCGTTCGCTCCGCGGCCTGCCCGGGTAGCGGGTCCGACGTTTCCAGGGAATCACGCGGGGCTCCACACCGGGGGCCCACGAAACCGAAGGTAGGAGGTCTTGCCTCATGACGGAGCAACGGCTGAAGGTCGAGTCGGGCCCGCCGGCGCACATGTTCACCGAAACCGACGCCGGCGCAGAGGCGCCGCCGTCGAACGACGACGGGGCGGCCTCCGATCGCGCGAAGGACAAGGCGCAAGCGGTCGCCGCGCCGGCGATCGACAAGGCCCAGGAGATCACCGCGCCGGCGAAGGAAAAGGCGCGCGACGTTGCCGCGCAGGCGAAGGTCCACGCGCAGGCGGCGGCCGGGCAGGCCAAGGACAAGGCTGCCGCGCAGGTCGACGAGCGCTCGACGCAGCTCGGGCAGCAGATCGGCGCGCACGCCCAGTCGCTGAACGGAGTCGCCGAGGAGCTGCGCAGGCAGGGCAAGGACGGGCCGGCGAAGATCGCCGAGCAGGCCGGGCAGCGCGTCAAGGACGTCGGCGACTATCTCGAGCGCACCGATGGCGAGTCGCTCGTGGGTGTGGTCCGTGATGTGGCCCGCGAGCACCCCGCAGCGGCCGCGGCTGCCAGCGCGGCAGCGGGATTCGTCGCCGGACGAGTGCTGAAGGCCAGCCAAGCGGACGCCGCGGACGAGGGCGGGGACGAGTCCGCGCGTGCCGCCGACGGAGGACCGTAATGGATACGAGCAAGCCCGAGCCGCCGCCGCCGGATCTGTCGAGCCTGCTCTTGCCGGTGCCCGGTGAACCGCCCACAAACGGCGCGCACGGAGCAGCTCAGCCCCAGCGCCAAGTGCTCGACGCGTCGAGTTGGCTGTTGCCGGCGCAGCGCCCCGATCTGCGCGACGAGCCGGCGTCGGAGCTGCTCAAGCAGGTCTCCGGCGAGGCCACGTCGATCATGCGCAACGAGGCCAAGCTCGCCAAGGCCGAGCTGACCGAGAAGGCCAAGGACGTGGGCGCCGGGGCCGGGATGCTGGGCGGCGCGGGCTACATGGCCGCGCTCGCCAGCTTGGCGCTCATGCTGTGCCTCATCTTCGCTCTCGCGACGGCGTTGCCAGCGTGGCTTGCGGCGCTGATCGTGACGGTCGTCTTCGCGGCGATTGCTGGAGCGCTGGCCCTGGCGGGACGCAAGCGCATCAAGAAGGCTGGGCCGCCGCTGCCGGAGCAGTCCGTCGAGTCGGTCAAGCAGACGATCGAAACCGTGAAGGAGGCCGCCAAATGGGGCATGGGTCAGACGAGATAGCCGACATCCGCCAGGAGATCGAGGAGTCCCGCGAGAGCCTTGGCGAGGCGGTCGGCGCGCTCGCCTACAAGGCCGACATCAAGAATCGCGGGAAGGAAGTGATCACCGAAAAGAAGGAAGTCATCATGGAAAAGGTCGAAACGCTCAAGTCCAAGCTACCCGGCGTGGGAGATGCTGCCGCCGGTATCGGCGACGCGACGCCCTCCAAGGAAGACGTCAAGGGCAAGATGCAGGACGCCGCCGCCGCCGCGCACGACCATCCGCTCGCGGTCACGGTGGGTGCAGCGGCCGCCGGGCTCGTGGCCGGACTGGCGCTACCGGAAACCGATCTCGAGCGCGAGAAGATCGCTCCCGCGGCGCGGAGCGCCCGCGAGCAGATCCAGTCCGGTGCCCAAGAGGCCGTGGCGCACGCCAAGCAGGTCGCCCGCGACGCCGCGACCAGCGCCGCCGAGGCCGTCAAGCAGGCCGGTCAGGAACACGGCGGCAAGCTCGGCGAGATCGCGCAGGGCACCGCCGAGAAAGCCCGCGAGCAGGTCAAGCCGTAGCCCGTGTGCCCGCGGGCATACCTTCCGCCGTGACATAGCTCCGGGCCGGCACAGAGGGCGTGGCTCACACGCCTCGAGCAGGCCCGGCCTCGCCTGCCGGGCCCTGTCAGTCAACCGCCCGGCCGACCGCGTCGACAACGCGGGCAACGTCGTCGCCGGTCATGCCAACCCACAACGGCAGCCGCACGAGCCGCCCCGCGGCGGCGTCGGTCACGTCCATCGGTCCGTGAACCCGGCCATAGCGCTCGCCGGCGGGCGCGGAGTGCAGCGGGACATAGTGGAAGTACGCGCCAATGCCATCGGCCGCGAGCGCCGCGATCAGACCGTCTCGCGCGGGGCGGTCGCGCACCATCAGGCGGTACAGATGGGCGTTGTGGCGTGCGGCCGGCGGGATCGTCGGGCGGCGCATCAGATCCGCGCGCTCGAGCGGCTCGAGCGCGGCGTGGTAGGCGTTCCAGATCTCCAGCCGCGCGGCCGTGATCTCGGCGAGGCGCTCGAGCTGATCGGCGAGCAGCGCCGCGGTCACGTCGGACATCAGAAACGACGATCCGAGGTCCACCCACGAGTAGTGGTCGACCTCGCCGCGGCTGAAGCGCGAGCGGTTCGTGCCCTTCTCCTGGAGGATCTCGGCGCGCTCCGCCCAGCGCTCGTCGTTGAGCAGCAGCGCCCCGCCTTCGCCGCAGGAGAGGTTCTTCGTCTCGTGAAAGGAGAGCGCGCCGAGGTCGCCGATCGCGCCCAGCGCGCGGCCGTCCATCGTCGCCCCGATGCCCTGGGCCGCATCCTCGACGAGCAGCAGGCCGTGCTCGCGCGCGAGCGAGGTCAGCGCCGCCATGTCGCACCCGACGCCGCCGTAATGCACCGCCGCGATCGCTCTCGTGCTCGGTGTGAGCGCGGCAGCCGCTCGCCCCGGGTCGATGTTCAGCGTGACGGGATCGATGTCGACGAAGACGGGCGTCGCACCGCGCAGCACGAACGCGTTGGCCGTCGAGACGAAGGTGAACGAGGGCATGATGACCTCGTCGCCAGGTCCGACGCCGCTCAGCAGCGCCGCCATCTCCAGTGCCCCCGTGCACGAGTGCGTCAGCAGGACGCGGTGGGCCTGCGTCAGCTCCTGCAGCAGCGTCTCGCAGTAGGCGCTCTGTGGCCCGTTGCCGCCGGTCCAGCCGCGCTCGAGGACGGCGGCGATGCGGGCGCCCTCGCCTCCCGTGCGGTACGGGCGGTTGAACGGCAGGTCGATCATCGTGCTGCTCCGGCCAGTACGTAGACGCGCTCGCGCCCACCGGGTGCGGGCTGCGACGCCACGACGGCGTCGCCAAAGCGTTTCATCAGCGCCTCGAGTGACGCTTCGTCGAAGCGCTGCGCCTGCGCGCTGCGGGCGGTCGCCGCCCCCACGGATGCCAGGCGCGCAACGATCGCCACCCGGCTCTGGGCGAGGTTGCGCACCGGCTCTGATATGACGACCCGCTCACGCGCGGCCGCGAGCATCCGCCTCACCATGCCCTCGGCATCCGGCAGGAAGTGGTAGAGGCTGGCCTGCATGAGCACGATGTCGGCGACCGGCAGATCTGCGGTCGCGACATCCGCCTGGCGCGCGTCCACGCCGCGTAGGCGCAGCCGGTCGACGAAGCCGGCGTTGGAGTCGATCGCGATGTAGCAGCCGATTCGCCCACGCAGTTCGTTGCGGTACAGCCGCGCCGGGCCGCAGCACAGCTCCAGGACGCTCGCGCCGTCCGCGACGTGCGCGGCGACCGCCGCGTCACGCGCTCCGTAGTAGCGTCCGTACAGAACGCGCATCGCGAGGCCGTAGCCCAATGCGCTGCGGTAGATGAGGCTCTCGGGCAGACGCGCGAGCATATTCACCGTCGCACCGTCACCGTGATCGAGCTGAGCGTCGTCATCCCCGTGTACCACTGTGCCGGGTGCCTGAGGGCGCTGCACGAGCGGCTGACCGCAAGCGTGCTCGCCGTCACCCCGGACTACGAGATCGTCTTCGTCGACGACCGCTCGACCGACAACGCCTGGGAGCTTCTGCGCGAGCTGGCGCGCGCGGATCCGCGCCTGCGAATCGTGCGCCTGAGCCGCAACTTCGGCCAGCACGCCGCCATCACGGCCGGGCTGACGCGCGCGACCGGCGCGTGGACGGTCGTCATGGACTGCGACCTGCAGGAGCCGCCTGAGGAGATCCCGCGGCTGTACGCCAAGGCTCAGGAGGGATACGACATCGTGCGTGCGGTCCGGCAGGGCCGCCAGCATCCCGCGTTCCGCCGCTTCTCGGCGAACCTCTACCGGCGCATGCTCAGAGAGCGCGGGCACGAAGGGGGCGACATCGAGTTCTCGACGCTCTCGATCATCTCGCGCAAGGTCGTCGACTCGTTCTTGTCGCTGCGCGACCGCGACCGCGAGTACCAACTCGTTCTCGATTGGCTGGGCTTCACGCAGGCGAGCATCACGTTCGTCCACGCCGAGCGCGCAGGCGACGCGCCGAGCGCCTATGGCCTGCGCCAGCTCATACGGGTCGCCTTCGACGGGATGTTCTTTCGGACCACCGTCCTGCTGCGGGTGATCGTGCTGTTCGGCTTCTGCATCGCGGCCGCGGGCGGCATGCTTGCCGTGTACGCGGTCTTCTCGCGCTACGTCGAGGACACGCCGCCCGGCTACACAAGCATCGTCGTCCTGCTCGTCCTGTTGAGCGGGTTCATCATCATCGCTCTGGGCGTCGTGGGCCTGTACGTCGGTCGGATCTTCGACCAGGTCAAGGGCCGCCCGCTGTTCGTCGTCGACGAGCAGATCGACGGTGAGCTCGTGCGCCGCGACCCGGACTGAGCGCCGTGGACGAAGCGCTCGAGCGCTGGACCTTCGATGTCGAGGAGGAGCACTGGTGGTACCGCGGGCGGCGCCGGGTTCTGGCCGCGGTCCTCGACGGGTTGGCTGTGCCGGCCGATGCCCGGATCCTCGACGCCGGCTGCGGGTCGGGGCGCAACATGGTCGACCTCGCGCGGCGCGGGCGGGTGTGGGGTGTCGAGCTTGCGCCGTCGTCGCTGGAGGCCGCGGTGGCGCGGCAGGTCGGGGAGGTCCGTCCGGGCTCGCTGGAGGACGTGCTGCCATTCGAGGACGGGAGCTTCGAGCTCGCCTTGGCGCTCGATGTCCTGGAACACGTCGGCGACGACGCGTTCGCGCTGCGCGAGCTCGCGCGTGTCGTGCGCCCCGGTGGACGCCTCGTCCTCACCGTGCCGCAGTACGCCTGGCTGTGGGGGGAGCACGACGTCCTTGCGCACCATCACCGGCGCTACACGCGACGCGGGCTCGTCGCGCGTGTGGCAGACACCGGCTGGACCGTGGAACGCCTGACCGCGTTCAACACGGTGCTGCTGGCGCCGATCGCCGCGGTCCGCTTCGCGCAGCGAGTCCGCCGGCGCCCCACGTCCTCGTCCGATCTCGGGCGCACTCCTGGTGGCGTCGTCAACGAGGCGCTGGAACGGGTGCTCGGCGCCGAGGCGTCGTGGATCCGCCGCGGGCGTGACCTCGCGGCGGGCGTATCGCTGCTGGCGGTGCTCCGGCGCCGGCTCACGTGATCGGCGAGCGCGTCTGGATCGCCGATCAGTGAGGCGCCTTGACGCCGTCTTACCGTGGGACTAGGTTCGAACGACACCTTTGGGAACGGTGTGACACCGAGGGGAGTGGGACATGACGCCGACGTCCGCGTTTGTCGATGGCGGCTTTGAGCAGCTCACGGTCAGGCGTCTGCTCGCCGCGCTGGCGGCCACCCTGTCGCTGGCGCTTTGCTTCGGTGCGCCCGGCGCCCGTGCGACGACGCCGAACCTCGGCGAGCAGCGCACGGCGCGCTACGTGGAGGCGATCCGCAACGACCCGACGAGGCTGCGTGCATTTCTCGCGGAGATGCCGAAGGGCGGCGACCTGCACAACCACCTCTCCGGCGCCGTGCCGACCGAGACGCTGATCCGCTTGGCCATCGATGACGGGCTCTGCATCGACACGACGACGCTGGTGGCGCAGTTTAAGCCGACACCTTCCCCTGGACTCGCCGACACGTTGTTCGGTACGCCTGCCTGCCCCTCCGGCCAGCGGCCGATCGCAGACTCCAGCAGCGACAGCGAGTTCTACCAGCAGATCCTGCGGGCCTGGTCGATGGAGGGCTTCCAGCCTGGGGCCGAGACCGGCCACGACCACTTCTTCGCGACGTTCGGGAAGTTCGGAGCGGCTACGGAACGCAAGGGCGACCTGCTCGCCGCCGTTGCGAGCATCAACGCCGAGCAGAACGTGCTCTACCTCGAGACGCTCGTCTCGCGGCAGTACTACGGCCTGCGCGAGCTGGCCAAGCAGGTCAGCTTCGATCCCGACTTCGCAGCGATGCGCAACAAGCTCCTCGAGAGCGGGATGGCGCAAGTCGTGAGTGGGGCGATCGCCGAGACCGACGGCGACCGCGATCGCTTCGACCATCTGCTCGGCTGCCGGACCCCGCAACCGCAGCCGGCCTGTGCGGTCACGATTCGCTACGACTACCAGGTCGGCCGCGCGACAGACCCGGTGAGCGTCTTCACGGGCCTGCTGCTCGGCTTCGAGCTGCAGAACGCCGACCCCCGCTACGTCGGCGTCAACCTGGTGCAGCCCGAGGACAACGCGATCGCGCTGCGCGATTACACGCTGCACATGCGGATGATCCAGTACCTGCGCAGCGTCTATCCGAACGCCCACGTGACGCTGCACGCCGGCGAGCTCGCGCCCGGCCTCGTCGAGCCCGCGGACCTGAGCTTCCACATCCGTCAGGCCGTCGAGATTGCCGGCGCCGAGCGCATCGGGCACAGCGTCGATGTCCTCAACGAGACGAATTACCTCGACCTGCTGCGGACGATGGCCCGCCGCCACGTGCTCGTCGAGGCGCCCCTGACCAGCAACGCGCAGATCCTCGGCGTGTCCGGCTCCGCTCACCCGTTCAAGCTCTATCGCGCGGCCAGCGTCCCGGTCGCGCTCGCCACCGACGACCCCGGCGTCTCGCGTATCGACATCACGCACGAGTACCAGTTCGCGATGACCGAGTACGAGCTGGAGTACCCCGACATCAAGACGCTCGCCCGCGCGTCGCTCGAGCACGCGTTCTTGCCCGGCCGCAGCCTGTGGCGCGCACCCGACGTCTACCGACCGGCCGCTGCCTGCGCCCACGACGTGGCCGGGACCGCGCGCCCGAGTCCGCGCTGCGGCGCCCTCGTGCGCAGCAGTGCCAAGGCGACGGTCCAGTGGCAACAGGAAGCGCGCTTGCGCGCCTTCGAGCGGCGGCGTCGCTGAATCCGGATCAGCTACGCCGCCCGCCGGGACGCCCGCCGGCGCGGCGGTTGTCCTGCGAGCGCATCGCCATGACTGCTGCCGCGAGCGCCGCTTGCATCGCCCGGCGCTGTGCCGCGGCGCTGCGCGACGGAAGCGCTTCCGGGCCCTCGACGGGGCTCGCAGGTCGGGATCTTCTGCCTGTGACTGCCATCGCCGCGGTGTGCTTACCCGCGTCGGAATCGCCTCGAAACATGACTTTCACAGTAAGAACGCTGGAAGAGGCTCGCCGCCGGAAAGCCAGATCTCCTGACCCAGAGACCCTCGATCTCCGGGTCGCGGGAGCGCACATGGCCGAGGCGTTGCGCGAACCCTGAGCGCAACGCGCGTGTCGAGGGCGGCGGACGGGTAAGCCGCCGCCGTGGCTGAGATCGGTGTCTTCTTCTCCTGCGAGGAGCGGTCGGCGTTGGAGATCGTCGATGGCGCTCAGCGGGCTGAGCAGGCCGGTTTTCGCTCGGCGTGGATCTCCGACCATTTTCATCCGTGGAACGACGCGCAGGGAGAGAGCCCGTTCGTCTGGTCGGTCCTCGGCGCGGCCGCCACGGTGACCGAGTCGATGCGCTGGACGACGGCCGTCACCTGCCCGACCGTCCGCACGCACCCGGGGATCGTGGCCCACGCGGCGGCGACGACGGCGACGATGATGCCGGGTCGCTTCCGCCTTGGCGTCGGCAGCGGGGAAGCGCTCAACGAACACGTCTTCGGTGCGCGATGGCCGGCGGCCGACGTGCGCCTGGAGATGCTGGACGAGGCCGTCGCGGTGATCAGGCTGCTGTGGGAGGGCGGATTCAAGAACCACCACGGCCTCCACTACACCGTGGAGGCCGCGCGCCTGTACTCACTGCCCGAGCAGCCGCCGCCGATCCTCATATCGGGATTCGGTCCCAAGGCGATCGCGCTGGCAGGCCGACTCGGCGACGGATTTGTCACAGTCGTCCCCGACCGAGAGGCCGTGCAGCGCTACCGCCAGCACGGGGGCTCAGGTCCGATTACCGGGGGCCTGAAGGTCTGCTGGGGTGAGGATCGCGACGAATGCGTACGCACCGCGCACCGGTTGTGGCCCAACGAGGCGCTGTCCGGCGAGCTTGCGCAGGTGCTCCCTTCGCCACGCCATTTCGAGCAGGCGACCCAGCTCGTCACCGAGCAGCACATCGCGTCATCGCTGCCGTGCGGGCCCGATCCCGACGAACACGCCGCTGCGATCCAGGCCTACGTGGATGCCGGCTTCGACGAGATCTACGTCGGCCAGATCGGCCCCGGGCACGACGGCTTCATCGACTTCTACGCACGCGAGATCCTGCCGCGCTTCTCAGCCTGAGCCGCGGATGGCGCCAAGTCGGCGACGGCGCGTAAGCGTTTCGGTTGCCTAACGCCCAGAGTTGGTACGGTTGCGGGGTCCGAGCATTCGTCTTCCACGGATCCACGGGTACCTGACCGCGAGGAGACCGTCACCTGGGACCCCCAGGCTCTCGGGATCGCCGCGACTGTTTATGACGTGCGTGGCTAGGGGCTCGCGGTGACCAAAGACGTGGAAGACAACCAGTCGCGGTCCGAGGAGATCGCCGAACTCGGCAGGCTCCACATTCGCTCGGAGCGCGATGGAGACGTTCATGCCATCACGTTGCGAGGTGAGTTCGATCTCGCCTATGCCCGCGACGTAGAGGATGAGCTCAAGCGGGTAGAAGCGACAGACGCGCGATCGATCATCCTCGACCTGTCGGGCTTGAGCTTCCTGGACTCGACGGGCATCCGGTTGATCCTCGAGGCGCAAATACGCTCAAGGCAGGACGCCCATCGGTTGGTGCTGCTTCGAGCCCCGCGCACGGTGCAGCGTGTCTTCACCATCGCGGGAGTAGAAAAGATGCTCCCGTTCGCTGACTGAGCCCCGGGCGGGTCGCAGTTGGTCTCGCAACCCACCCGGCGTCCTCAGCACATCAGCGCGCCTTAACTCTAAGGAGCGGTGGGCGCCCGCTCAGAGACTCCCAGCCTCCTGCGGCGAAGTACCCGAGGCGGGTCCGGCGACGCCCTCCTGCTCAGGCTGGGCCTCGTCGGGGTCTCCCTTCCCGCTCGTGATGTCGACGTCCTTGAGCGCGTCGGGCTCAGGGTTATCTTCGGGGGCCGCGTCGGGCGCCGGGCTACGGGCGTTGTCGGGATCCGGCGTCTCGTCTGCCATGTCTCTCCTCCTGTGGTCGAGTGCGTGACGCCGTACCCGATCGTGGCGCCAAGAGAACCACCAACGGCAAGGAATATGAGTTGGCGCGTCGGGGTACGGCCCCACGACCGCAACGAGAGGAGAGCAACATGCCAGACCAAGAAGGCAAGACGAGCGGCCCCGGGGTCAAGGACACGCCCGACAACGCTTATAAGAGCGGGCGCCTCGAAGACGTAGAGGAGGGCTCCCTCGGAGCTGCCACCGGCGGTGCCGACGTGCAGAAGTCGCGCTTGCCGGAGGGCGCAGACGAGAAGGGTTCGTTCCAGTCCGGCGGCTTCGGTGGGCAAGACGCCGACGACTCGCCCGACACGGGAACCGTGGGCTCAACTGGGGGCGAAGGCGATCCGAGCCCGCACGGGACTCCTGACACGCCGAAGGCCGAGGAGGGAAGCGGCGATCCGCTCCGCGACGTCGGCGATGGCGCCAAGGATCTGGCTCCGGGTGAGCGCGGCGACGATCCGAACATCGGCGAGCGCGGCATCAGCCAGCTGTCCGACGGGACGGACGCGGCCGATACCGACAGTAAGCAGGATCACCCCAAGACCCCAAGCGACATGGGGAACCGCTAGTCACGTCCCATCGCCGCCGCTCGTATCGAGGGCGGCGTCACAGCATTGCTGCGAGATCGACCCCGGCACGCATTGCCGGGGTCGACGCATCCTAAAGGACGGTGGCCAACACCCGGTCTCGCCGGCCGTTCTCGGTAGAGAGCGGCGCGGGTTTTCGATCCACAACCGTGTGCCGCCCAAGGCCGTTTTGTCGGTTGCTGTCAGGGGTATGGACAGCCACGGACGACAGCCTCGATCTGAAGGGGGGAACGTGGCAACACTTCAAGCGACCGCCGCGCAAGCGCAACTTGACGCCGCAGCGGCCGCCCAATTCGACGACTCCGTTCGCGAACGACGTGCGCGCGATGACGAGCGCCTGTTCAAGGCGTGGCTGCATAGTGGTGACCGACGTGCGCGGGCCGCGCTCATCGAGCGATTTCTGCCGCTCGCGCGTTCACTTGCGCGACGCTATCACCGCTCCGGTGAGCCGCTGGAGGATCTCATCCAGGTCGCCTCCGTCGCCCTGGTGAAAGCGATCGATCGCTACGATCTCGCCCGCGGCTGCGCCTTTAGCTCGTTCGCGGTACCGACGATCACGGGCGAGCTCAAGCGCCATTTCCGTGACCACAGTTGGACGGTGCGACCGCCGCGCGATGTCCAAGAGCTCACGCTGCGCGTCGAGACAGCGCTGATCCGGCTCACACAGCAGCTCGACCGCTCGCCCACGACGACCGAGTTGGCCACCGCCGCCGGACTGGACGAGGAACAGGTTCTCGAGGCGCTGCAGGCGCGCTGCGGGCGCACCGGGCTCTCACTGCAAGCCCCGCAGGGCGATCCGGGCGACGCGACGACGCTCGAAGACACGCTCGGAGCCGAGGATCCGGATATCGCCCGCGCTGAGACCCGCGCCGAGCTGAACGGACTGCTGAAGACGATTACACCGCGAGCCCGCGAGATGTTGCGGCTTCGATTCGAAGAGGACATGACGCAGGCGGAGATCGGAGCAATCTTCGGCGTCAGCCAGATGCAGGTCTCACGGATCCTGCGCCAGACGATCACGCATCTACGGTACGTCGCTGACCAGTCCGAGGTGCTGCGGCTCGGCCAGGCGGACCAACCTGCTTCCTGATCTAGGCAGGTGTGCTGCCGCGGGCGCCGGCTTGCGCTCGCGGCGGCCTCGGCCTACCGACGGAGGTACGACGAGAGGAGAACTCATGCCAGCCAGCCAAGGGACGATTACGACCGATCACGACGAGATCCGTCGCTGGGCCGAGGATCACGGCGGTACGCCCGCGCGGGTTCGCGGAACCGGGGACGAGGACGACCCGGGAATTCTGCGGATCGACTTCCCCGGTGGCGCCGGTGAGGGCGAGCTGGAACAGATCGGCTGGGACGAATGGTTCGAGAAGTTCGAGCAACAGAAATTGGCGGCAGTCCTCCAGGAGCGCAAGGCCGACGGCGAGCCGAGCACCTTCATCAAGCTCGTCAAGCGCGACAGCGTCGACGACGACTGAGCGGCTGCTTCAGCTCATGTACTCGCGAGGCTGAGGAACTCCGCCACCGTGCGCAGATCCGCGGCCAGCGCCGCACGCATGGCGCTGCGAGCATCATCGTCGCGAGTGCGCAGGATCGCAGACGGATGGGCGGTAGCCGTGACGAACTCGGCGAGGTCGGAATTGATCGGCCGACCGCGAGACTCGCCGACCTTGAAGCCGGGGCCCAGCAGTGCTTGACCGGCGGTCGCGCCGAGCAAGACGAGCGCTTGAGGTCTGACAACATCCAGCTCGGCGCGCAGCCATGGGTTGCATGCGCGGACCTCCCATCGGCTGGGCTTCTGATGGATGCGCCGCTTTCCACGTTGCTCGAACTTGAAGTGCTTCACTGCGTTGGTCACGTACGTGTCGTCGCGTGCGATACCGACCGCCTCCAGTGCACGGTCGAGTTCCCGTCCGGCGGGGCCGACGAAGACGCGGCCGGCACGGTCCTCCTGATCGCCCGGGATCTCGCCGACGAGCATCAGCCGCGCGCGGCGCGGGCCCTCGCCGAACACTGTCTGCGTGGCGCACTCGTGCAGGGCGCAAGCGCGACAGTTGGCCGCTGCCGCGCGTAGCGCGCTGAGCGAGCGACGAGCCGGAAGGTACGGCGTCGCGTCGAGAACGTCGTCGTCGCCTATGTCGGTGCCTCCGATCGGATCGTGACGGGCGCGTTCCGCGTTACCCGCGGGCGCCGGCGCCCACGCGCGCGCACGTGTCCAGGTGCTCGCTTCGTCGGCGTAGGTGCTCTGCGGATCGCGTGAAGCGGTGTTCGCCGTTGCCGAGCGGGGTACGTCCGGCTGTGTGCCAGACGAACCCGGCTCCAGCACCGCCCTCGTCGTCGTCGATGTGCTCAATTCCTACGACCACGAGGACGCCGACCTGCTCGTCGCGAGCATGGCCGGCGTGGTTCCGCAGATCGCGCAGCTCGTGCGGCGCGCTCGCGACGAGGAGGTCCCGGTTATCTACGTCAACGACAACTACGGCCACTGGAACTCCTCGTCCGGCGAGCTGCTCGACATCGCGCTGAACGAGGGACGCCACCCCGAGCTCGTCGAGCCGCTGCGGCCACCGCCAGACGCGAGCTTCGTCATCAAGGCGCGTCACTCCGTGTTCTACGAGACGCCGCTGGAGTACCTCCTACGTCAGCTCGACATCGCGCGCATCATGCTCTGCGGCCAGGTGACCGAGCAGTGCATCCTCTACAGCGCGCTCGACGCGTACGTGCGCGACTTGCGTGTGGCCGTGCCAACCGACGGCGTGGCGCACATCGATTCGGAGCTTGCGGATGCGGCATTGCGGATGATGCGGCGCAACATGCGCGCGGATCTGTCGCCGGCCGCCGAGTGCGCGTTCTGACGTAGCGTCATCTGACCTTCGGCGTCTATACGCGGTCGTGAAGATCAGCCTTGGCGACCGATGAGTTTTTGGGCTTCCGCGGGTCTGAGGTGAACATCCCGGCTATCCGGAGGACCAGAACATGCATGGGCGCCGCGGCCCTCGACTGTCGATGCCAACGCAACCGCAACCGAGCACCAGCGTCCTCGTCATCGCCGAGGCGATTGGCGCCGGCGATATGCCGATGCTCTGCGAACGCCTGCGCCTGCTGCTCGTCAGCAGCGCCGCTGAGGTCATCGTCTGCGACGTCCACGCGCTGGATGCGGACGCCGTCACCGTCGATGCTCTGGCCCGCCTACAGCTCACCGCGCGGCGTCTCGGGCGTCAGGTCCGGCTGCAGCGCGCTTCGCACGAACTCGATCAGCTGCTCGGGTTCGTCGGTTTGGCCGAGGTCTTGGCGACGGGTACGGGGTCAGGAGTCGAGCTGGAGCGACAGCCCGAAGAGCGGGAACAGCCGCGCGGTGTCGAGAAACGAGTTGATCGCGAGGATGCGGTCCCCTGAGGTCTCGATGACCTGCAACGCCCATGGCTCATAGCCCCCGCCGGGACCGCTCGGCCGGTATTGCCCGAACGCCGGCGAGCCATTGGCCATGATCGGCACCAGCCGCGAACCGCGACAGTGCGAACCGGTCCCGAGAAACCAGCGTCGCAGATCGAGCTGCCCGCGCAGCCACAGCTCGTAGGGCGGCATCGAGAGGGTTGCCTCTTCATGCAGCAACGCGACGAGCGCGTCGATGTCGAACTGCTCGAAGGCGTCGACATAGCGCGCCAGAAGCGCACGGTCCGCCTCGTCCATCGGCGGGGCCGGGTCGGTGACGGTGACGTCGCTCGCCGAGAGCGTCGACCGCGCGCGTTGGAGCGCACTGTTGACGGAGGCGACGCTCGTGTCGAGGAGCTCGGCGACCTCGCTGGCCTTCCAGCGCAACACCTCCCGCAGGATCAGCACCGCTCGCTGGCGAGCCGGGAGGTGCTGCAGCGCGGCAACGAAGGCCAACCGAAGGGTCTCGCGCGCCATCGCCAGCTCCGCTGGATCGCCGTCCGCACGCAGGACGCGGGCATCGGGAATCGGCTCGAGCCAGGTTGCCTCCGGCAGCGTCGTCAGTGCCCCGTCGACCGTTCCCGCGGGATTGAGATCCATCGGACGGGCGCGGCGCCCGCGCCCCTCGATCATCGTGAGGCACACGTTGGTCGCGATGCGATACATCCACGACTTGAGCGCCGCACGACCCTCGAAGCGATCAAAGCTCCGCCACGCGCGCAGCATCGTCTCCTGCACGGCGTCCTCCGCCTCGAAGGTCGACCCCAGCATGCGGTAGCAGTAGCCGGTCAGCTCCGCCCGACGCTGTTCGAGCCGCGACTCGAGCTCGCTGGCCGCCGGCATCATCGCTGCTGTCGCTTGGAGATCGGCCATCTGGGTCGCACCTCTCGGTTCTCGGAAACGGAGACCACAGATGGTAAGCGCACTCGCCGCTGGGATTCGCCGTTTGATCAGGACCCAACGTGTCCGGATGCGCACTAGGCACACAACAACGCGTAATCCATCGCATCGAACTTCGCCTCACCCAGACCTCCGGCGTACCGTCCCCCTCCGGCGTATCCAAATCCACCGCACGCGCCCACGCCTTCGAATGCGCCCGCCCCACCTCGAGATTCGGGTTCAACCGCGCCGGCCAACCAATGTACAACTCCGGCAACTCAAAACGGCCGGCTAGGGCGCACGATTCTCCTTGGCCTGTGGGGTGGGTTGTGAGTATCGCGCGACGAGCGGGTCGTCTTTGAGGTGACGAAGTTGATTTTTGCACCACCACGAGTAGGTGTCGCTGCTGTCGGTCTCGGCGGCGTGGACGAAGGCGCGCCAGTCGACCCATGCGCAGGCGCCCACCTCCAACGGGTTCGGCTGGGGGGAGCTTGCGGCTCGAGCGACGTAGACCGGACAGAACTCGTACTCGACGATGCCCTTGAATGGGGGTGCGCGGTAGAGGTGGTGGGGCAGCACGACTTGGATGTCGCGCGCGGTCATGCCCAGTTCGTAGTCCAGGCGACGGTGGATCGCGTCGGTGATGCTTTCGTTCACGCCCGGGTGTCCGCACACGCTGTTGCTCCACACGCCCGGCCAGATCTTCTTGGGCAGCGCGCGGCGGGTCGCCAAGAACGTGCCGTCGTCGTCGAACACATAGCAGGAGAACGCGAGGTGAAGCGGCGTGTCGGCGTGATGCGAGGACCATTTCTCGGCCGCTCCGATCGCGCGTCCGTACACGTCGACGATCACGAGCAGCTCCTCCGCCTGGTTGCCGTTCGGCGCGGCTCCCGTGGCGGTGCGCTGGTCAGTGCTCACGGCTGGTGACCAGGTGCGCGAGCGCGGTGAGCTCGCCGACGGCCGGACCGCTCAGCTCGGCTGCGTGCAGGTGCTCGAACGCTTGTGTGAGCTGATCGGCGGCCTCGTTCTCAGACCAGGCGCGCGCGCCCGCCCGCTGCACGAGGTGCGCCGCATACGCAAGGTCGGCCGGTGACAGCGGCTGCGTTTGCTTATACAGCTGCGCGAGCTCGGTTCCTGCCGGGGTGTCTGAGCCGAGCGCCGCCACGACGGGCAGCGACTTCTTGCGGCTGGCCAGATCGGAGTGGACGGCCTTACCGGTTATCACGGGGTCTCCCCAGATCCCGAGCATGTCATCGACGAGCTGAAACGCGAATCCCAACCGCTCGCCAAACAACCGGACCTGATCGACCTGTGGCCTGGGCGCGCCGGCAAACAGGGCCCCCAACGCGCAGGCGCAGCCCAGCAGCGCACCGGTCTTCGCGTTCGCCATCCGTATCGCCTCGGCCATCACGACGTCGTCGCGTGCTTCGAACTCCAAATCCAGGCTCTGGCCATCCACGAGTGCCAGCACCGTCGCGCTCAGACGCCGCACACTCACATCGGCGTGCCGATGACCGCTGCCGGCAAGCGCATTGAAGGCCGCCGTCAGCAACGCGTCGCCGGCGAGGATCGCCGGACCCAGACCGAACACCGTCCACGCCGTCGGGCGATGACGACGCCGCACATCGCCGTCCATCACATCGTCATGCAACAACGAGAAGTTGTGCACCAACTCGATGGCGACCGCGGCCGGCAGCGCGACGACCGCGTCAGCGCCGGTCGCCGCGGCCGCCAGCAGACACAGCGCCGGACGAAAAGCCTTCCCGCCACCGCCGTCGGTTGGCTCACCATCGACGTCCCACCAGCCCAAGTGGTAGCCCGCGATCCGCCGGGCCGTCGCCGGCAATTGGTCAACCTGAGCGCGCAGCGCGGGATCGACAACCTCACGACCCCAGCACAGCACCTCATCGCAGGTGCGCACACCTGACACAGCCGCCATCGGCTCGTGCCCGCTCGTGCTGTTGCTGTCAGCGTTTGACTTCGCAGTTTTCGAGGATTCCCAGTGCGTCGGGGACCAGGACGGCGACCGAGAAGTACGCGCTGACCAGATAGGAGATGATCGCTTGCTCAGAGATGC
>JAWVGJ010000012.1:0-5204 GCA_033855115.1 Solirubrobacteraceae bacterium
GCCGGCCTCGTTCTTGGCCCAGGCGGCCAGCTCGTACGTGGTGCGGTCGATGATCGCCACGCGCGTGTAGAAGCCGTAGAAGACCCCGTGCAGCGCGTCGGCGCGCTCCCCCTCGGGGACGTCGTCGATGTAGGTCTTCAGGCTATCGACGAGCGAGGGAGCCGCCGCGGCGGCCTGGTCATCGGCGGACATCGGACAGCGCCATGCCCCTGCGGCGCCGTCAGGAAACCTCGGTGCTCGGCGGGTCGCCTGGCTCGGCGGCCTCCAGCAGCGAGGGCGCGAGGACGGAGTCGGCCGCCGCGGTGACGCGCAGTCCGACGACGCGGCCGTAGTAGTCGAAGTCCAGGACGAGGCCTTCGAGCGCGGGGATCGTGTCGGCCTCCTCCAGCGCATCGAGCGCCACCGAATGGCGCACCTCCGGCGGGCGACCGGTCACGAGCGCGACGTACGCCTCGCCGGCCTCGTTGAGCGTGACTGCGATGTCGGGCATGCGAACCGTATACCCGCCCGGCCGGCCCGGGCGACCTCGAGTGCAGCGTGGGGCGATCGGGCGCTTGAGTCGGTGTCGGGGCACAGCTCGCGCGTGCCCTGTAGCGTGGCGCGGATGCCCCGATACCGAGGAGTCACGAGGAGGACGGCAAGCGAAGACTTCGACGGCGGACTGAGGTCGAAGGGCAGCGGCCCACGAGAAGGAACAGCGATGAAGGAGAAGGATTGACGTGTCTGAGAGCGTCAGCGAAAGCGAAAACCCCGCAATCCCCGCCCCGGAGGCCAAGGCGACTCGGCCCAGGACGAACCAAGACTGGTGGCCGAATCAGCTGGACTTGTCGGTTCTCCACAAGCGCTCGTTCCTGTCTAATCCGATGGGGGAGGACTTCGACTATGCCGAGGAGTTCAAGACCCTCGACCTCGACGCGCTGAAGCAGGATCTTGTCGACGTGATGACGACGTCGCAGGACTGGTGGCCGGCAGACTACGGTCACTACGGGCCGCTCTTCATCCGGATGACGTGGCATGCCGCCGGCACGTACCGCATCGCGGACGGCCGGGGCGGCGGCGGCACCGGCTCCCAGCGCTTCGCCCCCCTCAACAGCTGGCCCGACAACGCGAACCTCGACAAGGCGCGCCGGCTGCTCTGGCCGATCAAGCAGAAGTACGGCCGCAAGATCTCCTGGGCCGATCTGCTCATGCTCACCGGCAACGTCGCCATGGAGTCGATGGGCTTCAAGACGTTCGGCTTCGGCTTCGGGCGCGAGGACATCTGGGAGCCCGACGAGATCATCTGGGGTCCTGAGGACACGTGGCTCGGTGATGAGCGCTACAGCGGCGACAGGGAGCTCGGCGGGCCGTACGGCGCGGTGCAGATGGGGCTCATCTACGTCAACCCGGAGGGGCCCAACGGCAAGCCGGATCCGCTCGCCGCCGCCCGGGACATCCGGGAGACCTTCGCCCGCATGGCGATGAACGACGAGGAGACGTTCGCGCTCATCGCCGGCGGCCATACGTTCGGCAAGACCCATGGCGCGCACGATCCGGACAACGTCGGTCCTGAGCCCGAGGCCGCCCCGCTCGAGGAGCAGGGCCTGGGTTGGCGGAACTCCGCCGGCAGCGGCAAGGGGTCCGACACGATCACCAGCGGGCTGGAGGGCGCCTGGACCCAGGAGCCGACGAAGTGGGACCACGGTTTCCTGGAGAACCTGCTCGAGTACGACTGGGAGCTGACGAAGAGTCCCGCCGGCGCCCAGCAGTGGAAGCCGAAGGATCCGTCGGCGCAGGAGACCGTGCCGGATGCTCACGACCCGTCGAAGCAGCACGCCCCGATGATGCTGACGACGGATCTGTCGCTGAAGGAGGATTCGGTCTACGCGCCGATCGCCAAGCGCTTCCGCGAGAACCCGGACGAGTTCGCGGAGGCGTTCGCCAAGGCCTGGTACAAGCTGCTGCACCGCGACATGGGGCCGCTCGCGCGCTACCTCGGTCCTTGGGTTCCGGAGCCGCAGCTGTGGCAGGACCCCGTGCCGGACGTCGACGGAGACCTGGTCGGGGAGGAGGACGTCGCGGCCCTCAAGGACAAGGTCCTCGCCTCCGGCCTGTCGATCTCGCAGCTGGTCCGCGCCGCGTGGGCGGCGGCGTCGAGCTTCCGCGGCACCGACAAGCGGGGCGGGGCGAACGGGGCACGCGTCCGCCTCGCGCCACAGCGCGACTGGGAGGTCAACGAGCCGTCCGACCTGGCCAAGGTGCTGGAGACGCTCGAGGCGATCCAGCAGGACTTCGACGGCTCGCAGCCCAACGGCACGAAGGTCTCGCTCGCCGACCTGATCGTCCTCGGCGGGTGCGCGGCCGTCGAGCAGGCGGCGAAGAACGCGGGGCACGACGTCACGGTCCCGTTCGCGCCGGGGCGCACGGACGCTTCGCAGGAGCAGACCGACGCGGACTCCTTCGACGCGCTCGAACCGCGCGCCGACGGCTTCCGCAACTACGTCGGCGCCGACGCGGAGCTGCCGCCCGAGCAGCTGCTGCTGGATCGCGCCAACCTGTTGACGCTGACCGCTCCCCAGATGACGGCGCTCATCGGCGGCATGCGCGCGCTGAACGCCAACCACGGGCAATCGGCGCACGGCGTCTTCACCGACCGGCCCGAGACACTGACCAACGACTTCTTCGTGAACCTGCTCGACATGAGCACGGAGTGGGAGGCATCCGACTCGTCGGAGCACGTGTACGAGGGGCGCGATCGCGCGACGGGGGAGGTCAGGTGGACCGGCACGGCCGTCGACCTCGTCTTCGGCTCGAACTCCGAGCTCCGAGCCATCTCGGAGGTCTACGGATCCGACGACGCCGACGAGAAGTTCGTGCGTGACTTCGTCGTGGCGTGGGACAAGGTCATGAACCTCGATCGCTACGACCTCGCCTGATCGACGTCCCGTCTGGTGACGGGCTCACCTCGAACCGGGCACCGCACCCACCAGCTTGCGCGGCCGGAGCGTTTACGGGCCGGGTCCATCGCGCCTCGCGCGCGCCGATTTCGACCCACATACCGGCCCTCGACACCGGCGCGCGCGCGTTACCCTTGCACGCGCCAAGCTGGCCTGTGGGAAGCTACGCCCGGAGACAGCCGGGGTACGTACGGACTGACCCGGATGGAAGGTCACGCGAGGAGCTTTCCCGAGATGAACCACCTGCTGCATGTCGTGCCATGGAGGCTGAGCCCTTGTCGCTGAGCCCCTGGGTCGCGGTCGACGTCGACACGGTGCCGTCCAAGCGGGCGCGCGAACTGCGCGACGCATGGGAGGACTTCGTCGACGACCGCCGGCAGGGCGACGAGGACGATCCCGGCACGCCGGACGTCCGGCCCCCGATCGCGGAATCCTGGCGGCGCTCGCGCGAGGCGGGGGTGGATCCGACCGGGCGTCTGCGCGCCAAGTCGGTGTGCGAGCTCACCGGCGCGCGCGAGCTGTGGGACGAGCATCCGCTGCGGCGCACGAGCCCGCTCATCGAGCAGTGCATGGCCGAGACGCTGCTCGACGCCGACAACCTGCTCGTGGTCTCCGACGCCGACGGCGTGCTGCTGCACATCAGCGGCGAGTTGCGGCTGCGCAACCGCGCCGCCGACGACATGAACTTCGTCGAGGGCGCGCTGTGGAGCGAGCCGTCGGCGGGCACGAACGCCATCGGCACCGCGATGGCCGCCTCGCACGCCGTCCAGGTCTTCGCCGCCGAGCACTTTGCCGAGCCGGTGCAGCGCTGGACGTGCTCCGCCGCTCCCGTCCTCGACCCCGACAGCGGAAAGCTGCTGGGGATCATCGACCTGACCGGCGACTTCAGCGTCGTCAACCCGCTCAGCCTGGCGGTCGTGGTGGCCACCGCGCGCGCGGTCGAGGAGGTGCTGCGCGGGGAGCTGCACGAGCGCGACGACCGCCTGCGCACGCGCTACGCCGAGCTGCTCGGGCCGGCCTCGGCGGGCGCCGCGCTCATCACTGGCACGGGGCGCATCCTGCTCGACCCCGGGCAGCGCTGGACGCGCGTCGCGCTGAACGAGATCCCCGCCGGCGGCGGCCTGCTCGCGCTGCCTTCCGGCGTCGAGGCGATCGCCGAGCCGATCGCCGAGGAGGACGTCTACGTCGTGCGTCCCAACCGCCGGTCGTCGCGCCCCGCCCGCCCCCGCCTGGAGCTGCGCGTGCTCGGCGAAGAGCCGCCGGAGGTGCGCTTGGACGGCGAGCTGGTGCACGTTCGCCCGCGTCACGTCGAGATGCTCACGATCCTCGCGCTGCACCGCGGCCGCGTCAACGCGGACATCATGTGCGCCGAGCTCTACGGCGACGACGGCCATCCTGCCAGCGTCCGCGTCGAGATGTCGCGGCTGCGCCGGCTGCTGCCCGACGTGCTCGAGTCGGAGGGATACGGGCTGGCCGGACCCGTGGGCAGCGACATGCGCCGCGTGCGCATGCTGCTGGACCGCGGCGCCGTGCGCGTGGCGGCCGAGGAGTACCCGGGGCCGCTGCTGCCGGGCTCCGAATCGCCGTTCATCGAGAGCGCGCGCGACGAGCTCGACGGCTGGATGCGCCAGGCCGTCGTCACCTCCGGGGACCCCGACGCGCTGTGGGCCTGGGTGCGCTCGTCCTCGGGCGCCGACGACCTGCTCGCATGGCAGCGCCTGCTCGCCGCCGTCGACTACGCCGACCCGCGGCGCAGCCTCGCGGTGTCGCGCACGCGCACGCTGCGCCAGGAACTCGGGCTCCAGCCGCGCTAGCAGCGCAGTGTTACGGCTGTGTAACGCCGCAGTGCTGGACTCCATGGACCGGTCGCAGAGAGACGGCCGGCGGGTCGCTTCCCGCACCCTGAGCACGCCCGCGGAGAGGAAGGCTTTTCAGCATGAGCAGAGCCAGCATCACGAAGGCTCACACGAAGATCCAGGAGCTGTCCTGGGATCCCACGTTCGTGGAGCCGGTCGACAAGTACCCCACCGACTACACCTTCGAGAAGGCTCCGAAGAAGGACCCGCTCAAGCAGGTTCTGCGTTCCTACTTCCCCATGGAGGAGGAGAAGGACAACCGCGTCTTCGGCGCGATGGACGGCGCCATCCGCGGCAACATGTTCCGCCAGGTGCAGGAGCGCTGGATGGAATGGCAGAAGCTGTTTCTCAGCATCATCCCGTTCCCGGAGATCTCGGCCGCCCGCGCCATGCCGCTGGCGATCAACGCGGT
>JAWVGJ010000013.1:0-72304 GCA_033855115.1 Solirubrobacteraceae bacterium
GCATCTCTGAGCAAGCGATCATCTCCTATCTGGTCAGCGCGTACTTCTCGGTCGCCGTCCTGGTCCCCGACGCACTGGGAATCCTCGAAAACTGCGAAGTCAAACGCTGACAGCAACAGCACGAGCGAGCCGCTACGGTTTCATCGTCCATACATCCCGGGGGGTCCCTGTCGCAGGGGCTGAGAGGGCGCTTCTTAGCGCCGACCCGCTGAACCTGATCTGGCTCACACCAGCGAAGGGAGGAAGCACATGCTGCAGCGCAGCACGTTCTCGTTTGACAGTGACTGTCGGACCCAGATGCACGTCGCTCGCCAAGGTGACGTCTCGCCGGAGATGAAGCGAGTCGCCGAGCGCGAAGAGCTACCCGCGGACGTCATCCGCGACGAGGTCGCGCGCGGCCGGATGATCATCCCCGCCAACGTCCATCACCGCGCGCTTGACCCGATGGCCATCGGTCTGAAAGCGCGGGTGAAGATCAACGCCAACATCGGCAACTCCCCGACTACCTCGTCGCTGGCCGAGGAGGTCGACAAGCTCGGCTTGGCTGAGCGCTGGGGCGCCGACACGGTGATGGACCTCTCGACCGGCAAGCGAATCGACGAGACGCGCCAGGCGATCCTCGACGTCGCGACGGTTCCGATCGGGACGGTGCCGATCTACGAAGCGATGGAACGCGTCAAGCAGCCGGAGGATCTGTCGGCCGAACTGTTGCTCGAGATCATCGAACATCAGGCTCTCCAGGGCGTGGACTACATGACCATCCACGCCGGCGTACGGCTCGAGCACCTCCCCCTGTGTCAGCACCGCGTGACGGGGATCGTGTCGCGCGGCGGCGGCCTGCTTGCACGCTGGATGGTCCACCACAAGCGCGAGAACCCGCTCTACGAGCGATTCGAGGACATCCTGGAGATCTGCCGCGCGCACGACGTGTCGATCTCGCTCGGCGACGGGCTGCGGCCGGGATCGATCGCCGACGCATCCGACGCCGCGCAATTCGCTGAGCTCGACACGCTTGGCGAGCTGACCGAACGGGCCTGGGCGCGCGACGTGCAGGTGATGGTCGAGGGCCCGGGGCACGTCCCGATCGACCAGCTGGAGGAGAACGTGCGACGACAGCAGGAGGTCTGCCAGCAGGCGCCGTTCTACACGCTCGGGCCGCTGGTCACCGACATCGCTCCGGGCTATGACCACATCACGTCGGCGATCGGTGCGGCGATCGTGGGCTGGCATGGCACCTCGATGCTCTGCTACGTCACCCCCAAGGAGCATCTCGGGCTGCCCAACGCCGAGGACGTCAAGCAGGGACTGATCGCCTATCGGATCGCCGCCCATGCGGCCGATCTCGCGCGCGGCTCCAAGCGCGCCGCGGCGTGGGATCGCGAGCTCTCGCAGGCGCGCTTCTCATTTGACTGGCGGCGGCAGTTCGAGCTGTCACTGGACCCGGAGACCGCGCGGGGCATGCACGACGAGACGCTGGCGGACGACTACTTCAAGACCGCCGAGTTCTGCTCGATGTGCGGTCCCAAGTTCTGCCCAATGCACAACTTCAAGGACGTCGACTGGGACGAGCTACGCGCCGTTGTCGCCGACCGCAAAGCGCGACGGGAGGTTCACAGCTCGGTGCGGTCGTGAGCGCGCGCGACGAGCGCCTGGAGTAGCGCGGCGGTGTCGCCACTGCCGCAGGCGGCGCGCTGGACTCCGGCGCCGCCACCGTCCGCCAGCAGCCGCGCGAGGTCGTCGAGCTGCGTCTCGCAACGCAGCTCGCGCGCGGCCTGGCGGACCAGCGCGACGGTTTCCTCCAGCAGTTCGGCGACGGGTCGCAGGCGCAGTTCGTGGTCGGGCAGCGTGGCCTCGATGCCCGCCCGCGCCGCGCGAAAGGATGCCTCGTCGAGGATCTCGACAGGCGGTCCCTCGACCGGGTCGGCTTGGGCCTCGTGGCGCGCCAGTGCGTGCACGGCGGCGACGAGCGCAGCGCTGTGCTGCGGCGAGACCTGCGTGTCGAGCGCGCGGATCTCGACGGTGCCCAAGCGCGGGTGCGGACGCAGCTTCCACCAGTGATAGGTGTAGTCGGGCACCTCGGCGACGCGCGTCAGCTGCGTGCTGCAGCGCGTGAAGTCGTCGAAGTCGGTCATCGCGCGCGGCACGCCAGCGCGCGGCCACGAGCGCAGCGTCAGCTCGCGGGCCGAGGCCAGGCCGGTGTCGCGGCCGTGACGAAAAGGCGAGTTGGCGCCCAGCGCCTCGAGCAGCGGCAGGTAGCGGCGCAGGCCGTTGAAGACGCGGATCGCGGTCGGCGCATCGGGCATGCCGACATGGATGTGCAGCGCGCAGACGGGCGTCGCGCCCGCGTCGCCGAGCCAGTCGCGGATGCGCTCGTAGCGGGGGGCGTCGGTGACGACCGAGTCGCCCTCGACGGCGGTCGGATGGGTGCCCGACGCGATCAGCCCGACGCCCGTGTCGAGCACCGCGCGGCGCAGCTCGCACAGTTCGCCGATGGCCTCGTCGACCGTCGTGCAGACACCGGTGATGAGTTCGATCTGGCTGCGATGAAGCTCGCTCTTGACCTCGCCGCGCTCAAGCTCGCCAAGCCGCTCGAGTACCTCGGAGCCGACGTTCAGCAGCCGTCCGCTCTCCGGGTCTACGACGAACAGCTCTTCCTCGAGCCCGAGCGAGTAGGGGTCGCCCTCGCCGAAGTGGTGCTGCTGTTCGTCATCCATGCGCCGGGCGGTTACCCGGCGCGGTGCCTGGTTAGCCGTCGTCCCAGTGCAGGGAGCGCCGCTGCGCTTCGTCTTTCGCGACGGCGAGGGTCCCCCGGTCGACGGGGCAATGATCGCCTGCGACCCTCCCGCGCGCCTGGAGATGCTTGGGGCGACGGCGAGACGTTCCGCTTCGATCTGCGGCCCGATGGCTACCAACTCGACGGAGAGCAGCCGCCGTGGACGCCGGTGCAGCGCTCGCGTCAGGTCCACGAGTCCTACGTCGAGCGCTTCGGTCCGCAGGCCGCGACGATCGCCCCGCCCGACGCGACCTGACGGCCCGCGGCGCCAGTGCACGGGTGCCCATGACGACGGTTTCTCGGTGGCGCCTGTGCTCTATCTCCGAGCGATCACGAGAAGCCGGTCTCGGGCCATGCCCGCTTCTGCGCCGTGTCGAAGCTCGAGGCTCGTGAAACCCGCAGCCGCGACGTGGTCGCGCAGTTCGTCGGCCGTCCAGCAGCGCATCGCGAATTCGTATGTCTCGTCCACGTCGACGCCGTCGACCGTACCGATGTAGTGCTCGTGCACGTGCATGAGACGACGGCTGGCGTCGAGCGTCGTCTCGCTCGAGAACAGCAGCACGCGTCCCCCCTTGCGGACCGACTGCTCGTGCCGAGGCTCGCTCGGGTAGCGCGCCGCGGTCGCCTGCCAGTCGCGGACGTCTGCCAGCAGGACGCCTCCCGGACGCAGCCACGAGCCGAAGGCGGCGATGGCGGCTCGACGATCGCTGTCGGCCGTCAGGTCGTTGAGCACTCCACGGCACAGCACCGCGTCGGCCAGTTCCGGCGGTCGCCACGTTAGGAGGTCCGCACAGAAGAAGACGGCGCCGGACGAGCGAGCCCGCGCTTGCTCGACGAGCGCCTCGCTGCGATCGAGTCCGATGACACGGAAACCGAACGCCGCCATGCTCTCCGCGTAGCGGCCGGTGCCACAGCCGGCGTCGAGAACCAGTGAGCCAAGGCTCGTGCCCAACGAGCCCATCGTTCTCGCCACGTGCTCCGGGCTACCGCCCGCAGGACGGGCCACCACCAGGTCGTACGCCCACGCGAACCGGCCATAGAGTGGTCGCACGACACTGGGTTCCATTCGTGATCTAGCTAGACTCAGTGCTTGGTGTCGAGCATTCCGCTCGGCAACGTAGTGCCAGCGGTCGTCGTAGTTGCCTTCACAGCATCTCCCGCGCTTCGCAGCACACAATCTCCCGGGAGGGAACATATGGCAACCGGAACCGTCAAATGGTTCAACGACGACAAGGGCTTTGGCTTCATCACGCCTGACGACCAGAGCAAGGACCTGTTCGTCCATCACTCCGCTATCGCGGGTGCCGGCTTCAAGTCGCTCAACGACGGCGCGAAGGTCTCCTACGAGGCGGAGCAGGGCCCCAAGGGTCCGAGCGCCGCGAACGTGCAGACGCTCTAATCCGAGCCGTTTATCCGTCGTATCCAGATGGCCCGCCTCGGCGGGCCGTTTGTTTCAGCAGCGGCGATCGTCTTGACGCGCGCAGTAACGTAGATTCATAGAGGGCATCGATTGTGAGGTCGGCCCAAGGGCAGGCAACACCGTCTGACTTCCGAGAGTTCACCGCATTCCGGAAGGTCGACATGCCCAACGCGCCGGTCCGCTCCGACTCGGTCTCCGGCCACAGGGCTGGCCCTCGGCACCACCCCTCGCCCCATGATCCCCACACCCTCTTCGCCGCAGGCCGAGCCGGCCTCAGTCGTCCGTTCCCCGACGAGCGCGGCGAGGACCGCCTCGTGGTTGCCCCGGGTTCGCCACCCCGGCCCAGGTGACCGCGGGGCCACTCTTGCGCCGGTGCCAGGCGCGACGGGCTGCGCCGGACTTGTGCGATCGCGCGTGTACGGGCAATCCAGGCGTGCACGGGAGCGAGAGCTCTTTCGGCGCGCCGCGGGTGGCGATCGCCATGCTCGCGGCGAGCTCGCGACGCGCTTCATGCCGCTCGCGCGCTCGATCGCGGTGCGGTATCGACACTCCTCGGAGCCGTTGGACGACCTCAGGCAGGTAGCGGCCGTCGGCTTGATGAAGGCGATCGATCGTTACGACCCGTCGCGGGGCCTGGCGTTCAGCTCATATGCCGTTCCTACGATCGCGGGAGAGGTGAAGCACTACCTTCGCGACTACTCGTGGACCGTGCGTCCGCCGCGCAGCCTGCGGGAGCTCGCGGCACGCGTGGATGGCATCGCTGGCGATTTGACACGACAGCTGGGTCGTATTCCGACGACGGCCGAGCTGAGCCAGGTGGCCGGCGTCGACGAGGAGAAGCTGCTGGAAGCGATCCAGGTGAGCAGCGCGCGCGGGGCCCTGTCGCTTCAAGGCCCGACCGCTGCCGGTGGCGAGTCCACCCTCCAAGACGCGGTTGGTCACGACGACGGCGGTATCGAATGCGCCGAAATGCACGCGATCCTGGACGCTCTGCTCACGAGCCTGAGCGCGCGCGAGCGGCTGGTCCTGCGACTGCGCATCGACGAGGACATGAGGCAGGCCGACATCGGCGCGATCGTCGGCATCAGCCAGATGCAGGTCTCGCGCATCCTCCGCCAGGCTCTTGCCCGCCTGCGAGACGCAGCCGACCGCCAACGCCAGCCGGTCGATGCCCTCGAGGCTGCCCGCGGGACATGAGAACCGGCCGATTCCTCTCATTTTGTTGACATGGGGCAGTTCGCAGCGCGCGAGGCTACGGCGATGACGACTCAAGACCGCGCTGAGAGCGCACCACGGCTCGACGACGCGCAACTCGACGGGTTGCTGGCCTACTGGGAAGCCGCCAACTACCTCACCGTCGCGCAGATCTACCTGCGCGACAACGCGCTGCTGCGTGAGCCGCTGCGCGCCGAGCACGTCAAGCCGCGGTTGCTCGGCCACTGGGGCACTTCGCCGGGGCTGAACCTCGTCTACGCGCACCTGAACCGGCTTATCCGCAGGACCGGGTCGCAGGTGCTCTACGTCGCCGGACCCGGCCACGGCGGGCCCGCGGTCGTGGCGAACGTGTACCTCGAGGGTGTCTACTCAGAGATCTACCCGCACGTATCCCTCGACGCCGCGGGGCTGCGGGCGCTCGTGCGCCAGTTCTCGACGCCGGGCGGGATCCCGAGCCACGTCAGCGTGCCCACGCCGGGCTCGATCCACGAGGGCGGCGAGCTCGGGTACGCGCTCATGCACGCCTTCGGCGCCGCGTTCGACAACCCCGATCTGCTTGTCGCCTGCGTCATCGGCGACGGTGAGGCGGAGACCGCTCCACTGGAGGGCTCCTGGAAGGGGATTCGCTTTCTGGACCCCGCCCGCGACGGCGCGGTGCTGCCGATCCTGCACCTCAACGAACACAAGATCGCCGGACCGACGGTGCTCGGGCGCGCTCCGCAGGAAGACCTGCTCACGCTGCTGCGCGGCCACGGCTACGCCCCGCGGGTCGTCGCCGGCGACGATCCTCGCCGCGTGCACCGCGACTTCGCCGCGGCATTGGACGGTGCCCACGCGGAGATCCGTGCGATCCAGGCCGACGCTCGCGCCGGCGCCGCGTGGACCGCGGGGACGCCGCGCTGGCCGGCGATCGTGCTGCGCACGCCGAAGGGCTGGACCGGCCCGCGCGAGGTCGACGGCACCCCCGTGGAGGGGACATTCCGCTCGCATCAGGTGCCGCTCGCCGGCGTGCGCGAGAACCCCGAGCACCTCGCGCAGCTCGAGCGCTGGCTGCGCAGCTACCGGCCCGAGGAGCGCTTCGACGACGCCGGCACGCTCGTCGCCGAGCTTGCTGCCCTCGCGCCGGACGGCGACCTGCGCATGGGCGCGCTGCCGCTCGCAAACGGCGGTCGGGTGCTCGTCTCGCTCGACATCCCAGACCCAGCGGCGTACGCGCTCGGCGTGCCGAGGCCGGCGACCGAACGCGCGGAGTCAACGCGCCAGCTCGGCGAGATGCTGCGCGACGTCTACGTCCGCAACGCCGAGCAGCGCAACTTTCGCCTGTTCTGTCCCGACGAGACGAACTCCAACCGGCTCGGCGCAGTTTTCGAGGTCGAGGATCGCTGCCTGCGCGACGCGCAGCCCGGAGATGAGCATGTCTCGCCGCACGGGCGTGTGATGGAGGTGCTGTCCGAGCACAACTGCCAGGGCTGGCTCGAGGGCTATCTGCTGACCGGTCGTCACGGCCTGTTCGCGACCTACGAGGCGTTCGCGATGGTTTCGGCTTCGATGGCGATCCAGCATGCGAAGTGGCTCCAGCACGGCCGCGAGCTGCGCTGGCGCGCGCCGGTCGCATCGCTGAACGTGCTGCTGACGTCGACCTGCTGGCGCAACGACAACAACGGCTTCAGCCACCAGGGTCCGGGCTTGATCGACACGATGATCTCGATGAGCGGCAGCGTCGTGCGCGTGTACCTGCCGCCGGACGCCAACTGCCTGTTGTGGACCGCAGATCACTGCCTGCGCAGCCGCGACTACGTCAACCTCGTCGTGATCGACAAGCAGCCCGAGTTGCAATACCTCGACATCGACGCGGCGCGCGAGCACTGCGCGCGCGGCGCGTCGGAGTGGACGTGGGCCGGCAACTCGATCGGCCGCGAGGACGCCGACATCGTGATGGCGTGCATCGGCGACGTGCCGACGCAGGAGACGGTCGCCGCCGCAGCGCTGCTGCGCGAGCACGTTCCCGAGCTGCGCTTCCGTGTCGTCAACGTGGTCGACCTGATGGCGATCGCGCCGCCGGAGATTCATCCCCACGCGATGTCTCGCGAGCTGTTTCAGGCGCTGTTCGGCGAGACGACGAACGTCGTGTGCGCCTTCCACGGCTACGCCCGCGCGCTGCATCAGCTCCTGCACGGACGGCCGAACCCAAGCCGCTTCCACGTCCACGGCTACAGCGAGCAGGGCACGACGACGACGCCGTTCGACATGGTCGTCCTAAACGAGATGAGCCGCTACCACCTCGTCCTCAACGCGCTGCGACGCGCGCGCCGGATCGCGCCCGGCGCGCTCGCGCTGGAGCACCACTGCGAGGCGATGCTGGTGCGCCATCACGCGTACATCCGCGAGCATTTCGAGGACATGCCCGAGGTGCGCGACTGGAGCTGGCCGGAGCAGATCTAGTAGAACCTCGCCGCGGTGCGAGTCCTCGTCGTCAACGCCGGGTCGAGCAGCCTCAAGCACGCGCTCGTCGATGCGGCCACCGACGCGATCCTCAAGCGCGGCGAGCAGCGCTGGGAACCGGGTGCGAGCGCCGGCCGCCACGCCGAAGCGCTGGGCGCGGCGCTCGCGGATGCGGGCGGCCAGGCTGAAGCGATCGGCCATCGCGTGGTGCACGGCGGGACGCGCTTCAGCGGCCCGGCGCGCGTCGACGGCCACGCACGCGCAGCGATCGCCGCGCTCGCGCCGCTCGCACCGCTGCACACGCGCGCCGCGCTGGAGGGGATCGACGCGGCATCTGCCGCGCTGCCCGGCCTGCCACAGGTCGCCTGCTTCGACACGGCCTTTCATCGCACGCTCGCGCCCGAAGCCGCGACGTACGCGCTGCCGCGCGACTGGAGCGAGCGCTTCGGGCTGCGGCGCTACGGCTTTCACGGGCTGAACGTCGGTTGGTGTCACGAGCAGGCCGCGCGGATCCTCGGCGCGGTTCGCTGCCGGCGCCTCGTGGTCTGCCATCTCGGCAGCGGCTGCTCGGTGAGCGCTGTGCTCGACGGGCGATCGGTCGACACGACGATGGGGTTCACGCCATTGGAGGGCGTGCCGATGGCGACGCGCTCGGGGTCGCTGGACCCGGGGGTGCTGCTGCACCTGCTGGCGTCGGGCATCGAGCGCGAGGAGCTCGACGATGCGCTCAACCACCGATCGGGCCTGCTCGGCATCGCCGGACTCACCGGCCTGCGCGAGATCGAGCGCGCCGCGACAAACGGCGACGAGCGCGCGCAGCTCGCGTTCGACGTCTTCGTGCGTGGCGTCAGCGGCGCCGTCGCAGCGATGACGGCCGCGTTGCGCGGGCTCGATGCGCTCGTCTTCAGCGCCGGAGCCGGCGAGCGCTCGGCGCTTCTGCGCGCCGCGATCTGTGCGCGCCTGGGCCAGCTCGGC
Source organism: Solirubrobacteraceae bacterium (assembly GCA_033855115.1). Classification (GTDB taxonomy): domain Bacteria; phylum Actinomycetota; class Thermoleophilia; order Solirubrobacterales; family Solirubrobacteraceae; genus CADCVQ01. The sequence goes on from JAWVGJ010000013.1 coordinate 8,826, forward strand.
ATCGCCCTCGACGACGTGCGCAACGGGCAGGATGCCGAGCAGATCGCTACCTGCGGCGCAGCGGTCGCTGTGCTCGTCGTGCGTGCCGGCGAGGAGATCGTCGTCGCACGCGAGACCGAGCGCTTGCTCGGGGCGGCGTGACGGGGGCAGCGGCGCGGATGGGAGCGTCGATTCGTCGGGGGGTTTTACGGGTTCGTCGCTGTAAGAGCGACAAAGCCGGAACACCCCCACCCCGGCGCGCGTAATCGGCCCGGACGGCTCAGCCCGTGATGTCGCGGCGTTCGTAGAGCGCCGCGCCCGCGGCGGCAAGCAGCGCGCCGGCGAGGACGAGCGCCGCGAACCCGGCCCCGTCGAGGCCGGCCGTCAGCGGCGTGCCGTAGTAGCGAAACGCCGACAGCCAGCGCAGCTCCTGGACCGGGTCGGCGAGCTTGCCGACCACGTCGAGCAGGTACATCCCCCCGAGCAATCCCGCGCCGGCCCCGAGGACCGGCGCCGCCCGGTGCAGCACGCCCGCCGCGAGCGTCGCGCAGCCCGCGAAGAACAGCGCCAGCCCCCAGACGCCGGCGAGCGCCGCGACCAGCCGGCCGAACGCGAGTGCCTGCCCCGTGAGCGCCGCTCCCGCGGCGGTCAGCAGGCCGGCGACGACGAGCACCGCCGCGACGGCGATCGCTGTCGTCGCGAAGACTCCAGCGACGAGCGTGCGGCGCGCGACCGGCGTCACAAGAACGGTGTCCAGATAGCCGTGCTCCTCCGCCCCCGCGATCGACGCCGCCACGCAGCGGATCGCGAAGTACGCCACCGCCAGCGGCAGGAAGAGGCTGAACATCTCCGCGTTGAGATACGCCTCGACCGTTCCCAGGTCGGTGATCCCGAAGGCGTCCTTCAACCCCGCCGGATAGCCCTTCACCGCTTGCGAGAGCGAGTCGCTGATCGACGGGTACAGCGCGACGACGAAGGCGCTCATCGCGCCGAGTGGACCGCCCCAGACGAGCGGCGCGCGGCGGTTGTCGAGCAGTCCGCGGCGCACCAGCGCGCGCAGCGCGGCACGCGCGGGCGGCGCAACGGCGGGCGCCTGGGTGCTCGCGGTCGGCGCAACGCTCACGCGTGATGCTCCTCGCGCGCGTAGTAGGTCATGAAGATCTCCTCCAAGCTCGGATGGGCGAGCTCGAGGTCGACGATCTTGTGGCGAGCGAGCGCCTTGATGACGGCGTCGAGCGCCCCGGCCGCGACGCCGAAGCGGGCCCGCCGTCCGTCGACCTCGAGGTTTCGGACGCCGGGCAGGGCGCGCAACTCGGAGACGTCGACGGCCTCCGCGAACTCCACGGTCACGTGGCGGTAGCGGCGCCGCGTGAGGTCGTCGACGTGCTCGACGGCGATCAGCCGCCCGTCGCGGATGATCGCGACGCGGTCGCACAGGCGCTCGACCTCGTCGAGGTCGTGCGAGGACAGAAAGACCGTCGCGCCGCGCTCGCGCTCCTCGGCCACGATCTTGTGGAACTCCTCCTGCATCAGCGGGTCCAGCCCGCCCGTCGGCTCATCGAGGATCAGCAGTTCGGGCGCATGAAACAGCGCTTGGATGAGGCCGATCTTCTGGCGGTTGCCGCGCGACAGATGCCCAACCGGCCGATCGAGGTCGGCGGAGAAGCGCTCGGTGAGCTCGCTCGTGCGGCCGAGGCTCCGCAGCCCGCGCAGCGCGGCCAAGAACGCCACGATCTCGCGGCCGGTGCGCCGCGGTTCGAAGGCGAACTCGCCCGGCAGGTTCCCGAGCCGGGCGCGGATCGCGAGGCTGTCGCGCCGGCTGTCGAGGCCGAACAGCCGCGCCTGGCCGCTCGTCGGATGCAGCAGGTCAAGCAGCGTGCGGATCGTCGTCGTCTTGCCCGCGCCGTTGGGACCGAGGAAGCCGAACACCTCGCCGCGCAGCACCGTCAGCGAGACGTCGTCGATCCCGCGCGCGCTGCCGTAGCGCTTGGTCAGCTTGTCGGTCTGGATGACGGCATCCATTGCCGTCCAGAATATGCGCTCGCACGAGTTGCGATCAGGCGCCGAAACCCGTGCGGCGCGACGTCACGCCACGCCACGCGGGCGAGCAGGAGCGCTAGACCGGGTCGGCGACCGGCAGGTCCTCTTCCACACCTGCCTCGGGGATGATGAGCATCGCGCCCTCGCCCGTCACGTACGCCTCCTCCCCGTGGTGGACGATGTCCATCCCCACCGCCTCCTCATGCGGTGTCCCGCGCAGCGGCGTGATCGCCCCGATGACCTTCAGCAGCGCGAAGGTCATCGCGAAGGCATACACGGGGGTCACGGCCGCCGCCATCAGCTGTGAGCCGAGCTGGCCGGCGTCGCCGTACAGCAGGCCGTCGGAGACGCCGTTCCACGACTGCTGCGCGAAGAAGCCGATGAAGACGATGCCGGTCAGGCCGGCGATGCCGTGCGCGGCCAGGACGTCGAGCGTCTCGTCGACGCGGGTCCGCGGTCGCCAGACGATGATCGCGTAGCTGGGCAGCGCCGCGACCGCGCCGAGGATCATCGCCCACTGCGGGCTGACGAAACCGCCGGCCGGCGTGATTCCCACGCAGCCGACGATGATCGCGGTCGCCGCTCCGATCGCCGTCACCTGCCGGCCGCGAATGAGGTCGAGCACGAACCAGACGGCGAGCGTGCACGCCGGCGTCAGCAGCGTGTTCGTGAACGCGAGCACGCTCGGGTGCCCCGTCGAGAAACCGCTGCCGCCGTTGAAGCCAAACCAGCCGAACCACAGCAGGCCGGCGCCGAGCAGCACGTAGACCGCGTTGTGCGGCAGCAGCGCTTGACGCCCGTAGTCCTTGCGCGCTCCCACGACAAGCGCAGCGGCCAGCGCCGAGAAGCCGGATCCCATCTCGACCGGCACGCCGCCGGCGAAGTCCAGCGTCCCCTGGGCCTGCAGCCAGCCGCCGCCGAACGCCCAGTGCGCGAGCACCGCGTAGACGAGAACCGACCACAGCGCGGCGAAGACGAGAAACGGCGCGAAACGCATCCGCTCCACGACTGCGCCCGAGACGAGCGCGGTCGTGACGATGCAGAACGTCGCCTGAAACGCGAAAAACAGCAGGTGCGGGATCGTCGTCCCGTCACGCGGCTCGAAGGTGACGCCGTGCAGGAAGACATGTCCGAGGCCGCCGATGATCGCGTTGTCCCCGTCAAACGCCAGCGAGTAGCCGACGAGCGCCCACATCACGGTGGCGACCGCAAGCGCGGCGATGCACATCATGAACGTGTTGAGCGTGTTCTTCGAGCGCACGAGGCCCGCGTAGAACAGCCCGAGCGCAGGCGTCATCAAGAGGACGAGCGCCGTCGCGGCGAGCATCCAGGCCGTGTCGCCGGCATTGACCTCGCCGGCCGCCGCGAGGGTCCAGATGCCCGTGGTCATTGGCCGACGGGCGTCACGGCGCCGTGGTCTGTCTCGCCAGTGCGAATCCGGACGGCCCGCTCGAGCGGGACGACGAAGATCTTGCCGTCGCCGACTTCGCCGGTCCGCCCGCCTTCGACCAGGGCGTCGATCGCCGGCTGGACGAACTCCTCCGAGACGGCGATCTCGAAGCGGACCTTCTCCTCGAGTCCCATCTTCACCCTCGTGCCGCGGTAGGTCTCGACCCGTTCGAGCTCGCCTCCATGCCCCTGGACCCGGCTCAGCGAGAACCCGCGCACCTCGGCGCGGTACAGGGCTTCGAGCACGTCGTTCGCCTTGTCGGGCCGCACGATGCCGATCACGAGCTTCACAGTTCTCCGCTCCTTCCTCATAGAGACGCCGACAGGCGCCTCGCTTCCTTGCCCGAGCTCCCGACCCTCCCCCCGGAGCTGAGCCGGCGCGAGCCTAACGCGCTGCACGTGCCGGCGCCAAATCAGGCGGCGCGCCGGCGTGCTGATCCTGAACAGCGCTCAACGCGATCCGTCGGGGCGGCTGAGCGCCGGCGACGGGCCCTGCATGTAGTCGGCGAGCCATTCGCGCAGCTTCTCTGCGGCCACCGCACCAGCCGGACCGGCGTGCGCGCGACCGCGCTCGTCGTCCGCGCTCTCCCGTACAGGACGGCGATCTCGCCGAAGCCATCGCCGGGCGCGAGCACGCGTCGCCGCTGCCCGCCGGCGTGGATTTCGATCTCGCCGTCGAGGATGACGAAGTAGCGGTCATCCTCGTCGCCTTCGGAGAACAGCGTTTCGCCCGGGTCGAGCGACAGCATGCCGACGCCGCGGGCAAGCTCGTCGACCGCCGGCCGCTCGAGCTCACCGAGCATCGGCTGCTCGCAATCGTCGCCGCCCGTCACCGCGCAGAGGAAGTCCGCGCGCTCGAGCGCCAGCAGCGAGACGTCGGCGGTAGCGCGCACCGTCGCGCTGTGCAGTTCGTCGCGCAGCAGGCCGCGCGCTGTAGGTGGCGCGGCCGGCGGCTGGATGCGCTGCAGCGCGCCGCGGACGTGCACCACGGGTCGCGTCGTGAGTCGCCGGGATGTCGCCGTCGCGTCGTGACGGCGCGGGCTGCTACCCGTAGCGCGGGCCGTGCCGTGCCTTCATCCTGTGTCATATGCCTCCTGCCCCCGTTTCTCGCCGACTGTCAGCCGTGCTCACCGTCGCGGCGCTCGTCCTCGTCTTCGGGGCGGCGCCCTCGCAGGCCGCAGCGCCCCTATCCTCGGACCGCTTCGTCGCCACGGAACTGCCCGATTCCCAGGTCGGACGTCAGATGGGCTGGTTGATCGAGGCGTCGGCGCGGCTGCCGCTCAGCGACGCGGAGGTGCGCGCACACTTCACGAAGGCGTTTCTGGACTCCCCGGGGGCGTCGCCGGCCGAGATCAACCAGATCCTGGGGACGCTGGTCGATGCGAACGGCCTACGACTGCTTGGACTGCTCATCGTGGAGCCGACCGCGCTGGTTGCGATCGTGACCGGCCGCGACGCCCAGCAGCTCGTGCTGACCTTCGCCGTTGACGCAACGGGGCTTATCGCGGGCGCGACGATCGACCCCGCGGCCGGCGATTCTGAGGTCACGCTGCCAGAGCCCAGCGGGCGGGCGGCGGTCGGCACCGACCTCGTGCAGCTCGTCGACCGTGCGCGCGGCGGGCGGCGCCTGATGCTCACGCGCTGGTATCCGGCGGCGACGGGCGCGCGCGGCGGCGGGCTCGCCAGCTACGCCAGCCCGCGACTCACCGCCGCACTGGGGCTGCCGCCTGTGCGCGTCCACGCGCGCAACCGAGCTCGAGCCCGCCGGGGGCGCCTTCCCGTCGTGCTCTTCTCCCCTGGCCTCGGGGTCTCGCGGGTCGTCTATCAGGCGCTCGCCGAAGATCTCGCCAGCCACGGCTACCTCGTGCTCGCCGTCGACCACACCCGTGAGGCGCTGGTGGAGTTTCCCGACGGGCGCTTCGCGTTCCCGTCCGTGACCCCGTCCAAGGATCCGATCGCGAGCGTGAGCGCCACCCGCGTGCGGGACCTGCGGCTGATCCTCCGCAGCTTGAGCACGATGCCGAAGGGCCCACTGCCCGACCGGCGGCGGATCGCCGCGATGGGACACTCGCTCGGCGGATCGACCGCCGCCGCCCTGATGCGCGTCGAGTCGACCGTGCGCGCGGGCATCGACCTCGACGGCACGATCGTCGGCGCCGCCGCGCGCAGCGGGATTCGACGCCCGTTTCTGGCGTTGACAGCCGCTGGACACTGGGCACACGATCCCAGCCTGCGGAGGTTCTTCAGCCACTCGCGCGGTCCGCGACTCGCACTCGAGGTCGCCGGCTTCGATCATTTCTCGTTCAGCGACATGCCCGTGATCGCGCCCGGCTCGCCGGGCGTCGGCAAGCGTCCGTCGGCGCGCGACATCTCCCTGCAAACCACATACGTACGCGCGTTTCTTGACCGCTACGTGCGCGATCGCCCGTCGCGGTTGCTGGACAGGCCATCGCGCCGCTTCCCACGGGTAAGCTTCAAGTACTGCGCGGGGAGGCACCTGCAGATCGGAGGATCATCATGCCCTTGACCTCGGACGCAGCATCGGCCGCGAACGACGTTCGCTCGCTGGCGTCCCATCCGCCCGAGGCCGCCGCGCGACGCGGCCGCCGAGCACCGGATGTCGCTGGGACGCCGATCTCTCGACGCGGCGATCTGGTCACGATCGCGCTGGCCACATGGCTGATCGGCGGCGTGTTCCTCGACGGCTGGGCGCACAAGACGCAACCGGCGCTGGAGACGTTCTTCACGCCCTGGCACGCCGTGTTCTACAGCGGCTTCGCCGCGGTCGCGGGCTGGATCGGCTGGCTGGCCTGGTCGCGCCACGAGCCGGGCGGGTCGTGGGCGCGGGCGCTGCCGCGCGGCTACCTGCCGGCGGGCGCCGGCATCCTGCTGTTCTCGGTCTCTGGACTGGGCGACATGGCCTGGCATGAGACCTTCGGTATCGAGCAGGGCATCGCCGCGCTGCTCAGCCCGACGCACCTCGGCCTGTTCGCCGGCATGTTCTTGATCGCCACGGCGCCGCTGCGCTCGCTGTGGTCAGATCAGGCGCTGGGGCGAACAGCCTCGCTGGGCCGGCTGCTGCCGGCGGTCCTGTCGCTTGCGCTCACCGGCGCGCTGTGCGCGTTCATGCTGATGGAGCTCAACGTCTTCAACGACCGCTTCTACAGCGTGGACTTGCAGCGATTCATCGCCGAGAGCTTCATGGGCGACGGCTTCGTGTTTGACCGCAACATCCAAGCCGGCGTCGCGGGCTTCATCGTGACGACCGTGGTGTTGTTCGGCCCGTTGCTGTTCTTGTTGCGACGCTGGGAGTTGCCGCCGGGCGCGATCTTCGCCGTCATCGGGACGCAGGTTGTGGGGATGGCGGCCCTGTCGGGCTTTGAGATCCCCATGATCGTGGCGCTGGGCCTGATCGGCGCCGCAGCCGTCGAGGGATGCGCACTGCTGCTGCGCCCGTCGCCGCAGCGGCTGGTCGGCGTGCGCATCTTCTGCGCCGTTGCGCCGGCGGCCTTCTGGGCGGTGTATCTCGGTGGTACCGCGATCGCCGATGGCGGCCTCGGGTGGCGGGCCGAGATCTGGGGCGGCGCCGTCGCCTGGTCAGCGCTGAGCCTGCTCGGCCTCAGCCTCGCGATGTTTGCGCCGGCGTTGCCGGGCGCGTGCATAGATTCGTCGGGCGACCGCTGACGCGATTGCGCGGGGAGGTAGCAGTGAGCGCGGGTAGATAGCGGCTCCATGCAGCGCCTGCGCCGCATCGCCGAGGAGCTGCGCGCGCTGACGCTCCGCGAAGCCGTGCGCGACGTGCTGCGCGGCTCTCGCGAGCACGACCTGCTGGTGTTCGCGAGCGCGATCGCATTTCACGTCTTGTTCGCGATCATCCCGCTGGTGCTCTTCGGCCTCGGCCTGTTGGGCGGCCTGGGCTTGGAGGAGCAGTGGACGCGCGAGTGGGCGCCGTCCGTGCGCGAGTCGATGTCGCCGTCCGCCTTCCAGGTCGTCGACGACACGGTCCGCCGCGCGCTCGGCGAGCAGCAGGTCTTCTGGATGACCGCCGGCGCGGTCCTGGCGGTCTGGAGGATCTCGTCGACGATGCGCACGATCATGCAGGTCTTCGACCGCATCTACGCCAGTCGCCGCCGGCGTTCGCGCGCCGAGCGCATGCGCGTCTCGCTGCTCCTCGGGGCCGCAGTCGCGGGGCTGCTGCTCGCCGCCGCCGGCTGCGTCGTGCTCGGTGACGAGGCGCTGCGCTCGGCCGGTATCGACAGCGGTCTGATCCTGTGGCTGCGCTGGCCACTGGGACTGATGCTCCTCTTCGCGGTCGTCGCGTTGCTCGTCGCGTACGCCCCGGCTGACCGCCACCCGGCGCAGTGGGTGACGTTCGGCTCGATCGTCGTCGTGGCGGCGTGGGCCGGCACGTCGCTCGTACTCGGCACCTACCTGACGTCGATCGCCGATTACGGCTCGATCTTCGCTGCGCTGGCGACGGTCGTCGTCGCGCTGGCGTACGTCTACCTCGCCTCGGCGGCCGTGCTCGTCGGAGCCCAGCTCGACGCCGTCGTGCGCGAGCGCGTGGGCGAGCGAAGCTGAGCGCCGACGCGCCATCTTCACGTTTGGGCGCGGGCGCTGGATCCGTGTCACTGCACAGACGAGGCGTCAGCGTCCCGCCGCACAGATGCTCGCGACCCGCGCCCGCGAGAACCTGCTCACGACGCGCGCCGCCCGCGCCGCCGCCCACGAGGACATCCGGACCGAGCGGCTCGACGCGCAGGAGCGTGGGCGGCGACGGCGGCGCTGGTGGTCCGGGATTCTCGCGGGCGATCCGGCGCCGTTTGCGCTCAAGGGCGTCGGCAAGGCCGTGACGAGGGGCGATCCGGTCGCCCGCGGCGCCGCGGTCGTGACGGCGCGTGCGCGTAGCAGCGGCAGCGCCGGATGGGTGAAGACGAGCGCGCTGCGCAAGTACATGGGTCCGCTTCCCGCCGCTCGTGAGATGATCTCGTGACGGAAACGCCGCGCTCCGAACCGTCGAACCGGCTGCCGATCGCCACCCGCACGATGTGGTGGGGCGAGTCCATCGGGACGTGCGTCGTGCTGGTCGGCGCCATGCTGGCGCTCAGCGCGAACGTGGCGTGGTTTCCGCTCGCACTCGCGCTCGCTGTCGCCGCCGCCGCCATCCTCTACACCGCCGCCGCGCCGATCGTCCGCTACCGCCACTGGCGCTGGGACCTGCACGAGGAGGATCTCGACCTCCTGCACGGCGCGTGGCGCGTGATCCGCACGATCGTGCCCGTCACGCGGATCCAGCACGTCTCGGTTGAGCGCACCGGCTGGACCGACCTGTTCGGCCTCGTGCGCCTGCACGTGCATACGGCGGCGGGCAAGACGACGATCCCCGGCCTCGAGCGGCCGCAGGCCGACGACCTGCGCGACCGGATCCTCGCGAAGCTCCGCACGCCCGATGATCTCTGAGGTCCCGCGGCGCCTGCACCGCGCGGCGATCGTCGTCGAGGCGGTCGGCTCGGCGCTGCAGCTCGTCGGCGGCGCGGTGCTCGTCGCCATCGTCCGCGGGGGCACGCCGGGAACCGCCGCTGCGCTGGCGGCTGCCGGCATCGCGGCCAGCGTGGTTATGGGCTACGCGCGCTGGAGCAAGACGACGTACTGGCTCGACGACGTCGCGCTGCACTACCGCTCGGGCGTCTTCACCCCCGACGAGCGCGTCGTGCCGCGCGCGCGGGTGCAGGCGGTGGACACCACGACCGGCCCGCTGCAGCGGATCTTCGGCGTCGTCGAGCTGCGCGTGCAGGTCCCTGGTGCCGCCGACGAGGACGAGATCGTGCTATCGGCGGTGACCCACGAGGAGGCTGAGCGCATGCGCCGTGCGCTCGGTCAGCCGGAGCCAGCGGCGCCTGACGAGCGGGTTGCCCTCCGGGTCCGGCACCTGCTCCTCGCCGCGCTGACCGGGCCTCAGCTCAGCGCCGCGGTGTCGGCGGTCGCAGGCATCTTCGCGCTTGCCGACAACGTCATCGACGTCCGCGACGGTGAGGGACTGCTCGCGCGATTGGACACGCCGCGGGAGATCGCCGTCGCCGCCGCGCTCGCCCTTGTTGGCGCCTATGTCCTGTCGTTCCTGGCCGCGATCGTCGTGTTCGCCGGCTTCGTGGCCGAGCGCGACGCGCAGGTGCTGCGTATCCGCCGCGGGTTGCTCTCCCGGCGCGCGTTGAGCATCCCGTTGCAGCGCGTCGACGGCGTTGTCATCGTCGAGGGCCTGCTGCGCGCACCACTCGGGCTCGCCGCGCTGCGCTTGGAGAGCGTGGCCCACGGAAGCGAGCGCGCGACCGGGCGAACGCTCCTGCCGATCGTGCGGCGCCGCGACGCGGAGGACGTCATCGCACGGCTCATCCCGGCGCTCGCGATCGAGCCGGGGGCGTATGAGCGACCGCCGCATCGGGCGCTGCGGCGCTTCGTCCTAGCCCCCAGCGTCACCGGAGCGGTGGTCGGAGTTGCCGCCGCGCTGGCGCTGCACCCGGCCGCCTGGCCCGCCGCCGCCGCGCTCGCAGCGATCGGTGCGGTGATCGGGCTGCGCGCCTACCGCGCGGCCGGTATCCGGCTCTCCGGGGACGTGGTCGTCGTGCGCGAGGCGCGACTGGCGCGCCGCACGCTGCTTGCGCGGCGTCATCGCCTGCAGCGGCATGCGCTTGCGCGGACGCTGTTGCAGCAGCGCGCTGGACTCGCAGACTTCAGCGTGACCGTCGGGTCAGGCGGCCGGGGCACGGCGCGGCACCTCGACTCGGCGGCCGCCGAGGCCGCGTTCGGGGCCTTGCGTCGGTAGCTCGGCGGGCGGCGACCGCCTATCAGCCCCGCGAGGGCTTGGTGCGGCAGACACCCGGCCTACCGCCCTGTCGGTGACCGACCATCATCTGGAGATCGTGCCGCTGTCCAAGCAGCACTGGATCGTCCGCTACGAAGGCGATGTCACGCCGATCGCGCAGGCGCCGACGCTCAAGGACGCGCGCGCCGAGGCGCGCAACTTCGCGCGCCAGTTCGGCGAGCCGGTCATCCACGTCCACGAGCTCGACGGCGAGTGCCACACCGAGCACGTCGATCCAGACTTCCGGGCGCCGACGCCGCGCGACGTGAAGGGCCCGTACGTCGAGCCGGACTGACGCTCGCTGAGTCGTTGCGGACGGGGGGTGTGTCGTCCTAGGGGCCCATAGGGGGCCCAGAACGACACACCCCCGAGTGCTCTCGCGGCGGATCAGCGTGCGCGGCGGCGGCGGCCGGGCTTGTAGACAGACAGCACCGATGACGCCGCCAGCGCCGTGACGTTGTACGCCGCTGCCGCGATCAGCCGGGCGCCGTCGCCGCCCGCGGCGTCGATCATCTGCTGGGAGCCGGGCCCGATCACCAGGGCGCCGGTGAGGATCGTGGTGACGAGCAGGATCAGCTTGACTGTGACCCACGGGTAGCGCAACACCCCCCATTTGGTTCCGAGGCCGAGCGTCACACCGCTGATCAATGCGGTGAAGCTCAGCGGGATGCCGAAGACGTAACCGAACGTCGCCATAAAGCGATAGGCCGAGTGCGCCAACTGCGGGTCGCTTGTTGTCGCTGCGCTGATGGCGAGCACCAGCAGCGCGGACGATGCGCCGAGCAAGCCGACCGACGAGATGACGTGCGCGCTCAGCACCGCGCGACGGGCTGACGGGCGCAGGTGGCCGCGCGGCAGCGCCGTCGTGCTAGGACTGCGGCGAGATGTGGCGGACGCGGCGCTCATGGCTGGGCTCCTTAACGTTCGCGCCTGGCCTCGCCAGAACTCGGCTTGGCGCGTAGCGTGATGGCATCCGATGAATCATTAGACGTCTAATCGTTAGTATACTAACCGTCACGTCTCCCCCACGTCAACAACCGATCGGCCTGACTCTCGCCACCACCGCCAAGTGCCTTGGCCGCGCCTTCGACGACGCGCTCTCCGCGGCGGGCGGGTCCCGTCCGGTGTGGCTGATCCTGCTCGCGCTGAAGACTCAATTGCCGCAGACGCAGCGTGAGCTGGCGGCGGCCGTCGGGATCGAGGGGGCGACTCTCACCCACCATCTCGACGCGATGCAGCGCGCCGGGCTCATCAAACGGGATCGGCTGCCGGAGAACCGGCGCGTCCAGCGCGTCGAGCTCACGAAGGATGGCGAGCGGGCCTTCCTGCGATTGCGAGAGGCCGCGGTGGAGTTTGACGCGCGGATTCGCACCGGCCTCAGCGACGCGGACGTCGACCGGCTGCGCGAGCTGCTTGCCACCCTCGCCGCCAATAGCACGGGGCCGCGGCGGGCGGTCTGATCAGCACCCCACGCGGGCGCCCGGATCACCCCGCAACCGGGTGCGCGAGCGCCGTGGCTTTGTCATAGCGCGCGAGCGCTGGAAACGCCGCTGCGATGACGAGCGCGGCCGCGACGCACGCCAGTCCTCCCGAGAGGACCGAGAAGCGCGGGCTCGTCAGGGACGCGACGAGCCCCGCCTCGACATCGCCCAGGCGCGGACCGCTGGTGACGACGAGTGAGAAGACGGAGGACATCCGGCCCCGCAGTGCGTCCGGAGTGACCGTCTGGTTGATGACCGAGCGGCAGACGGCGCTGACGCTGTCGGCCGCGCCGGCGATCGCAAGCAGCGCGGCGGCGGGCCACAGCGACGTCACGATGCCCGCACCGGCGATCGCCAGCCCCCAGATGCAGACGGCGGCGATCGTGACGAGGCCCAGCCGGCGGACGTGGTCCAGCCAGCGAGTCGTGAGTGCCGCCACCGCGGCCCCGGCCGACACGGACGCGAACAACAGCCCGGTCCCGCTGGCGCCGGCGCCGTAGACGCTGACCGCGAGCACCGGAAACAGCGCCCGTGGCATGCCGAACGTCATCGCAGACAGGTCGATCGCAAATGAGCCCAGCAGCGCGGGGCTGTGTCGCACGAAACGCAGCCCCTCGAGGATCGACCGGCCGATCGCCAGGCGCTCCCCCGCTCCCTCCGGCAGCTGCGGCGAGAGCTGCCGCAGTGCCGCGACCATCGCCAGGCAGCTCGCCGCGTCGGCAGCGTACGCGCCGGCCACCCCGACCGCGGCGATGAGCAGGCCGCCGAGGCCCGGACCGATGACCATCGTGAGCTGATAAAGGCCGAAGTTCACCGCCAGCGCCGCGGGCATCTGCTCGCGCGCGACGAGGTTCGGCACGATCGCCGAGCGCGCGACGTTCTGCAGCGCGCCAAAGCCCGCGAGAAGCCCGCCGAGGGCGTAGAGCAAGCCCAGCGGCGGGCTCCCGGCCAGCGCGGCCGCGCAGAGAGCCGCGGGCACCACCGTGAGCGCGATCTGGTCGATCGCAAGCAGCCGCCGGCGGTCCATCCTGTCCGCCAGCGCCCCGCCGAGCAGCGCCATCGCGATGAGCGGCCCAAGCTCGACGGCCCCGAGCAGGCCCGTGAGCAGCGCCGAGCGCGTCTGGATGTAGATCTGGTAGGGCAATGCGACGAGCGCCGCCTGCGTGCCCAGCCCGGAGACGAAGTTGCCCAGGACGAGCCACCGCAATTCGCGCGACGCCCGCAGCGCGCCGAGGTCGACGGTAATACGTGGCACGCGCAGGCCCCTCAACGGTCGCAATGCCAGCAGTATCGCTGGGCTCGTGTGCGGCCCACAGGGACGCGGGCGCCCCGGTCAGCCGACTCACCTCCGGTTAGGCGTCGCCCGTCGTGGTGCCCCGCTCGCCCTGCGCCTCGTCCTCGGCCCGCTGGCGGCCGGGGTGGTCGAGCGGCAGGTCGTGCGGTGAGATCTCGTCGTGGGCCTCGGGGGTGTCGCCGAGCTCGGTCTCTTCGTCGGGTGTCACGGGTCCCAGCGGCTCGTCGCTCGACGAGTCGTGAGGCGGGGCTTTCCGCTCGTCCTCGGTGCTCATAGGACTGCATCCTGCCGCCGCGATCCCGATTTCAAACCCCGCGCCGAGATGTTTGGTTTTCAGCCCTGTGGTCATACTTGGGCTTGGGCGGGCTCGACGTCCGGCCGCCGGAGCACATGGCTTGGTGTCGGGACCGTCCGCGCAGCGCTGCCGCCGGTTCGCGGGCCCCTCACCTCAATCGGGGAACGATGGGAAGGAGTGGTATGACGGCCCACTCGCCGACGCTGATGCGATGTGAACGCTGCAAAGCGGTCATCAGCAGCGCGCAGGCCACCGAACTGGTCCGCCACGGTGGGCCCTGCGGGGTCTGCGGTGGGACCCTCACGCTTCGCACGGGTCACCGGAGATCGTTTTCCAGCACTGATCGCGGCGCCGACCGTGTGCCTCGCCCGTCGGCCGAGCGCCGTCTGCTCGCGGTCCTGCGCGAAGCCGGTGGGCAACCGTTGGCGCCACGGGCGCTCGTGCAGGCGGGGATCGAAGATCCCGCGAGCGCGATCTTCGAACTCGAGCGCGCCGGCTATCGCATCGAGCGCGCCTATACCGTCGAATCGACCGGCCGCCGCAGCTTTCTCGGCTACCTCCTGCGGCGCGCCGCCGAGCGTCAGGCAGGTGGCGCCCTATCCAGCTGATCGGGCTAGCCGGCCGGCGATCACGAGGCGATCGTCAGGTGCTGCTGGGCGTCGGTGCGCTCGAAGAGTCGCCGTATCGGTGTGTGGAGGTGAGGTGCGTGGCGAGGGGTGCGGGGCGGCCGACGTGAAAGCCTTGGCCGTAGTCGACTCCGAGGCGGCTGAGGACTTCGACGGTTTCCTGGTCTTCGACGTACTCGGCGATCGTGCGTTTGCGCATGCCCCGAGCGATCTGGACGACGGCGGAGATGAGGATGCGGTCGGTTTCGTTGGCGGTGCAGTCGCGCACGAACTCGCCGTCGATCTTGAGGTAGTTGAACGGGAGGTGCTTGAGGTAGTGGAAGGAGCCGAAGCCTGCGCCGAAGTCGTCCAGCGCCAATCGGCAGCCGAGCTGTGAGAGGCGTTCGGCGAACGCGGTCGCCTGGGGCAAGTTCGAGACGGCCGCGGTCTCGGTGATCTCGAAGATCAGTCGGTCGGGTGGCACTGCTGTCTCGTCGAGGCGGCGCTCGATGAGTTCGAGCAGCGCGGGATCGCCGATCGTGTACCCGGAGAGGTTGACCTCCAGGCGCAGGTCGCGGCCGGCTGACCGGTGCGCGGCGAGTAGGTCGATCGCCTGGGCGATGACCCAGCGGTCGATCTCCTTGATCAGGCCCAGGCGCTCGGCGATGTAGAGAAACGCGTCGGGCGCTATCAAGCCGCCGTCTGGGTCGCGCATGCGCAGCAGCAGTTCGAACTGCGCGGGGCCGTTGCAGCCAAACGGCACGATCGGTTGTGCGTGCAGCTCGAAGCGGCAGGCGCTCGCCGTCGGCGAAGGACGCGATGCCGATGCTCATGCTGGTCGGTGCGGTACTGCGCGATGCGCGCGAGCGACGATCTCGGCCTTGTCATAATCCTCCTGGGGCAGCAGGATCGCGAACTCGTCGCCACCCAATCGGGCGATCACGTCGGTTTCGCGCAGTCGGCTGCGCAGGCCGTGCGCGATCTTGACGATCAGCCGGTCGCCGGCGTTGTGTCCTTGGGTGTCGTTGTAGTACTTGAAGTGATCCAGATCGAGTATCAGCACCGCGCCGGTCGCGCCGAAGCGCCTGACCCTCACGACGTGCGCCTCGATCTCGCGATCGAAGCTGCGGCGGTTCAGCAGTCCGGTCAACGCGTCGTGGTCGGCCATGTGGCGCAGATGGCTTTCGTAGCGGCGGCGCTCGGTGACGTCCTGTGCCTGGCCGATGAAATGCGCCGGCTGGCCGTCGGCGTCGTGCATCAGCGTCACACCGATCGATGCCCAGACGCTGTGGCCGCCAGCGTGGATGTAACGCTGCTCGCACGTGTAGGCGCTCATCTCGCCCGACAGCAGACGAGGCAGCGAATCGGCTCCGATCGCGATATCGGCGGGATGGCCGAGCTGCTCGTACGACAATCCAATCAGCGTTTCGCGGCGGTACCCGACGAGCCTGCAGAACGCGTCGTTGACGCGGCAGTAGCGACCGTCGACGTCGATGATCATCATCCCGATCAGCGCGTGATCAAACGCCCGTCGAAACTGCTCCTCGGCCGCGTGCGCGTGCCCTTGCGCCGCGGTCAGGGCGAGCCTGTGGCGTGTGCGTTCCAGCGCGTAGGTGACGCTGCGCACGAGCGTCGCGGCGAGGTCGCCGGACTTACGACGTAGTCTTGGGCGCCCAGGCGCAGCGCCTCGCGTGCGGTCGCGTCGTCGTCTCTGCCGGTCATCACCACGATCGTCGTCTCCGGGCGAATCGCGAGCAGCCGCGCGACGGACACGATGTCGCGCGAGTCGGGCAGCGAGAGATCCAGCAGGACGCAGTCCGCGCCGTCTCGTGCGAGCGTGGCCTCCGCTCGCGCGAGCGTGCCGACGTGCGTGACGTTCACGGTCAACGCGTCGCCGAGCAACTCGATCGCGAGCTTTGCGGATGCCGGGTCGTCCTCGACGAGCAGGATCGCGCTTGGGGCGTCAGGCATCCCGTGACGAAGTCGTAACAGGGGGCAGGCGCACGATCGACAGCCAGAATCCTTCGATGGAGCGCACGACGCGTGTGAACTCATCGACGTCCAAGGGCTTTGACACGAACGCGTTGGCGTGCTCGCGGTAGGCGCTGAGGATGTCGGAGTTGGCGCCTGAGCTCGTGAGGATGATCACGGGGATGACCTTCAGCTCCGGGTCGTTCTTGATCGCTTGCAGCACGTCGTGGCCCTTGACCCTGGGTAGATTGAGGTCCAGGAGGATCAGGTCCGGGCGTGGCATCTGCTCATATCCGGTTCCGTGGCGCAGAAACGCGAGCGCTTCCTCGCCGTCGCGCGCGATGTGCAACTCGTTGGCGACCCGTGCCTCGCGCAGCAGTTCGACGGTCAGCTCGACGTCGGTCGGGCTGTCCTCCACGAGCAGGATTTGCGCGAGCCCGCTGATCGGGTTCATCGCGGGCTCCCAGCGAGCGTGAACGAGAAGGTCGCGCCTTGCTCGGGTCTCGAGTCCACCCAGATTCGGCCGCCGTGACGCCCGACGATGCGCTTGCAGATCGCCAGGCCGATCCCCGTACCCGGGTAGTCCTCGCGCCGGTTGAGGCGCTCGAACATCTCAAAGACGCGGTCGGCGTGCTTGGGATCTAGGCCGATGCCGTGATCGCTGACATCAAAGCGCCAGCGGTCGGCGTGGCATGGCCGGCGATCTCGATCCGCGGATTGGCCCCGCCGAACTTGATCGCGTTCGTGAGCAGGTTCTGAAAGACGCGCTCCAGCAAGGCGCCATCGCCGCGGACGTGCGGCAGTGCGCTCATCCGGATCTCGGCGCCCGACTCGCGGATCGACGCGCTCAGCTCGGCCATCACGCGGTCGATGACGTCGCGCGCGTCGATGTCATCGTCGGCGAGGTCGCCCGCGCCGGCGCGTGAGAACTCCAGCAGATCGTCGATCAGGTCCTGCATTCGCCGGCCACCGTCGACGACGTGTCCGATGAAGCGCTGGGCGTCCTCGTCGAGCTCTGCTGCATAGCGTCGCGACAGCAGCTGTGAGAAGCCGGTGATCGTCCGCAGTGGCTCGGCGAGGTCGTGCGACGCGACATAGGCGAACTGCTCGAGCTGCGCGTTGGACTCCGCGAGCTCGCGGTTGGCCTGCTCGAGCTCGATGCGCGCCTGCTCACGGTCGCTGAGATCACGCGTGATCTTGCCGTAACCGCACAGCACGCCGTCGGAGTCGCGCAACGCGGTGATCACGACGTTCGCCCAGAACTGCGTTCCGTCCTTGCGCACACGCCAGCCCTCGTCCTCCAGCCGCCCATCGGCAGCCGCGACCTCAAGCTCACGCGCGGGCTTGCCGGCCGCGACGTCGTCAGGCACATAGAACACCGAGAAGTGCTGGCCGATGATCTCGTCGGCCTTATAGCCCTTGAAGCGCTCGGCTCCGGCATTCCACGTCGCAACCTTTCCCTGCGTGTCGAGCATCAAGATCGCGTAGTCGCGCACATCGCCGACCATCATCCGCAAGCGCGCCTCGCTGACGCGCAGCTTCGACTCGCGACCATCACGCTCGGCCTCCAGGCGATCCAGCGACCGCGCGGCTCGGATCGCGACCACCACCAGCAACACCATCACCCCAGCCGTGCGCGTCCAGCTCGCGACGTCGAAGCTCAGCACGTTTGAGCGAGCCGGGACGCCCTGCACTGCTCCGAATGCCAGCGGCAGCCCGACCGCGGCCGGCAGCATCCAGCGCAACAGCCGACCCCCGGCCGTCGGTGCCGCCAGCCGCCGCACCGAGCGCGCCGCGGGCTGGGCGAACGCGACACCGACACCGAGCACGAGCAGCCCGCAGCCGGTATGTACCGCGACGGACACGCCGATACCCGTCAACGCGCTCAGCTCCGTCGAGTATCCGACGATCGCCAGCAGCCCGACCGTCGCGGCCGCCCAGCCCAGCAACGCCGCGGGATCTCGAGCCGCACGCGGCCGTGTCCAGAGCAGCGCCAACGCTGACCCAAGACACAAAAACGCGATCGCCGTGTTGACCGCCATCCGCCCCGGAGCCTGACCCACCGGCGCACCCCGATCGCTTGCGAGCACCTGATCGATCCCGAGATCCCAACCGCTCGCGTGTTCCAGCAGCGTGACCGTCACGACCGCCGTGGCAGCGCCCGCCAGCAGCGCTCCCATGAAGCGCCCATCGGTCTCCTCACGATGCCACAGCCACAGCGAGCACCCGCACAAGACGAAGCACGCCGCGGTGTTCGCCTTCATCGACGCGAGCCCCGGAACGACCGTCTTGAGCACCGCGAGGTCAGACGCCCAACCGACGAGGACCGCGACGCCGAGGACGCACGCCGCGGTGCCGCAGCCGCGCGAGAACCCCGTCATTGCCAGGCCCTGGCGCATGTTCCGATCGCCGATCGCGCCACGCACGCGCCCCAGCCGCGAACCACCGCGGCCCGTAGGGCGCAGCGCCTCAGCGTTCACGACGCGGCGGCAAGCATGATCGAGCGGGCCGCGGCTTCACAACAACACAACCGGCTCGACTTGAGCACATCTTGTCTCTATCGGCAGATATCCGACGCGACATGAGCCACATCGCGAGCATCACGACCAGCATCGCACCTTCGGAGCGCCGCAACGAGACCCTGGCGTTCCCCCCGAGAGGAGCTCTCCCGATTCGCACGGTAAGACGTGTTCGGCGACGAGCGAGCAGCGGACGCATGCTCCCAATTGAACGTTCGTGCTCGCCTGCGGCCACGCACGAGCCGATGGTCGAGATATGGCCAACAGGCTCACCGTCTTCTGCAGGAATGTCAGTGTCGGCCTGGCGATCGCTCTCGCCGCGCCGGCGACCGCCGCGGCCGCGCCCGACCCGATGCTGTCCCAGCAGTGGGCGCTTTCAGACCCTGCGGCGATCGGCGCTCAGGAGGCGTGGTCGCAGTCAAGCGGCGACGGCGTCCTGGTCGCCGTCCTCGACACCGGCATCCAGCTTGATCACCCGGATCTCGCCGCGAACGTCTGGACCAATCCCGGCGAGGTGCCGGCAAACGGGCGCGACGACGATGCAAACGGCATCGTCGACGACGTCCACGGAGCGAATATGTTCGACCTCAGCGCTAACGTCGACGACGACAACGGTCACGGCACGCACGTCGCGGGGATCATCGCCGCGCGCCGAGGCAACGGCATCGGTGGGTCCGGGCTGGCCCCTGGCGCAAAGATACTGCCGGTCAAGGTGCTGGACAGCTCGATGGCGGGCACGACAGGCTCGCTGTCGCGAGGGATTCGCTACGCGGTCGACCTGGGCGCGAAGATCCTCAGCGTCTCGGTCAACAGCGACGGCGTAACCGACGAGCTGAGGTCGGCGGTGCGCTACGCCGGCGAACGCGGCGCGATCATCGTCGCATCGGCAGGCAACAACGGTCGCAACATCGACTTAGTGCCCTCCTACCCGGCAGCTCTGAGCGATCCGGCGATCCTCAGCGTTGCCGCCGACACAGCATCCGGCAACCTGTGGAAGCTCTCGAACACCGGTCTGCTTTCAGTCGACCTCGCAGCTCCTGGCGAGCACATCGTGTCCGCGGTGAGCGCCTCGGGCTACCAATCGCGAACGGGCACGTCGGCGTCGGCGCCGTTTGTCTCGGCGTCGCTCGCACTGCTCGCCGCGGCCCGACCCGACCTACCGATGAGCGCGCTGCGCGACGCGATACTCGACACTGCCCGGCGCTCGAACATTCTCGACTCGCTGCTTGCCGGCGGCCGCCTCGAGGTCGGTGCCGCCATGCATCGCGTGCTCGCCGGGCTGCGCTGGAACATGGCCTCCCCGCTGACCACCACCGGTGTGGCGTCCGATGCGATCACGGTGCCGTCGCTGCGCCTGCGCACGAGGTCCACCGCACGTGCCAACGCGCGCGTCCGACTGCACTGGAGTGCCAGCGGCGCGGACAGCGTGTCGCGCTGGCGCGTCTCGCTGGACGGACGCGTGCTCGCCAGCGTTTCCGCCCGCCGTACCGGCTTCTCCAGGCGCATCCGACGCACTGGTCGCCACAGATGGCGTGTCGTCGGCTTCGACGCACAGGCAGCGAAGGTCGTATCGGGTCAGCGCGCCTTCCGGGTCGTCCGACGGCGCTGAGGAATCGAGTGAGTCATCGACCTAACCGGTCGACCGAATTAAAGGGGAATGTTGGTGTTGTGGGGGGTGGGGCGTTGCGTGTGGGCGAGCATGTGTAGTGCGGCGGCGAGTCGTTGGCGTGTGTGCGTTGGGGTGACGATCTCGTCGATGATGCCTTCGCGGGCGGCGGCTGTGGCGGTGAGGTGTTCGCGTTGGTATTGGTCTGCGAGGTGGTTGTGGGTTTGGTCGGGGTTTTCGGCGGCGGCGATGGCGCGGCGGTGGACGAGGCCGACGGCTTGTTTGGGACCCATGACGCCGAGTTGGGCGTCAGGCCAGGCGAGGACGAGGTCGGCGCCCAGTTCGCGGCTGTTCATGGCGATCAGTGCGCCGCCGTAGGCCTTTCGAAGGACGACGGTGATGCGTGGGACGGTTGCCGCGGCGAAGGCGTGGACGAGTTTTGCGCCGTGGCGGATGACGCCGTGGTGTTCTTGGCTGCGGCCGGGCAGAAAGCCGGGTGTGTCGACGAGAACGATCAGCGGGATGTTGAACAAGTCGCAGGTGCGTACAAAGCGGGCGGCCTTGGTAGCGCTGTCGGCGTCCAGGACGCCGCCGAGATTCTGGGGTTGGTTTGCGACGATGCCGACGGTGCGTCCGTCCAGGCGGGCGAAGGCGGTCAGGATATTGCGGGCCCAGCGCGGGCTGATCTCCACGAGGCGTCCGCCATCGACGAGCGTCCGTGCGACTTGGCGCACGTCGTAGACGCTGCGCTCGGCATCCGGTACGGCGTCGTCTGAATGCCCGCCGCCGGGCGGCTCGCTTGTGGTGATGCGGGCGGGCTCTTGGGCGTGTTGGGGCAGGTAGTAGAGCAGTTCGCGGACCAGCCAGGCGGCTTGCAGGTCGCTGTCGGCGACCAGTTGGCAGACCCCGTTTTTCTCATGCACCTTGGGCCCGCCGAGGGTGGCGGCGTCGATCTGTTCGCCCATCACCTGCTGGACGACGCCGGGCCCGGTCAAGAACATCGATGCGGCCTTGGTCATCACGACGAAGTCTGTCAGCGCCGGGGAGTAGGAGCCGCCGCCGGCCGATGCCCCGCAGATCACCGAGATCTGCGGCACCTGCCCGGACAGCGCGACGTTCTGGGCGAAGATCCGCCCATAGCCGGCCAAGGCCGCGACGCCCTCCTGCAACCGCGCGCCGGCGGACTCGATGAAGGCGACGACCGGCATCCGCGCCCGCCCAGCGGTGCGCAGCACCCGACAGATCGTCTCGGCATGCGCCTCCCCCAACGACCCACCCACATACGACGGGTCCTGGGCGTAACAGGCGATCGGACGGCCGTCCACACAACCGGTCGCACCGATGACCCCGTCACCCGCGCTCGTACGCTCACCCATCCGCCGCGACCGCACCTCGCCACGCAACAACTGCAACGAACCCGGATCACACAACACCTGCAACCGCTCCATCGGACTGAGCTTCTCGTCAGTCTGTGGGACGAGTGCGAGGGTGGTCACGCGGCCTCCAGGCACAGCGTCACGTTGTGGCCACCGAAGCCGAAGCTGTTGGACAGTGCGACGGCGCGTTCGTCGCTCGCCGTCTGCATCGGCCGCGCCTTGTTCGGCACGTAGTCGAGGTCCAGGCCGTCCTCGGGCTCCTCGTAGCCGAGCGTCGGCGGGGCGATACGGTCGCGCAGGGCGAGGATCGTCGCGACCGCCTCGACGGCGCCGGCGGCACCGAGCAGGTGACCGATCGCGGACTTCGTCGACGACACCGGGATCTTGTGCGCGTAGTCGCCGAGGGCGGTCTTCAGGGCCGCAGTCTCGGAGCGGTCGTTGAGCTGCGTGGACGTACCGTGGGCGTTGACGTAGTCGATGTCGGCCGCGGTCAGGCCGGCGTCGGCCATCGCGAGCATGATCGCGCGCGCGCCGCCGCTGCCCTGCGCCTCGGGGGCGGTGATGTGATGGGCGTCGCCGGTTGCCCCGTAGCCGCGGACCGTGGCGAGGATGTCCGCGCCGCGTGCGCGCGCGGACTCGCCGTCCTCCAGCACGAGCACCGCGGCGCCCTCGCCCATGACGAAGCCGTCGCGACGGTTGTCGAACGGGCGCGACACGCCGGTCGGCGACAGCGCGCTCATCGAGGCGAACGACGCCCGCGACAGCGGCGTGAGCGCGGCCTCCGAGCCGCCGGTCACGACCGCCTGCGCATCGCCGCACTGGATCGCGCGCATCGCGGTGCCGATCGCGTGGCCGCCGGCCGCGCAGGCCGACACGACGCTGAAGATCGGTCCCTTCAACCCGTGACGCAGCGACAGCGCGGCCGATCCGGCGTTGCTCATCATGAGCGGGATCGCCAGCGGCGAGACATTGCGCGGACCGCTGTCGCGCAGCGTGTCGTGGTTGCCCTCGAGTGTCCCGATGCCGCCGATCCCGGTGCCCAGTACGCAGCCGATGCGAAACGGGTCGTAGGGCAGCTCGTCGGCCCACCCCGCATCGCGCAGGGCCTCGTCGGAGGCGACGACGCCGAACTGCGTGAACCGGTCGGCGCGGCGGGCTTCCCTCGCCGAGAGGTGGTCGGTGGGCGCGAAGTCCGCGCACGGGGCCTCCCCGTCGCGGAAGGCGCTCGTGCCCGCCGTCCACCGCTCGTGAAGCGTGCGGGCGCCGACCCCGAGCGGGGTTACGGCCCCGATGCCGGTGACGACGACGTCAGGCAGATCGCGCCGCTGCATTACGCGGCCTTCTTTTCGGTGAAAAGGTCGAATCCGTCGACCGCGGTCGTCTCGATTACGGTAGGGGCTGTCGTGCTCACTGGAGTGGCTCCTTGATCAGCGGGTGTGTGGAAGGGGTGTTCGCTCAGGCGCTCATGCCGCCGTCGACGAAGAGCGTCGTGGCGGTCACGTAGCTGGCGGCGTCGGAGGCGAGGAAGCGCACGGCGGCGGCAACCTCGTCCGGGCGTCCGGGCCGCCGGGCGGGCACGGCGTCGAGCATCTCGCGTGGCAGGTCGGACGTCATCTCGGTCTCGATGAAGCCCGGGGCCACGGCATTGACGGTGACACCGCGACGAGCGATCTCGACGCCGATCGTCTTTGTCATGGCGATCAGTCCGGCCTTGGCGGCCGCGTAGTTCGCCTGGCCGGCGTTCGCCCGCGGGCCGACGACCGATGCGACGTTGACGACACGTCCGAAGCGGGCCTTGATCATCGGCCGCAGCACGCTGCGGCTGAGGCGAAAGGCGGCGCTGAGGTTCGTCTCCAGGACGCGGTCCCACTGGTCGTCGTCGAGCTGGATCGCGAGACCGTCGGCGCGCACACCAGCGTTGTTGACGAGCCCGAGCACGGGCCCGAGTCGCTCCTGCGCCTCCTCGATGACGCGCTGCATGGCGTCCGAGTCGCAGACGTCGCCGCCGATCGCGCGCGCGCAACCGCCGTCGCGTTCGATCGCATCGACGGTCTCCGCGGCGCCGGCGGCGTCGGAGCGGTAGCCGGCGGCCACCGCCCAGCCGTCAGCGGCAAGCTCGCGCGCGATCGCGGCGCCGATGCCCGTCGAAGCGCCGGTGACGAGCACGACCGCGCCATCGGGCCGGCATCCCTCCCTGGTCTTGGCTGCAACCGCGGGAATCTGGCCGTTCATCGTCTGGGTGCTCATGCGGTGCCTCCATACGTCAGCAGTGCGGCGCCCCAGGAGAACCCGGCGCCGAATGCGGTGAGCAGAACGTGGCCGCTCGAGGGCAGGCGCCCGTCGTCCGCGGCAAGCGAGAGCGCGAGCGGGATCGAGGCGGCCGAGGTGTTGCCCAGGTTGGCCACGTAGTCGGCCACCCGTTCGCGCGCCAAGCCGAAGCGGTCGCGCACCGCGTGGATGATCCGGCCGTTGGCCTGGTGGGCGATGACGAGCTCGATGTCCTCGATGTCGAGCTCGGCGATTTCGAGCAGATCGCGGCACGCGCGCTCCATGTGGTCGATCGCATGCTCGTAGACCAGCCGGCCCTCCATGCGCACGACGCTCTCGGCGCGGTCGATGAAGAGCACGTCGCGCTTTGAGTTGGAACCGAGCACAACCGGACCGACGCTCGCCGGACCGCCCGGCGTCAGCACCGCGGCAGCCGCGCCGTCACCGAACAGCGCAGCGGTCTGGCGGTCGTCGTGGTCGGTGTAGCGCGTCAACACGTCAGCGCCGATCAGCAGGACGGTGTTCGCGCGACCGCTCTCGATCAGCGCCGCACCCTGCTGCAGGCCTGCGAGGAAGCCCGTGCAGGCGAGCCCGACGTCCCAGGTCATCGCCCGGTCGGCGCCGAGGGCGCCCGCGACGATGGGCGCGGCCTGGGGGACGATGTCATCGGCCGACGAGGTCGCGACGAGCACGGCGTCGACGTAGGCCGGGTTGACCCCGGCCGCGGCCAGCGCGCGGCTGCCGGCCTCGGTGGCAAGATCGGAGAGACCCTGGCCGGCGGCGCTGCGCCGGCGCGTCGAGATGCCCGTGCGTTTAGTGATCCAGGCGGGCTCGACGCCGATCCGTGCCGCGATCGGCGCGTTCTCGACGACGGTCGACGGCAGCGCGCGGCCCAAGCCGGTGATCCCGGCGGTCCGCTGGCGAGAGCGCGGCAGCGGGGTAACCGGTGCCCGCGCAAGCTCAGACAGTGTCATAGATGTCCTCCAGGACGGTGTCGGGCGTGCCACTCGCGCGGCTGATGACGGTCCAGCTGGCGCGCGGGCGGCATGGTGCGGCAACGAGCGCGCGCATATCCGGTGACGGGCTGCCCTGTCGGGAGGAGAGGGCAGCGGTGGCGGTGGAAGCAAGTACCGCCACAACATGGCGTCCCAGCCGCGGTCAGAACAGAGGTTCCCCCCGTGTGGGGGGTGCATCGCGTCCGGTCGGGGGGTCGCGGTACGTGAGAGAAGGATCGTCCGGGCGACCGTCGACGTCGCGGACGGCTGGGATGGCCCGACGGACCCTGCGGCGCTACCTGCCGGTCGTGCGGTGCATCGCCCCGCGGGTATGACCGGGGCGTCCCTGTCCCCCTCCCCCAGCGCCACGGGCTGCGCCGTGAACGGGTGGCGGCGTCCGGCGGACGAGCAGCCGCAGAGCGCGATCGTCGGCACCTTCCTGCGCTCGCTCGGTCAGCGTGCTCGGATGAACCGTGCGGAACACGGGACCGCGGCGGGGATCCACCACGGCCACCACGACCTTCGATCTACTCGGCGTGTCGAACACGAGCCCGTCGAGCTTGGGGCCGCCGCTGGCGACCTCCACGAGTGCGCCTACGCTTGTCAGCTCCATCGACGGAGCCTACTGCGCCGAGGAACCGCGTCGTGGCAGTCGGTCAATGTGAATGAGTGATGCTCGACCTCGTCTGGAGCCGGTCACCGCACGGCGTGCGGCGGGCGGTCGGCTCTTGCGATCACGGTGCGGTCGCGACCTTGAGCCTTGGCTTCGTACAGCGCCTCGTCGGCGCGACCGACCAGTTCATCTGCGCTCTCGGAGCCATCGAAGACGGCAACACCGGCCGAGCAGGTCTGGCCCGCGGGTATCGCCGATCGCAACCGCTCGAGGACCTTCTCGGCCGCTTTTAGTGGGCAGGCCGGAAACGCGAGCGAGAACTCTTCACCGCCATAGCGGGCCAGGATGTCGCTCGCGCGCACCTGACCTCGCCACGTCTGCGCGACCTGGCGCAGCAAGCGGTCGCCGGCTTGATGGCCATGAGCGTCGTTGAAGCGCTTAAAGTGGTCGACATCGAGCATCGCGACGCACAGCGGATCGCCGTGCCGCCGCGCTCGCGCGAGCTCGCGTCCCAGGCTCTCCTGCCAGGCACGGCGGTTGCCCAAGCCCGTCAGCTCGTCGGTGAGCGCCAGCCGCTGGAGCTTGCCGAGCAGCTCGGAGCGTTGATCGAGCACGCTCATGAAGCCGCCGATCTGCTCGGCGATCGTGACGAATATCTGGCGTGTCGCGTGATCGGGCTCGCCCACGCGGGCGCTGAAGAACTCCACGGCACCACGGAACTCGCGCTCGCAGACGACCGGCACGCACAGCGCGGCGTGCAGGCCGGCGCGGGAGGCCGCGCGCGAACGGGGAAAGCTGATGTCCGCCGCCAGGTCAGCTGTCCAGGCCGGCTCGCAGCTGGCCCACACGCGGCCGGGAAGAGCGACTCCCCGTGGAAGCTCGAGCTTCATGGTGACCGCCTCGAACTCCGGCGCCAACGCGGGATCGCAGCACCACACCGAGCGGCAGCGCAGAACCTCGGTGGCGTCCTCGCATGACCACCACGCGCCGAGCTGCCACTCCATCGCCTCCCCAAGCGCGACCAGCAACCCACGCATCGCCTCGTCGCTGCTCTGCGCTTGTGCGAACACCCGCGATATCGCCCGCTGCGCGCGTAACAGGCGCTCGGACAGCCGCCTGCTGCGCTGGATCTCGTCCTCCGCCTCGCGACGCTCGCTGATGTCGCGCAGGAAGGCGTTGAACGTATAGCCGTCGTCCGTCTCGATAGCCGAGATCGCGAGCTCGATCGGAAACTCGCGGCCATCCCGGTCGACCGCGGAGAGCTCCAGAGGCCGGCCCACGACCGTGGCCTCGCCGCCGGCAACGAAGCGCCGCAGACCGCGGCGGTGCGCATCGCGAAGGTCCTCGGGGATGATCGTCTCGGCGAGCTCTCGCCCCAGCGCCTCCTCGCGCGACCAGCCAAACGTGGCCTCCGCCTCCGAGTTCCAGTCGGTGATGACGCCGCGAGCGTCAATCGCGACGAACGCCTCGTGGGCCGTTTGGAGGATCTGACGCGTCTGGTGCTCGCTTGCCGCCAGCGCCGCCTCCGCCGACACGCGCTCGCTGACGTCACGTGCCGAGGCGTACATCAGCTGCTCGTCGGGGGCCACGATCGCGTTCCAGTCAAGCCAGCGGTAGCTGCCGTCACGCGCCAGCAGGCGGTTGACGATGCTGAACGTCGTCTGCCCGGCGGCCAGCTTCTCGAACTCGGCGAGCGTCGCGGCACGGTCATCGGTGTGGACCATCTCGATGAATGGCCGCGCCATGAACTCCTCGGCGCTCCAGCCGAGGATGTGCTCGAGCGCTGGGTTGACGCTCTTAAAGTAACCATCGAAGCCGCAAGCGATGGTGAGGTCGCGCGAGATCTCGAAATAGCGGCTGCTGCGTCGCAGCTCGGCCTCCATCAGCTCGCGCTCGGTGATGTCCTGACCGGTTCCAAGCATGCTCAGCGCCTGCCCGTCATCGCCGCTGATCACTTCGCCGAGGCAGTTGAGAACGCGCACGGAGCCATCCGGGCGCACGATGCGGTGCTTGAAGGCGAACGGCTCGGCTCTGGCGAACGCCGTCTGCAGCGACGTCTCGACGCGATGGCGATCGTCGGAATGAAGCAGCGACATGTACTCCTCGAAGCTTGCCGGCGGGTGCCCCGGCAGCAGTCCGTAGATCCGGCACAGCTCGTCGGACCACTCGATCCTGTCGGTGAACACATCCCACTCCCAGCTTCCGAGCTGCGCGATCGACTGAGCCTCGATCAGCCGGATCCGTTGCTTCGCGAGGTCGCCGGCTGCGCGCTCGGCGAGCACGAGTGACTGTCCGCGAGCGAGCGCGTGCTCGCGGCCGAGCCTGGAATGTTCGCGCTCGCGCTCGTCGAACTCGCGGTCATCCTGCGCAAGCACGCGGTGACCCCTCATACGTACGCGATCGCGCACCGCGCGCACGCGATGGCGCAACGTGCGCCTGACCCCGACTGCGTCGCCGGCCTCGAGCTCGGACTCGGGCGAGCCTCCGTCGGCGATATCGGCCTCAAGATCGTCGGGAGCCGGCGAGTCGGGATGGATCGTGCGGGGGGTCTTCATGTGACCTTCGCGAAGCGCCCGACTCTGCTATCGGGATCGGCTCTCCGTCATTGGGACGAGACTGTCCGTGAGGTCGCCGTTCGGAGGATGGCCGACGGAGGCTCTGCGCGAAATCACCTCGCAGAATGCGTCTGACACGTGAGCTTACTCCTCACAAAATCGCGCGTCCTTCGTTTGTCCTCCTGCGCCACCGTGTTCGAGGACTGTCGAGTTCGCCCGACACATCGGGCTGCGACCCGGCGCGAGAGCGGTAATCGAGGTCGAAGGTGGCATCTGAGAAGCGCCGCGCGAGCGCCAGGTCATGCGTTGCCCAGATCACCGTCAGGCCGGTCTGCTGCTGGCGCGTGCGCAGCATCTCGAGCACACGTTCACTCGTGTGCTCGTCGAGCGCTGAGGTGAACTCGTCGGTGAGCAGCACTTCCGGGTCCGCAGCCAGGGCGCGCGCGAGCGCGACCCGCTGGCGCTGTCCTCCGGATAGCTCGCCGGGCTTGTGCTGCAGGAGCCTGGCTGGAAGCTCGACTGCCTCGAGCAGCTCCGCGGCGGCCCTCGTGGCCGCCTGCTTGCTGAGGGCGCCGTGCCGGCGCAGGGGCCGTGCCAGCGTGGTGGCCACGGTGCGGGCGGGGTTCAGCGCGCCGAGCGGATCCTGGGCGACGTATTGGATCTGCCGGCGCTCGTCGGTGCGGCGGTCGCGCACGCGGCGCGCCAGCCGCCGGCCGTCGAGCAGCACGTCGCCGCTGCCGGCCGCGAGGCCGGCGAGGTAGCGCAGCAGCGTCGTCTTTCCCGAGCCTGACGGCCCGACAAGCGAGAGCGTCGTGCCGGCGGGAACGCTGAGGCTGACGTCGCATAGAACCTCACGGCCGCCGGCCAGCGCGCGGACGGACGTGGCTCCCAGCCGCTCCGCGGTCGCCATCCGTCGCCGCGACGCGCTTCGGGCACGTTGGGCACGTTGCACCGGCGTTGCGATGGACCCGCCTTCGATCCCGATGACGACGTCGGCGACCTGGCGGACGTGCTCCAGATCGTGGCTGGCCAGGACGATCGTCGTGCCGTGCGCAGCGAGCGCCTGCAGCTCGGTCGCCAGCCCCCGAGCGCGCAACGCGTCGAGGCCGCCGGTCGGCTCGTCTAGCACCAATAGCGCGGGATCGCGCACGAGCGCGCGCGCGAGCGCGAGCCGGCGCAGCTGCCCGCCCGACAGCTCGCAGGCGCGGCGGCGCAGCAGCCCCTCGTGGTCGGGCAGCCCGGCTCGCGTGAGCGCTTGGCCGATGGCGCTGTCGCTGCTCTCGGGCGCCGCCAGCTCCCCCACGACGTCGCGGACGCGATGTGTCGGGCACAGCCGCGACATCGGATCCTGGCCGACCAGCGCCACGCGCGTTTGCCGCAGCGCCCGCAGTGCACGAGCATCGAGCGCGAACGGGTCGCGCCCGTCGATCGTGACCGTCCCCGCGGTGCGGCGCAGCCCCGGCGCCACGTGTCCGACGAGCGCATGCAGCAGCGTCGTCTTCCCGCCGCCTGAGGACCCGACGAGCGCGATCACCGATCCCCGGACGGCGACCAGCTCGGCATCCCGGAGCACCGCCTTTGCTCCGGCCCGGATCGTCAGACCCTCCACCTGGGCGACGACCGTCATGCCCGTGCCAGCCGGCGGGTGTTGCGATCACACGCGAGTCCGATCGCGATCGCCGTCACTGCGATCGCGGCGCATGGCGCCAGGGCGCCCCACGGGTTGAGCAGCAGGCCGGGCACGTTCTCGCGCACCATGACGGCCCAGTCGGCCTCCGGCGGCTGGGGCCCGATGCCCAGAAATGCCGCGCCGGCGACGAGGTAGATCGCCTCCACGAAGCGCAGCCCGAGTGTCGCGAGCACGGTGCCCCGCAGCGCCGGCGCCAGCTCACGTGTGACGATCCACCAGGTCGACTCGCCCGTCGCCACGGCATGCTCGACGTATCCGGCAGCCAGGGCGCCGCGCGCGGCCGCCGCCATGATCCGCGCGACCCATGGCACCGCCAGGATCGCCAGCAATCCAGAGACCGCGACCGGCGGGGCCTCGGGCGAGCTCGTCCCGACGAGGATCAGCACGAGCAGCGCCGGAACGACGAGCAGCACCTCGGATGTGCGCTCCAGCGCGCGGCCGATCCACGGCCGCGCGACCGCGGCGCCGAGGCCGACGAGCACGCCGACGGCCGTGCCGGCGATCGCGGCCAGCGCGGCGATCAGGACGAGCTCGTCACCGCCGTGCAGGAAGCGACTGAGCACGTCGCGGCCGAGCTCGTCGGTCCCCAGCAGGGCGTCGGCGCTCGCCGCCGCGAACGGTGCGCCGACCACCTCGTCCTCGGCGTGTGGAGCCGCCAACGGCGCGACCAGGGCGATCGCCGGGACGACCAGCGCGCCGAGCGCGCCCAGCTTGCGCAGCCGCTTCAGGCCCATGTTGCGCGCGGGCGCAGGTCGCGAACGAGGTCGGCCAGGGCGAAGGCGAAGGCGACGATCGCAGCCATCACGACGACGACGCTCGACACCAGCGCGACGTCACGCGCCTGGATGCCCTGCGTCAGAACGCTGCCGACGCCGGGGTAGTTGACGGCCGTCTCGACGACGACGCTGCCGCCCGCGAGCGCAGCGCAGCTTGCCGCGATCGAGGCCGCGATCGCCGGCAGCGCCGGCGGGAGTGCGTGGCGCAGCAGGATCCGGGCCGGTGCGAGACCGTCCAGCCGCGCGGCTTCGACATGTGGCAGCTCGAGGGCATCGGCGACCGCGCCGCGCACGAGCCTGGCCGTCCATGCGATCGCCGGCAGTGCCAGGGCGAGCGCCGGCAGTGTGAGCGCGGCGACGTCGATTCGTCCATCCGAATCGGCCACCACCACCGCCGGCAGCAGCCCCAGCGCGCTGGTGAACAGCAGCGCCAGCAGCGTGAGCACGACGAACTCCGGCACACTGATCAGCGCGACCGAGGCCGCGCCAAGCAGCTTCTCGCTCGCACGCGCCCCATGCCAGGCCATCGCCGCGCCCAGCGGCACCGCCACCACGATCACCGCGAGCAGCGCGATCCCCGCGAGGGTCAGCGTGCGCCGCAGCGGCCGGGCGACCACGTCGCTGACCGGTCGCCCTTGCGCCGTGCGCCCAAGATCGCCACGTGCCAGCCCTTCGAGGCGCTGCCACAAGCGCGCGCTCGCGCTCTTCTCCAAGCCCAGTTCGGCGCGGGCGGATGCGACGGCCGCCGGCGACGCACCGCGCTCGACCAGGCCGCTCGTCGCATCGCCCGGCAGCGCTTCGGTCAGCAGGAAGACCGCGGTCGCGACGACCGCGATCGTGAGCAGCGTGCGCGCCGCGACCAGGCCCGTCCGCACCGCGATCCGGCTTGCCGCGCTCACCACGATCAGGCCGCGAAGCCGCTTTTCTCGATGAACATCCGCCCGTAGCCCCCGCTGCGCGGCAGTCCCCGCACGGTCCTGCGCGCGACGTCGACGCCGTCGGCCATCCCCCACACGACGTAACCGCCGTGCTCGTATTGCAGGCGCTGCAGGTCGCGCACGGCCTCCAGGCGGCGCTCGTCGCGGGGATCGCCGACGGCGCGCCGGTACAGGCTGTCGATGCGCTCGTCGTTCCAGCCGGTCTCGTTCTGCGTGGCCCTGGACGTCATCGTGCGCGCGACGAAGAACAGCACCGAGTCATTTGTGCCCCAGTAGGTCGTGTACAGCGGCGCCTTCAGCCACGTCTTGTCATAGAACGCCGCGCTGTCCTGGCGTACGACCTTCATCTTCACGCCCGCGTCCTTCATCTGGGTGGCAAACAGCGTCGCGCTCGCGACGAGGCCGGGGGTGTCGGAGGTCGTGAACAGCTCATAGCTGCGCGACAGATCGAATTTCGCCTTGCGCAGCAGATCGCGAGCGGCGTCGAGGTCGCGCGCCCGCTGGCCGACGTCGTCGCCGACGTAGAGTGGATCGCCGGTGCCGAGGATGTCATTGGCGACGGTCCCGTAGCCGCTGAGCGCACCGCGGACGAGCTTCGGACGGTCAACCGCCAGCCGGATCGCCTGTCGCACGCGCGGATCGGCGAACGGCCCGTCGCTGACGCGCATCACGACCGGCATCGCCATGTCGTTGGGCCGGCGCACAACCTGCAGATCCTCGTCGCGCGCGGCGAGCCGGGCCGCCACCGGACCCACGTTCGCGGCCAGGTCGACCTGGCCGCCGAGCACCGCGGTCGTCAGCGCCTCGCCGTCGGAGAACAGACGGACTTCGATGCGATCGAGCGAGACCTCGCCCCCATGCCAATCACGGTTGCGCGCGAGCACGGCGTCGCCCTCGTCGTAGGAGACGAGCTTGAACGGCCCCGAGCCCGGCCCGCGGCCCGGCCTGCGCTCGCCCTGCTTGAACACGAAGGACTGCAGACGCACGGCCATCGGCACCTCCGCGTTGGGAGCATCGGTCACGATCACGATCGATCGCGGCGAGTCCCTTCGAACGCCCTTCGCCACGATTCCCGGCAGCCGAAACTCGCCGTTGGGCAGGCCGCGCAGACGTCGCAGCGACCACACGACGTCATCGGCCGTCACGGGCGAGCCGTCATGGAAGGACGCGCCATCGGCGATCTGGAAGCGCCAGCGACGGAGGTCGCTGCTGGGCTCCCAGCGCGCCATCAGACGCGCTGTGACGGGCTCGGACCCGGGCACCGTCAGGGCCTCGAACGCCAGGCACGAGATCAAGTAGTCACTCTCGTTGGGCTGCACCTTGTGCGGGTCGCGCTCGATCGCCGAGCGCTTGCCAAGCGCGCCGACCCGCAGCGTGCCGCCGCGGCGCGCGGAACCGTCGACCGCAGACTCGGTGGCACCCCCCGGGCTGCCTCCGCACGCCGACAGCAGCCCGGCACCGGCGATCGTTCCCAATCCGAGCAGCGCCTGGCGCCGCGTCAACACCTCATCTGATCTCACAAAGTCCCCCCAGGACGTGCGTTCGCTTAGGGCACCCTACTTAGGGTGCCCTTAGAGGCGCGTTCTCAACCTGCACCCGCCGGCTCCGGTATCGCGGCGTTCCGGCGCACGACGTGCGCAAAGCGCGTCAGCAGCAGCGTGGCGGTCGTCGCAAGGCCCGCCATCAGCCCAAACCAGACGCCGACAGGACCAAGATCCGCGACCGGCCCAAGCAGGAGCGCCAGCGGCAGTCCGACCGCCCAGTAGCCGAGGACCGTAGCGCGAAAGCCGGCCTTCGTATCGTGCAGCCCGCGCAGCAGGCCGACGCCGATGTTCTGGGCACAGTCGGCAAACTGCAGCACGGCGGCGACCGCGAGCAGCTGCGTCGCCAGATCCACGGCTCGAGCATCGGCCGGGTCGGACAGATCCATGAACGGCTCCAGAACGAGCTCGGGGCCGATCACGTACAGCAGCGCGATCACGCCCATCAGCGCAGCGCCGTTGACGAGCGCCAGGCGCCCGACGGCACCGGCCGCCGCGGCCCGGCCAAGCGCGACCTCCCGGCTGACGATGATCGACGCGCCGTGCGACAGGCCGATCGTGACCTGAAAGACGATGTAGACAAGCTGGTTGACGACCGTGTGGGCCGCGAGCGCCGCCGCGCCGAAGCCGCCCATGATGAGCGCCACGACGGAGAAGAACCCCGCCTCCGACCCATATGTCGCGGCGATCGGGACGCCGAGGGCGCCCAGCTGGCGCACGGTTGCCCGGTCGGCGCGCCACGCGCGCAGCGACAGCATCGGCGCGAGCACGGGATCACGCCGGAGAGCAAGGCACAGCAACGCGAACGACAGCAGGTGCGACAGCGTCGTCGCCATGCCGATGCCGACGAGCTCGAGTCGCGGGAAGATCCATACGCCGTAGCCGAGCGCCGCGTTCAGCGCTGCGTTGAAGACGATGCTGACGACGGTGATCCGGACCAGCGCCCGCGGCCGGCGCATCCCGACCGTGTACTGGCGCAGCGCGTTGAACCACAGGCACGGCAGCAGCCCCGGCGCCAGCGCCAGCAGCATCGGCCGCGCCAGGTCGACGACGCCGCGATCCTGGCCGAGCCACGTCAGAGCATGCGCGCAGCCGACCATCAGCACGGCCCCGCCCGCGCCCGCCAGGGTTGCCAGCAGGAGGCTCGCGCGAACGACGTCACGCACCCCTCGCTCGGCGTCCGGCGCAAGCGCCCCCGCCTCCTCGTGCGCTGCGATCGCCGCGACGCGATTTCCGGCCGCCGTGATCAGCCCCACGCCCATCGTGCGCAGCTGGTTGAACAGCACGATCGCCAGGCCGCCGGCGGCGAGCGCCTCGACACCCAGCACGCCGATCATGACGATGTCGATCGTCGTCAGCGCGACCTGCGCAAGCTGGGTCAACGCGATCGGCGTCGCGAGCGCGAGCAGCTGCCAGCTGTCGGTCAGTCGCTCTCGACTCAACGCCCGCCGGACCCGATCCGCACGGTCGTCATGCTATTGCGCGATCGCGGCTCGGCAGGCGCCGGGTGGCTTGCTCGCCACTGCGTGAGCAGCGCGGCGACCTCGGCCTCGGCGGCCGGATCGAGCAGCTCGCGGTCGCGCATCCAGTCGTCGTCGAAGACGCTGTCGAGATACTTCTCGCCGGCGTCGCAGACCAGTGCGACCATCGTCGACGCGACCGGGACGTGCGCGAGCTCGCGCAGCGCTTCGTACAGCACGCCGCCCGCCGAGCCGCCGACGAGCAGTCCGGTGTGGCGCGCCACCGCGCGCGCGGTCGCGAACGCGGCTCGATCGGAGACCTTCCGTCCGGCATCGATGAGGTCGTACTCGACGAGCGCGCCGAGCTCTGCGCCGGGCGGCGTGCCGGTTCCGGACTGGTAATACGGTCCGCCGGGCCCGCCGAAGGCGATCGAGCCGACCGGCTCGACGCCGATCACGACCATTTGCGGGAACGTCTGGACCAGCACGCGCGCGGTCCCGCACAGCGACCCGCCCGTGCCGACCGCGCCGACGAGCTGATCGATGCCGCCGGGCAGCGCGTCGGTCAGCTCCGTGGCCAGTGCCGCGTAACCGTCCGCGTTGCTGGGGTTGTTGTGCTGTTCAGTGAAGATCGCGTTGGGCGAGCCCGCCGCCAGCTGCTCGGCAAGCTCCTCGCGCGCAGCGGTGGCGAGGTTCTCGTCGCCGTCGTCGCTGACGTAGACGAGCTCGGCCCCAAGGGCCGTCATCGCACGCAGCTTGTCGCGGCACGCATGGCGGTCCACGACGGCGGTGAACGCGTAGCCGCGCTCGGCGGCCAGGACGGCGAGGGCGAAGCCGGTGTTGCCCGACGTCGACTCCACGATTCGCCCGCCGGGTCGCAACTCTCCGCTGCGCTCGGCGTCGAGGACCATCTGGCGCGCCATGCGCGCCTTCGCGCTGCCGGTCGGGTTCAGCGATTCGAGCTTGAGGACCAGGCGCGCGCCGTGATCGGTCCGGCACAGCTCGAGCAGCGGTGTCGAACCGATGAGATCGGAGATGCGGTGGACCACCGCGGGCGATGTGGTGCTCATCGCCGGATCCCCGGGCCCGGATGCTCGTCGAAGCGCCAGCGCGGCGCGCCGGCGTGTCGCTCGACGACGATCTTCGGTGGCAGCGGCAGGTCGTGGAAGGGCGACTCGTTGGAGTCCATCTGGTAGCCGGCGGTGTTGACGTAGACGAGCAGGTCACCGGGCCGCGGTCGCATCGGGAAGGCGACCTTGCGCCAGGTGAGCAGGTCGCACTCCAGACAGCTCGCGCCGGCCACGCATCCGGCGAACCCTGGCTCGGACAGCGCGCGGGCGTCCCGCGGCACGAGCACCGGATCGGGCAGGAACTCGCTGTTGAACCACTGCTCGGACAGGCTCAAGCTCGTGCCGTCGACCGTCACGATCCCGTACTCGCGTGCTTTGACGCCCTGCACGCTGAAGACGGTGCAGCCAGCCTGGTCGAGCAGCGCGCGCCCGGGCTCGCAGAGCAGCTCGACGCCCGCCCCGGCGAGCAACGCGGCCAGCGGCCTGCCCTCGCCCGCCGGGACTGCTGCCAACACGGCGCGGAGCATGGCGGCGCCGGCCACCGGCGAGTGGTAGGGGTAGTAGGCCTCGAAACGCCGGCCGCCGTGGAAGTGCTCGGGCGCCAAACCGGGCCGGAAACGTTCCCATGCCGGCCCGTCGACGTAGTCCACGGCGAAGCCGCCGCCGATGCTGATCGCCTGCGCCGGCAGGCCCAGGCCCTGCGCCCGTGCGCACCAGCCCAGCAGCCGCCCGGCGAAGTCGGCTCGCGGCGCGACCTCATAGCCGGGCAGGTGAAAGCTGAATCCCTCCAAGCGCACTGCAGCGCGGGCCTGCACACAGCGCTCCAGCGCGACGGCCAGCTCGCGCTCGTCCATGCCAAAGCGGCTCGCCGATCCCTCCGGCGGCAGGCAGCGCAGCAGGATCCGCACCTCGCCGAGGCCGGCCGCGAGCTCGACCACGCGCTCGAGCTCGTCGAGCGCGTCGACCACGAGCAGGCAGCCCTGCAGGATCGCCAGGCGATGCAGCTGCTCCGTCTTTGCCGGGCCGGTGACGACGAGCGCGTCGCCGCGGACGCCGTCCGAGAGGGCGCCGCGCAGCTCGCCGAGGCTCGCGACGTCGACGCCGACGCCGAGCTCGGCGCAGCGGCGCACCCAGCACGCGGCCTTGTTGGCCTTCTTGGCGAAGTACACGCGACCGTTGACCCCGGCTTGCGTGAGCACCGCCGCGAACCCAGCCGCCGCGGCGTCGAAGCGCTCCGGAAAGAGCAGGTGATACGGGCCGCCGACGCCGGCGGCAAGCTCGTGCAGCAGCGCGGGCTCGTCGGAGAGCACGCCGAGGCCGGGCTCCTCGAGGTGGGCGGGCAGGCGCGGCAGGCACGCCGTCACCGGCGCTTCGGCGGTCAACTCCATAGCTCGACCACCTGCCCCAGACCGCGGCGCTCGGCCAGCTCCGCCAACCGGTGACCCAGCGCGATGTCCGTGACGACGAGCCCGCTGTTGTAGGCGAACACCGACTGCTCGGGCCGTTCACGCCCGGATGCACGGCCGGCCAGGATGTCGGGCAGCTCCGCGTCGACCGCGCGCAGCTTGCCGTCCCCATCGGCCATGTCGGTGCCGGTGACCGCCATCTGCGCTGCGCTCGTGGCGATCACGCGGCCGGCCTCGCTCAGCGTGGACGGGGCGAGGCCGTGCCCGACCAGGATGCACAGCGCCCCGGGTCGTAGCCACGACGCCTCGATCGCCGCGCTGGTCGCCGGGCCCGCCGTCGCCACGATGACGTCGGCCTCACCAGCCGCCGCTTGCAGGTCTTCGACCACCTCGACCTCACGATCGGGATGGTGGGCGCTCAGCAGCTCGGCGACCGCCTGCAACCCGTCGGGGTGCGAGCCGTATACGAGCAGCCGGCTCAAGCCCGGCAGCGTCGTCAGCAGGAACGGCAGCGCCTGGCGGCCCTGCGTCCCGGTGCCGACGACGAGCGCCGTCCGGCTGTCGGGCGGGGCGCAGTGGCGCGCCAGCAGGGCGGACACCGCCGGTGTGCGCAGCGAGCCAATCCGCGCGCAGTCAAGCAGCGCCACCGGCCGTCCGCTGCGGTCGTCGTAGAGCTGCAGCGACGTGTAATACGCCTGCTGTGCCCGGTCGGCGACCGGCCGGTGCTTGTAGGAGGTCTTGAAGCCCACGAGATCGCGCGCCCCGTCGCGGCCGAGCATCGAGTAGGACACCGAGCGGCCGTCCTGCGGGCTCGTCTTGAGCTTGCGCGGATTTGCCGACGTGCCCGCCGCCAGTGCGAGGTACGCGCGCTCGACGATGTCGACCACCTCGTCCGGCGAGATATCGATGACGGCCAGGTCTCGGGTGCTCAGAATCCTCAGGCCCCGCTCCGGGAAGGCACTCATGACGACGCGAGCGGGTCGATCAACCGCTGGCCGTAGCCGTGCTCGGCAGCCTCGAAGGCCGGGCGTTCACCGTTGAGCAAACGCACGGAGACGCGCTTGAGCCATCGATCGGTCCCGTCATAGCGCGCCTGAAACGGCCGGCGGCCGTGAACGGCGACATCGTTGTCGACGACCAGGATCTCCCCGGGCCCGAGCGGTACGTCGACGGCGACGCGCTCCAACTCCTCGCTCAGCCAGTCATACGCCGCACGGTAGTCGTCATCGGCCTGCTGGAGCGGCGTGTAGGCCGGGTCGTAGCGAATCCGCAGGCCACCATCGCCATCCCAGAGCGTCGCCACCTCAGGCGGTGACGCCGCGGCCGGCCCGTCCGTCTCGTCGTAGGAGTCGTCGGGGAGGATCGGCAGCGTCGGGCGCTCGAGCAGCGCGCGCTCGACCGCGCTCAGCCGCGCGTGGCGCACGCTCGCCAGGCTCGTCGGCACGTCGTCGTGGTTACGCAGGCACGCAAGCAGCAGCACGTTCGCGCGGCCCGGATGGAACGCGTCTTCTGTATGCGCGCTCAACACGACGCTGCTGCTCGCGCCGGTCTGCTCGTGCTCGTGACCCTTTGCGGGGACGATGTCGTGGACGAGACGCCCATCCTGCTGGCCTTCCCAACCGAACGGGCAGCCGAGCACCGAGGCGACCAGCAGCAGCGTCGCGTCCCAGTGCGGCGTGGCGTCGCGCGGGGCCTCTGACCAGCTCGGCGGGGTCGGCCCGAGCGGCATGTCCGCCGTTCGCAAGCCGCGCAGCACGACCGCGCCGCTGTCGCCCACCGGGCGGCACTCGCCGGCCAGGGCGGGATTCAGGCGGGCGGCGCATCGCTTCGCCTCCTCCACGGCCGCGCGATCGCCTAAGCGGTCAACTGCGGCGGCGAGTCGCTGCGCTTCTGACTCGATCTGCTGGACCAACGGCTCCGCGAGCGTTCGAACCTCGACCACGGCAACTACCTCCGATGCGTTAGGGAACCCTTAATTTGGGTGCCCTAATTTGGCTACCCTAACTTCGCCATTGCAAACACATCGGCGGCCAATCTGATTAGGGTCGCCGTAGGACTACTTAGTGGGACATGGGGTAGTCGCAAAGCCCATAGACCCACAACGGAGGTAGGAACATGCCCTCAGAACGATTCGCTTCCGCCCTGAACGAACAGGTCGGGCGGGAGTTTGCCGCCGCCCATCAATACGTCTCGATCGGCACGTACTACGAAGCCCAGACGTTTCCGCGCCTGGCCCACTTCTTCTATGAACAGGCCGACGAGGAGCGCGGTCACGCCATGAAGATGGTCCAGTACATGCTGGACACGAACTGCGACGTCGAGCTCGGGACGATCGCCGCGCCGACCAACCACTTCGCCAACCAGATCGACCCGATCAAATTGGCCGTCGAGCAGGAGAGCAAGGTCACCGTGCACATCAGCGAGCTCTTCGAGATCGCGCGCGAGACCAAGGACTACCAGGGCGAGCGATTCATCGAGTGGTTCCTCGAAGAGCAGGTCGAGGAGGAATCTACGATGCAGGATCTGCTCGCCGTGGCCGAGCGCACGCGCGAGATCCCGATGCTGTTGGAGGAGTACGTCGCTCGCGAGCACGGCGGGGACTGACGCGTCGTCTTCCTGCCGCTCCGGTTCGGATCGAGCGGAACGTAGGTAAGGAGCGCGGCCGCAGGGACACCAACGTTGGTGCGATGCCGCACGCATGCGGCGCCACGAACAAAGGAGGAGATCCCAATGGCCGTCATGACCCCACGCCGGGAGCGAGACAGCGCAGTATCAGCGGATGGCGACGGCGCAGCCGCCGCCACCGCGGATCTGCGCGATCCGCGTTACCAGGCCTTCGCGCTGGCGCGCGTCGCCTTCACGGTCGCGCCGATCGCGTTCGGCCTCGACAAGTTCTTCAACGTCATGGTGGACTGGCCGACGTACCTCGCGCCCTGGATCGACGACATCGTCCCCGGCAGCGGACAGGACTTCATGTACGTCGTCGGGGCGATCGAGATCCTCGCCGGCATCGTCGTCGCGTCCAGGCCGCGCTACGGCGCCTACATCGTCGCCGCGTGGCTCGGTGCGATCGTCGTCAGCTTGCTCACGTACTCGGGCTTCTACGACATCGCGCTGCGCGACTTCGGGCTGATGCTCGGCGCGCTGACACTCGCTCGGTTGGCCGCGGTCTACGACGCCCCACGGCGGCTGCGTTGAGCGCGCAGCGCGCGGGTGCGGCGACGGTCGCCGCGCTCCATGCGGGCGACCTGGTCGAGCGCTATGACCCGCCGGCGATCGATCGCGACGCAACCGAGCGGGCGGTTCGCGACCTCTTGGTGGCGCTCGGCCGCGATATCAGAGACCCCGGGCTGCGCGAGACGCCGCGGCGGGTGGCCGCGGCATTCGCGGAGCTTCTCTCGCACGAACCGGTCTCGCTGACGACCTTTCCCAACGATGCGGGCTACGACGAGCTCGTCGTCGTCCGCGAGATCCCGTTTCACTCGCTGTGCATGCACCACCTGCTGCCGTTTCACGGCGTGGCCCACGTCGCCTACCTGCCGGGACAGCGGATCATCGGCCTCTCCAAGCTCGCGCGCGTCGTCGAGCTGTTCGCGCGCGAGCTGCAGATCCAAGAGCGCCTGACGATGCAGATCGCCGACTGCCTGCGCCAGCACCTTCAGCCCAAGGGGGTGGGCGTCGTGCTCGAGGCGGAGCACCTGTGCATGTCGCTGCGCGGCGTGCAGAAGGCGGGCACGCGGACGACGACCTCGGCTCTCCTGGGGCTGCTGCGCGACGACGCTCGCACGCGCCAGGAGTTCTTGTCGCTCGTGAAGGCCTGAGGTAAGACGCGGGCACGTGCCCCACGTCGCTGAGGCGGTAACTCACGATGACGATTGTTACGTTCTGGATCGCAGCGTCCTATGTGCTCGCGATTGCACTCCCCGCCGATCAGCTTCGTCGTCCGCTGTCGGAATGGGAAGCGGCAGGGCGCGATCGTAGGTTCTGGGTCTGCCTGACGATCGTCATGGGACTTCACGCCCTCGGCCCGTACGCCGCAGCGGCGTACTTCCTCGGTGTGCTCCCGAGGTTTCGGCCGACCGAGCGGCCAGTGCCGCGGCCAACGCTGCGGCGCTTGGGCGCCGCCGTCGCCAGCCGTTTGCAACGCCCCGCCGGTGGTCGATTCGTAGTCGGCCATGCCACAGGGGCACAGGAGTTGGCACTCGTGGCAGCGCTGCTTGTGTTCGTATCGAGCCTGATCCACTCGAGTGTGATCGTCGGTCACTTCGAGGAGTACTGGCTGTTTGGAACCTTGTTCGCCGTCGTCACCTGCCTGCAGGCGCTCTGGACGGCGCTCATTTGCGGCTCTCCGCTGAACCGACGCATCCTCGTGGCGGGCGCGGTGGGCAACGCCGCTCTCGTTGCCGTGTGGGCGGCTTCGCGGACGATCGGCGTACCGCTCGGTCCGCAGCCATGGCGTGCTGAGCCCGTCGGCGAGGTGGACGCGCTGTCCACGCTGGACGAGCTCGTCGCCGTCATCCTGCTCGCAGTGGTAGCTGTGGGCATTCGTGGTAACCGGCTGTCGGTCTCACCCGTGGTCCTTCGTCTCGCCACTGCGCTGGCCGGCCCTCTGGTGATCTACAGCGTGCTGGGTGCATTCGGGGCAGGCGGTCATCACCATTAGCCCGGCGTGATGCGCGACGTCGCGCCCTCCAAGCCTACGGCGCTGCTGGCGCGCATGCGAGTTCGACGCGGTCGTCGGCTTTCGGACTGCGAACGTCCCGGTCGCGTTCACCCCTGACCTTTCACGGTCGTGCCCGCGACCGTGGTCGCGGGCACAATTGTCATTGGACCGTCGTATTACCCCTGGGATGGCGTTTGAGCGTGCGCGGCACGGCTACTGCTTGAAGTGGATGAAGACCTTTCCGCTGCGGCTGACCCATTCTTGGCTGTAGCGGTGCGTCCCGCGCCTGTTGTACTGCTCGACGTAGACGCGGGCGGGCTCCACCTTCGCGACGATCGCGACGTGGCCGAACTTGCCGCTGTTGCGGACCATCACAGAGCCGACGGTCGCGTTGTCATCGACGGGGTAGCCCAGTCGACGCGCATTGTCGTCCCAGGTGTTTCCGTTGCCGAAGCGCTTACCCCCCATCCTGTTGCTAAACCGCATGACTTTGTTCAGGCGATACGCCACGAAGCTCGTGCACTCGCGAAAGTAAAACTGCCACGGATCGGCGTCTTTGGGCGACCGGCCGTCATACGGGTAGTCGTTGCGCAACGTGACGGAAGGCGGCAACGGACCGGGCGACGGACCGGGCGACGGCGACGTTGACGTTGACGGCTGGCTCGGCGGCGGCGTGGCGCCGCAGTGCCCGGAGGGCATGTCGCGCCGTGCGTCGCCGTGCCAGCCACCCCATTTCACGCACTTGCCGGCGGCCAGTGCGCGAACCGGCCCCGCGTAGTACTGAAACTGCCCCGAGTCGATGTTCGCCTTGGTCTGACCGGCGACCAGCAGATACGCGCCGACCTTCGTCCGCGTCTGGAGTGAGGTCGCCTTCAGCGTCACCACGCAGTTGAAACCGTTTCCCGCGTTGTACAGCAGATATGTCGTGCCCGCCGAACCGAGGCTCACGCGATCAATCTGCTTGTAGCCGGCGCCGCAGACACGCTCGGGGCTGTAGGGCTGACTGGCCGCCTGCGATACGGCGGCGAGCGTGGCGCCGGCCCCGACCGCGACCAGCACGATCGCGGCGAACCTCCGCGGCTTGGTCTGCAACCAACCCGAGATCTGTGTCCTCATCGACATCCTCCATCTTGGCATTCCGCGCGGCCCCGCCGACGCGGCCAACCGCTCTTGTCTGTAACGTCGATACTCATGGTGTCCTTTCTGGAGTTGCGTAGTCCCAGGTCCCGTCGATCGCCGGCCCCTGGGGTCTAAGCGCCGCAGACTGCAGCGCCCAGATGAAAGAACAGCACGGTGTCCACCGAACATGCATTCATTTGCAAGAACGTGAAAATGTCGAGACTGCGGGCGTCGGAGGGCTGCAACGGCTTCAGTAGACGCCATCGCTGTCTTTAACCGCAGTGTCGTCGTCGCGCG
The DNA here is from genome assembly GCA_033855115.1 of Solirubrobacteraceae bacterium. Classification (GTDB taxonomy): domain Bacteria; phylum Actinomycetota; class Thermoleophilia; order Solirubrobacterales; family Solirubrobacteraceae; genus CADCVQ01. The sequence goes on from JAWVGJ010000013.1 coordinate 51,691, forward strand.
GCCTACATGGTGTGATGCATCGCACACAACCATCTTTGTCAGCTAGCTTTACTGCGCTTTGGTGGTCGAAGTGAGGTACTGGAGAGACAACGTTGCCTAGCCCCCGTGCAGCTAGAGAGCCGGCACACCTGACGACCGACGCGCTTGAATCACCCACGGGAGAGTGGCTTGAGAAGCTCGACTGGTATGACCGCGACATCGCGCGCCGGCCGCGCGCCTTGCGGCGGCTCACGAGAAGCTCATGAGCAACGGCATCTACATCAAGGCGGAGGACGTGCGTCGCAGCCCGTTTCGAGTATCCGTCACGCCGCTGCCATCGCTCTATCGAGTGCTGCGCAGCGCGGTCGGCGGTGGTAGTCACGGCGCGCCCCGGGCGTGGTGTGATCCCATCCGCACGAACCTGCGCGCCGCCGACTACGAGACGCTTGCCCCGTTCATGAGGCCGTGCCCGATGCCGGTCCCCGCTGCGGTGCTCGGCCTCGCCAACGCGCCCGGCGAATCGTTCCAGGACGCAGTCGAGCGCATGATCGCCACACCGCTGGATCTGCTCGCCAAGGAGATCTCAAACTGCGGCGCCGTCCTGGGCGACGGATCTTGGGATGTCGCCGCGCGTGATCCTGCCCGCTGGCTGCGCCGCTACGTCGCGAGTCTGCTACGAGCCTGGAAGAGCTTTGGCCCCGTCTGGGACCAAGCACGCCCAGCACTCGATCGCGAGGTAGAACGAGTCGGAACGGCGGCGGCGCTCGACGCGCAGCTGGAATTGCTCGACGGCCTTCTCCATATTGGTGTCGTCAAGCACGATCGCTGGTGCGTCAGGGACGGCTTCTATGACGGTCCGATGCGGTTTCCAGACAGTGGCGTTGTCCTGACGCCCATGGTGGCAAGCGAATTCAGCAAGGGCTTCTATCGGGCCGACGACATCCTCGGAAACGTGTCCTATCCCGTGCGTTCTGTGCTCGCACGCGGAGCGCAGCCACCCGCAGCCGCGCTGGAAAGGCTGCTCGGCATCCAGCGCACCCAGATCCTGCGAGCACTCGGACGTCCGGCCAGCATCGGCACGCTGGCCGACGTCCTGCGTGCCGTACCCAGCGCCGCCACGCACCACGTCAACGCGCTCCAAGCAGCCGGCCTCGTCGAGCGCCACCGGAGCGGACGCAACGTACTCGTTGACCGCACAGCACGCGGAGAGGCACTGCTCGAACTCTACGACGACGCGCGGGTCAGCCGTTAACTTCGACGTCGCCGCCCGCGCCGCAGGAGCTCCGGCGCCTCGCCGCGATTGCGGTCCTGGTGAGGCCAGGCCGGCTACCAGGAGTGGCGGGGTAAGGCGGACCGGGCGCGCGACGCCAAGATGGCATGGGCGAGATGCCAACAGCTGCGAGCCGGGGAGTGCGGGCGTGAACGGCAACGAGCACCGCGAGATCGGCAACAGCGCTTGCGGCGGCGCCCTGGTCAACCTCGGCGGCGAGTCCGCGGAGGAGCGCTTCTGGCTTGGCTACGGCGACGTCATGGCTCTCAGCGGGGACTACTTCAGCCCCGCGCCACCTCTCGCGAACGCCGATGGCGCGCACGTCAACGGCGACGCAGTCGTTGCCGGCGAGCTGTTCAGCCTGGCCCGGGTCCCCGGCAAGGTGGGGACCAAGCCCGACAGCCGTGACGAGATCGTCTGCGCGCTGAAGGTGATGACGGTCGACGAGTCGTTCGTCGATCCGAGGTTCGAGCGCGGCGGGGAGTTCGCCGACTTCAGGTTCGGTTGCCTGGCATCGTCCAGCGACGTCGAGCGACGGGTGCGTGACCGCTACCTGGCGCTCGCAGCAAGCAACGACGACCACTTCGTCGCGCCCGGCGGCATCACCCACGAGCGTCGCCCGCCGGCACCGACGCCTTTCGGCTCCGCCATCCTCGCCTATCGCCACTTGCACGAAGTCGCCTTGGAGCAGGCGTGCCGGCTGGGTCGCAGCCGTGGCGACGAATCCCAGGCGATGGCCCGCGAGGCCGCCGCCCAGCACTTCCTGACGGATGCCATCACGGCGGGACACATGCGCACGCCGGTAGCTGAGATCCGCAGGTTCTGGCGCTCGCGGTACCCGGCGTTCTGGGAGAACCTGCAGCGCGAGGTCGCCTCGGACACGGCGTCGGCCCTGAGGGAGCTGGCCTGGGCGCTTCGCCGCTTGCCTGCCCGTTACCTGCACGAGTGCACCCTCGCCGCGGTTAAGCTGAGGACCGATCGTTTTCCCGAGCTCTCGCTGGGAGATTTCCTGGCCCGGCTCTTTCATGACTGGGACAACAGCCACGGCCTGACGATCGACGGGGGCGGCGTCGTGTTCGGTGACGGCCACGTCGACCACGGAGTCACACGGGAGCTTGCCCTGCGCGCGGTACGGGCGGGGATCGACGATGTCGTGGCCGCCTACGAGCTGGGGGCCTCGGGGAGCCGCCTCGGCGGCGAACCGCTCTATCGCGCGGTGCGTGACGCCACGGGCGCCCCTGAGCACAGGTTCCTGGCTGAGACCTGGATCCCTCGGACCTCGGCCTCCAACGCGCCGCAGAACTGGCGCGCGACAGACATCGAAACCTTGTGGCAGACCCCGATCGTGGGTTCCGCAGGAACCACAGTGGGCGAGGCGCTGGCCGACATGATGGTGCCCGACGGGCACTTCATCCGCCAGCTGGACTGCCTCGGTCAAGGCCTCGTGGAGGCGTACGGCCTCCTGGCGGTCCCGATTCTCGGCGACTGGCTGGCACGCAAGGGCTGTCAGGCCTATCACCGCGGCTTCGTCGACCCGCTGGCAGCGCAGCCCAGACGGGTGATCCTCTCGGTCCTGCACGCAACACCGCCGCCGGCGCAGGCGCCGACAAATGTATCTTCGGCGCGTGAGTACGGACGATCGGCGTCAGCGGCTGGCCCTCGTGGCGGCGATCATGGGATCGTTCGTCGCCGGACTTGACGCGACAGCGGTCAACGTCGCGCTGCCGGCGATCCGCATCGACCTTGGCGGCGGCCTTGCCGGGCAGCAGTGGATCTCCAACGCCTACCTGCTCACCCTGGGCTCGCTGATTCTCGTCGGGGGATCGCTCGGCGATGTCTTCGGCGAGCGCCGGGTGTTCTCGATCGGAGTCGCGGGCTTCGGGCTGGTCTCGTTCGTGTGCGCGATCGCGCCGAACATCGAGCTCTTGATCGCCGGTCGCGCGCTTCAGGGCGCGTTCGGCGCGTTGCTCATGCCGAGTGCCCTGGCGGTCATCATCGCCGCGTTTCCGGCCGCTCAGCGCGGGGCGGCGATCGGCTCATGGACGGCATGGTCCGCGATCGCCACCGTCATCGGTCCGCTGGCGGGTGGCTATCTGGTGGACGCGGTGTCCTGGCGGCTGATCTTCGCCATCAACGTCCCGTTCGTGGCGCTGACCCTGCTGTTCATCTCGCTCGCCGTGCCCGCTCGCGAACGCACAGCCGCACACGCTCGCGTCGACTGGCTCGGCGCGGCCCTGACCTGCTTCGGCCTGGCGGGTCCCGTGCTCGCGCTCATCCGTCAGCCGATCGTGGGTTGGAGCAGCCCTCAGGTCTGGGTTCCCGGGCTCGGGGGGCTGGCGCTGCTCGGCGCGTTCCTGGTCCACGAGCGCCGTACAGCACAGCCGATGCTCCCGCTGGGCCTCTTCGGACGGCGCAACTTCGCCGTCGGCAACGTGCAGACGTTCGCGATGTACGCCGGGCTGAGCGTCACCTTCTTTTTCCTCGTGCTCTTCCTGCAGGAGGTCGCGGGCTACGGCGCCCTGCAGCCCGGCCTCGCCCTGATGCCCGTGACGCTCGTCATGTTTGTCGTGTCCAAGCGCGCGGGGCGGCTCGCCGACCGTTTCGGACCCCGCCCGTTCATGGGCGTGGGTCCGCTGACCGCAGCCGTCGGTCTGGCGCTCATGTTGCGCCTGGACGCCAGCCTGGACTACGTCACCGATCTGCTGCCGGCGCTGCTGATCTTCGCGATCGGCCTCGCCTGCACGGTCGCGCCGCTCACCGCTGCCGTCCTTTCCGACGCCGACGAATCCAACGCGGGCATCGCGTCAGGTGTCAACAACGCGATCGCCCGCATCGCGGGACTGCTCGCCGTCGCGGCCGTCGGCGCCGTCGTCTCGGCGCAGTTCATCTCGACGCTGGATCGCCGCCTCGACGCGCGCGAGCTGTCGCCTCCCGCCCGGGCCGCCGTCGCGCAGGCACGGCGCCAGACATTTGCCCGCGTCGATCCCGTGCGCGCCGGCCCTGAGGTCGCGCGCGCCGTGCAATCCGCGTCGGTTGACGCGTTCCACGTCGGGATCGGCATCTCGGCGACGCTCGTGGCGCTCGGCGGGCTGCTCGGCCTCGCGGGGATCCGCAACCCCCGCCGCGTCGTGCGCTGCGAGGACTGTGCCGGCGGCCAGCTCGCCGGCCAGCCGCTCGACGCCGCGCGGGCGCGCGCCCCCGCGCTTGCGGGGGCCCGCCGGTCTTCCTGACAGAATTGCGGTCATGGCGCTGTTTTCTCGCGGCTTCAGCGGTGGTCGCCGGGTTCCGCCGGAGCTGGCGGATCGCGTGCCGCCCGGTCAGTACGTGGAGCACGGCTTCCCTGTTCTGACGGCGGGCCCGACGCCGAGGGTCGACCCCGACGAATGGGGCTTACGGATCGACGGAATGGTCGCCGAGCCGCGCCGGTGGACGGCCGCGCAGTTTCGCGAGTTGCCATCTGAGGCCGTGCCCTGTGACATCCATTGCGTGACGAAGTGGTCGAAGCTCGGCACGAGCTTCACGGGCGTGTCGGTCGACGTGCTGCTCGACGCGGTCGAGCCGCTGGGCCCGTACGCGATGGCCTACTCCTACGGCGACTACACGACCAATCTGGCGATCGAGGATCTCAGCGACGGCAAGGCGTGGGTGGTCACCGAGCACGAGGGCGAGCCGCTGGCGCGCGAGCACGGCGGGCCAGCGCGTCTGCTGGTGCCGCACCTGTACTTCTGGAAGAGCGCAAAGTGGGTCGCCGGCCTGCGGATCATGGACCACGACGAGCCCGGCTTCTGGGAGACGAACGGCTATCACAACCGTGGCGACCCTTGGAAGGAAGAGCGCTATTGGAACGACTGACGCCAGTCGCGCCGCGGGCGCCTGGCCGCTGGCAGATCGCGACGGTCGCCTCGATCAAGGCGGAGACGCCGAGCGTGAAGTCCTACCGCCTGGCGCTGCCGATGTGGATGCCCCACCTCCCCGGCCAGCACTACGACGTGCGGCTCACCGCGCCCGACGGCTACGTCGCGCAACGCTCGTACTCCGTCGCGTCCTCGCCGCTGGATGAGGGCGAGATCGAGCTGACGATCGACTGCCTGGCCGACGGCGAGGTCTCACCGTACTTCCACGACGTCGTAGAGGAGGGCGACCAGGTCGAAGTGCGCGGCCCGTTCGCGTCGTACTTCGTCTGGCGCGGGACCGAACCGGCGCCGGTCGTGCTCGTCGGCGGTGGATCGGGCGTCGTGCCGCTGATGGCGATGCTGCGCCACCGCCGCCGCAACATGCCCGAGATCGACATGCGCCTCGTCTACTCGGTCCGGACCGCCGCGGACGTCATCTACGCCGCCGAGCTTGATGACGACACGGTTCTCACCTTCACCCGTGAGCCGCCAGCCGGCTGGAGCGGCCACACCGGGCGCTTGGACGCCGGTCTGATCGGTGCGGCGGCAGCGGATGCGATGGCCGCCTACGTCTGCGGCTCCAACGGATTCGTCGAGACGGCGAGCATGCTGCTGCTCGAAGCCGGACTCAAGGCGGAGTGGATCCGCACCGAGCGGTTCGGCCCGACCGGGTAGGAGATTCGACCGAGTCTCTGGCAGCTCAGGTTTGGCAAACGCCGGTCCTGGGTAGCGCCGCCCGTGCCAAGCGGCGAGAGGTAGCGGTTGTGCTTGAGAAGGTCGATCTTGAGGTTGAGCTTCCTCGCGCGAACGCCGCACCAGGGCTCGCCCGGCTGGCGGTAAGGCGTTTGTGCGCAGATCGTCTCGATCGCGACCTGCTGGCGGATGCAGAGCTACTGGTCAGCGAGCTGACCAGCAATGCCGTCCTGCACGGGGAAGGGCAGACGATCACCCTCCTCGCATGGCTCGACGACGACCGTCTGCTGGTCGAGGTCATCGACGACGGTTCCGGGTTCGAGCGCGAACTGCGGCGCAGGGAGTTCGAGCAGGTCGGCGGATGGGGACTGGAGCTGGTCGAAGACGTTTCCAGCCGTTGGGGCGTGCGCGAAGGCACGACCCACGTCTGGTTTGAGTTGGAGCTCCCGGGACCGCGACTCGGCGAAGCCGGCATGCCCTGACCGTCGCCCGCAAGCCCAAGCTCAGCCTCAGTCCAGCACCCAGGTGTCCTTTCCGCCGCCGTGCTGGGACGAATTGACGACGAGCGTGCAGGCGTCGAGCGCGACGCGGGTGAGTCCGCCGGGCATGAGTTGCATTCCGTCGCCCGAGAACGCGAACGCACGCAAATCGATGTGACGAGGCTCCAAGCGCCCGTCGCACACCGTCGGATGACGCGAGAGCGCCACGATCGGCTGGGTGACGTACCGCTCGGGGTGAGCCTCGAGCTCCCGGGCCAGACGATCGAGGTCGTCCGTGGCGGCGTGCGCCCCGATGACCACCCCTGTGCCGCCACTGCCGTGGCGCGGTTTGATCACGAGCTCGCGCAGCTCGCCGATCGTCAGCCGGCGCTCAGCCGGCGCAGACACCGTGCTCGTGGGCACCGAACGGACCAGTGGCTCCTCGTCGAGGTAGAAGCGAATGCAGTCCTCGACGCAGCTGTGAACGAGCTTGTCGTCCGCAAGACCGTTGCCGAACGCGTTGACCAGTCCGATCTGCCCGTCCAACCACGGAGCGAGCAGCGCCTGCGCGACCTCTGTCAGCTCCCCGTTCTCGTCGCGGACACGGTCCTCGTTCGTTCGCCGGTAGACGACGTCCACGGGCCGGGTTTTTCCGCTCCCGAGGCGGACGTGCAAGCCGTCGTCGTCGCGTCGCAGATCGGCGGGTGTGGCCAGCGCGGCGCCGAGCCGGCGAGCAGCCTGAGCATGTTCGTAGTAGGCGACGTTGGCCGGCCCGTCGGTCAGCACGACGACCGACGGGTCGTCGCAAGGGCGGGGCGCCGCGCCACGCATGACGCCCTCGAGCAGCTCGTATGCGATCGGGTCCACCGGGCGCGGCTCGGGAAATCCGGGCGGAAGCGCGTCGGTTAGCGCTGCGCGCGCAGCGAGCGCGTACGCAAAGCCCGACGGTGTCCGAAGGTTGTCCTCGAGTACGAGAAACTCGCCGCCGGGGTCGCGCACCACATCGAACCCGATGACGGTCGCGGGCGACCCGTGCTCGGGCAAGCGTCCGACCAAGTCGGTTTCATAGCCCTTCGCCTCCTCGATTACCTGGGCGGGGACAACGCCCGACTGCACGATCTGGCGCTCACCGTAAGCGTCGAGCAGGAAGCGATTGAGTGCGCGCGCGCGTTGGGCAAGGCCCTCGGCGAGCGGATCCCATTCGGTGGCGGAGATGAGGCGCGGGACGGGATCGACCACGAACGCCTCTGCTCCAAAGCTGACTCCACGTCGCTCGAGCTGCTGCGCTACCGCCCGGCACAGGTTCTCCAGATCGGTACCGGCCAGGGCGCGAAATGCCTCGGCGTACCCGGGCCGGTGCGATCCCGCCGTGTCGCGATCCTCGTCGTAGCCGGCGGTGAAGGCGTGCTGGTCAGGTCCGCTCATGGCGCAGGACGGTGCTCAGATCCCATGTCGTCTGAGCCAGAGCTCGAGCAACGCGAGTTGCCAGAGCTTCGAGCCTTCCAGCGTGGTGAGATGATCGTTCGGCGCCGCGAGCAGTGCTTCGACGTGGTCGGCGCGAAAGAGTCCGCGCGCTTTGGCTTGTGGTGCGTCGAACGTCTCGCGGACCAGCGCGAGCGTGGCGCCCTCCAGACGCGATAGAGCCGGCACCGGAAAATAGCCCTTCGGACGGTCGATCACCATGTCGGGCACCAATCCGCGCGCCGCCTTTTTGAGCACGCCCTTGCCGCCGGCTGCGAGCTTGAGCTCGGGCGGGCACGCGGCCGCGAGCTCCACGAGCTCGTGATCGAGAAACGGTGTGCGCGCCTCCAGGCCCCAGGCCATCGTCATGTTGTCCACGCGTTTGACGGGGTCTTCGACGAGCATGATCTCGCTGTCGAGTCGCAGCGCGCGGTCCACCGGTCCATCCGCTCCATGCCGCCCGAAATGCTCGTCCAGGAAGGCGCGGCTCGGATCTTGGTCGAGGAGATATCGCGGCTCGAGCGTATCGGCCATCTCGGCGTGCGGCCGGTCGAAGAACGCTGCTTGATAGGCGTCGGCTCCGGTCCCGTCGGCGTCTGCGAGCGGCGGGTACCACGAGTACCCGGCGAAGACCTCGTCGGCGCCCTGACCCGACTGGACAACCTTGTGCGAGCGGGAGACCTCCTGCGCGAGGAGGTAGAACGCAACGGCGTCGTGCGAGACCATCGGCTCGCTCATCGCCCCGATCGCCCCGTCGAGCGCAGGCAGCATGCGGTCGACGGCCACGTGGATCTGGCGATGCTCGGTCTCGAACTCCCGGGCGATCGCGTCCGAGTAGAGAAATTCGTCGCCCTCACGGTCGCCGACGGCATCGAACCCGAGGCTGAACGTCGCCAGCCCGCGCTGGCCGCCGTCGGCCAGCAGCGCCACGATCAGGCTGGAATCCAGACCGCCGGAGAGCAGGACGCCTACAGGAACGTCAGCCACCATCCGGCGGTTGACGGCGGTGCGCAGGGCAACGCGCACAGCCTCAGACCAATCGTCCTCAGTCCATCCGGCGTGCTCCGGTCGGCGGCTGAAATCCGGTCGCCAGTAGGTCTCGCGGCTGCGCCGCCCGTCCGCCTCGACGATCATCACGGTCGCCGGTTCTAGCTTGCGCACACCCTCGAGGATCGTCCGCGGCGCGGGCACGACCGCGTGCCAGCTCAGGTAATGGTGCAGCGCGATCGGGTCGAGCTCGGTGTTCACCGCTCCTCCGGCCAACAGGGCCGGAAGCGTCGAGGCGAATCTCAGCCCGCCTGTGAGCTCGGCGAGGTAGAGCGGCTTGATGCCAAGCCGGTCGCGAGCGAGGATCAGGCGGCCGGACTCGTGCTCGTAGAGGGCCAACGCGAACATGCCGGCGAACCGCTCGACGCATCGGTGGCCCCAATGTCCGTGCGCCTTGAGGATCACCTCACTGTCGCTGGTCGACGAGAAGCAATGACCCTCGTTTTCGAGTTCGCGGCGAAGCTCGCGGTGGTTGTAGATGCAACCGTTGAAGACGATCGTCAATCCGAGCTGAGTGTCGATCATCGGCTGGTCGCCCGCGCTCGATAGATCGATGACCTTCAGACGGCGGTGAGCCAGCGCCACCTGTCCTTGCGCCCACGCCCCGGCGCCATCGGGCCCGCGGTCTCCCATGGTCTCGGCCATGCGCTGTACCGCGTCGTGGTCAGGCCGTCGACTCGTCGCAAACTCGCCGGCGAATCCACACATGGCGTCTTGCGCCGGGCTAGGCGAAGCGCGTCTGCCCCGCGCTCACCTCGTCCGTTGGACGAGGCTGGCGTCGCCGAGGTTCTTCGCAGCGTTGCGTGGCCCGGGAAGCTTGCATGCGCGATTCGCTACCCACACAGCCGGGGCGCCATGCATCGCGCGCGCCCGTCCAAGCGGTCGTGCGATGCACCCCCCGGGCTCAGCGCGTCCAGCAGCACCCTGAGAGCTCTCAGGTTCACAGACGCCCGCGGCCAGCGCAGACTGCTCGCGCAGATGCAGTGCAGTGAAACCGATCACAACCCAGCAGGCGCTCGACGGCCGGCGAGCTGGCCGCCGTGCGCTTCGCCCCCGACAACGACACAGACACCAAGGAGCCATCCCATGACTGCTATCTCGCCGTCCGCCGAGCCCGCCGAGCCCGCCGTGAGCGCCGTGAGCCGACGTCGCCGCGGACGCCGTTTCGGTCGAGTCGGCGGCACGCTCGCGGTCCCCGCTGCCGGTGCCGCGATGCTCGCTCCGTCTGCCAACGCGGCGCTGCAACCGTGCAGCCCGCTCGGATTCGACGGCAGCGACGCGAGGTCGCTGTGCGCCCGCATCACGGGCATCGACGCCGGATCGACCCTCAAGGTCCGCAGCGCGCCGAGCCTCTCGGCCAACGTGGTCGGCCACCTCCGCAACCACGCGATCGTCGAGGTCGACTGCTGGACCAAGGGCACGCCCAGCCACGGCGACCCGTACTGGGTCGGTCTGTACGGACCCGCCGGACCGATGTACGTCAACGACTGGTACGTCACGACCGGCAATCCGGCCGCTTGGACCAGGCAGGTTCCGCACTGCTGAGCCTGGATCCGTGGCCGGCTCCTCTCCGGGGCCGGCCGCGGCTTCCGCACTGACGCGCCCACCGGACACGCCGCCGCAACGCATACGGGCGGCGTGCATTCGCCTGCCGTTATTCAGCTTCCGATTGCCCGGCAAGACCCTCATTCACCAATACGCAAAACCGCACAAGGAGTCTCATCATGTCTTTCACCCTGACGCACCAGACCCGCCGGCGTGCCGCCGGTGTCCTCGTCCCGCTCGCGGCCGCGCTGGCCGCCGCCGCGATGCCGGCGGCGGCGTCGGCCGGTCCGGTCTTTCCGACCGCGTCCGACGACCCGTCGGGCCTGGTGATGCACGCGACGCCGAGCAGGGACGGGGCGCGCGTGGGCCGGATCCCGGCCGGCGGCTCGGTCGAGGTGTTGTGCCAGACCACGGGCAGCCAGGAGTCCGATCCGAAGTACGGGACGAGCAGCATCTGGGACCAGGTGAAATTCACCGGGGACGGGACGGTCGGCTTCGTCACCGACCTGTACGTCCTCTCAAACCAGGATCACATCGCGGGCGTCGGCGCCTGCGGCGGTGCGGCTCCGGCCCCGGGGCCGGGACCGGCCCCGGGGCCGGGACCGGCTCCCGGCGGCTCCGCGGTCGACGGCCCGATCTCGCGCAGCGAGGTGATGGCGCGCTCCCTGCCCTGGATTCAGCGCCGCGTCATGTATAGCCAATCGCGCTACACCGACGGGTACCGCCAGGATTGCTCGGGGTACATGTCGCTCGTCTGGCACCTGAAGGGATCACCGAACTCGCCGACGCTGCGCTCGTCGAAGTACACCCGGATCATCTCGAAAGGTGAGCTGCAGCCCGGCGACATGCTCGGCCACCCTGGCCACGTGGCCCTCTTCGTCCGCTGGGCGGCGCCCGGTCGCGCCGTCGTGCGCGAGGAGTACGACGACGGGCATCCGGCCAGCGAACGGACCTGGTCGGTGAAGAACACAAGCCAGAACACGGCCTACCGCTACAAGAACATCCGCTGACGCCCGGCGGTTCCTGAGGGATCGAGAACGGTCCGCGCCGATCGTGCGCGGGCCGTCTTGGTCTCCGAGAACGCCAGCGGCTTGCCGTTACGCGCGCCACACGGTGTCGCCCAGAGCCTTCGTGGTCAGGGTCACACCGTCGCGGGCGGCGGCCTCACCCCTGCGGCGCCAGTAGTCGAGCAGCGCTTGTGGCGGCGGCTCCTCGTACATCAGCGCGATGACTACCGGCCGGCCGCGCAGGCTCGGGTGCGTGTTGACCATCTGGCCCGTCAAGGCGTAGCGCAGGTAGGTCCTGAGCTTGCGTTTGAGGCGCCCCCGCTCCGACGCGTCCGACGACCATGCGCCGCGTTGGACGATCGACAGCAGCGCGTTGCCGTCGACATCCTCAGCGATGACGTCGATCTCGTCGGGATCATCGATGCCGGGCATGCACGCAAGCGTACGACTGCGCGCCCGCGCCTGCACGGCCGCCACCTGATTCTTTCCGACGCGCGCTTACCCGACCGGTTCGAAGCGCGCGGTGAAGTGGCGCAGCATCGGCGGATCGTGCACGATCCGCAATCCGCGCAGCTCGCTCGCCCGAGCGGCGACCGCCAGCACGACCTCGATGACGTAGTCGATGTGGCTCTGCGTGTACGTCCGCCGCGGGATCGCAAGGCGCACGAGCTCCACAGCCGCCGGCTCCTCCCGATCCTCGCGTCGACCGAACATGACGCTTCCGATCTCGCAGCCGCGGACGCCGCCCTCGGTGTACAGCGCGCACGCGAGCGCCTGGCCCGGGTACTGCAGCGGCGGGATCTGGGGCAACAGCGCGCCAGCGTCGATGTACACGGCATGGCCGCCGATCGGTCGCACGACGGGCACCCCGGCGGCGTGCAGCGCGTCGCCAAGGTAGGCGGTGGAGCGGATGCGATAGCGCAGGTAGTCGTGCTCGACGACCTCGCGCAAGCCCTGGGCGATCGCATCGAGGTCGCGACCGGCAAGGCCGCCGTAGGTCGGAAAGCCCTCCGTGAGAATAAGCAGGTTGCGGCACCGCTCGGCGAGCTGATCGTCGCGCAGCGCCAGCCACCCGCCGATGTTCGCCAAGCCGTCCTTCTTCGCCGACATCGTCATGCCGTCGGCGAGCGCCGCCATGTCGCGGACGATGTCGGCAACGGCGCGTTCGGCCTGATCGGGCTCGCGCTCGCGGATGAACCAGGCGTTCTCGGCGAAGCGACAGGCGTCGAGGAAGAGCGGCACGCCGTGGCGGTCGCAGACGGCGCGCACCGCTCGGAGGTTCGCGAGGCTCACCGGCTGCCCGCCGCCGGAGTTGTTCGTCACCGTGACGAAGACGACCGGCACGTCTTCAGCTCGGGCCTCGAGCAGCGCCGTAAGCGCGGCGACGTCCATGTTGCCCTTGAAGGGGTGCTCGATGGCCGGCGTGCGCGTCGCAGCGATCGGCAGGTCGATCGCAACCGCCTCTGAGAACTCCACGTTCGCCCGCGTTGTGTCGAAGTGCGTGTTGTTCGGGATGACCCGTCCCGAAGCACCGAGCACCGAAAAGAGAATCCTCTCCGCAGCGCGCCCCTGGTGCGTCGGAATGACGTGGGGGAAGTCGAAGAGCTCGCGCACCGCGGCCAGGAAGCGGTACCACGATGGTGAGCCGGCGTAGCTCTCGTCGCCGCGCTGCAGGGCCGCCCATTGTTCAGCTGACATCGCCCCTGTCCCAGAGTCGGTGAGCAGGTCGACGAGCACGTCCTGGCTGCGCAGCATGAAGAGGTTGAGGCCTACCTGCTCCAGGCAGGCCTCGCGCTCGACCCGATCGGTCATCCGGATCGGCTCGACGGCGTGGATGCGAAACGGCTCGATGATCGTCCGAAACCGCTCCATGTTCAGCGAACGCTAGTGCAGGGACGATCAGCCGGCGATGATGGCTCCCAGCAGGTTGGCCTTGAACGGCTTGTAGCCATTGACCAGTTGTACACCGGTGAATGTGCTGTGAGCGCGCATGTACGTCAGCTCGCGTGCGAGGTCGCCGACGCCGTTTGCTAGTGGCAGTGGCGCCAGGGACAGCGTGCTCAACACCCCGACGGCCTGGCCGCGGACGTTGAGAAAGCCGCTTCCGGAGTCACCGGGGATTCCCGGCGTGACCGTGTAGACGACGCGACTCCAACCGCTGCCCGGGAGCTGGACGACGAGTCCCTGCTTCGGCCGTAGCGCAGCGAGGCCCAGACGCAGCTTGGAGTTGCCGTAGGAGAAGACCGCGGCGCCCTTTGCTGCACCGCCGATCCCCGTAGGGCCGCCGAGGCCGGGCATCGTGGGATCGATCTTGTCGGTGTCGGCCGGATCGAGCTTGATCAGCGCGAAGTCGTTGAACGCGCACGCGTCGGGGTCTGTCTCGTGCGTTGTCTGCATCGCAAGCCACGAGCTGTAGGCCAGTGTGCCGGGCTTGCTGGCGCCGGTCACGGTGACCGGGGTGCCCAGCGGCAGCGAGGTCGCGGTGCAGCCGTTGGTCTTGTTCGCGCCGCCGGTGCCCGCGCAGTGCGCTGCCTGGCCGATGTACGTGCCCGCCGCGTCGGCAAAGACGAAGTTCGCGGTGCACTGCGCGCCGGCGGTGTAGGTCTGCACGCCCGGATGGACCGCTCCGGCCGGCGCTGCCATCGCGGCCGGCGCCCCGGCCGCCGCCATTGCCGCCAGCGCCGCCACGACGCAAGCTTCGACGGTTCGTCGTCTCATTGATGATGCCTCTGCGATCGATTTGACGTTTGTGTGCCGCGCCCCGATGTTCGTCAGCCTTCGGCAGCCGGGTCCGTGCACGCCGCCGTGCTTGCGGATCCGACGTAAGGCCATGGCCGTAGAACCAGGTTCGGCGATGTCAGGATCGTAATGGTCTGTGGGGCGTCAGCCTGGCAGCCGGTACCGCAACGCGGTGATGGCGGTCAAACGTGGCCCTCATCTCGCGGCGCGATCGCTGCGTGGCAACCGCTCGTTCGTCGAGGAACGTGTCGCGCGAGACCGGCTCGAGGCTTCGCGGCAGTTCGGTGACAGCCGGCGAGGTCATGGTGATGTCCCGTCTCGGCCGTTCATGACACTCGGAGTCTCACCGGAAGTCAGGCTCAGGCCGCCTGACGCTCCTGCTCGCGATCGGCGTAGTACAGCTCGAAGCGGGCGTAGGCATCGCGCTTGGCCGCTTCGGCGCGGGCGATTCGATACAGCGTGTCAGCGTCGTCGCTGGCGGGCTCCTGCCTGCGCACGGTGCCCCCGCCACAGGTCGGGCAGTTCCCGTGATCACATTGGTATGGCGACCAGTTCACGACGCATTCTGAGCAGTAGTAGGACATGAGCGCTTCCTCGGGAGTGGGTGTGCCGTGCTCTACTCGGCCGCCGCCGCCGAAACGAAATGGCGCGTTGTACGAATTGCGGGCTGAATTTGTGCATGTCGTCACGCCCGGGGGCAGTGCGACAGAGATGGCGCGAGAACCCTTGTGCAGCTCCCAGATCGGCCTACTCTCAAGACGCTTGACGATGTGGGCCACCGATGTCGAGTTTCCGGCCGTCCACGGAGCCGCATGACCGCCGCGCCGGGCCACCACAATCTCTTCGCCTACGAGGAAGACGGGTCGCTGGTCGATCGCGTGGCGCCGTTTCTTGCGGAGGGGCTAGGCGAGCACGAGGCGGTCGTGCTCGTCGTCAATCCTCGCAAGGCTGCGTTGCTGAGCGACGCGCTTGGCGACCTGGCGCGCCGCGTCGAATACATCGACCGCGATAGCTATTACAGCCGCCCAGAGGACGCCCTCGCCAACTACGACGCCAAGATACGACGTTATGTCAAGCAGGGCGCACCGCGAGTCCGCGTCTTCGGCGAGTTGCCGCTCTGCCGGACGCAGGAGCAGAGCGACACCTGGATCATGTACGAGGCGCTGCTCAATCCGGCGTTCGCCCATCATCCGGTGACGATCGTGTGCGGACTCGACGCCCGCGAGCAGCCCGATTCGGTTCTCGAAGGGTCATGGCAGACGCATCCGCGGACCATGAACGAGCGGTGGCACGACAACGACCACTACCACCGCCCCGAGGACATCGTGCGGGCCCGGACTCCCGCGGCGGATGATGTGTCGGACTTGTCCGCGGTTCCGGTCGAGACCGACGCCCGCGCGCTGCGCGTACGGCTGCTGGCCGAGATGGCGGCCGCCGAGGTGCCCGAGGAGAGGGCCCACAACATGCTGATCGCGGTCGGAGAGGTCCTGGCCAACGCGCACCGTCACGGCGGCGGTGCCCGAGCGCTGCGCATCGGTCGAGTCGGGCCGCAGTTCGTCTGCGAGATTTCCGACCACGGCGCCGGCCTCGACGACCCGCTGGCCGGCTATCTGCCTCCGCACTCGGGGCATGCGCGAGGAGCTGGGCTGTGGGTCGCCCGCCAGATGACGCGCCGCGTCGACATGGTGTCTTCATCCCTCGGCCTGACGACGCGGCTCTGGGTCTGAGCCTGAAGGCGGCGCCGCGGGCGCTTGATGGTCGGCCGTCGGCGACCGTGGCCTTGGGTTCGTTTCGCACCGCGCGGGGGATCATCGTCGTGACCCCAGTTCCCGGAAGGAGCGCGCATGAGAGATCTCGAAGATGGGCCCGTCACGCTGACCGACGACGAGGTTGAAACACACCGCTTCGCCAGCTCCGCGATGGCGAGTACCGACGACGCCGCTGACGACACGGGCGACGACACCGGCGACGACACGGGCGACGCGGGCGACACGTCCGACACGTCGGATGCCGGCGACGCTGCGGACACGGGTGATGACGCCGGCGACGACGCCTAGCGCCGGCATTGCGGCGCCCGCCCGGCCGCGGGCGCCGTCAGCTCTCGAGCTGACACTCGATCCGATCGGCCGGCAGGAGTTCCTCGACGAGTACTGCGACCGCCGCCCGCTGATCGTCGCGCGCCGCCAAGCGCGTCGCTTCGAGACGCTCCTGACGGACGCCGATGTCGAGCGGCTCGTATGCGAGACGGCGATCCGCTCGCCGGCGTTCCGGCTCGTGAAGGATGGCGCGCAGCTACCCGTGTCGAGCTACACAACGGACATCCCCTGGCGGCCCGGGAGCTTCTCGGCGACCGCGCTGGTGGATCGCATCTGCGAGGAACACGCGGCCGGCGCGACGATCGTCCTCCAGGCGCTGCATCTGCACTGGCATGCGGCCGCCGTCTACTGCCGCGGACTGGAGGCTGCGCTCGGCTGGCCGGCGCAGGCCAACGCCTACTACACCCCGGCGTCGGCGCAAGGCTTCGCCGTGCACCACGACACGCACGACGTCTTCGTGCTTCAGGTTTCGGGTCACAAGCGCTGGCGCATCTACGAGCCCGTCGTCGAGCTGCCGCTGAAGGACCAGCGCTGGCAGCCCGCGGAACGCGTCGGAGAACCGCTGCACGAGGTCACGCTGATGGCCGGAGACACGCTCTACATGCCGCGCGGCTGGCCGCATGAAGCGGCCGCGGCTGACGCCGACTCGCTGCACCTCACGATCGGCCTGCACCCACCGACGCGAATCGACGCCCTGCGCGCCGCGCTTGCCGAATGCGCCGCCGACGTGGAGTTTCGGCGAACGTTGGATGCCCACGGCGAGCTGCCGGGCGAGCTCGTCGAGCGGCTCGCCGGCCGCCTGCGACCGCAGGAGGTGGCTCGCCGCGCGCGGCGGCGCTTTGTCGACGGACGCCGCGCGATTCTCGACGGTCAGCTCTCCCAGATCCGCTCGCTGGAGCGCCTCGCGCTCGACACGCTTCTCGAGCGCCGTCCGACGGTCATCGCCGACCTCGAGAACCTGTCCGGCGGTGGCATCGCGCTGCGCTTCGAGGGCAAGCAGGTTCGCTTCCCGGCACAGGCGTTCGAGGCGGTTGCCGCGCTGCATGCCGCGACCGCGCCGTTCACGGCCGCGCAGCTGCCCGGCCCGCTCGACGCCAGCGGACGCCTCGTGCTCGTCCGGCGGCTGGTTCGCGAGGGATTCCTGCTGCAACGCCACCCTGGCGAGCCATGCGGCAGGACTCGCCCGTGATCGCGCGCCTACTCGCCACGGCCGGCGTGCTCGTATCCCTGATCGCGATCGCCGGTTGCGGCGGCGACGATCGCGGAGCGGGCGGTCCGACGCCGCGAGAGGTCACACTGGCGCTGGACTTCACGCCGAACCCCGTCCAGGCGCCGGTGTTCACCGCCGTCCGCGAGGGCCTCGACCGCCGGCGTGGCATCCGTCTGCGCATCCGCCAGCCCGGTCAGGGTCCAGACGGTGTCAAGCTCGTGGCCAGCGGGCGCGCGCAGCTCGCGCTACTGGACATCCACGACCTGGCGCTTGCTCGGGAGAAGGGCGCTGACGTCGTCGCGGTCGGTGCGCTTGTCGGCCGGCCGCTCGCGGCGCTGCTGGCCCAGCCCGGCATCGGCCGTCCGAGAGATCTCGAGCACCGAACGGTGGGCGTTTCGGGGCTGCCGTCCGACCCGGCGTTTTTGAAGGCCATCATGCAGGCCGACGGCGCGGATGCCGGCACGGTGCGACAGGTGACGATCGGCTTCTCGGCAGTCCAGCGGCTGCTCACCCGGCGCGTCGACGCCGTACCCGCCTTCTGGAACGCCGAGGGCATCGCGCTGCGCGAGCGCGGCCGGCCCGTCAAGGCGTTCAAGGTCGAGGACTATGGTGCGCCGCCGTATCCGGAGGTCCTCGTCATCACCTCGCGCGAGACGCTGGCCGCGCGGCGAAACGACATACGGGCAGCCATCGCCGCACTGGCCGCCGGGCTCGAAGACACGCTGTCGCATCCAGAGCTCGCCGTCGCGCGGGTCGCCGACGCTGCCGCGGCGGCCGACCGGGACCTCGTTCGCGCTCAGTTGCGCGCGGTCGCGCCCACCTACGCGCGCGGGCTACGTCTGAACCGCGCGGTGCTCGAGCGCTGGGCGGTCTGGGAGGCGAAGGTCGGCATCGTCAAGCGCCGTCCCGACGTCGCAAGGGCGTTCGCCTTCGACCTCGTGCCTTCCTGACGGCGCGTTCATCGCGCGGTATGTATCGCGGGCGGCGTCCAGCTGCTCTTACTTCTCGATGGGCCCCGTCAACCTCCACCCTCTCGCAGGCCATTCTGGCGGTGGCACTGCGGCCCGCCGCGCAGGTGCCGGCCCTCTCGCCACGAGCGATGACCCGCGCATCGCGCGCAGCATGGACATCGGGGTCGTCGAGGATGAGCGGACACGCGAGCGCGAGTGCAAACGTGGGCTCACGCTCGTCGAGGGGTCCGCAGGGATCAGCGTCGCCGGCGCAGTGCCCAATCGCGCCGAGGCGACCACACCAAGCCGCACGCTTAGCAGCGCTGCGCCGGGCACGCCCGCGTTCGGAGCGGCGCGCTCGCTGCTGCCGCGCCGGGTGATCCCGCCGCTGTGGCGCGAAGCCCGTGCGGCAGGCCTCCTGCTGAGCATGCTCCGGGGCGGGCTCGCGCCGCCGCAGCCAGATCCGGTCTCCTCCGGCGCGCCCGTGCTGCTTGTACCCGGACTGTTCGCCGGCGACGACTCGCTCGAACCCTTGGCGAACGCCCTTGACGATCATGGATGGGCAGTCTGGCCATCCAGCATCCGAAGCAACGTCGGGTGCTCGGGCACCATGGTGCGGCAGCTGGTGACGCGCATCGAGGCGATCGCCGCTCACCGCGGAGGTCGCGTGGCGCTCGTCGGACATAGCCGTGGCGGACTGCTCGCCCGCGCAGCAGCGCAACGGCGCCCAGATCTTGTCAGCGGCGTCGTGACGCTCGGCTCGCCACACCGCGACCAGCTTGCGGTACACCCGGTGCTCTGGGCCAACCTCGTAACGCTTGCCGCGCTTGGCAGTCTCGGCGTTCCCGGGCTCATGCGGTTCGGGTGCCGTGGCACGCGGGAGTGCTGCCGCGGATTCGACCATGACGTCTGGGCCCCCCTGCCGGCGAGCATCGGCGCGGTCTCGCTGTTCTCGCGTCGTGATGGCGTCGTGGACTGGCGCGCCTGCCTCGACCCTCACGGCACGAACGTGGAGATCAGGGCGACACATTGCGGCATGCCGAGCGACCCGGCCGCGCTGCGAGCGATCCTACGTGCGGTCGAGGGCTTTCAGTCGTCGCCAGAGCTCGAGCGGATCGCCGCCTAGCGGCTGCCCGCGTCCTGCACGAGCAGGGCGATCTTGACGCGGTTGTCGACCTCGAGCTTGTCGAGATCGCTTCACCGACCTGGTCGGTATGCCGCCCAGCACCTACCCGGCCCCACGAGGCGCGCGCGACAGCGGGGATGCCGTCGTACGTGGCGAAACAGGTGACCAAACCGATCTGGAATCCAGAAGCGCCGGTCACCGAGCCGCAGCTAGAGTGACCGCCATCAGCATCACCATTCATTCGACCTTCCTCCCGCAGGACGACCCGGACGCATCCCTGGGCTTCTTCTATCGTGACGCTCTCGGCTTCGAGGTCCGCAACGACGTCGCATACGGCGGGATGCGCTGGATCACGGTCGGCCCCACCGACCAGCCCGGCCGGTCGATTTCCGGGCTTCCCGTTCGTCTTTAAGCTCGACAAGACACACGGGTCGATGTGACCCACGACTTCAGGAGTGACCATGACCGGCTCTTCCACCCAGGGAATCAAGACCGTGCTGCACCCCGTGTCCGACCTGGCGACGGCCAAGGCGGTGTACGCCGCCCTGCTCGGCGTTCCGCCGCAGACCGACGGGTCCTACTACGTCGGCTTCGAGGCCGAGGGCCAGCACATCGGGCTGGTGCCGGGCGGTGGACCGCAGGGCATGACGTCACCGGTGGCCTACTGGCACGTGCCGGACATCGAGGCGAAGCTGGCTGAGGTGACCGCCGCGGGTGCCACCGTGAAGGAGCCCGCGCACGACGTCGGTGGCGGCCGCTTGGTGGCCACCGTCACCGACCCCGATGGCAACGTCCTCGGGCTGCTTCAGGACCAATGAGTGGCGACCCTCGCTCCCGCCCCCAGCGTCGTTGCGACACCGAGCGCGAAGTCGAGGTCTCGAGATCGACGCGCTGCCGCAGCAGCGGGGTGACCGCTTCGCCGCCCGCAACGGCTTTGAGCCGCATAGGCGGGCCGCGCCGTACCGCTGGTTTCGTATCTCCCCGCGCCGCATCCAGGTGTGGCGCGAGGTGAACGAGCTGCCCGACCGCGAGCTGATGCGCGACGGCCGCCCCGCCTAACGGATGGAGACACGATGAGCATGGCCACGAGGACGGACACGCAGTCGCCTGCGCTGCACG
>JAWVGJ010000014.1:0-22753 GCA_033855115.1 Solirubrobacteraceae bacterium
GCGTCCGCGTTCTTCGATCGCTACCAGCCCAAGCGCGGGCGCGGCGCCGTGATCTTCGCTGCCAGCGCAGCGGGCATCTTCGAGGCGTACACGCTCCCGCGTCCGACGCAGACGCGCATCGTCATCGACGACTCGCCATACGTCACACCGCTCGTCGAGGCCGGCGATACCCGCGATTGGCTCGTCGTCCTCGTCGACAGCCGCAGCGCGCGCTTTCTGCACGGCAACACCGATCACATCGAGGAATTCGAGCGCCTCGAAGATCCGCTTGCCGGCCGCCACGAGCGCAGCGGCCCTACCGACCACCAGCGCTGGGTCGAGCACCAGGTCGACCAGCATCTCAAGCACACCGCGCACGAGCTCGACCAGCACCTGCAGCGCGCCAACTTCGACCGTGTGCTCGTCGGCGGCCCGCCGGAGATCGCGCCCCGCTTCGAGGAGACGATGAGCAACCCGGCGCGCGAGAAGCTCGTCGGCCGCTTCGAGATCGAGGTCACGACCGCGCACCCGGATGGGGTCCGCCACGCGGCGATACCCTGCTTCGAGGAGGATGAGCGCCGTCACGAGCGCGACGTGCTGGACCGTCTCGCCGAGCGTCTTGGCCGCGGCGAGCGCGCCGTCGCGGGCCTCGAGGACGTTCTGGCGATGCTCGAGCAATACCGCGTGGAGGTGCTCCTCTACGACGAGCGCTGGCAGCCGCAGGATCCGGGCGTGCTCGAGAAGGCGATCGAGGCGGCCATCGACCAGTCGGCGGAGGTCCTACCGCTCCGCCATCATCCCGACGAGCTCGCGCAGCGCGGCCAGATCGCGGCCGTGTTGCGGTACTGAGGAGGTGCATGGATCTTGGTAAGCGAGCAGGTGCGGCTCTCCAAGGCGAAAGCTCTCAGCGGTACGGCACGATAGCGTCGCCGACCGCCACGCGCCCGCCCTCGAGCACCTCGCCGTAGATGCCGAACGCCAGCGGCTCGGTCGTGTCCAGGCCAGCGCGGTAGAGGCGCAGCAGGTCGAGCGTCGGCAGGTCGACGAGCCCGCTCTCGGGATGGCGCGTCGTGATCGAGCAGCGTCCGACGTGACCCGCGAAGCGCACGACCGCGGCGCCGACCCGTACGGGCGCGCCGATCCACGCATCCTCTGCGTGTGCGGCCACACCGTCGATCTCGATCAGCATGCGGAAGCGGCGGGCGTCGATGTCCCGCGTCTCGGCGACGCGCGCGAGTCCACGCAGCGACGCGCGTGAGATGAGGCTCACCGCGCCCAGCCGGCCGCGGTCGACTCCCGAACGGCCGAGGCTCTCGACCAGCTGCAGCGCCTGGCCGATGTGCTCGGACAGCGCGCCCGACCACGCTCCGAGCACTGGTCTCGCCCTCGCGGGACGCGAGAAGAAGCGCGTGTCGATCGGCGCCCCGAGTTGCACCGTGCCACCCACGACCTCGCCATCCGGAAAGGTCAGCGTCAGCGCTCGATCGGGGTGGCGGTAGTCGGCGACGACCGTGCTGAGCGTGCCGGCGTGCTTGCCGTTGACCATCCATCCGCGCTCGTCGACGAGGTAGAAGCGGCGGTTGTCGGGGGCTCCCGACGGCGCCAGCGTCAGCTCGGGCCGAGCAACCACGCGCAGGCCCTTGACGGGCGTCGTCGCCAGCGCGGTCACTGCTGCGGTCACGTCCGCAGCATCCCACGGGCGCAGATCCGGCTGCGCTCGACGCGGGTGCCTCGAGCTCGAGTACGTCCAACGACCAGATCTCGCTGCTCGTCCTGACCGGGGCCGTCCTGTGGACTGCGCCCCGCGTACTATCGCGCACGTGTGCTCGTCGAGTCTGCTGCCCGACTACTCAAATCAGGCGCGGACGTATGACGAGACGCGCGCGGCCAGCCCCTCGGTGCTCGGCCCGTTGCGCGAGGCGCTGGACGGTGCTCTGGGGCGCCGACTCGCCGACATCGGCGGAGGGACCGGCAACTACTCGCGGGCGTTGCGTGGCGAGGGCTGGGATCCGGTTGTCGTCGATCGCGAGCCGGCGATGCTCACGCAGGCCGCGGCCAAGGGGCTGGACACGGTCGCCGGCGATGCTCAGCACTTGCCGCTGGACGACGAGAGCGTTGACGCGGCGATGCTCGTCTCGATGCTGCACCACGTCGAGGAGCCCGCCCGTGCGCTCGCCGAGGCGCGCCGGATCCTGCGGCCGCGCGGGCGGCTCGCGGTCATGGTCTTCACGCGTGAGGACCTCGCCGGGCTGTGGTTCGGCGACTACTTCCCGTCGCTGCGTGAATGGATCGTCAGTGGCCACCTGATGCTCGCCGATCTGCTTGCCCATCTGCCGGGCGCGCGCCGGCTGGCAGTCGAGTTCGCCGATCTGCAGGACGCCTCGCTCGCAGCGATGGCGGGCTATCCCGAACGCGTCGCCGACCCGCGCTGGTATCGCCAGACCAGCATCTTCGAGCGGCTCGAGCGTGACCACCCCGAGCAGACGCGCGCAGGCCTGCAGTGGCTGCGCGCCGACCTCCAGGCGGGCATCGCTCCAAGCACGCGCGGGCTCGGCAGCGTGCTCGCGTATGTGAAGCCCGCCCGTCAGTAGTCCATGGCGGCGCTCAGCGGCTTCAGCCAGGCAGCCTCGCCACCGGTGACCAGCGCCGCGTAGCGGCCGCCCTGCTCGAGCAGCTCGTCGTGGCGGCCGCGCTCGACGATCCGCCCGCCGTCGAGGACGACGATCTGGTCGGCGTCGCGGACCGTCGACAGGCGGTGGGCGATCGCGATCGTCGTCCGACCTTCCGCGAGCTGGTCCAGCGCCTCCTGAACCGCGCGCTCGGTTTCGCTGTCGAGCGCCGAGGTTGCCTCGTCGAGCACGAGCACCGGTGGGTTGCGCAGGATCGTCCGCGCGATCGCGATGCGCTGCTTCTCGCCGCCGGAGAAGCGGTAGCCGCGCTCGCCGACGACGGTGTCGTAGCCGTCTGGCAGCGAGGAGATGAGCTCGTGGATCCGAGCGGCGCGAGCTGCCCGAACGAGCTCGTCGTCGCTCGCCTCGGGCCGGGCGAAGCGCAGGTTCTCGGCGATCGAGGCGTGGAAGAGGTACGTCTCCTGGGAGACGAGGCCGACCGTGCGCGCGAGCGACTGAAACGAGAGATCGCGCACGTCGACACCGTCGATCGCGACGCGGCCGCCGGTGACGTCATACAGGCGCGCGACGAGGTAGCCGAGCGTCGTCTTGCCCGATCCCGTCTCGCCGACGATCGCCGTCTTCGTGCCGGGCGCGACGACCAGATCGACGCCGTCGAGGGTCTGCACGCCGTCCTCCTCGTAGCGGAAGGAGACGTTCTCGAATGTCACTTCGCCCCGGACCGTGCGCGGATCGAGGTCGACGGCGTCCGGGCGCTCGGTGATCTCGACCGGCAGGTCGAGGTACTCGAAGATCCGGTCGAACAGCGCGCGTGAGCTCTGCACGTCGATCGAGACGTTCAGCAGCGAGCCGATCGGAAACAGCAGCCGGGTCTGCAGCGTCGTGAACGCCACGACGGTGCCGATCGAGATCGCGCTGGAGCCGCCGGCGATCGTGAGTCCCGCAAACAGGTAGACGAGCGCCGGCATGACCGAGAAGCTCATCTGGACCGAGGCCATCCGCCAGCGTCCGGCCATCCGCGACTGCACTTCGAGGTCGGCGAGGTCCGCCGACTCGGCGGTGAAGCGGTCGGCGAGCTCGTCGGTACGGCCCATCGTCTTGCCGAGCAGCACGCCCGAGACCGACAGCGACTCCTCGACGAGCACGCTGATGTCCGCCAGCCGTCCCTGGCGCTTGGAGACGATCTTCTTGCGCTCGTGGCCGACGCGGCGCGTGAGCCAGACGAAGAACGGCAGCAGCGCGAGGCTGAAGACGGCCAGGCGCCAGTCCAGCAGGATCATCGCGACGATCGTGGCGAGCACGGTCGTCGCGTTGGACACGATCGACGTCGCGGTGCTCGTGACGACGTTCTGCACGCCACCGATGTCGTTAGCGACCCGCGACTGCACCTCGCCGGTGCGGGTGCGGGTGAAGAACGCGAGCGACAGGCGCTGCAGGTGACGGTAGACCGACGCCCGAAGGTCGTGCATGACGCGCTGGCCGACGAGGTTGGACAACCAGGTCTGGGCGACCCCGAGCGCGCCCGTGACGATCGAGATCGCGATCATCCCGCCGACAAGCCAGGCGAGCAGCTGCGTGTCGTTCTGCGGGATCGCCGTGTCGAGCACGTCGCGCAGCAAAAACGGCGTGATCATCGCCAGGCCGGCAGAGAGCGCGATCAGCCCGAGTACCGACGCGAGCCGCGCTCGGTAGGGCCTGAAAAGACGTGCGATGCGGCGTGTCTGCGAGCTTGTCCCGATGCCAACAGGCTAACTGATTGCGCGCGCAACTACAAGTCGCTGGGCGATACTGCGGCTGTGCCGCCGCCCGCGCTCTTCAGCTTCGAGCAGGTGAGCGTGGGCCCGCGCGAGGCACGCCGGCTCGAGCGACTCGACGCATCGCTGCCCGACGGCGGGCTGACGGTCGTGGCCGGGCCGTCGGGATCTGGCAAGTCGACGCTGCTGCGGCTCTGCAACCGCCTCGAGGTACCGAGCGAGGGCCGCGTGCGTCACCGCGGCGACGACATCGCACAGCGCGACCCGCTCGAGCTGCGGCGCGAGGTCGCGATGGTCTTCCAGCGCCCCGTGACCTTCGCCGGCACGGTGCGCGACAACCTGCGCGAGGCCGCTCCGGCGCGCGATGACGACGACGCGCTTGCCGAACTGCTCGAACGTGCGGGCTTGCAGCGCGCGTTCCTGGAGCGCGACGCCGGCGAGCTGTCGGGCGGCGAGGCGCAGCGCGTGTGCCTGGCGCGTGCGCTGGCGACGCGGCCGCGCGTGCTGCTGATGGACGAGCCGACGTCGTCGCTGGACGGCGAGGCCGCGGCGGTGCTCGAGCGTCTGGCGCGCGAGCTCGTCGACGACGGGACACCGGTCGTGTGGGTCACGCACTCGCAGGAGCAGATGCGCCGGCTCGCCGATCACGTGCTGCTGATCGCCGTCGGGCACGTCGACCGCAGCGGCTCGGCACCGGAGGTGTTCGGCGATGGGCGATGACGTCGGCTTCGAAGGGCTCGCCGCATCGCTCGTGCTCGTCGCCGTCGCGCTGGCGATCGGCTGGCGCTTGCGGTTGCGCATCCAGCGCGACCTCGTCGTGTCGGTCGTGCGCGCCTTCGCTCAGCTGATCGCCGTCGGCGCCGCGCTCGCGATCGTCATCGAGCCGAAGACGCCGCTCGTCTGGTCGTGGCTGTGGGTGGTCGGGATCGTCGTGTTCGCGGCGGCGACCACGCGCCGCCGCGCGCCCGCCGTGCCGGGCCTGTTCTGGATCTCGCTCGTCGCGAACGGCGCGTCGGCGGCGATCGGCTTCGCGGTCGCCTTCGGCCTGGGCATGTTCCCGGTCGAGGGCCGCACGCTCGTGCCCGTCGCGGGGATGCTGGTCGGCAACTCGATGAAGTCCGCGATCGTCGTCGCCGAGCGGCTCGTCGAGGCGCTGTCCGAGGGCCGTCCCGAGGTCGAGGCGCGCCTCGCGCTCGGCCAGCCGTGGTCAGCCGCGTCGCGTCCGATCGTTCGCGGCGTCCTGCGGACCGCGCTGTCGCCGCAGATCGAGAACACGAAGGCGCTCGGCATCGTCTTCCTGCCCGGCGCGATGACCGGGCTGATCCTCGCGGGCGTGGACCCGGTCGACGCGGTCCTCGTCCAGCTCGCGCTGATGTACCTGATCCTCGGAGGTGTCGCGACGACGACGGCGGTGACGGCGCTCGGCGCCGTGCGGCGATTGTTCACCGCCGACCATCGACTCGTGGCGCTGCCGCGATCGACGCGCGACACGGGGTGAACGGCACGCCGGCGGCGCTCTCGCCGCGCGGCTGCTCAGCTCAGGAGCGCTCGGTTCGGCAGGTGTAGGGACCCTGCGTGCCTGTCAGGCTGCCGTCGTCCAGGCGCCGGACGAGCACCGCGCCGCGGCAGGAGATCGGCCACCAGTTGCGCTTGCGGTGTGCGGCGTCGGGCACCAGACGCGCCCTGAAGCGGCAGTTGACGGCCGTGGCGGCGCGCCGGTCGCAGCTCTGCGCCGGTTCGACCCACAGCCGTGCGGTGTGAAAGAACTGCGAGCGCTCGTCGCGCAGCAGCACGCGCGGCGCGCCACGCGGCACGGCGCGAACCACGTACGCCCGCGCGTCGCGCTTGCTGACGAAGGCGGCGCTGGCGGGGGAGACCGCGCCACCCGCCACTGCGACGGCCAGTGCGATCGCGATTAGAGGCTTCGTCATCAGCACCGTTCAGCTCCGCCCGTCCGACGATACTCCACCGTTCCGGCGTGGCCGTCGGAGGCTGCGTCGATCTTTGACGCGGAGCTGTCGATTTCGTCGCTCCCCGTTCGTCTTATGGGCGACCATTCCGAGCAGGAGGAAGCGATGAAGTACATGATGCTGATTCATCAAGGCGCCGCCCCGACGCCACGGTCGCCGGAGGAGTGGGCGAGCCTCTCGGAGGACGAGCAGAAGGAGATCTACGGCGCCTACCGGGCGATCAACGAGACCCCCGGCGTCAGCCCCGGCGTACAGCTGGCGCCCCCCGAGACGGCCACGACCGTGCGAGTGCAGGACGGCAAGCCGCTGATCACCGACGGGCCGTTCGTGGAGATGAAGGAGGCGGTCGGCGGCTACCTCTTCTTCGACGCCGACGACCTTGACGCTGCGATCGAGTTGGCCACGCGGATCCCGGCGGCGCGCATGGGCGGCGCGATCGAGGTGCGCCCGGTGGTGGAGCGGTAGCGATCCTCGAGCAGGCCTTCCGCGAGCAGTGGGGACATGTTCTCGCTGCCCTGATCGGCTTTCTCGGCGACTTCGACCTCGCCGAGGACGCCGCGCAGGAGGCGTTCGCGATCGCCGCCGAGCGCTGGCCGCGAGACGGAGCCCCCGCCAGCCCCCGAACGTGGCTGCTGACGACGGCGCGCAACCGTGCCATCGACCGCATGCGCCGCGATCGCACGCTGGCCGCGAAGACTCGCCTGCTCCAGGTGTCCGAGATAGCGCCGGACAGCGTGGACGAGACGACCGTTCCAGACGAGCGACTCGAGCTCGTCTTCACCTGCTGTCATCCGGCACTCGCCACCGACCTGCAGGTCGCTCTTACCTTGCGGACGCTCGGTGGCCTGACCACCGGCGAGATTGCCCGCGCGTTCCTCGTCGCAGAGCCGACGATGGCGCAGCGGCTGGTGCGGGCCAAGCGCAAGATCAAGGCCGCCGGGATCCCGTTTCGGGTGCCTCCGGACCACCTGCTGCCCGATCGGCTCTCCGCCGTGCTCGCGGTCGTCTACCTGATCTTCAACGAGGGCTACGGTGGCCGCGGGGAGCTGGCGGCCGAGGCGCTCCGGCTCGGGCGGGCGCTCGCCGAGCTGATGCCCGACGAGCCCGAGGTGCACGGTCTGCTCGCGATGATGCTGCTGCACGACGCGCGCCGCGCGGCTCGGTTTCGGGAGGGCGACCTGGTGTTGCTCGCCGACCAGGATTCCTCGCTCTGGGACACAGCGAAGATCGCCGACGGACGGGCGCTGCTCGACCGCGCCCTCGCGCTGCACGGACGGGGTCCCTACGTCGTGCAGGCGGCGATCGCGTCCCTGCATGCCGACGAGCCGCGCGACTGGCCCCAGATCGCCGCGCTCTACGGCGAGCTTGCCCGTCTCACCGACTCGCCGGTCGTCGAGCTGAACCGGGCCTTCGCCGTCGCCGAGGCGGATGGCCCCGTGGCGGGGCTCGAGATCGTCGATCGCCTCGCCCTCGAGGACTTCCGCTACCTGCACGCCACGCGCGGCGAGCTGCTGCGCCGCCTCGGTCGAACGCAGGAGGCCCGCGACGCCTACCGCCGTGCGCTGGCGCTCGTCCACGACGACGGCGAGCGGCGCTTGCTCGAACGGCGGCTGGCCGAGCTCGGCGCCGCCTGAGAACGGGTCGCAGTGGTCGCGCCGCCCGGGCGCTGCGAAGATCGCTGGATGACCACCGAGGTTGCGCGCGGACAGCAGCGACGCATGACGGCGGTTCTGCGCGACGAGGAGACCGTCACGCCGCTGGAGCTGTTCTTCGACCTCGTCTTCGTGCTCGGGCTGACGCAGTGCACGGCGCTGATGGCGGCCGAGCCGACGTGGGAGGGGCTCGCCAAGGGCCTGCTCGTGCTCGGCGTGATGTGGTGGTCGTGGGTCGGCTACTCATGGCTGACCAGCGTGCTCGATCCCGAGGAGGACGCGGTCCGGCTCGTGATCTTCGCTGCGATGGCGGCGCTGCTCGTCGTCGGGCTGTGCGTGCCGCACGCGTTCGACGACGCGGCGCTGATCTTCGCGCTTGCGTACGCCCTCGTCCGCGTCGCGCACATCGCGCTGTTTATGCTCGCCAGCAGCGAGGATCCGCTCTTTCGCAAGTCCGTCGTCCGCCTCGCGATCAGCACCGCGATCGGCGTCGGGCTGCTCGTAGCAGCGTCGTTCGCCGACGGCCTGCTGCAGGGCGGGTTGTGGGCGCTCGCGCTGGCGCTCGACATGGGCGGGACGTACCTGATCGACGCCGAGGGCTGGAGACTCGTACCGCATCACTTCGCCGAGCGCCACGCGCTGATCGTGATCATCGCCATCGGGGAGTCGATCGTCGCGGTCGGTGTCGGCGCCGATGCGAAGGTCGATCTCGGCATCGTGCTTGCGGCAACCCTCGGCACGGCGGTCGCGGCGGCGCTGTGGTGGCTGTACTTCGACATCGTCGCGCTCGTCGCCGCGCGGCGGCTCGCGGAGGCGCAGCCGGGGCGCCACCAGAACGAAATGGCGCGCGACTCCTATTCGTACATGCACTTCCCGATGGTCGCCGGAATCGTGCTCGTCGCGCTGGGGATGAAGAAGACGCTCGGCCACGTCGAGGACCCGCTGAAGCTCGTGCCGGTCACCGCCCTGCTCGGCGGCACCGCGATGTACCTGCTCGCCCATGTCGCCTTCCGCTACCGCCACATCCACACGCTCAACACGCGGCGGCTCGCCCTTGCCGCTGCGCTCGTCGCGTTCATCCCGGTAGCGGTCGAGATCCCGGCCCTGGCGACGCTGGGCGTGCTCGCAGCCGCGCTCGCGATCCTGATCGCGATCGAGACCCGCAACTACGGCGACGCGCGCAATCGCGTCCGTCATGAGCTGCGCCACGAAGGCGGCTGAGGGCCGAGCGCGATCAGCCGCGCTTCGCGGTCCGCGCCAGCTTCACGCGGCTGACCTGGTCGAGCGAGACCTTGCGCAGCCGCACGATGTCTGGCGTCACCTCGATGCACTCGTCCTCGCGCAGGAACTCCAGCGCCTGGTCGAGCGACAGCTTGCGCGGCGGCACCAGGCGCACGAGCTCGTCGGCGGTCGACGAGCGGTGGTTGGTCAGGTGCTTCTCCTTGACCGCGTTGACGTCGAGGTCGTTGGAGCGGCTGTTCTCGCCGACGATCATGCCCTCGTAGACTTCCTCGCCAGGGCCGACGAACATCGTCCCGCGCTCCTGCAGGTTGAACAGCGCGAACGAGGCCACCTTGCCGCGGCGGTCTGCCACGAGCGCACCGGTCGGACGCGTGCGCAGCTCGCCGAACCACGGCTCCCAGCCCTCGAAGACGTGGTGCAGCAGCCCCGTGCCACGGGTCTCGGTGAGGAACTCGGTGCGAAAGCCGATCAGGGCGCGCGCCGGAACGAGCTGCTCCATCCGCACCCACCCAGTGCCGTGGTTGACGAGCGCCTCCATCCGTCCCTTGCGCAGCGCGAGCAGCTGGGTGACGACGCCGACGTACTCCTCGGGCACGTCGATCGCGACGCGCTCGACCGGCTCGCAGAGCTTGCCGTCGACCTCGCGCGTGACGACCTGCGGCTTGCCGACCGTCAGCTCGTAGCCCTCGCGGCGCATGATCTCGACGAGGATCGCGAGCTGCAGCTCGCCGCGACCCTGGACTTCCCAGGTGTCCGGCCGCTCGGTGTCGTAGACGCGCAGCGACACGTTCCCGACGAGCTCGGCGTCCAGCCGCGCGCGCACCTGGCGGGCGGTGAGCTTCGAGCCGTGCTTGCCGCTCAGCGGCGAGGTGTTGATCCCGATCGTCACCGACAGCGACGGTTCGTCGACGGTGATGACCGGTAGCGGGCGAGGGTCCTCCGGATCGGCGAGCGTCTCGCCGATCGTGATGTCCGCCATGCCCGCCACGGCGATGATCTCGCCCGGTCCGGCCTCCTCGGCGTCGACGCGGTCCAGGTTGTCGGTGACGTAGAGCTCGGAGATCTTCGCCTGCTCGATCGTGCCGTCGGCGCGACACCACGACACCTGCTGGCCCTTGCGGATCGTGCCGTGGCGCACGCGGCAGAGCGCCAGGCGCCCGACGTAGGGCGAGGCATCGAGGTTCGTCACCTGCGCCTGCAGCGGGTGGTCGGGCTCATACGACGGCGGCGGGATACGCTGCACGAGCAGATCGAGCAGCGGCTTGAGCGAGTCGCCGAGGTCGTCAGGGTCCAGCGACGCGTGGCCGGCCTTCGCGTTGGAGTAGACGATCGGGAAGTCGATCTGCGACTCGTCGGCGTCGAGGTCGAGAAACAGCTCGTAGACCTCGTCGACGACCTCGTCGATCCGTGCGTCGGGGCGGTCGACCTTGTTGACGACGAGGATCACCGGCAGGCGCGCCTCGAGCGCCTTGCGCAGCACGAAGCGCGTCTGCGGCAGCGGGCCCTCGCTGGCGTCGACGAGCAGCAGGATCCCGTCGACCATGTACAGGCCGCGCTCGACCTCGCCGCCGAAGTCCGCGTGTCCGGGCGTGTCGACGATGTTGAGCTTCACGTCGCCGTGGAGGACCGACGTGTTCTTGGCGAGGATCGTGATGCCCTTCTCGCGCTCGAGATCCATCGAGTCCATGACCCGGTCCTGGACGTCCTGACCGACGCGAAACGCGCCCGATTGCCAGAGCATGGCGTCGACGAGCGTCGTCTTTCCGTGGTCGACGTGAGCAACGATCGCGACGTTGCGCAGGTCATTTCTTGTTGCCGGCATAGGCAAGCAGCGTAGTGACCCGCTACCGTTCTCCCTGAAAGGCCGGGCAAGGTGCCCGGCGAAGCAGTGCCAGCGCCCGTGTCGTTGCCTTGAAAGCATCCTCGGGGAACGCAGCACACCATCCGAGGAGTACCGCAAGACATGGCTACCGGAACCGTGAAGTGGTTCAGCGACGACAAGGGCTTTGGCTTCATCAGCCCCGATGACGGACAGAAGGACTTGTTCGTGCATCACACCGGCATCGTGGGCGAGGGATACCGTTCGCTCGCCGAGGGGGCAAAGGTCAGCTACGACGCCGAGGCCGGCGACAAGGGGCCCAAGGCGGTCAACGTTCAGGCGCTCTGATCGCCGCGGACCGGGCCGCTCGACATCCCGGAGTATTCGCTGTTTCGAAGGCGACCGCCTGACGCGGTCGCCTTCGTGCTGTGTGAGCGAGCCGTTCACACCCACCGGGTCGCGGTCCGTATCGTGCGGCGCCTCCCGCCGTGCGCAGCCCAGCCGTCCTCAACCGCTCGCCCCGGGCGCTCGGATCCGTGCGCCTGAAGCCGTCCTCGCGCTGGGAGCTTCTTGCGCTCGCCGCGCTCGCGGCGGCCGCCGTCGCCGGCTTTGTCCTGTACCCGACCTATCCGAACTACGACTCGCTGTACTCGCTGCTGTGGGGGCGCGAGATCCTCGACGGGCAGCTGCCGTCGTTCGACGCCTACCGCGCGCCGACGCAGCATCCGCTGTGGGTCGCGATCAGCATCCCGATCTCGGCGCTCGGCGCCGCTGGCGACCGCGTACTGCTCGGGCTCTGCATCCTGTCCTTCGTCGCCCTCGTGGCAGCGATGTATGCGCTCGGCAAGAAGGCGTTCGGCTGGGCCGTCGGGCTCGTCGCGGCGCTGCTGCTGCTCAGCAGGCTGGACTTCCCGTTCTTCGCGGCGCGCGGCTACATCGACGTCCCGTACCTCGCGCTTCTCCTGTCGGCGGCCGCACTGGAGGTCCACCGGCCGCGGCGCGGCGGCGCCGTCTGGGTTCTGCTGACGCTGGCCGGTCTCCTGCGCCCGGAGGCCTGGGTGCTCGCGGGCCTCTACGCGATCCGGATCGCGTGGGGCCGGCCGCTGCGCCAGTGGATCGGCGCCGGGCTCATCTGCGCGCTCGCGCCGCTGACCTGGGCGCTGAGCGACTGGATCGTGACCGGCTCGCCGATCTATTCGCTGCAGTACACGACCGAGCTCGCGGCCCAGCTCAATCGGCGCCAGTCGCTGACCGAGCTGCCCGGCGTCACGCTGCGCTTCCTCAGCGAGCTGACCAAGCCGCCGGTGTTCGTCGCCGGCCTGGCAGGGATCGTGCTCGCCTGGCGGATGGTGCCGCGCGAGCGCCTGCTCGTCCCGCTCACGCTGCTGCTGTGGGGCATGGGCATGTTCCTGGCCGTCTCCCTGCGCGGCTTCTCGGTCATCAACCGTTACCTGCTCGTCGCGGCGCTCGCGCTGCTCCTGTTCGCCGCCTTCGCGCTCGCCGGCTTTGGCCGGCTGCCAAGCGGCAGTCGCGCTCGCCGGGCGTGGGCGGCGGGCTCGCTCGCCGTGGTGGTCGCTGGCGTCGCGTACACGGCGCTGAACTTCAGCCCCGCGTACATCGATCGCGAGCTGCACCTGCGCCAGAGCGTCCGCGAGGACCTGACCGCGCTTCTCGCCTCGCGATCGGTGCGCGCCGCCCGCTCGTGCGGCCCGATCACGCTGCCCAACCACAAGCTCGTCGCCGACGTGCGCTGGATCGCGGATGCAGGCGTCGATGACGTGCTCGCCCGCAGCGATCCGCGCACGGCTGCACGCAGCCGCCGCGGCGGCGTCGCGATCCTCGTCACCGGCGGGACGCTCTTTCTCAAGCACCCGGCCTACGGCCCGTTCGACCAGATCGGCGACTCGCCGCTCGTCCAGCTGCCGCCGCCCGGATTCGTGCGCGCCCGCGTCGGGCGCAACTTCACGGCCTACGTTCGCTGCTGACCGCGCGCTACGCGGGCACGAGCTGCTTGCTTGCCTGACGCTCCTTGCTGACCTTCACGACATCCCAGACGAGGCCGAGCCGCTCCATCGCCGCGATGACGAGCGCGCTCGTGTCGAGCGCGCGCTCATACCAGCGCAGGCCGTGTGCTGCCGAGGTCGGGAACGCGTGATGGTTGTTGTGCCAGGCCTCGCCGAAGGACAGCGGCGCCAGCCAGGCGAGGTTGCGTGACTCGTCGCCGGTCTCGAAGCGGCGGCGGCCGAAGAAGTGGCACAGCGAGTTGATCGAGAACGTGACGTGGTGCAGGAGCAGGATCCGTACCGCCCCTCCCCAGAGAAGGCCGGTCAGGCCGGCCTGCAGCGAGCCGCCCAGCGCCCAGCCCATGCCGAACGGGGCCAGCAGCCCGAGCGCGATCCACAGCAGCGTCGTTCGATCGATGAATCGGATCACCGGGTCGGCGATCAGGTCGGGCGCGTAGCGCGCCTTGTTGCCGCGCTGTGTGTGCAGGAACAGCCAGCCCAGGTGCGCGTGCGCGAGACCGCGCAGCGCGCCCCGGAGGCCGTGGCCGTGATCCACGTGGGGACTATGCGGGTCCCCCTGCTGGTCGGAGAAGGCGTGGTGCTTGCGATGGTCTGCGACCCAGGCGGTGATCGGACCCTCGATCGCTGCGGTACCGAGGATCGCCAGCGCGGCGCGCACCGGCTTGCTCGTCTTAAAGGCGCGGTGGGTGAAATGGCGATGAAAGCCGACGGTGATGCCCAAACCGGTGAGCACGTAGAGGACGGCGAAGACGACGAAGTCGTGCCAGTGCAGCAGGCTTTCCCACGCCTGCCAGGCCACGAGTCCCAGGGCAAGCAACGGCACCACGGTCACGGTCCCCGTCGCGATCCGGTCAGCCCGCTCGTTCGCGCATGGCTCGATGTCCTGCGCGCACACGGCGCTTTGCATCCTGTCCCTTTCGGTTGACAGCCACCGAGCCGTTCCGACCCGGGAGCCGATGAGCACACGGTAGCGCCTCATCCAGCTCAAAGCACCGAAGATCTGGCTACGCCGAGCCGGTGCTCGTCCGGGTCTTGAGCTCGGCGATCTCGCGTGCCATCGCGTCGACGACTGCGTCGAGCTCGGAGATCGCGGTCACGTCTCCGTCGCGCAGCAGCTCGGTCGCCATCCGCGCTTCGGCGAGGCCCTCCTCGATGCGCCCGAGCGACTCCTCGATCGTGGTCACGTCCATCGATCGGCGAGATTACCTGCCGGGCTACGCGGCGTGCAGTGCCGCGCCGAGGTTCGAGCGCGCGCGGATGATGAGCGACTTCGTCGCGGGCACCGTCGTGTGCAATGCGAGCGCCGTCTCGGCGTGCGAGCGCCCGTCGAACTCGCGCAAGACGAGCGCCAAGCGCTGGCGCTCGGGCAGGCGGCCGATCTCCGCGACGAGCTCGCGGATCTCCTCGCGCTCGGCGACGCAGTGCGCGGGGTCGGCGTCCGGCACCACGGCCAGACCGATCTCGTCGTCGTAGCAGCCGCTGCGTTGCGGCGTGCGCAGCTCGTCGAGGGCACGGTTGCGGACGATCATGTATAGCCATGGGCGCAGGACCATCGGCCGGTCGGTGACGCGCAGGCCGCGATAGGCGCGGATCAAGGCGTCCTGGACGATGTCGTCGGCCTCGTGGCCTGAACCGTTGAGCATGCGCCGCGCGAAGGCGGTCAAGGCGGTGCGGTAGCGACGATCGATCTCGCTGAAGGCGGCTTCGCTGCCGGCCCGGAAGCGGGTCACAAGTTGGTCGTCGGAGAGGCTGGGGCGGGGCTGGTCGATCATTGGGGGCTCCTTGCCGATGGGTCTACGTCGTCACGATCCCGCCGCGGGCCCCGCTTGCGGGCGCTCCCGGGGTCACACCTTGCCCTCTTAGGTGTGGTGCTTGTGCACCGAGGGTGGCTTGACGACCCGGCGATAAGCTCAATCGCGTGGCAGACCCATCACCGCTCGCCGCCCACGCGGCAACGCCCTCCGAACTGCGCGAGCGCATCGAGGCCGAGCGGGAAGGAACGCCGTTCCTCGTCCTGCGCGACGGCGACGGCGCCCAGCGCCTGTTCGTCCTCGAACCCGAGCTCAAGCGCGTATCGATCGGCCGCAGCGCGGGCAACGACGTCGCGCTCGGCTGGGACACCGAGGTCTCGCGGCTGCATGCCGAGCTCGAGCGCCTCGGCGACGAGTGGACGGCCAGCGACGACGGCCTGTCGCGCAACGGCTCGTTCGTCAACGGCCAGCGCATCTCCGGCCGCCACCGCCTGCGCGACGGCGACGTGCTGCGGGTCGGCCGAACGCAGATCGCCTACCGGGTTCCGGAGCCGTCGGACTCCAACCCGACCGCGGTCGCGGGAAGCCGCCCCGATCTGCCGACGCTGAGCTCGACCCAGCGCTCGGTGCTGACCGCGCTGTGCAGGCCCTACAAGGAGACCGAGCTCGCGACCCCGGCGACAAACCGCCAGATCGCCGAGGAGCTCTACCTGTCGATCGACGCCGTGAAGGCTCACCTGCGGACGTTGTTCGGCTACTTCGGCGTCGACCACCTGCCGCAGAACCAGAAGCGCTCCTACCTCGCCATGCGGGCGCTGCAGGACGGCGTCGTCGCGCGGCGCGACCTGTAACGAACCATTACTAGCGCGTGAACCGCACGCGCTGGATCGCGTCCTCGTCGGAGGCGAGCGTGAACCAGACCGAGCGACCCTTGGTGACGTCGAGGGCGAACGGGCGCCTGCCGGTCTCGATGTTGTCGATCACCTTGCGGCGGTTGGGGTCGATCCGGATGAGCCTGTTGGCGTCGCGCGCGGTCGCCCACACCGAGCCGCCGCCGACGGCGACCTGTGTCGGGGAGTAGTCGACGTCGATCCGCTTCGTCTCGCCAGAGCGCGGGTTGATGCGGGTGATCGTGTCGCTGCCCCGCGTTCCGACCCAGATCGCCTTTTCGCCGAAGCTGATGCCCTGCGGCAGCCCGTCGACCGGGATCTCCTTCCTGGCGCCGCTGGCGATCGCGATCCGCAGCACGCTCTTCTTAAAGCGCTGCGAGACCCAAAGGGCGCCCTTGGCGACCGTGATGTACTGCACGCCGCCTGGAACGTCGATCGACTGCTGGCCGAAGGAGTTCGGCGAGACCCTGACGATGCTCTCGGGTCGCGGGATCTTGCCCGGCCCGCGCACCGCGACCCATATGTCGCCCTCGCCGGTCGTGACGACGACCGGCTCGCCGGACGAGGCGATCTGCGCGCGGCCGATCCGGCGCGTGTTGCGCTTGCTGATCTGGATGAGCGATCGCGTCGGCAGGCCCTTCACCACCCAGATCCCGCCCAGGCCGGCAGTGACCGACTTTCCGCCCTCGCCGATGCCGACGCGGTCGCGCTTGCGCGTGACGGGGTCGTAGGTCTGCACCTGCGTGGCAGCGAGGGCCCAGACGCGGCCGTCGGCGATCGTCAGCGAGTTGGGCCGCGGCCCGACGAAGACGGGCTTGTCGGCGATCGCCGTCGGCTTCTGCCGTGGCGGCGCCGGCGCGGCGGTCGTCTCGGCCGTCGTCTTGGGCGTGTCGTCACCGCCGCTGGACAGGATCACGGCGAGGGCGGCGGCCAGCAGTGCCGCGGCAGCTCCGGCGATCACGAGCTTTGCGCGGATCGATCCACCTGAACCGCCACCTCCAGGCCGTTCAGGCCGTCCCGGCGCCACGGCCGTCGCGGCGGTCTGAAGCTCGCGGTCGCCGAGCGGCGAGAGACGCGTCTCGCTCTCATCCGCCGGCGTTCCCGACGCGAACACCGTCGCGGAGGAGGTCTGCGATGCGACGCCGGGCGGCGCCGCCGCTCCCCGAGCGACGTTGCGCTCCGGCCCGGGGACGGAGCTGCGACCGGCCGCGGCCAGCGCCGCGCGCCCGAGGTCGCCCGCCGACGGGTAGCGGTCGGACGGGTCCTTCGCCAGCGCGCGCGCGACGACGCCCTCGAACTGCGCCGGCACGGCGTCGCTCGGCGGCGGCGCGTTCAGATGCGCCCACAGCGTCGCTTCGTCGGAGTCGCGGATGTAGGGCGCCTGGCCGGTGAGCGCGTAGACGAGCACGCAGCCGAGCGCGTAGACGTCGGTGCGCGCGTCGATGCGCTCGCCCCGGATCTGCTCGGGCGAGACGTAGCCAAGCGTTCCGACCCAGGCGCCGGTGCGGCTGAGGCCGCCGTCGGTCGAGGCCGTCCGCTTTGTGAGCCCGAAGTCCGTCAGGTAGGCGTGGTCCTCCGGACCGAGCAACACGTTCGCCGGCTTGACGTCGCGGTGCACGAGGCCATGCTGGTGTGCGGCATCGAGGCCGGCGCCGACCTGGGCGACGATGTGCGCCGCCCGCTCGCCGTCGAGCTTGCCCTGCGCCCGCACGAGCGCGCGCAGGTCGGGCCCGTCGACGTAGCGCATGACGATGAACAGCACGCCGTCGCGCTCCCCGGCGTAGTACACGGGGATCACGTTCGGATGCTCGATCGATGCGGCGGCCTTGGACTCGGCGACGAAGCGGGTGCGGAAGTCGGGCTCCTCGGCGAGGGCCGGCGTGATGACCTTCAGCGCGACGAGCCGGTCCAAACCGAGTTGGGTCGCGCGGTACACGACGCCCATCCCGCCGCGGCCGGCGAGACCTTCGATCCTGTGGTCAACGAACACGTCCCCTGGCGCGAACTCCGGCATGTGTGCATCACTTCTAGCGGGTTAAAGGGTGCTGCGCTTCGGACACCGGTCGGCGGCGGCGGGTCGAGGCGGGTCTTATCCCCACCGCGCTGGTAGGATTTGATCCGGTGTTCTTCACGACAAAAGCGGAGTACGGCGTGCGCCTGCTGATCGAGCTCGGGCGCCAGCCGCAGGACCAGCCGGTGTCGCTCAAGGCGATCGCCGACGCGGAGGGCCTGCCGCTCGCCTATCTCGAGCGGATCGTGGCCCTGCTCAAGCGCGCCGACCTCGTCGAGAGCACGCGCGGGGCGCATGGCGGTTACCACCTCGCCCGGTTGCCGGAGCACATCGCGATGGACGAGGTCGTGCTCGCGCTCGAGGGCTCGCTCGCGCCGATGGAGTGCTTCGTCGACGATCGCAGCGACGACGGCCGCGTGCTGTGCTCTCACCACGACGACTCCGGCCGCGGCTGCGCCACCAAGCTGCTGTGGACGCGCGTGCAGGTCGGCGTGCTGAAGACCCTTGCGCACACGACGCTCGCGGAGCTCGTCGACTTCCAGACGCGCCAACTGCACCCCAAGACCCCGACTCCCGCCTGATCCGCCAGACCTAAGAACCCGAATAGGAAATCCAAGGAGACCATGCCTGATCTCGAGATCCGCAACCTCCACGTCCAGGCCGAGGACAAGCAGATCCTCAAGGGCGTCAACCTGCTCACCAAGCCGGGCGAGATCCACGCCCTGATGGGCCCCAACGGCTCGGGCAAGTCCACGCTCGCCAACGCGATCATGGGCCATCCGAGCTTCGACGTGACCGAGGGACAGATCCTCTTCGGCGGCGAGGACATCACCGAGGCCGACCCGGACGAGCGCGCCCGCATGGGCCTGTTCATGGCGTTCCAGTACCCGGTCGCGATTCCCGGCGTCACCGTCACGAAGTACCTGCGTATGGTCATGAACGCGCACCGCGAGGCACGCGGCGAGAGCGACATCTCCCTGAAGGACTTCCGCAAGACCGTCGAGGCCGCGATGGAGCTCGTCAACGTCCCGCGCGAGTTCAGCTCCCGCTACCTCAACGAGGGCTTCTCCGGCGGCGAGAAGAAGCGCATGGAGATCCTCCAGCTCGCGCTCCAGCAGCCGAAGCTCGCAATTCTCGACGAGACCGACTCCGGCCTGGACATCGACGCGCTGAACGTCGTCGCCCACGGTGTCAACACCGTCGCGGCCGGTACGGACATGGGTGTGCTGATCATCACCCACTACCAGCGCATCCTGCACCTCGTCACGCCCACGCGCGTGTCGATCATGTTCGACGGGCGGATCGCCACCGAGGGCGGGCCCGAGCTTGTCACGCGCCTGGAGGCCGAGGGCTACGCGAAGATCCGCGAAGAGGTCAGCGCCGCCGCGTAGCGATCGCGAGGACGAGCGATGATCTTCGCCTACCACATCCCGACGAGCAACGGCGCGCTGTCGTGAGCACGCTGGCCGACACGCCGCTGGCCGCAGACTTCCCCTCGCTGAGGCGGGAAGGGATTGTCTACCTCGATTCCGCTGCGACATCGCAGACGCCGCAGCCGGTGATCGACGCGATGGACGACTACTACGAGAACTGTCGCGGCACCGTGCACCGCAGCGTCTACGCGCTCGCCGCCGAGGCGACGGAGCACTTCGAGGGCGCGCGCGACCGGATCGCCGCGTTCATGAACCACCCGGCCAACGCGACGATCTTCACGAAGAACGCGACCGAGGCGCTGAACCTCGTCGCGTACTCGTGGGGGAGGGCGAACGTCGGGCCTGGCGATGCGATCGTGACGACCCAGCTCGAGCACCACTCGAACTTCGTGCCGTGGCACATGCTCGCGCGCGAGAAGGGTGCGTCGTTCGAGATGGTCGAGGTCGACGACGAGGCCACGCTGGACCTCGATCAGCTCGATGCGCTGCTGGCGAAGGGCAACGTCAAGCTCGTCGCCGTCGGCCACATCTCCAACGCGGCCGGCACGATCAACCCGGTCGCGGAGATCACGCGCCGCGCCCACGAGGCGGGCGCGGTCGTCGTCGTCGACGGCTCGCAGGCCGTGCCGCAGCTGCCCGTTGACGTCGCCGAGATCGACGCGGACTTCTACGCCTGGACCGGCCACAAGGCCTACGGACCGACCGGCGTCGGCGTGCTGCACGGCCGCCCGGAGATCCTCAAGGCGATGCCGCCGTTCCTCGGCGGCGGGCACATGATCTCCTCGGTCTCGCCCGAGGAGATCCGCTGGGGCGAGCTGCCGGCGAAGTTCGAGGCCGGGACATCGAACATCGCCGAGGCGATCGGGCTCGGCGCCGCCGTCGACTTCGTGTCGAAGATCGGCATGGAGACGATCCGCTCGCACGAGCGCGACCTGTGCGCCTACGCGCTGGATCGCCTGGCCGAGTTCCCCGACATCACGGTGATGGGACCGCTGGATCCCGAGCGCCGCGGAGCGCTGGTCGCGTTCACCCTCGACATCGCCCACCCGCACGACATCGCCGAGATCCTCGGCAGCCGCGGCGTGTGCGTCCGGGCCGGCCACCATTGCGCGCAGCCGTTGATGCAGCG
Source organism: Solirubrobacteraceae bacterium (assembly GCA_033855115.1). Classification (GTDB taxonomy): domain Bacteria; phylum Actinomycetota; class Thermoleophilia; order Solirubrobacterales; family Solirubrobacteraceae; genus CADCVQ01. The sequence continues at coordinate 20,285 of JAWVGJ010000014.1, forward strand.
CTTCGGTGTCGCCGCGACCTCACGAGCGTCCTTCGCGGTGCACAACACCCGCTCCGATGTCGACGCGCTCGTCGATGCACTCCACGACGTAAGGAAGATCTTCGAATGACAACGAGTCATTGCTCGACCACAGCCCGTGCGACCTGCGATCGGGGGTGCTCGCGATGAGCATGGACTCGATCTACCGCGAGGAGATCCTCGAGCACTACAAGCGCCCCCACAATTGGGGGCACCTGGATCCGCACGACCTGACGTTCAAGGACTCAAACCCGCTCTGCGGCGACGAGCTGACCGTCGAGATCCGCACCGACGCCAACGGCACGATCGAGGACCTGCGCTTCTCCGGCCACGGCTGCGCGATCAGCCAGGCCTCCGCCTCGATGACCTCTGACGAGATCAAGGGCATGACGATCGACGAGCTGCTCAAGCTCGATCGCCAGTACGTCTTGGATCTGCTCGGCATCCAGATCTCCGCCACGCGGATGAAGTGCGCGCTGCTGACGCTGAAGGTCCTCAAGGGCGCAGCCCTCGGCGCGCCGGTCGAATGGGAGCCCGAGACGCCGCCCAGCGAGGCCGAGGGCGGGATCGAGCGCCACCCGTCGGGCGCCGATCACCTCTGAGACGCGAGCGCGCGCTCTCTACGTCCGCAACTCGACGAACCCGGCGGCGGCGAAGTCGCCGTCGAACGCAAGCGCCTCGCGAATCCGCCGGGCGCGCATGACGGCAAAGCTCGTCGCGTCAACGAAGGAGTACTCGCGCTGGTCGTGGCGCCGCAGCCAGCCGAGCGCGTCGCGCTCGGCATCGTCGTCGACCTGCAGCACCTCGATCCGCGGTGACCGTTGCAAGGCATCGAGGAAATGGACAGCCGAATCGTGGCCGGCGCGGCGGCGCAGAAACGTCCACGTCTCGCCGCGGACGTGGTTTGTCGTGATCAGCGGCGCGTCGGCGTGTGCGCGCGCGAGCGCGACCGCGGCATCGTGGTGCCCGTCACGGCGCAGGCGCAACGCGATCCAGAACGACGTGTCGACGAAGATCACCGCGGATAGACGATGTCGTCGACGCGCGCCGGGGGAGCGGCATCAGCGCCGACCATCTCCCAGAGAGGATCCTTCTCGAGGGGGGGAAGCGGGCGCAGCCGCTCGCGGACATAGGTGCGTATGAGCGCCGCCTTGGACGTGTGCTCGCGGCTCGCCCGGCGCTCGAGCTCGGCGTCGAGATCCTCGTCGATCATGATCTGTAGGCGTTTCACGGTCGGTCAACGTTAAATCACTCTCGGGGAAGTGACGTAAGGCGCAGATGCTCGACCGGCCTACGCGATGAAACGCCACCGGCGCGTCCCACCATCGTCGCATGAGCGGCTACACTCCGTAGAAGCAAATCCGAGTGCCCAGGACGGGATTGGGTGCCGGATCGTATTTCATGGCCGAAACACTGGACATCTGCCCCCTTTCCGAGCTGCCTCCCGGCACGTCGCGCGTCGTCGAGTGGGAGGACCTCGAGATCGGGATCTTCAACTGCGACGGCGAGGTGCTCGCGATCGAGGATCGCTGCTCGCACGACGACGGCAACCTCGCCGACGGCGAGTTCGACCCGAGCAAGTGCACCGTCGAATGCCCCCGCCACGGCTCGCTGTTCGACCTGCACACCGGCAAGCCGATGACGTTGCCGGCCTACGTTCCAATCGACACCTTCGAAGTCCGCATCGAGGACGACATGATCAAGCTGGAGGTTGAGTAACCAATATGGCAACTCCCGAGACCATCGCCGAGCAAGAGGGCCTGCAGGGCATCAACTCCGACTACACGGAGAAGTACGGCTTCCACGATGCTGAGAACTACCTCTACAAGGCCCCCAAGGGCCTGACGAAGGAGCTCGTCGAGAAGATCTCCGAGTTCAAGAACGAGCCGCAGTGGATGCGCGACTTCCGCCTCAAGGCGCTCGAGCACTTCCTCGCCCGCCCGATGCCCACCTGGGGCTCGCCCCACCTCGCCGAGGTCGACTTCGACAACATCCACTACTTCGTGCGCGCCTCCGAGCGCGCAGAGCGCTCGTGGGACGACGTGCCCGAGGACGTCAAGAAGACCTTCGACCGGCTCGGCATCCCCGAGGCCGAGCGCAAGTTCCTCTCCGGCGTCGGCGCGCAGTACGAGTCCGAAGTGGTCTACCACCAGATCAACGAAAAGCTCGAAGCCCAGGGCGTCATCTTCATGGACATGGACACGGGCCTGCGTGAGCACGAGGAGCTCGTCAAGGAGTACTTCGCGACGATCATCCCCGCCAACGACAACAAGCTCGCCGCGCTCAACAGCGCCGTCTGGTCGGGCGGGTCGTTCGTCTACGTGCCGCCGGGCGTCCACATCGAGATGCCGCTGCAGGCCTACTTCCGCATCAACACGGAGAACATGGGCCAGTTCGAGCGCACGCTGATCATCGCCGACGAGGGCTCCTACGTGCACTACGTCGAGGGCT
>JAWVGJ010000015.1:0-2659 GCA_033855115.1 Solirubrobacteraceae bacterium
CAGATCGCGTTCGCGTTACGGCGCGGCAGCAATGCGACACCCCTCCTGCTCGCCGCCGCGCGTGAGCTCGAGGCGGTCGAGCCCGCCCTCGCGCGAGCGACGTACCTGGATGCCCTGTCGGCAGCCATGTTCGCGGGCCGGCTGGCGCACGACGACGATGTCGTGACGGTCAGCGAGGCGGCGCTCGCAGGCCCCCCGATGCCGCCGGCGCCAGGCCCGAGCGAGCTGCTGTTGCAAGGCCTTGCGGTCCGGTTCACCGAGGGATACGCGGCCGGGGCGCGCTTGATCAAGGAGGCGGTGAGTGCGTTTCAGCGTCAGCCCGTGCTGTCGCCGGAGGATGCCCGCTGGCTCTGGTTCGCCAGCCTCGTGGCGCTGTTCATGTGGGACGACGCGGGCTGGGAGGTGCTCTCGACCCGACAGCTCGAGTTCGTGCGCCAGACGGGCGCGCTGTCCACGCTGCCGTTCGTGCTCACCGACCGCGGTGCCGTTTACGCGTTCCTCGGCGACCTGCGAACGGCGGAGCGCATCGAGGAGGAGCTGCGCGTCGCGACGGAGGCGACCGGGATCGTCACCGCCCACGCAGGTCGGCTGACGCTCGCTGCCCTGCGCGGTCGCGAGCCTGACTACTCCGAGCTGCTCCGGATGACCGTCGACGAGGCGCGGGCGCGGGGGGAAGGGCTCGCACTGAGCGTCGCCGAGTTCCTCACCGGAGGCCTCTACAACGGGCTTGGCCGGTACGAGGCCGCCCTGGCCGCGGCCGCACCGTCCGAGCACCACTCCAGAGAGGGACCGGCGATCTGGGCGCTGACCGAGGTCGTCGAAGCGGCTGTGCGATGCGGCCAGACCGAGCTTGCGTCCCGCGCGTTCGAGCTGGTGGAGGCGACGACCAGTGCTGCCGGCACCGACTGGGGGTTGGGCATCGAGGCCCGTTTGCGCGCGCTGCTCAGCGCCGGCGACGACGCCGACGACCTCTACCGCGAGGCGATAGCCAGGCTGGATTGCACCACCATCCGCGTCCAGCTCGCTCGTACTCACCTGCTCTATGGCGAGTGGCTGCGGCGCGAGCGCCGACGCCTGGACGCGCGCGAGCAGCTGCGGACCGCCCACGAGATGTTCAGGGACTTCGGCGTGGAGGCGTTCGCCGAGCGCGCGCGTCTGGAGCTGGAGGCGACTGGTGAACGCGCGCGAAAGCGGACGTTGGACACGCGCGACGACCTGACTCCGCAGGAGGCGCAGATCGCGCGCCTCGCGGCCGAAGGTCACACCAATCGCGAGATCGCCGCGCGACTGTTCATCAGCGCCAGCACCGTCGAGTACCACCTGCGCAAGGCGTTCCGCAAGCTCGACGTCAAGTCACGCACGCAGCTCCAGGCGCGGCTGCCGTAGCCCGCGCCTCCGCAGGCGCAATCGCCAGGATCCGGCGATGGCGCATCACGAGCGCGCCGAGCACGATCGTCGGCGATGTCATGGCCACGTACGTGGGCGGAGCGCACGACACCCCCTGCCACAGAAGTCGCCTCGAGCCGCCAATCGTCGCAGTTAAAAGCGATTCGGTCGAATTGGACTCAAAGTGACCGGCGGTCGCTACCCCCAGCGACAAAAGCGTCACACCACGACCACCCGGGTTCATTCCCATCGCCTCCAGCGAGAACTCGAACGTCTGGGAATGAGGCTCGACCAGATGACGCCGCTCCTGCCGCGACGTACCTTTGGGGGCGTCGACCGCCGGCCACCTGCGTCCGAGGAGAACAGACCGTGACGGAGCACGAGCCATTCATCGACTTCGAGAACCTGCCAGCCCCAACCGAGGGCTTCCTCGTCACCCACTTCCTCACGGTGCGGAGCGTTGCCAAGTCGCGCGCGTTCTACTCCGAGGTGCTTGGCGGCCGGGTCGTGCTAGAGGAGAATCCGTGCATGATCAAGCTCTCGAACTCGTGGCTGATCATGAACCCGGGTGGCGGCCCGACCCCCGACAAGCCCGACGTCTCAGTCGTCAACTACGAGCCTGGTAACACGGTCTCGAGCTTCCTGAACCTGCGCGTCGCCGATATCCAGGCGTGTTACGAGCGGTGGAGCTCGAAGGGGGCCGAGTTCGTCACCCCACCGATCGATCGCGGCGCCGAGATCCGCTGCTACATGCGAGACCCCGACGGTTACATGGTCGAGGTCGGCCAGTCCACCGGTGTGCTCGTCGGCAAGCTCGCAAAGAAGCGCCCCGAAGATCTACCCGGTTAGCGGTCGGTGAGTGGCGTGATTTGTGCTGCTGGTCACGCCGTCTGCCGGACGCCGCCTTCGGGCAACACCAGGTGGAGCTGGTTTGCGCGAAGTGATGTCGAGCTTGCTGAACACCTTGCGCAGTGGTAGGCGACCGTGTGCTGACTGACGAACAGTCGCGCGCCGATGTCGGCGTTCGACAAGCGCTCGCTGGCGAGTCTGGCGATCTGGGCCTCCTGAGGCGTGAGCTGGTCGCGGGTCGTTTGCGGACGCCCTCGCCCGTGGCCAGGTGTCGCGCGACGCCGACTTCGCCGGGCCCTCCGGGAGCGCTCGGAACAGTCCTCGGCTGATCGATCAGGATTCGAGAAGCCCCCATGGCCGGGCCGCCGTACCTTGTCGCCCATGAAGACCATGACGTGCAAGCAGCTCGGCGGCCCCTGCAACG
>JAWVGJ010000016.1:0-76879 GCA_033855115.1 Solirubrobacteraceae bacterium
CGCGGCGCTTGGCGCTGTAGCTGCCGGGCGAGAACCCGCCGACGACCCGCGCGGGCACGCCGCCCATCCTAAGCAGCAGCGCCATCGCGCCGGAGAACTGCTGGCAGTAGCCGGCACGGGCGCCGAAGAGGAAGGCCGCCAGCGGGACGGCGCTGCGCCGCGGACGCTCGGTGTAAGCGAAGTTGCGCCGCAGGTGGCGCTCGATCGCGCGCATGTACCCATACGGGTTCGCGGCGCCCGCCCGCAGGCGCTGCGCGAGCGCGTACGTGCGCGCGTACGGTGAGCTGCGAATGGCCTCGTCACGCTGCGTCGTGATGCTCCGCGCAACACGCTGGCCCCAGAACGGCAGGGCCGCGAGGCGCTGCTCGCCGGTGGGCGCGACGGGCGGCAGCCCGATGACGCCGTAGTCGGCGTTCAGCTCCTCGGGATAGGCGGTACCGGCGGCCTTCATCATCGCCGCTGTCGGGCGCGGGACATACACCTCGGCGCCATAGGCCTGGCCACGGCGCAGCGGCTGGCCGGACGTCTCGAACTGGCCCGGCGCGCTGGACATGGACGGCCGCGGGGTATCGCTGATGCGCAGCGTCGTCCCGGCCGCGACGAACTGCGACGAGCGCAGCGCGCGGATCGTCACGTGGATCTTCTCCAGCCAGCTGCTGTCGGGGGTCGGCGGGACGCTCACGCGCTGGTCACGCTCGGCGGTCTTGACCCAGCCGGTCCCGTCGAAGCCGACGAGGTTGACGGCCTTCCAGTACGCGCGCGCCGGCGCTCGCACCCGCAGCACCTCGCGCCCGTCGCGCGGCCAGCTCAGCGGGCCGTAGTGGTGGTCCCAGTCGTACTGGGTCGTCGCCGAACGGCTGAGCGACTGCGCGATCTGCTCGTAGTTCAGCAGCGGGCGATCAGCGTCGATCCTCGGCGAAACCACGAGCGCGAGGAGCACCGCCGTCCCGACCGCAGCGGTGGCCAGCCCGGCGCTTCGGCGCTCGACGCGCTCGAGCCAGAGAAACAGCGCGAGCAGCAGCGCGAAGGCGGCGCCGGCAAGAAACGGCCGGTCGGCGCGGCGCTGGATGATCGCCACCGCGTACAGCGTCGCGAGGGCGACCGCCGCCGCGAGCGGGTAACCGACGGCCCCGTCACGGCGCACCGCGAATGCCAGCAGCGCGGCGGCAGCGATGAGCGTGGCGCCGCCGGCGACGATCACGCTGCGCGTCCACTCGTCCGGCCCGGAATACGGCACCAGCAACGACGGCAGGGCGCTCAGGCCGTGGCCGATTCCCGTGCCGAATTCCCTCCAGGCGTGCGGGTCCAAGAGCAGCCGGGGCGCCACGCCCGCCGCGGCAAACGCGACGACGAGCATGACCGCGCCGGCGAGCAGCATCGCGGCGGCGCGGACGCGCGCCGACGGGCGGCGCTGCGCGACGGCGCGCAGGACGACGGCGGCGGCGACGCTGGCCGCGAGCGTGGCGAGCAGTTCGGCGCTTGCGCTCGGCTCGACGAGGCGTCCCCAGTGCAGCGCGCCGAAGCTCGCCAGCGCCGTGAACGCCAGCAGCCGCGCGATCTGCGCCGGCAGCAGTGGCGTGCGGCGCTGCTGCTGACGTGCTCGCGCGCGGGCGGGCCACAAGACGGCGCGGGCGTTCATGTCGGGGTCCTGCGCCGGGCGGCGGGGCGCGACGATTCGCCGGGCCTGGCGCGCGATCTGCGCCCGCCGAGCACGTAGCCGCTGCAGCCACCGACGGCGAACGCGGCATGCATCGAAGCCAAGCGGCCGGGGACCACGAGCACGCGCGCCGCACCCTGTCCAGGCCCGACTGCCGGCGGGAGCCGTGTGCGCATCCGGGCGCTGACGAAGATGATCGGGCCGCTGCGCTGCCCGACGCACGCCAGCGCCGGCCCGTGGAGCGGGCCGATCAGTGCCAGCCGGGCGTGCAGCGCCGCCCAGCCGGCGAGCCGCTCCGACAGCTCGGTCGGCCTGCGGTCCCCGGGCAGCAGGACGCCGCATCCGCCGGAGGTGGCAAGCGCCCGGGCGAGCGACGCGGTCGCTCGCACCGCCGCGTCGAGCTGGTCCTCGGTCGCGGCGCCGCGCGGATCGAGCACGACGAGCGGCTGGCTCTCGTTGCCGACGGCGAGGTAGCGCTCCTGCGGATCGGCGCCCCGCGCGACCGCGGGCCAGAAGATCCGCGACGCGGGCGTTCCGTCGCGCAACGGCCGGATCCCGTCGATCTCGACCTCGGCGCCCATGGCGGGACGGCCGCGACGGGCGATCCGCGTCGCCTCGGCGCCGCCGCCCGCGCGCGTGATCGGCTCGATGCGTGGCAGCACGAGCAGCTCGTCGCTGGCGGGCGACGGCACGGCGACGACCGCCCGTGTCGCCAGGCCGAGCGGATCGCAGATCAGCAGGCGCGGGAGCGCGAGCCGTCGTCGCCCGCGCCGGCTGAAGCGCGCCTCGATGCGAATCCGGGCGCCGCGGCGCCCCGCGCGTACCGGCGCGGCGTCGGGCAGCAGCGGGTCCACCAGGCGCGCCGGCGGCAGCGCGATCCGCCCGGCTCGGATCGTCAGCACGATGCTGACCGGCTCGTCCTCCATGACCCGACGTGCGGCGAGCGTGCGCTGCACCTGCACGCCGCTCGAGGCGAGCGCGACCCACGTCGCGGCCGCGCCCGCGAGCACCAAGAGCGTGACCGCCGGCACCCACAGCGGCTCGGCGTCGAACAGCGCCGCGGCCAGCCCGATCGCCAGCGCGAGCAGCCCGATCGCCAGCGCCCGTCTCACGCGATCCCTACAACGCGGGCGTGTCAGCCACGGCGGCCGCCACGACCTGCTCGCCGGTGGCGTCAAATGCCTCGGGCGCGAGGACGATTCGGTGGGCGAGCACCGGCTCGACCATCCGCTGCACGTCGTCGGGCAGCGCGTGGTCGCGCCCGGCCAGCAATGCGCGGGCCTTCGCCGCGCGCAGCAGCAGCAGCCCCGCGCGCGGGCTCGCGCCGAGCTCGACGCGCGGGTCCACCCGCGTGCGGCCGAGCAGCGCGACGATGTAGTGACGCAGCGACGCGGATGCGCGCACGCGCCCGACGGCATCCTGGGCCGCGAGCAGGTCGGCCGCGTCGGCGACGGCCTCGAGCTCGGCGACGCGGTCGCCGGCTTCGTGGGTCGCGAGCATCCCTGCCTCGCCGGCCGGATCGGGATAGCCGAGCGACAGGCGCACCATGAAGCGGTCGACCTGCGCCTCGGGCAGCGGATAGGTCCCCTCGTACTCGATCGGGTTCTGTGTCGCGAGCACGAGAAACGGCCGCGCGAGCTCGTGCGTGTGGACGTCGACGGTCACGCGCCGCTCCTGCATGCATTCGAGCAGGCCCGACTGCGTCTTGGGCGAGGCGCGGTTGATCTCGTCGACGAGCACGACGTTGGCGAAGATCGGCCCGGGACGGAACTCGAAGCGGCTCTCGCGCTGGTTGAAGACGTTCGTGCCGACGACGTCGGCCGGCAGCAGGTCGGCGGTGCACTGGATGCGAGCGAACTCCAGCTCCAACGAGCGAGCGAGCGCGCGGGCGAGCGTCGTCTTGCCGACGCCCGGCAGGTCCTCGATGAGCGCGTGGCCGCCGGCGAGGACCGCGATGATCAGGTGCTCGAGGACGTCGCTGCGAACCTCGGCCGCTCGTGCCGTGTTCGCCGCGACGCGCCGCGCCAGCGCGATCGCCGCCTCGACCTCGGCTTCCGTGAGTCGGCGTTCGGTCCCAGTGCGATCCATGTAGACCATCGTCGCAGCCCGTGCGGGCGCGCGCGACGGGCCGGCGCGAAGGTTTTGACGAACCGCGGGCCGGTCAGCGGTCATAGGCGCGGCCACGCGGTAACACGCGGACGAGCTTATGCAGCTGCTCTTTGATCGTCACGACCGCAATCAAGCCGATTACACAGAACGCGCGCCCGGCGGTGCCTCAAGCAACGGCATCCCGTTTAGGCCGCCGGGCCGGTCGTCTCCGGCTCGCCGGCCTGGGCGCGCAGCGCGACCACCGCGTCGAGCACCGCGCGGGCGATCTCGTGCTTGGAGGCCCGCGCGATGTGCGACGCGCCCTCCGACGTGAGAATCGTCACCTCGTTGTTGGGCGTGTCGAAGCCGATGTCGGTGCGCGAGACGTCGTTGACGACGACGGCATCGAGTCCCTTGCGAGCGAGCTTCTCGCGGCCGTGGCGCAGCGCGCCCTCGCCGTGCTCGGCGGCGAACCCGACGAGCGTCTGGTCGGGGCGGCGCGCGGCAGCGAGGCCGCTGAGGATGTCGGGCGTGCGCTCGAGCTCGACGCGCATGCGCTCCTCGCCGGCCTTCTTGAGCTTGCCGGCAAAGCTGCGCGCCGGGCGAAAGTCGGCGACGGCGGCCGCCATCAGCAGGATGTCGGCGTCCTCGAACGCGGCGGCGCACGCCTGCTGCAGTTGGGCGGCGGTCTCGACGTCGATGTAGCGCACGCGCGGATCCCGTGCCAGAGCGACGTTCGCTGCGACGACCGTGACCGCCGCGCCGAGCGCGGCGGCTTGGCTGGCCAGCGCGAAGCCCATCCGCCCCGACGAGCGGTTGCCCACGAAGCGCACCGCGTCGATCGGCTCGCGGGTGCCGCCGGCGCTGACGAGCACGCGCAGGCCGACGAGGTGCGAGGGAGCCTCGGGAGACGGCTGCACAAGCGCCTCGATCGCCGCCAGCAGGTCAGCCGACTCGGGCAGCCGTCCGGCTCCCGCCTCGCCTCTGGACGCCAGGCGCCCGACGCCGGGCTCGAGCACGGTGACGCCGCGCGCGCGCAGCGTCGCGGCGTTTGCCTGCGTCGCCGCGTGCTCCCACATGTGGTTGTTCATCGCCGGCGCGACGAGCAGCGGGCAGGTCGCTGCGAGTGCCGAGCTTGTCAGGAGGTTGTCGGCCAGTCCCGTGGCGAGTTTGGCGATCGTGTTCGCCGAGGCCGGGACGATCGCGAAGACGTCCGCGTTGCGCACGAGCTCGAGATGGCTGAGCGGATCGTGCTCGGGCGGCGGCTGGTCGGGGAAAGCGCCGCGCGCGGGGTCGCGCTCGAACTCGCCGGTGAGCACCGGTGCGCCGGTCAGCGCGGCGAACGACGCAGCCCCGACGAATCGCTGGCTGGCGGGCGTCTGGATCGCCCGCACCGAGTGCCCGGCCGCTGTGGCCAGACGCACGAGCTCGAGTGCCTTGTAGGCCGCGATCCCGCCGCTGACACCGAGCAGGATGCGAGCCATGGCGGCGCGCTCTAGCGGTACTGGTACTTGATCTTGCCGGCGGCGACTTCCTCGAGCGCGATCGTGAGGTAGTTCTTGGAGCCGGTGTCGACCATCGGGGGCGGGAACTCGTCGAACGTGCCCTCGCCGAGGTTGTGGTAGTAGGAGTTGATCTGCCGGGCGCGCTTGGCCGCGACGAGAACGGAGGCGTAGTTGGAGTCGACGTTCTCGAGGAGGCGGTCGATGCGGGGAGAGATCATGCGCCAAAGGGTAGCGGTCGACCCGGCAGCGACCGTCACGGCTCGGCGGTCGCGCCGCGCACGACCGTGAGCAGCTCGCCGACGGCGTCCTCGAGCCGATCGTTGACGACGACGTGGGCGAACTCGTCGCGGGCTTGCAGCTCGCGCTCGGCCGTGCGCAGGCGCGCCCGGATCTGCTCCGCGTCGTCGGTGCCGCGACCTTCCAGGCGCATGCGCAGCGCTTCTTGCGACGGCGGCGCGATGAAGACCTGCACCGCTTCGGGCATTGCCTGACGCACCTGGCGCGCGCCCTGGACCTCGATCTCCAGGACGACCGGCGCGCCCGAAGCGGTGCGCGTCTCCAGCTCGGAGCGCAGCGTCCCGTAACGCGCCCCGGCGTAGTCGGCGTGCTCGACGAAGTCGCCGGCCTGGACGTGCGTCTCGAACTGCTCGGGCGAGAGGAAGTGGTAGTCGACGCCCTGCGTCTCGCCGGCGCGCGGCAGGCGTGTCGTCGCCGACACGGACAGCTGCAGCTCCGGCATGCGTTCGCGCAGCAGGCGGATCAACGTGCCCTTGCCGACGCCCGACGGCCCGGTGATGACGACCGCGCGCGCCATGGCCGCGCCGGCCCGCTAGCGATGCAGGAGCTTGACGAGCTCGTCGCGCTGGCGCTCGGACAGCCCGCCAATCGTCTTGCTCGGCGAGATGCGGCACTGCGTGAGGACCTTGTTGACCTTCACGCGACCGTACTTCGGCACTGCGAGCAGCATGTCGAAGACCTTCGCCGTCGCGATGTACTCCGGCGGGTTGAGCAGCAGCGTATGGATCGAGATGCGTCCACCCTTGAGGTCGCGCTTGAGCTCGGCGCGTTGAATCCGGACCTTGTTAGCGCGCTCGAGGGCATCAAGACGCTGCGTCAATGATCGTTCGGGGGCCGCCGATGGCTTGCTGGCGGTGTTGGGCGACGGCGGCATCGACGGCGCGATACTTACATCTTCACAACTGCGCCGCAAGCTCAATCTCGGGGAATCAGCGGAATTCAGGTCGACCTCGACCTCAGCTTTAGATACCTTCACGCTGCTCGAAAGTGTTTCCGCAATTTGCAGGGATTTCAATCCCGAGGATCGACGTCCTTCGGCGGCCCGGACCGCGACGCTTCGGTCACGACGGCGCCTAAGAACTGCGTCGACGCAAAGCAGATTTTGCGCGTAATTTCGGAGGATACCCGGCTCATTCCGGCGACGGGAATCAATGGTCTAGGTGTTCAACGCACTGTCGAACGGTCGCGATGGATCTCTTGCAGCGACAGCACCCGCGGCGCACCTCTGCGCGCCGCTGAGATCGCGCGGGCCGCGGCATGGCCGCCCGACAGCGTCGTGATGCAGGGGATCCCCCGTGCGACGGCCGCGCGCCGGATCTCCCATCCGTCCGACCGCGCGCCGGACCCCGTCGGGGTGTTGATGACGAGGTCGATCTCCCCGGCCTCGATCCGGTCGACCACGTTCGGCGAGCCGTCGCCGACCTTCTGCAGCACGGCGTCGATGCGGCATCCCATCCCGCGGATCGCCTGCGCCGTGCCGGCGGTCGCCACGATGCGGAAGCCGGCGTCCTGCAGAAGCGCGGCGATCGCATAAGCGCCCGGCTTGTCGCCGTCGGTCACGGTGATGAAGACCGTGCCCGTCTGCGGCAACCGCGCGCCCGCCGCGGCCTGGGCCTTGGCGAATGCCGTCGGAAAGTCGCGCGCGATCCCCATGACCTCGCCGGTCGATCGCATCTCCGGGCCGAGGATCGCATCGGAGCCGGCGAAACGGTCGAACGGCAGCACCGCCTCCTTGACGGAGACGTGGTCGGTCGGCATCGCCTCGGACGGCAGGCCGAGGTCGTCGAGCTTCTCGCCGAGCATGATCCGGCAGGCCATCTTCGCCAGCGGCACCCCGATCGCCTTGGAGACGAACGGGACCGTCCGTGACGCCCTCGGGTTGGCCTCGATGACGAACAGGCTCCCGTCCAACGTGACGGCGTACTGGATGTTGATAAGGCCGACCGTGCCCAGGCCGAGCGCGATGCCGCGCGTCTGCTCGCGGATCTCGTCGAGCATCTCGGGCCCGAGCGAGTGCGGCGGCAGGACGCAGGCGCTGTCGCCCGAGTGGATCCCGGCCTCCTCGACGTGCTGCATGATCCCGCCGATCCAGACGTGCTCGCCGTCGCAGAGCGCGTCGACATCGACCTCGATCGCGTTCTCAAGGAAGCGGTCGAGGAAGATCTCGCGCTCGCCCCCGTTGCCGGTGCGCTGCAGGTAGTCCGCGAGCCCTTCGGTCGAGTAGACGATCTCCATCGCCCGTCCACCGAGGACGTAGCTCGGTCGCACGAGCAGCGGAAAGCCGACGCGCGCGGACGCCGCCAGCGCCTCCTGCACCCCCTGCGCCGTCGCGTACGGCGGCGCCTGGTAGCCGAGTCGATCGAGCAGCGCGCTGAAGCGGCCGCGATCCTCGGCGAGGTCGATCGCATCCACGCTCGTGCCGAGGATCGGGACACCCGCCGACTTCAGGCCGGCCGCGAGCTTCAGCGGCGTCTGCCCGCCGAACTGCACGATCACCCCCTCCGGCTGCTCGATCTCCATGACCCCAAGCACGTCCTCGAGCGTCAGCGGCTCGAAGTACAGGCGGTCGGATGTGTCGTAGTCCGTCGAGACGGTCTCGGGGTTGCAGTTGATCATCACGGCGTCGCGGCCCGAGGCGCGGACGGTCATCGCCGCGTGCACGCAGCAGTAGTCGAACTCGATCCCCTGCCCGATCCGGTTGGGGCCGGCGCCGAGGATGACGACGCTCGGCTTGTCGCCGCGGCGAACCTCGTGCACCGCGGGGCCGCGCTCCCAGCCCGAATAGAAGTACGGCGTCTCGGCCGCGAACTCGGCGGCGCAGGTGTCGACGGCGCGGTAGCCGCGCGCGCCGGCGAAGGGCGCCTCCGGATGCAACGCGAGCGCCTGGAGCTCGCGCAGGAACCACAGGTCGATGTGCGTGCGGCGGTTGACCTGCTCGGGTTCGGCGCCGGCGCGGAAGGCCGCGAGCAGGACGTCGTAGCGGTCCGGGCCGGGCATCTCCAGGCGCGCGAGCAGCTGCTCCGGCGGCCCCTCCAGGTCAGGGATCGCGTCGAGTTCCCGGCTGCGCATGGCCTTGGCGAACGCCTGCTGGAACGTGCGGCCGATCGCCATCGCCTCGCCGACGGACTTCATATGCGTGCTCAGGCGCTCGTCGACGCCGGAGAACTTCTCGAAGGCGAAGCGCGGCCACTTCACGACGACGTAGTCGATCGTCGGCTCGAACGAGGCCGGCGTCAGCCGCGTGATGTCGTTGTCGATCTCCTCCAGCGCGTAGCCGACCGCCAGGCGCGCTGCGATCTTGGCGATCGGAAAGCCGGTCGCCTTGGAGGCCAGCGCGGAGGAGCGAGACACTCGCGGGTTCATCTCGATGACCATGATCTCCTCGGTCTCGGGATTGACCGCGAACTGGACGTTGGAGCCGCCGGTCTCGACGCCAACCGCACGGATGACGGTGAACGCCTGATCACGAAGACGCTGGTAGAGCCGGTCTGAGAGCGTCTGCTGCGGTGCCACCGTGACGCTGTCGCCGGTGTGGACGCCCATCGGGTCGACGTTCTCGATCGAGCAGACGATCACGCAGTTGTCGTTGCGGTCGCGCATGACCTCGAGCTCGAACTCACCCCAGCCCAGGACCGACTCGTCGAGCAGCACCTGACCGATCGGCGACGCCTCCAGGCCACCGCGGACGATCTCGCGGAACTCCTCGGGCGTGCGCGCGATCCCGCCGCCGCGGCCGCCGAGCGTGTACGCGGGGCGAACGATGATCGGCAGGCCGATGTCGATCAGCGCGTTTTCGGCGTCGTCGAGGTGCGTTGCGATCGCGCTGCGTGGCATTCGAAGGCCGGCGCGCTCCATCGCGATGCGGAACTGGTCGCGGTCCTCGGCGCGGCAGATCGCGTCGTAGTTCGCGCCGATCAGCTCGACGCCGTGCTCGGCAAGCGTCCCGTTCTCATAGAGCTCCTTGGCGAGGTTCAGGGCCGTCTGCCCGCCGAGCGTCGGCAGCAGCGCGTCGGGCTTCTCACGCGCGATGACCTGCGCGACCGGGCCGGCGAGCAGCGGCTCGATGTAGGTCGCGTCCGCGAACTCGGGGTCGGTCATGATCGTCGCCGGATTGGAGTTGACGAGCACGACCTCGTAGCCCTCCTCGCGCAGGACCTTGCAGGCCTGCACTCCCGAGTAGTCGAACTCGGCCGCCTGGCCGATGACGATCGGCCCCGAGCCGAGGATCAGGATGCGCTGGAGGTCGTTACGCCGTGGCATGGGCGACGAAGCGATCGAAGAGATACAGGCTGTCGTTCGGGCCGGGCCCGGCCTCAGGGTGGTACTGGACCGTCGAGGCCGGGACGTCGAGCAGCGTCAGACCCTCGACCGTGCCGTCGTAGAGGTTGACATGCGTCAGCTCGGCGGCGCCGAAGTCCGTCTCCCAGCGCACCGGCTCGGCGGTGTTCAGCCGCCCCGCACCGCCCGGCGGCGTGACCGCGAAGCCGTGGTTCTGGGAGGTGATCTCGATCTGACCGGTGCGCAGGTCCTTGACCGGATGGTTGGCGCCGCGGTGGCCGAAGGGCAGCTTGTACGTGCTCAGGCCGACCGCCTGGCAGAGCAGCTGGTGGCCGAGGCAGATCCCCCACACCGGTTGCTTGCCGACCAGCTCGCGGACCGTCTGCACGATATGGCCGAGCGCGGCCGGGTCGCCGGGACCGTTGGCGAGGAAGAACATGTCGGCGTCGGTGGCCAGCAGCTCCCCGGCGCTCACGCTGCAGGGGTGCAGCTCGACGGTCACCCCGCGCTGCACGAGGTTGCGCACGATCGACGACTTGATGCCGGTGTCGATGACGGCGATCCGTGGACCGCCGCCGGAGCCGTGGACGGTCATCCGCTCCGGCGTCACGACGCGCGCCAGATCGAGGCCTTCCATCGCCGGCTCGGCCGCGATGCGGTCACGCGCCTGCGCCTCGCTCATGCTCGCCGGGAAGACCCCGCCGCGCATCGAACCGGCGTCGCGAATGTGACGCACGAGCGCCCGCGTGTCGACCTCGCTGATCGCCGGGACGCCGCAGTCGCGCAGCCAGTCAAGCCAGCCGCGCTCAGCGCCCGGCGCGTCCTCGGTGTTCATCGCGGCCCGCATGATCACCGCGCGCGCCCAGATGCGATCGGACTCCATCGTGTCGTCGCAGACGCCGTAGTTGCCGATATGCGGGTACGTGAACGTGATGATCTGGTGCGCGAAGCTCGGGTCGCTGACGGACTCCTGATAGCCCGACATGCCGGTCGTGAAGACGACCTCACCGGTCGCGGCCTCCGGCGCGCCGCAGGCGATACCGTCGAAGCGGGTGCCGTCTTCGAGCAGCACGTAGGCGGAGGCGTCGGAAAAAGGGGTGTTTCGTCCTTCGGTCATCGCAAGCTCTGACCTTCGGACGACGTTACCGCGGTCATCGCAAGCTCTGACCTTCGGACGACAGTACAAGCATGATCGAACGCTCCCGGTACGCCACCGCTCCGGCGGCCACCGTCAGTAACACCCTGCCGATCAGCCTCCGCCCGGCGAAACAGGAGTTCTCCGAACGGCTCTCGTAGCCGCTCTCCCCCACGACCCACTCGGCCGCCAGATCGACGAGCACGAGGTTCGCCGGCTGCCCGACCGCGATCCTCGGGACGAGCAGGTCGATCAGCCCCAGCCCGCTCGTGAGCTTCTCGACGACGAGCGCGAGCGACAGGATGCCCGGCAGCACGAGATCGGTATGGACCGCCGCGAACGCGGTCTCCAGCCCGGTCGTCCCCATCGGCGCCTGCTCGAACGGAACCTCCTTCTCGTCGCGGGCATGCGGCGCGTGGTCGGTCGCGATGCAGTCCACGACGCCCGTTCGCAGCCCCTCGACGAGGGCAAGGCGGTCGGCCTCGTCGCGCAACGGCGGGTTCATCTTGCGCCGCGTGTCCAGGCCGCGCACGTCCTCGTCGGTCATCGTCAGATGGTGCGGGCTGGCCTCGCAGGTCACCTGCACGCCGCGCGCCTTCGCCGCCGCGACGATCGCGACCGACTCACGCGCCGACAGGTGCTGGAGATGGATCCGCGCGCCTTCGTACGCCGCCAGCAGGCAGTCGCGCGCGATCGTCGTCGACTCGCTCACGCTCGGGATCCCGGCGACGCCGAGCAGCGCGCTGACCTGCCCCTCGTGCATCGCGCCGGCGCCCGACAGCGCCGGGTCCTCCTCGTGCAGCGCAAGGACGCCGCCGCACAGGCGCTGGTACTGCAGCGCACGCCGGAAGACGCCCGCATCGGCAACCGGCTTGCCGTCGTCGGTAAAGCCGGCGGCGCCCATCGCCCGCAGCTCGGCCATGTCGGTGAGCTGCCGACCCGCGAGGCCGCGCGTGATCGCCGGCATGAAGCCGACGGGTACGCGAGCCTCTCGCGCGGCAGTGTCCAGCAGCGCGCCGAGGATCGGTGCGCTGTCCACCACCGGCTCGGTGTTCGGCATCGCGATCACCGCGCAGTAGCCGCCCGCCGCCGCCGCGCGCGTGCCGGTCTCGAGGTCCTCCTTGTGCTCCTGGCCGGGCGTGCGCAGGTGTACGTGCGGGTCGACGAAGGCGGGGAACAGGTGGCGCCCGTCGCCGTCGATGGTCTCGACACGGTCCAGCGGCGCGGCGATCGTCCCCGCGGCCCCGATCTCGGCGATCTCGCCGTCGCGGACAAGCACGTCGTGCAGGCCATCCAGGCCCGTGCGCGGGTCGAGCACGTGTACGCCGCGGACGAGCAGCCCGGCGGGCCTGGCCGGCGCGCTGACCAGGCGTGCGACTTCACGGGCGCCGCTGGCTGCAGGTGCACGCGGCGTCATGCGAGCTGCGGCTCGGTCGGCTGCGAGGCGGTCCGCCCGTCGCGCGCCCCGGCGAGCACCTCGTACAGGACCGCCATGCGGACGACGACGCCGGCCTTGACCTGCATCGTGATGACCGCCTGCGGCGAGTCCACGACCTCACCCGACAACTCGACGCCGCGGTTTACCGGTCCGGGGTGCATGAGCACCTGGCGCGGACCCAGCCGGCGGCCGTTGATCTGGTATTGCGCGGCGTACTCGCGCAAGCTCGGGACCAGGTGCTGCTCCATGCGCTCGTGCTGCATGCGCAGCGCGTACACGACGTCCGCCTCGCGCAGGTCGTCAAGCTCGTAGCGCACCGCGCAGCCGAGCGTCTCGATCCCGCGCGGGATGAGCGTCGGCGGTCCGCAGACCGTCACGTCGGCGCCCATCTTGCGAAACGCGAGGATGTTCGAGCGGGCCACGCGCGAGTGCGCGACGTCCCCGACGATCCAGATGTTGCGGCCCTCGAGCGAGCCGAGCTTGGTGCGTAAGGTGTGGAGGTCCAGCAGCGCCTGCGTCGGATGCTCGTGCTTGCCGTCGCCCGCGTTGATGATCGCCGCCGTCGTCCAGGTGGCGACAAGCGCCGCGGCGCCGGCGTACGGCGAGCGGATGACGATCGCGTCGGGCGAGTGCGCCGCGAGCGTCAGCACCGTGTCCTTCAGCGACTCGCCCTTCTCGACGCTCGAGCCGCTCGCCGCGAAGTTCACGACGTCCGCGCTCAGCCGCTTGGCGGCGAGCTCGAAGGACGAGCGCGTGCGCGTCGATGCCTCGTAGAAGAGGTTCAGCACCGTCCGGCCCCGCAGCGCCGGGACCTTCTTGATGTCGCGGTCCGACACCTCGGCGAACGCCGCGGCGCGGTTGAGGATCCGCTCGATGTCGTCGCGGGACAGGTCCTCGATCGAGAGCAGATGCCTCACGAGAGCGCCCCTTCGGTCCGATGCTCCGCGATCGTCACGCTGTCTTCGCCATCGAGCTCCGCGACGGCGACGTAGACCCGTTCAGACCGTGCCGTCGGGAGATTCTTGCCGACGTAGTCGGGGCGCAGCGGCAGCTCGCGGTGCCCGCGGTCGGCCAGCACGGCGAGCTGCACGCGCGCTGGGCGGCCGTAGTCGAAGAGCGCCTCGATGGCGGCGCGAACGGTGCGGCCGGTGAAGAGCACGTCGTCGACCACGACGACGGTGCGCCCGTCGACGTCGAAGTCCAGGTGCGTCGCGTGGACGACCGGCGCGCCCGCCCGGATCGCGACGTCGTCGCGGTAGAAGGAGATGTCCAGATCGCCGAGCGGCACCTCGACGTCATGCAGCTGCGCGAGCAGCCTCTGCAGCCGGGCCGCGAGCACGGCGCCACGACGATGGATGCCGACGAGCGCCAGCTGCGAGGGATCGCCACCGTTCTCCACGATCTCGTGCGCGATGCGCACGAGCGCGCGGCGCATGTCCTCGCCGTCGAGGACGACCTTCGGATCTGCCATCGTCGATGTCCTTCCTGGCCTCACGGGACCGGATTAAAGGAGCTGATGCGGTGCGACCGAGGCTAGCAGGGGGTCCGGCCGGCACGGCTGCCCTGTGTCGCGCCGTGCAACTTCTGGCCCTCGACCGCCGTTAGCCGAGGTGAGCGACTCCCACCTATGGGCGGTTCCGCCGCCGGGGCAGCGCTGCCACAGTCGCCGTCCGTCGAGAGCCCTGCGTCACGGATGGCCAACGTTCACGGACTCACACAAGCCGAGGTTTACGTGCATCCATGACCACGCCAGTTGCCGCTCAGTTTCCGACCGAAGACCTCCGAGAACTGCGCTCGCTGCCCACAGACGTTCGTCGCAATCAGCCCCCGGACGACGACGAGCGAGCAGTCGTCGAGCTCCTGCGCAGGGCTCGTGCAGGCGACGATCGCGCATGGGAAGGACTGCACGATCGCTTTAATCCGATGTTGCGCGCCGTCGCGCGCTCCTACCGCCTGTCAGCGAATGACGTCGACGACGTCGTTCAGACCACCTGGCTGCGTCTGCTGCACCACGTCGCCCGGCTGCGCGAGCCGGCGGCCGTCGCGGGATGGTTGGCGACTACCACGCGCCGGGAGTGCCTGCGGCTGCTTCAGCTCCCGTTGCGCGAATCTCTGGCAGCCGATCCCGACATGGGCTGCCACGCGGAGTACGGCGACCCCGAGCGCGAGCTGCTCGCAGCCGAGGTGCGGGCGGTCCTCGCCCGCGCAGTCGCCACGCTGCCCGAGCGACACCGCCAGCTCATGACGCTGCTCGTCGCTCAGCCGACGATGGACTACCAGGAGGTCAGCACGACCCTGACGATGCCGATCGGGAGCATCGGACCGATCCGCGCCCGCAGCATCGCTCGCCTGCAGCGCCATCAGGAGCTTCGAAGCCTGCGTGCGTGCGACGGCTGACGTCTCGGCGCGCCGCGTCTCACAGGGGGGAACGCCTCCCCCCTTGGTGTGAACATGGTCGGCCCATGCTTGCCAGCAGCCGTGGGGTCGCCGTACGCTGCATCCATGCAATCGCTTCCCAGGACGTTGCGTTCTGCGTCTGCCAGGGAACTCAAGGACCGGCTCGATGCAGCGCGGCGCGACGTGCCGTTCGTGCTCTACCGCGAAGGCGACGACCGTCAGCGGATCGTCATGCTCGACAAGCGCGCGACGCTGAGCATCGGACGTCAGGATGCAAGCGACGTCCCGCTGCCGTGGGACGCTGCCGTTTCGCGGGTCCACGCGACGCTGGAGCGTGTCGGAGAGGAGTGGACGCTCGTCGACGACGGAAGCTCGCGCAACGGCTCCTTCCTCAACGGCGTTCGGGTGCACGGTCGCCGGCGGCTGAAGGACGGTGACATCATCCGCGTGGGGTACACGACGATGGCGTACATCGTCCCGCGTGACCGAGAGCTGTCCTCATCCACCGCCGCGGTGACGTCTTCGACCGTGCCCCGCTTCACGACTGCGCAGCGTCGTGTGCTGGTCGCTCTGTGCCGGCCGCTCGTCGACGGCCATCTCGGCGCCCCCACCAGCAATCAGCAGATCGCGGGAGAGCTGTTCATTGGGGTGGAGACCGTCAAGTCGCACATGCAGGCCCTGTTCGAGGCGTTCGGCATACAGGACCTGGCGCAAAATCAGAAGCGTGCGGAGCTCGCGCGGCTGGCCTTGGAGCGGGGCGCGGTCACGGAGGACGAGCTGCTCGCGGGCGCGTTTCACACCATCGGCCGCGACCTGTAGCTCGATGGCCGTCTCACCTCGGCCGTCCGCGCCGGGCTAGGAGATCGAGGACGGCTTTCACACCATCGGCCCGCTGAAGGGCCCAGGGCGGATACTCGCGCGCGAACCTGTTTGAGGACGATGAGGACGACGACCACCTGACGGTCGTAGGATGAGCGAGCAGCGCCGCCGTCCATTCGACGACGTGGATCTTTGCCATGATGGCGGCGCCGATCTCTGGGTGGGTCGGGTGGATGCCGCGACCGTCGAGCGTGCGCTCCGCCACAGCGGATGGAGCGACGGTCTGCTGGCATCCCCGGCTGGTGGTGGGGATAGGCCGGCGTCGTAGGGATTGGGCTCGCGCAGGCGGTTGCGCAGGCCGATCAGCGTGAGGATCCCGAGCGGGCGCGGCACGCGATCGCAGTGGAACCTGCGGTCGAGGCGTTCGGCTATCAGCGCACGGCCGGCGCCAAGCCCTTCACGACCCGTTCCATGCTCATCAAACTACGTGTCGGTATTTCAAAACGCAACGATTCGCTGCGTTCGATCGACGGGCTCTGCTATGACACGCGGTTAATGGCTGAGTTGGATGTGGGCTCGACGTTTGCCGATCATGTCATAGTCGGTGTCGCTGGACGCGGCGGCATGGGGGTCGTGTATCAGGCGCGTCACGAGCCGCTGCAGCGCGACGTTGCGCTCAAGCTCATCGCCCCAGAGATGTCGGCGGACAGCGAGTTCCGCGTGCGTTTTCAGCGCGAATGCCGAGCGGCGGCGGCGATCCGCCATCCCAACGTCGTGCCGATCTACCACGCGGGAGAGGAGCAAGGGCTCCTCTACGTCACGATGCAGTATGTCGACGGGGCGGACCTCGGGCGCGTGCTCGCACTCGAGGAGCGGCTTGCGCCATCGCGGGCAGCCACGCTCGTGTCAGATCTCGCGGGTGGGCTCGACGCCGCGCACCGGCTCGGCATCGTGCACCGCGACGTAAAGCCTGCCAACGTGCTGATCGAGTGGAGAGACACGGGGATGCACGCGTTTCTGTCGGACTTCGGCCTGGCGAAGAGCGTCGGAACCATCTCGCAGATGACGAAGACCGGCGCGATCCTGGGGACGCTTGACTACGCCGCGCCCGAACAGCTCGAGGACACCACGGTTGACGCGCGCACGGATGTCTATGCGCTCGGGTGTCTTCTGTTTCATGCGCTGACAGGCCGGATTCCCTATCCGCGCGACACGCATGCCGCCAAGATCCTTGCGCACCTCCAGGCGCCGGCACCCTCGGTGACGTCCCTCGTCCCGGAACTGCCCCACGCGCTCGCCACGGTCGTCGAGCGCGCCATGTCCAAACGCCCAGATCGACGGTACACGTCGGCCGGCGAGCTCGGCCGGGCCGTGCTCGCCGCGGTCGCAGCGGGTGCGCTCGACGCAGGCGGCGGGCGCACCCTCACCATCGCCGAGGGAACCTCGCTGCGTTCACCACGGCATGCCCGTCCTCTTTCGAACATCGACGTCGCCTTTCCCGCGGCACTGCGTATCGAGGGCCGCGAGGCGGCGTTCGTCGGACGACGAGACCTCATGGACCGCCTCGCGCGGCGATACTCACTCAGTGACGCCGGCGAGCGCCAGTTCGTCTTGTTGTGTGGAGAACCCGGCGTAGGCAAGACGCGCCTGGCCGCGCAGTTCGCTCGCCGCGCCCACGCCGACGATGCAACGGTCCTGTATGGCCGCTCCGATGCCGAATCGATCGTTCCCTATCAACCCTTCATCACTGCCATCCAGCAGTACCTCACTCATAATGCAAGCAATGCTCTGACGGACGAGCTCGACCTCGAGCTCAGCGAGCTCGGCCGGTTCATCCCCGGCCTGCGCCGCAACGCGCCGGCGCTGCTGGACTCGGTCGCCGTCGAGCCCGACGCCAGGCGATACCGCCTGTTCGAGGCGGTAAAGCGCGTCCTCGAGTTCGTCGCCGCCGATCGCCCCGTCGTCCTGATCCTCGACGATCTGCAGTGGGCAGACACGTCGACCGCCCTGCTGTTGCGCCACATCGTGCAGCAACTGCACGACGTCAGGCTCCTGCTGCTGGGGACGCTGCGCGACGTCGAGGATTGCCGCTCTGACGATCTCGTGCAGTTGCTCGCCCGGCTGCGACCTCAGCCTTCGTTTGAGCGAATCCCGATTCACGGATTTGACGCCGCCGAGACAGCGGAACTGGTTGCCGCGCACAAGATGGGAGATCCGACCGATGGGTTCATCCGCCGCCTTCGGCACGCGACCGGCGGCAACCCGCTGTTCATCGGCGAAACGCTCAAGAGCCTGTCGGAGACGGAGTCGCCCACAGGGGGCGCCGTCGTGTCCGAGCGCGCGCTGACACGCATCGGGGTCCCGGAAGGCGTCAAGGAGATGATCGCGCAGCGGATCCTGCGCTTGTCCGAGGCGACCAGACACGTGCTCGCCGTCGCGGCCGTGATCGGCGTCGAGTTTCACCTCAGCGTGCTCGAGGCGCTGTTGCAGCAACCGGCCGACGACATCATCGCGACGCTCGAGGAAGCCACTGCGGCAGGACTTGTGCGCGAAGACGAAGAGGACTTCGACCGCCTCGTGTTCACGCACGCGACGGTGCGCGACGCGCTGTGCGAGCAACAAAGCCTGAGCCGGCGCGTACGGCTTCACCTTCGGATCGGTGAGGCGCTGGAGCTCATCGGCAGGTCTTCGGTGACCAACCCGGCCGAGCTCGCGCATCACTTCTTTGCGAGCCGTCAGATCGACGATGGCCGCAAGGCGTTTCGCTACTGCATGGAGGCTGGGGATGGCGCAGCGCGAGCGCTGGCCCACGAGGATGCTGCCGAGCACTACCACCGAGCCCTTGTGGCCCTGGAGATGCACGCGCCGCGAGAGGACCGCCAGCGCTGTGATGTGCTCCTGGCACTCGGTGGCGTCGAGCTGCGCCAGGGCGATCCCGCGGCGCGCCGCACGTTCGCCCAAGCGGCTGCGCTGGCGCGCCAACAGGGGCAGCCCGAGCAGCTCAGCCGCGCCGCGCTCGGATTTGCCGGTCCCTACAGCGAAGCCGGAATCGTCGACCGGGATGCGATCACGCTGCTGCACGAGGCCCTCGCACGGCTCGACGAGGACGACGGTGCCCTGCGTGCGCAGCTGACCGCCCGTCTTGCGGACGCTCTGCAGTTCGCGCCAGACCGTGCACGCAGCGCCGCGCTCAGCCACGCTGCGCTGGTCATGGCGCGACGGACCGGCGACACCCGCACGCTCGTCACCGCGCTCGAAAGCCGGCATACGGCGCTGCTGCAGATCGAGCACCTCGACGAGCGCTTGCGCCTCAGCGAGGAGCTGCTCGCACTGGCCGACGACGTCGGCGAACGCGAGCTGAAAGCGCTCGGGCTGCACTGGCGGATCTACGATCTTCTCGAGGCGTCGGAGGTTGCGGCGGCCAGGAGCGCGCATCTGGCCCTCGTCCGGCTCGCCGGGGACCTTCGTCAGCCGCTGTATCAGCACTTCGCGGTCGGCTGGGAGGTCGTCTGGGCTCAGATGGCGGGACGCGTGAGCGAGTCCGAGCGCCTCGCGCTAGAGGCATTCGAGCTGGGAAAGCAGGCCCAGGCTCGCGATGCCGAGACCGTGTACGCGATACAGGTCATCATCCTGCGGCGCCGCGAAGGCCTCCTGTCTGACCACGTCTCTCAGATCGAGGCAGCCATCGAGAAGCATCCGTCGCTTGTAGCGTGGCGCGCCCTTCTACCGCTGGCTCACCTCGCGGCCGGGCGGCAGGACGAGGCGGCGGCCGCGTTTCAGCGGATCGCTCATGACGAGTTCTCAGCAGTGCCACGGGACATGTTCTGGTTCACAGCGATGTGCGTTCTCGCCGAGTCGTGCGCGGTCATCGGCGATCAGGCTCGTGCCCAGTTACTGTACGAGATGCTTTCACCATATAAGGATCGCAACGTGCAGGTGACGCAGGCCGCGTTCTTGGGATCAGCGGAGCGCTACCTCGGACTGCTCGCCGCCGGCATGTCGAGATGGGACGTCGCGTCGGCGCATTTCGAGTCGGCGATCGCCAAGAACGAGGCCGGCGACTGCCCGGTGGCCGCGGGGGTCGTCCGGCGCGACTATGCGGAGATGATGCTGGCTCGGCGTGCGCCGGGCGACCTCGATGCAGCTGTCGAGCTGCTGCGTCACACGCTTCAGGCGGCGCACGCCGCCGAGATGTCCACGCTCGCCTCCGGCCTTCGCACACGATTGGAGCAACTCGGGCGCGAGCAGGCCGACCACTGAAGCCGCCGCGCAACTCATCTCGTCCTCATCTCGTTCGTGGGACTCTCTACACATGAGGGTGTTGATCGTGGAGGACGAGGTCAAGATGGCGAGCTTGATCCGGCGCGGATTGCGAGAGGAAGGTCTTTCGGCCGACGTCGCGATCAAGGGCGAGGACGCGCTTTGGATGGCCGGCTCGACCGAGTACGACGTGATCGTGCTCGACGTCATGCTGCCCGGCATCGATGGCTTCGAGACCTGCCGCCGGCTGCGCGGCGACGGCGTCTGGACGCCGGTGCTCATGCTCACCGCCCGCGACGGCGTCGAGGACCGGGTCGCGGGCCTGGACGGCGGCGCCGACGACTACCTCACCAAGCCGTTCTCGTTCGCCGAGCTGCTGGCCCGGCTGCGCGCGCTCTCGCGGCGTGGCTCGGTCGAGCGCCCGTCGGTCCTCGCCGTGGGCGACCTGCGCCTCGATCCCGCGACGCGCCAGGTCTGGCGCGGCGATGCCGAGATCTCGCTCTCGTCCAAGGAGTTCGCGATCCTCGAGACCTTCATGCGCCGGCCGGGCGAGGTGCTCAGTCGCTATCAACTACTTGAGCACGCATGGGACTACGAGTACGAGAACCGCTCCAACGTCGTCGACGTCTACGTCCGGTACCTGCGCGAGAAGGTGGACCGGCCGTTCGACGTGACGTCGATCGAGACCGTACGGGGAGCCGGCTACCGGCTGCGCACCGACAGCAACGGAAACGGGCCCTCCTGATCCGCCGCTTGCCGATCCGCATCAAGGTCACGCTCGCCTTTGCGGGGGTGATGGCCATCGTGCTCACAGTGATCGGCTTTGCGCTCTTCGATCAGTTCCGTCAACACCTCGACGAAACCTTCAACCACGGACTGCGCGCCCGAGCGGGCGACATCAGCGCGTTGATCCAGAGTGAGCCGCCGAGCGCGCTGTCCGCCAAAGGACGCCACGATCTCGTCGAGCGCGGCGAGAGCTTCAGTCAGATCCTCGATGTCGACGGCTCCGTCGAGAGCGCGAGCCACCCGATGCTCCGGACCGCGCCGCTCCTGACTCCGAGCCAGATACAGCGCGTCGATCAGGGTCAGACGATCATCATCGAACGCCCGAATCCGTTCGAACTCCGCCCCCCGGAGCCGGCGCGTGTGCTCGCCACGCCGGTGACCGCGCGCGGCAAGCGCCTCGTCGTCGTCGTCGCCGCCGGCGCCGACGACCGCAATTCGCACTTGAGCGACCTCGTCAACCTGCTGCTGATCGGCGGCCCGATCGCGCTGCTGCTCGCCTCCCTCGCCGGCTACGGCGTGGCCGCCGGCGCCCTGCGGCCCGTCGAGGCGATGCGGCGCAAGGCGGCCGAGATCACCGAGGACGCCCCCGAGGAGCGCCTCCCGGTTCGCGCGATCGATGACGAGATCGCGCGCTTGGGGACGACGCTCAACGACATGCTCGCGCGGCTCCAACGCGCGTTCGAGCGAGAACGGGCGTTCGTCTCCGACGCCAGCCACGAGCTGCGCACGCCGCTGGCGATCCTGAAGGCCGAGATCGAGCTCGCGTTAAAGGGAGAGCGCTCGCGCGACGAGCTGCACGAGGCGCTCGAGTCGGCCGCCGAGGAGACCGACCGCTTGGCCGAGCTCGCCGAGGCGCTGCTCGTCATCGCGCGCTCGGACAGCGGCAAGCTGCCGCTCAAGACGACCGCGGTGCAGACCTCCCAGCTGCTCGCGGGGATCAGCGGCCGCTTCGAGCCACGTGCCGAGGCGGCCGGCCGCAGCGTGGTCGTCGACGAGGACGCGGACGGCACGAAGCTCACCTGCGATCCGCCGCGCGTCGAGCAGGCGCTGTCCAACCTCGTCGACAACGCCCTGCATCACGGCAAGGGCAAGATCCACCTCAGCGCGATCGTCCGCGACGGCCACGTCGAGTTGCACGTCCGTGACGAGGGGACCGGCTTCCCGCCGGACTTCCTGCCCGAGGCCTTCGATCGGTTTACGCGTGCCGACCAGGCCCGCGGGCGCGGCGGCAGCGGCCTCGGCCTCTCGATCGTCCAGGAGATCGCGCGCGCCCACGGTGGGAGCGCACGCGCGTCCAACCACGAGGACGGCGGCGCCGACGTCGCGCTCGATCTGCCGCGCGACGGGCCGGAGAAGTCGCAGCGTTGAGGGTCCGCCGGTCCGTGCCTGGCCAATGCTCACGGATGCAGGCGCTATAACCAACAGCATGCGGCCCGTGGACGCGCCCATCAGCGTCGTCGTGGCTGACGATCACCCGCTCTATCGCGCCGGCCTCGTCGAGGCCATCGGCGAGCGCGCCGATCTCCAGCTCGTGGCTGCGTGCTCCGGCGGCCGGGAAGCGCTCGAGGAGATCCGGATGCGCGCGCCGGACGCAGCGCTGCTGGACCTGCGGATGGGCGACCTCGACGGGATCGCGGTTCTCGAGCAGCTCGTCCGGGGCCGCAGCCGCACACGTGTCGTCTTCCTGTCGGCCTACGAGGACGGCGAGTCCGTTCACGGAGCGCTGGCCGCGGGCGCGGCCGGCTACTTGAGCAAGGAGACCGATCGCGACGAGATCTGCGACGCCATCGTGACCGCCGTCCAAGGCGAGGTGGTCGTCTCCCCCACGCTGCCGGCCGTGCTCTTCGACCACCTGCGCCGGCGCGCCCTGCCCAAGCCCCCGACGCTCGGCGATCGCGAGGCCGAGGTCATGCGCCTGACCGCCGACGGACTGACCAGCATCGAGATCGGGCGCGCGCTCGGCATAGCGCCGACGACGGTGAAGACGCACCTGCAGCGCATCTACGCCAAGCTCGAGGTCACCGACCGCGCGTCGATGGTCGCCGTCGCGTTTCGCATGGGCCTGCTGTCTTGAGCCGCCGCCCTCGTCTGGAGGGCCCCAACGCCCGCGCCCGGACGTGGGCGCTCGTACGCGTCGCGCTGTTGCCGTTGCTGGCGCCGGCGGAGGCGCTGGAGGCTGCGCACTCCCAACCCGACCTGCCCGTCGCGCAGCCCCTGCTCGCGTTTCTGGTCCTCTACTCGCTGGCCTGTCTCGTGTACACGTTCAGAGCGCGTCACGAGGTGCGGATGGCGCCGTTCGCGGTCATCGACATCCTGGTGCTCGCGGCGCTCATCTACGCGGAGGGCGGAGCGGTGGCAGACATCCGCTTCGCGCTCGGCCTGCCCGTGCTCATCTCCGCCTTTCTTGCCGGCCCGCGGCTGACGCTCGGCCTCGCGGTGCTTGCCGTGGCCGCATTCGCGGCCGGATCGCTGCTGCACGCGAGCTTCAGCGACGAGGTTCGTGCGCACGAGGTGGCCGTCCATGCGCTCGACCTCGCGTGGCGCTGCGGCCTGGCGGTCATCATCTCCGTCTTCTTGACCCGGCGCGACAGCCGCATCCGGGAGCTGCTGGAGAGTCGCCGCCTGCTCGTCGGCCAGGCGCTGAAGGCCGAGGGGCAGGCCCGTCGGGAGCTGTCCTACGCCCTGCACGACGAGCTCGCGCAGGAGCTGCTGTTCGTGCAGCAGGACCTCAAGGCGGTGAGCCGCGGCAGGCCCGAGTACCTCGATCGCGCGCAGGCCGCGCTGGGAGACGCGGTGGAGCGCCTGCGCAGCCAGATCTTCGTGCTGCACCCGCACCAGCTCGAACGCGAGGGGCTCGCTGCGGCGCTGGAGGCCGTCGCCGAACGCCAGCCACTGGCGGGCGGATCGCTCCCGGTCGTCTGCGTCGCGCCGGACGCCGCGGCGATCGACGACGAGCTGCTGTTCTCGGTCGCGCGGGAGCTGATGACGAACGCGGTTCGCCACGCCGGCGCCACCAGCGTGGCGCTCACCATCGCGCGGGAAAACAGCCAGATCGTCGTCACCTGCCGGGACGACGGCCGGGGCATCGCGCCGGATGAACGCAGGCAGGCACTGGCGCAGGGCCATGTCGGCCTCGCGGCGTGTACTGAGCGCGTCGAGGCGCTCGGCGGCGCCTTGCAGATCGTCACAGGCGCGGGCCGCGGCACGACCGTGCGAGCGACGATTCCCGCCGAGGACGCCGCTCAGCAGGTGATAAACGGACCGGCTGCACCCCCGCGAACGGCTAGTGTGACCGTACGCACATCCGTCGAAGCCGACCCTCGCGTGTCCCCCTAAAGGAGGACCTCGGCGATCGCTCGTAGCTCGATGGTACCTCTCGGATGGCCCGGCAAACGCATGCGCTTGTCCTACGTACGGGGGGCAGGCGGCCGGTAAGCCTCGCAAATGAACGTGCGCGTTCTGCGCTAGGCGTAGGCCGCGGACTCCGGCACTCTCGCGACCAGGTGCCTTCATTAGAGGCTCATGAGCGAGCGACTTACGATGGTCCCCGCCGCGGTCGTCATCGGCTGCTGCACCACGACGAGCACTCGACGCCATCCGATTGGCTGCCGATTTCTGTGAGAGGAATGTGTAATGCGCTGGATCATCGAGTCGAGCCTGCGGTTTCGCCTGCTGGTCATCGCTGCCGCGGCGGCGATCATGGCCATCGGCATCGTCCAGTTGCGCGCCGCGCCGGCCGACGTGCTGCCGGAGTTCACGCCGCCGTACGTCGAGATCCAGACTGAAGCCCTCGGCCTGTCGGCCAACGAGGTCGAGCAGCTCATCACCGTTCCGCTGGAGGCCGACCTGCTCAACGGCGTGTCTGGGGTCGACACGCTTCGCTCCGAGTCGGTTCCAGGCATGTCCTCGATCGTGATGGTGTTTCGCCCGGACACCGACGACTTCCGGGCGCGGGCGCTCGTGCAGGAGCGCCTGACGCAGGCGGTCGCACTGCCGAACGTGTCCAAGCCTCCGTTCATGCTGCCGGCGAGGTCGTCATCGAGCCGGGTCATCATGATCGGACTCTCGGATGGCGCCAAGCCGCTGACGCCGATCGTGAAGGGAATCCTCGCGCGCTGGACGATCCGGCCGCGCCTGCTCGGCGTCACCGGCGTCGCCAACGTCGCGATCTGGGGCCAGCGCGAGCAGCAGCTGCAGGTTCAGGTCGACCCCAAGCGGTTGGCCGAGAAGCACGTGACGCTCAACCAGATCATCGCGACCGCCGGCAACTCCCAGATCGTGTCGCCGCTGACGTTCCTCGAGGCGTCGACGCCTGGCACCGGCGGCTTCGTCGAGACACCTACCCAGCGCCTGCAGGTCCGCCACGTGTTCGACGCGCTCTCGACGCCGAAGGCGCTCGGGGGGGTGCCAATCGAAGAGACCAACGGCAGGCTTGACCTCGCCGACGCCGCGACGATCGTCGAGGGTCATCAGCCGCTGATCGGCGACGCCGTCGTCAACGGCGGCAACGGGTTGATGCTCGTCGTCGAGAAGCTGCCCGGCGCGAACACGCTCGACGTGACACGCGGCGTCGAGGAGGCGCTCAACGACCTGCGCCCGGGTCTGGCCGGCATGAAGACCGACACGAACGTCTTTCGCCCTGCAAGCTTCATCGAGA
This sequence comes from Solirubrobacteraceae bacterium, assembly GCA_033855115.1. Classification (GTDB taxonomy): domain Bacteria; phylum Actinomycetota; class Thermoleophilia; order Solirubrobacterales; family Solirubrobacteraceae; genus CADCVQ01. The sequence goes on from JAWVGJ010000016.1 coordinate 25,318, forward strand.
GCGCGATCGGCAACCTGAGCCGCACGATCCTGATCGCGACACTCCTGCTGGCGCTCGCGCTGATGGCATTCCTGCTCGCCTGGCGTTCGGTCCTGGTCAGCCTCGTGGCGTTCGCGCTGTCGCTCGTCAGCGGGGCGCTCGTCGTCGACCTGCTCGGCGGCACGATGAACGCGATCACGCTCGCGGGGCTCGCGCTCGCCGCCGGCCTCGCAGTCGGCGATGCCGTCATCGGTGCCGAGAGCATCGTGCGCCGCATCCGTTCCGAGCGCAAGCAAGAGAACCGGGCATCGACGCAGTCGATCATCGCGCAGGCGACCGCCAACGTGCGTGGGCCGCTCACCTACGCCGTGCTGATCGCACTCTTGGCGGTGCTTCCGATCGCGGTCATGCAAGGACGGCCGGGAGCGTTCTTCGAGCCGCTCGTCATCGCCTACGTCGCGGCCGTGCTTGCCTCGACGCTCGTCGCGCTCACCGTCACGCCCGCGCTGAGCGTGCTGCTGGCGTCGCGTGCGCCTGCCGAGTCACCGGCCATGCGCCGGCTCGGCGCGCTCTACGCCGGCGTGCTCGCACGCATCCTCGCGGCGCCGCGCGCAGCGATGATCGCGGCCGGCGCGTGCGCCATTCTCGCGCTGGCGATCCTCCCGCTGCTCGACTCGTCCCTGGTCCCGACGTTCAAGGACCGCGATCTGATCGTCAAGCTCGATGCCAAGCCCGGCACCTCGCAACCGGTGATGACGCGGATCGCGACCGCGGCCACCCGCGCGGTGACGGCTATTCCCGGAGTCAAGGACGCCGGCGCTCACATCGGCCGTGCCGTGACGGGCGACCAGATCGTCGACGTGAACTCGAGCGAGCTGTGGGTCAACATCGACGAGGGCGCTGACTACGACGAGACGATCGCGTCGGTCAAGCGCGCCGTCGACGGCGTCAAGGGCGCCCACCACGAGGTCGTGACCTACACCGCGCAGAAGATCCGCGACGTCGGCGGGCTCAACGGCGCGCCGGCCGGCAAGGACGGCGCACTCAACGAGCTGACCGGCACGCGCAAGCCACTCGTCGTCCGCCTGTTCGGCGAGGATCTCGCGGTTCTCCGCACGACCGCTCAGGACATCAAGGAGCTCGTCTCCGGTGTCCCCGGCGTCGTCAACCCGACCATCGAACAGGGAACCGTCGAACCGACCATCGAGGTGGCGACGAAGGTCGACGCGGCACGGCGCTACGGCATCAAGCCGGGCGACGTCCGCCGCACCGAGGCCGTGCTGCTGCAGGGCATCGGCGTCGGCAGCATCTTCGGCAAGCAGAAGGTCTTCGACGTGACCGTCCAGGGCGTCCCGTCGACTCGCAAGGACGTCGCAAGCGTCCGCAACCTCCTGATCGACGGCGAGCGGGGCAGGCACGTCCGCCTCGCTGACGTCGCCGACGTGCGCGTGAAGGACTCGCCGAACGTCATCAAGCGCGATGCCGTCTCGCGCTATCTCGATGTCAGCGCCGGCATCAGCGGGCGCAGCGAAGGCGCTGTCGCCAAGGACGTCAAGGCGCGTCTCGCCAAAAAGGCGCTGCCGCTTCAGTACCACGCCCAGGTGCTGACCTACTCGACCGGCAAGGAGATCGGGGCCACCACGATCCTCCTCACGGTGATCGGGGCCTTGATCGCGATCCTGCTGCTGCTGCAGGCCGCCTTCCGCAGCTGGCCTGTCGCCGTGGCGACGTTCCTGACGCTCCCGGCCGCGCTTATCGGCGGGCTGCTGGCGAACCTCCTCGACGGCGCGACGCTGTCGCTCGGAGCGATCCTCGGTCTGATCGGCGTCTTCGCGATCGCCGTGCGCAGCGCGCTCGTGCTGATCGGCCACCTCCGGCGCCTGTCCGAGGACGGGTCGTCGTACTCCAGGGAAGAGCTCGTCCAGCACGGCGCTCGCGAGCAGTTCGGCCCGATTGTCATCGCCGCGCTTGCCCTCGCGGTGTTTCTCGTGCCGTTCGTCGTCGCCGGCAGCCCTGCCGGCCTGGAGATCGTGCACCCGATGGCCACGGTCATGCTGGGTGGCCTCGTCACCGCCACCCTGCTGAGCCTGCTCGTGGCGCCGGCACTCTATGCCCGCTTCGGGGGCGACTACGACGCGGCTGACGATCTCCTGCGCGACTTGGGCGACGCCCCGGGAGCGCCTGCGCCTGACGGAAAGGAACGCTGGATCACCGTCAACCCCGACGTCATCGAGTCCACGCCGAAGGCGGGCAAACGCGGGCAAACGCGCCGGCGGGCCGTCGTCGACGGCGCCGGCGACGTCCCCGCCGAGCCGGGCGACGGAGCGAGCTGACATGCCCGGCGCCAAGCGACCGCTCGCGCTTGCCCTGATGCTCGGCTCCCTCGCCGTCACGCTGCCTGCGTGCACCCAGGTCGAGGAGGCCGAGACGGACTACTCCCCGACCGAGGTCAAGCCGATCCCCGGCAAGGAAGAGCAGCAGGTGACGTTCAATGCCGAGGCGGTGCGGCGCGCGGGGGTGCAGACCGCCCACGTCGCCACCAGCGGGGGCCACACGTTCATCCCCTATGCCGCGCTGATCTACAACGAGGACGGCGACACGTTCACCTACGTGAGCCCCAAGCCGCGGGTGTACTTCCGCGAGCCGATCCGCGTCGACCACATTGCCGGAAACAGGGTCGTTCTGAAGCGCGGTCCGACGGTCGGCACCGAGGTCGTCACCACCGGCGCGGCCGAGGTCTACAGCGCCGAGTTTGGAGTTGAGCAATGAGCTCTCGAGGTCTCTTGCGCTGGATCGTCGGGTCGAGCCTTCGCTTTCGCTGGCTCGTGCTGTTTGCCGCGGCGGCGCTGCTGTGCGTCGGCGCCGCTCAGATTCGCAATGCCAAGGTCGATGTCTTTCCGGAGTTCGCCCCGCCGCGCGTCGAGATCCAGACCCTCGCGACGGGGAACTCCTCCGCGCAGGTCGAGGAGCTCATCACGATCCCGATCGAGGAGCAGCTCAACGGCATCGAGGGACTGGACGAGCTGCGCTCGAAGTCGATCGCCGACCTCTCCGCGATCGAGCTGGTCTTTAAGCGCGGCACCGACGAGGTCCACGCCCGCCAGCTCGTGCAGGAGCGCATCGCCGCGCTGACGCCGGCGCTGCCGACCTTTGCCGCGCCGCCGTTCATGATGCCCGCGGTCTCGGTGACCAGCCGGGTCATGAAGATCGGGCTGACGTCCAAAAAGGTCTCCCCGACCGAGCTGTCGACGATCGCCTACTGGAAGATCCGCCAGCGCCTGATGCGCGTGCCCGGGGTCGCGAACGTCGGGATCTGGGGCGAGCGACTGCAGCAGGAGCACGTCGAGGTCGATCCCAAGAAGCTCGCGCGCTACGGCGTCTCGGTAGACGAGGTCATGAACGCGACCAGCGACTCGCTGGACTCCGGCTTGCTGCGCTTCTCCGACGGCAACTTCATCGGCAAGGGCGGCTTCGTCGAGACCGGCGGCGTACGCCTGAACATCCGCAACGAGGTCGGCATCAACACGCCGCGTGACCTTGGCAAGATCGCCATCCAAAGGCGCAACGGCAAGCGCGTGCGCATCTCCGACGTGGCGAACGTCAAGGAGGGATTCCAGCCGCTCGGTGGCGACGCAGTCATCAACAATGGTCCCGGGTTGCTGCTCGTCGTCCAGAAGTACCCGGGCGCCAACACGCTCAAGGTCACGTCAGACCTCGACGAGGCGATCAACGAGATGCGCCCCGGCCTACCCGGCATCACGATCGACTCGACGATCTTCCGGCCGGCGTCGTTCATCGAGACGGCAATCCACAACCTCACCACGGCACTGCTGCTCGGTTGCCTGCTCGTGATCCTGATCATCTTCGCGTTTCTGTTCCAGTTCCGCACGGCGCTGATCAGCCTGCTGGCGATCCCGCTGTCGTTGATCGCGGCGATCGTCGTGCTGGACATGCAAGGCACGACGATCAACGTGATGCTGCTGGCGGGGCTCGTCGTCGCGGTCGGGGTCGTCGTCGACGACGCGATCATCGACGTGGAGAACATCACGCGCCGGCTGCGCCAGAACAACGCAGCGGGCTCGCCGAAGTCGACGGCCCGGGTGATCCTCGACGCCTCGCTGGAGGTCCGAAGCTCGATCACGTACGCGACGCTGATCATCCTCGTGGCCGTGGCCCCGGTCTTCCTGCTCGGCGGCCTGTCCGGCTCGTTCTTCCAGCCGCTCGTGCTGGCCTATGGGCTCGCGGTCCTCGTGTCGCTGCTCGTGGCCCTGACCGTGACCCCCGCGCTGTGCCTGCTGCTCCTGCGCAACTCCTCACTGGAGCGTCAGTCGCCGCTCCTGCTGGCTCTCCAGCGCGGCTACACGGCGATCCTGTCGCGGCTGATCCGCACGCCGCGCCCCGCGCTCGCCGTCGCCGCCGCGCTGCTGCTCGCCGGCGCCGTCGTGGCACCGACGCTGGGCTCGTCGCTGTTTCCGACGTTCAAGGAGCGCGACTTCTTGCTGCACTGGATCAACAAGCCGGCCACGTCACAGCCCGAAGAGGCCCGCATCGTGGCGCGCGGCTGCAACGACCTGCGCAACATCCCGGGCGTGCGTAACTGCGGCTCGCACATAGGCCAGGCGTTCCTCTCGGAGGAGACGGAGGGCGTGAACTTCGGCGAAAACTGGATCAGCCTCGATCCGAAGGCCGACTACGACAAGACCGTGGCGGCCGTCCGGAAGACGGCCGACAGCTACCCCGGCATCTACCGCAACGTCCAGACGTATCTGCGCGAACGCATCAGCGAGTCGATCACCGGCAAGGCCAACGCGATCGTCGTACGGATCTTCGGTCAGGAGCTGAATGTCCTTAGCAAGAAGTCAGACGAGGTCGTCAAGCAGATCGCGGCCGTGCCCGGCGTGGTCGACGCGCACGCCGACCTGCAGGAGAACGTTCCCCACATCGAAGTTCAGGTGAACGTCGCGGCGGCACGCCGCCAGGGCCTGAAGCCAGGCGACATCAGACGCCAGGCGGCGACGCTCGTCGCGAGCGAGGAGGTCGGGGACATCTTCCGCGGCGGCCGCGCGTACGACGTCCATGTCATGGCGACGCCGCAGACCGTTCATAGCTTCGACGACATCCGCAACCTGCCGATCGACACCCCGGATGGCGGTCGCGTGCGTCTGAGCGACGTCGCGGCAGTGCGCCTCGCGCCCACGCCCAACGGCATCGAGCGCTCCAATGCCTCGCGCCGGATCGACGTCGGCGCTGACGTCAAGGGCCGCGACCTGCAGGCGGTCGTCAGCGACATCAAGGATCGCCTCGACAAGGTGAAGTTCGCCGAGGGCTACCACGCCGAGGTCGACGGCGAGTCGACCGAGCTCGCCAGCGCCCAGAACGACCTGGTGCTGTTCGGGATCGCGGCGGCAATCGTCATCCTCCTGCTCTTGCAGTCGGTGTTCTCGAGCTTCCGACTCGCGTTCCTCGCGTTCCTGACGCTGCCGATGGCGCTCGTGGGCGGCATCCTCGCCGCGGCGCTGAACGGCGGCGAGCTGTCGCTCGGCTCACTCGTCGGTTTCCTGACGGTGTTTGGGATCTGCGCCCGCAACGGGATCCTCATGATCAGCCACTTCCAGCACCTCGAGCGCGAGGAGGGCGAGGAGTTCGGGCCCGCGCTCGTGTTGCGCGGCGCGAAGGAGCGGCTCGCGCCGATCCTCATGACCGCGTCGGCCACCGGACTGGCGCTCGTGCCGCTGGTCATCGCAGGCAGCATCCCCGGTCACGAGATCGAGCATCCGATGGCGGTCGTCATCCTCGGCGGCCTCGTGACGTCGGCGCTGCTGAACCTCTTCGTCCTCCCCTCGCTGTACCTGCGCTTCGGGCGGGCGACGAGTACCCGGCGCGTCTTCGGCAGGGGCGCTGCGCTTCCGGCGACGGCGGTCCTGCTGCTGATCGCCGCGCTCGCGCTCGGCGCCTGCGGTGGCGGCGACCCCGTGGCGTCCAAGAAGCCCGCCACCGACAAGGACCTGAGCCTGCAGAGCTTCTCCAATCCGACGAAGATCGACAGCAAGTGGCATCCCGCCGCGCCGGGGATGCAGTACGTCTTCGAGGGACAGGCCAATCGCGGCCACGGAGCCGCGCCGCATCGGGTCGTGTTCACCGTCACCGATTTGACGAAGAAGATCAACGGCGTGCAGACCCGCGTGCTGTGGGATCGCGACATCGGCTCGGGCAAGCTGCAAGAGGGCGAGCTGACGTTCTTCGCCCAGGACGACGACGGGAACGTCTGGAACTTCGGCGAGTACCCGGAGCAGTACGACGCGGCCGGCAAGCTCACGGGGGCTCCGGACACCTGGCTGTCAGGCCTGGACGGCGCCAAGGCCGGGATCATGATGCGAGCCGATCCCAAGCCCGGGACCTCGAGCTATCTGCAGGGCAACGCGCCGAAGATCGGCTTCGGCGACACCGCCAAGGTCACGGAGCTCGGGCAGAAGGCATGCGTGCCGGGGCGCTGCTACAAGGACGTCCTGGTCATCAACGAGACCAATCCGCTGGAGCCCGGCAACGGCCACCAGCTCAAGTACTACGCGGCCGGGATCGGCAACGTGAAGGTCGTCCCGAAGGGCGGCGCCGAGAAGGAGATCCTCGTTCTCACGAAGGTCCGCAAGCTCAGCGCCGCAGCGATGGCCGGGGTCCGTAAGGACGCGCTCGTCCTCGACCGCCGCGGCCGGCGGACGCTGCGCAAGCTCTACGGGCGCACGCCCGCAGCTCAGCTGTCCTCCTAACGGAGGATCTACTCCGTCCCTCGCTCGATCCTCGGGCAGCGCCCGTTTGTGTGGGCTTGGTCACACACCGCCCGCTAAAGCGCCATTTCCCCTGGACTTCTGGGGGGCTTAGTACGAACTTCGTCCTCCAAACGGTTGACAGCCGCCTGCGAGTTCCTTCTACTAGAGCGCGCGACTCTGAAAGGAACATGAGAGTCACGGAGCCACAGGGGCGGTGGGTCTTCGTCCGCTGACCGTCGTCAGCGGCGAGCAGCAGTACCTCAACTCAAAGAGCTTCTTCGAGAGGACCGATGATGCGTTGGATCATTGAATCGAGCTTGCGATTTCGCCTGCTCGTACTCGGCGTCGCAGCCGGGGTCATGGCGTTTGGGATCGTGCAGCTCCGCAGCGCCCCGGTTGACGTGCTGCCCGAGTTCACGCCTCCCTACGTCGAGATCCAGACCGAAGCGCTCGGTCTTTCGGCCGACGAGGTGGAGCAGCTCATAACCGTGCCGCTGGAAGCGGATCTGCTCAACGGCGTCGAGAACGTCGACGTCATCCGCTCTGAGTCCGTGCCCGGCTTGTCGTCGATCACGATGGTCTTCGCGCCCGACACCGACCTGTTTCAGGGCCGCGCGCTCGTCCAGGAGCGCATGACGCAGGCGCACGCGCTGCCCAACGTGTCCAAGCCGCCGTTCATGCTGCAGCCGCTGTCCTCCTCCAGCCGGGTCATGATGATCGGGCTCTCCTCCAAGAAGCTGACCCCGATCCAGCAGGGGCTGCTCGCCCGCTGGACGATCCGGCCGCGCCTGATGGGCGTGCCCGGCGTCGCCAACGTCGCGATCTGGGGCCAGCGCGAGCAGGAGCTTCAGGTGCAGGTCGATCCAAAGCAGCTGGCGGACAAGAACGTCACGCTCAACCAGGTCATCCGCAGCGCGGGCAACGCCCAGCTCGTGTCTCCGCTGACCTTCCTCGAGGCCTCGACGCCGGGCACCGGCGGCTTCATCGAGACGCCGACGCAGCGCCTCGGCGTACGCCACGTCTTCGACAACCTCTCCACGCCCAAGGCGCTCGGCAAGATCACCGTCGAGGGCACCGACCGCAAGCTGCGCCTGACCGATGTCTCGAACATCGTCGAGGACCACCAGCCGCTCATCGGCGACGCGGTCGTCAACGGCGGTGACGGAATGATGCTCGTCATCGAGAAGCTGCCCGGCGCGAACACGGTGCAGGTCACGAAGAACGTCGAGAGGGCGCTCGACCAGCTGCGACCGGCGATCGCCGGTCTGCAGGTCGACCGCGACGTCTTCCGGCCCGCGAGCTTCATCCAGCAGGCGACCGACAACCTCACGCTCACGCTCGTCATCGGGGCCCTGCTGCTGGCGCTCGCCCTCGCCGCGTTCCTCTTCGCGTGGCGTGCCGTGCTGGTGGCGCTCGTGACGATCCCGCTGTCGCTCGTCACGGCCGCGCTCGTCCTGGACCTCATGGGCCAGACGATCAACGCGATCGCCTTCGCCGGACTGGCCGCCGCGATCGCCGTCGTCGTCGGCGACTCCGTCTTCGGCGCCGACAACATCGCGCGCCGTGTGCGCGAGCACCGCAAGCAGGGCAGCGAGCGCTCGACCGCGGCGCTTGTGTTCGACGCGACGCTCCAGATGCGCGGACCGCTGACCTACGCGGGGCTCATCGCGTTGCTCGCGATCGTGCCGGTCATCGTGATGGAGGGCCGTCCGGGCGCGTTCTTCGAGCCGCTCGCGCTCGGCTATCTGCTGGCGATCCTGGCATCGATGCTCGTCGCCCTGACCGTCACGCCCGCGCTCAGCCTCATGCTCCTCTCCAGGGGCGAGCAGACCGGCGGCGAGTCGCCGCTGCTGGCCGCGTTGCGGCGCCGCTACGACGCGATGCTCGAGGGCGTCATGGCGCGCTCGAACGCCATCCTGGCCGGCGCGGCTGTCTGCGGCCTCGCCGCTGTGGCGGCACTCGCGCTCATGGGCACGTCCGTCATCCCGTCGTTCAAGGACAAGGACGTGCTGGTGAGCCTGGACGCCAAGCCCGGAACATCGCAGCCGGCGATGAGCCGCCTGACGGCCGACGCCAGCAAGCAGCTGCGCGCGATTCCTGGAGTCGTCAAGGTCGGCGGCCATGTCGGCCGCGCCGTCACCGGCGACCGCACGGTCGATGTCAACAACTCCGAGCTCTGGGTCACGATCGGCTCCGGCGCCGATTACGACAAGACGAAGGCCGCGATCAACGACGTCGTCAACCGCCTGCAGGGCGCGACGCACGATGTCGTGACGTACTCCCAGCAGCAGATCCGCGACACGGGCTCGCTGCGCGACGGCGAGGCCAACACCGGCAAGGACAGCAAGCTCGAGGTTCTGACCGGCTCGGACAAGCCGCTCGTCGTCCGCCTCTTCGGCGAGAGCCAGGCAACGCTGCAGGCCAAGGCCAAGGACGTCCAGACGTTGATGGCCGGCGTCGACGGCGTCGTCGATCCGCAGATCGAGCAGGTTCCCGTCGAGCCGCTGATCGAGGTCGAGACCCGCCTCGACGACGCCGCGAAGTACGGGATCAGGCCCGGTGACGTGCGCCGTACGGAAGCCGCAATCCTGCAAGGAATCACGGTTGGCAGCATCTTCGGAGCCCAGAAGGTCTTCGACGTCACCGTCCAGGGCGCGCCCTCGACGCGAACGAGCGTCGAGAGCATCAAGAACATTCTCATCGACGCCGAGGGTGGCCGTCACGTGCCGCTCGGCAAGGTCGCCGACGTGCGCATCGTCAATGCCCCGAGCGTGATCAAGCGCGACGCCGTCGCCCGGCGCATCGACATCAAGGCCGACATCTCCGGCCGCGGTGCGGGCGCCATCCGCACGGACATCGAGAACCGCCTCGCGAAGCTCCCGCTTCCGCTGGAGTACCACGCCGAGGTGCTCGAAGAGCCGCAGCAGGAGATCGCGTCGATGTCCGTGATCGGCTTCGGGATCGCCGCGCTGATCGCGATGTTCCTGCTCATCCAGGTCGCGCTGCGCAGCTGGCGCATGGCCGCGATGGCGTTCCTGACGCTGCCGGTCGCACTCCTCGGCGCTATCGCCGCGGCGCTGTTGATCGGCTCCGAGCTGTCGCTCGGCGCGCTCATCGGCCTGCTGGCGGTGTTCGCCGTCGCGGTCCGCGGATCGATCTCGGTGATCGCCCACATCCACGAGGTCGAGCGCCGTCACGCCGGCGCGAACCCCGCGCTCGTGCGGCTGGCGGCGAACGAGCGCATGGCGCCGATCGTCGGCGCCGCGGCGGCGACCGCCGCCGTCGTGGCGCCCTTCGCGTTCCTCGGCTCGAGGGCAGGGCTGGAGATCGTCCACCCGATGGCGGTCGTCGTCCTCGGCGGACTGATCACGGCGACGGCGCTGAGCCTGCTCGTGGTGCCGGCGCTGTACGCGCGGCTCAGCACGGGAGAACCACCCGAGGCCACGCCCGAGGATGAGCTCATGTACCACTGGTCGGGCTTCGACAGCGACGAGGATTCGCGACCCCGGATCGCCATGGCGCCGGATTGGGAGAGCGCCGACGGCCACAGCTCCGCTCGCGCCACGGCCGGGGCGGCCGCGGCGCCACCCGGCTCGGACGGCGGGGTCGCCACGGCCGAGCGCAGCGAGGGCACGACGAGGGCCGACTGATGGCACGCCCCATCCGAACCATCGCGGTCGCGCTGCTGGCGGTCAGCCCGGCGCTCGCGATCTCCGCCTGCAAGGAGGTGGAAGCGACCGAGTCGTCGCATTACGAGCCCGCCAAGCTCTCCGCGATCAAGGACAGCGACGTGCGGCGGGTGACGTTCACCGCTGTGGGCGCCAAGCGAATCGGCCTGGAGATGGGCGAGGTCCGCGCGAGCAGGCGGGGCCCGTTCATCCCCCATGCCTCAGTCATCTACGACGCCGAAGGCAAGGTCTTCACGTACACCAGTCCCAAGCCCCTGACGTTCGTCAGGCACGAGATCGTGGTCGACCGCATCGACGGCGACCGCGTTCTGCTGACCAAGGGTCCGTCCATCGGCACGAAGGTCGTCACCGTCGGTGCGGCCGAGGTGCTCGGCTCAGAATTTGAGGTGGGACATTGAGCCCTCGAGGTTTGATGCGCTGGATCGTCGGATCGAGCCTGAAGTACCGCTGGCTCGTCGTCTTTCTCGCCGCCGGCCTGATGGTGTTCGGCGCGGCCCAGATCAAGGACGCCCCCGTCGACGTCTTTCCCGAGTTCGCCCCGCCGCGCGTCGAGGTCCAGACGCTTGCGACCGGCAACTCGTCGACTCAGGTCGAGGAGCTCATCACGATCCCGCTGGAGGAGCAGCTCAACGGGATCGAGGGCTTGCACGAGCTGCGCTCCAAGTCCGTGGCGGACCTGTCGGCGATCGAGCTCATCTTCGAGCGCGGCGCCGACGAGGCCAAGGCTCGCCAGCTCGTACAGGAGCGCCTGGCCGGCATCACGGCCAACCTGCCGACGTTCGCCGCGCCGCCGTTCATGATGCCGCAGCTGTCGTCGACCAGCCGCGTCATGAAGATCGGCATCACGTCCAAGACGCTGAGCCAGATCGAGATGTCGACGATCGCCTACTGGAAGATCCGCCAGCGCCTGCTGCGCGTTCCCGGCGTCGCCAACGTCGCGATCTGGGGCGAGCAGCTGCCCCAGCAGCACGTCCAGGTCGATCCGAAGAAGCTCGCCGCCAACGGCGTCTCGGTCGAGCAGGTCATGGACTCGACCGCAGAGACGCTGGACTCCAACCTGCTTCAGTACACCTCCGGCGCGGTCGTCGGCAAGGGCGGGTTCATCGAGACCGCGGACGGCAAGCGGCTGAACATCCGCAACGTCCTTCCGATCGACAAGGCTCCCGACCTCAAGGACGTCGCGATCGAGCGGCGCGACGGCAAGCCGCTGAAGCTCCGCGACGTCGCGACGCTGATCGAGGACAGCGGGCCGCTGATCGGCGACGCGGTCATCAACAACGGCCCGGGCCTGATGCTCGTCGTCCAGAAGTTCCCCGGCGCGAACACGCTCGAGCTGACGCGCGGCGTCGAGGATGCGATGGAGAAGATGAAGCCCGGTCTGCCCGGCATGACGATCGACACGACGATCTTCCGGCCGGCGAGCTTCATCGAGACCGCGATCGACAACCTGACGAGCGCGCTCCTGCTGGGCTGCCTGCTCGTCGTACTGATCCTGGCGGCGTTTCTGTTCGAATGGCGGACCGCCCTGATCAGCCTGTCGGCGATCCCGCTGTCGCTGATCGCGGCCGTGCTCGTGCTCGATGCGCAGGAGACGACGATCAACGTCATGATCCTCGCCGGGCTCGTCGTCGCGGTCGGCGTGGTCGTCGACGACGCGATCATCGGCGTCGAGAACATCATGCGCCGATTGCGCCAGAACCGGGAGAATCCGGACGGCAGGTCGGATGCGCGCATCATCCTGCAGGCGACGCTCGAGGTGCGAAGCTCGATCACCTACGCGACGCTGATCATCCTCGTCGCCGTCATCCCGGTGACGCTGCTCGGAGGGCTGTCCGGCTCGTTCTTCCAGCCGCTCGTGCTGGGGTACGCGCTCGCGGTGCTCGCTTCGATGGCGGTCGCTCTGACGGTGACGCCGGCGCTCTGCCTGCTGCTGCTTCGCAACGCGCCGCTGCAGCGCGAGTCACCGCTGCTGCGGGGGCTCAAGCGCGGCTACAGCGCGATCCTGTCGCGGGTCATTCGCACCCCGCGGCCGGCGCTCGCAGTCGCCGCGGCGTGCGTGCTGGCCGGCCTGCTCGTGTACCCGACGCTCGGGTCGTCGCTGCTTCCGAACTTCAAGGAGCGCGACTTCCTCATGCACTGGCTGACCAAGCCAGGCACCTCGCAGACGGAGGAGACGCGCATCTCGACGCGCGCCTGCATCGACCTGCGCAAGATCGAGGGCGTTCGCAACTGCGGATCGCATATCGGTCAGGCCTTCCAAGCCGATGAGGTGTACGGCGTCGATTTCGGTGAAAACTGGATCAGCGTCTCGGAGGACGTCGACTACGACAAGACGCTGGCGGCCGTGCAGAAGACGGTCGACAGCTACCCGGGCCTGTACCGCGACGTGCAGACCTACCTGCGCGAACGCGTCAAGGAGGTCTTGACCGGGACGAGCAACTCGATCGTCGTGCGGCTGTTCGGTCCCGACCAGAAGGTCCTGAAGAAGAACGCCGAGACGATCGCCGAGGCGATCGGGAAGATCGACGGCGTCGTGGACGCGCACGCCGATTTGCAGGGGGACCTGTCGCACATCCAGGTCGAGGTCGATCTCGCCGCCGCGCAGCGCTATGGCCTCAAGCCCGGCGACATCCGCCGCCAGGCGGCGACGCTCGTCGCCGGCGAGGAGGTCGGCGACATCTTCCGCGGCGGCCGCGCCTACGACGTGATGGTTTCGAGCACCCCCGAGACCCGCAACAGCGTCACGAGCATGCTCGAGCTGCCGATCGACACACCCGCCGGCGGCCGAGTCAAGCTCAGCGACGTCGCCGACGTCACGATCGGCCCGACGCCCAACTCGGTCAAGCGCGAGCAGGCGTCACGCCGGCTGGACGTCGGCGCGGACGTCGCCCCCAACCGCGACCTCGCGGCCGTCGTCAAGGACGTCGAGGAGAAGGTGAAGACGATCGCGCTGCCGCGCGAGTACCACGCCGAGGTGCTCGGCGAGTCGACGGAGCTCAACTCGGCGCAGGGTCACCTGCTCGGGTACGGGGCGATCGCGGCGATCGTGATCTTTCTGCTGCTGCAGGCCGTGTTCACGAGCTTCAGGCTGGCGCTGCTCGTGTTCCTGACGCTCCCGATGGCGCTGGTCGGCGGCGTCTTGGCGGCGAAGCTCACCGACGGGATCCTGTCGCTCGGCTCGCTCGTCGGGTTCCTGACGGTCTTCGGGATCTGTGCCCGCAACGGCATCCTGATGGTCAGCCACTTCCAGCACCTCGAACGCCACGAGGGCGAGACGTTCGGTCCCGCGCTGGTGCTGCGGGGCGCCAAGGAACGGCTCGCGCCGATCCTCATGACGGCGATGGCAACGGGCTTGGCGATCGTGCCGCTGGTGCTCGCGGGCACGAAGCCCGGCCATGAGATCGAGTATCCGATGGCCGTCGTGATCCTCGGGGGACTGGTCAGCTCCACCCTGCTGAACCTGTTCGTCGTGCCATCGCTGTACCTGCGCTTCGGCCGGTCGCGCAAGCACGAAGAGCGCGTCGCTGTCGAAATCCCAACTCCAGGTGTCGCCCATGCCCATGCCTCTGTCTAGCCTTGTCAGCCGTGTGAGCCGCCGCCGTCTGGCGACGGCGGCCTCGCTGCTCACCTTCGTCGCGGTGCCGCTCGCGCTCAGCGCGTGCGGTGCCGACGAGAACGCGGCCGCCGAGCCGAAGGTGAACCTCGAGGCGCGCACGGCGACCGAGAAGGACTACGATCCGAAGAACTTCTCAGCCGATTCGATCAAGGTCGACAACGTGTGGCACCCGCTCCGGCCGGGGACGCAGTTCGTCTTTCAGGGGCGCTCGAACCGCGGGCACGGGCAGCTGCCGCACAAGGTGATCTTCACCGTGACCGATCTGACGAAGGTCATCGACGGTGTGAACACGGTCGTCCTGTTCGATCGTGACATCAACAACGGCAAGCTGCTCGAGGCGGAGATCACGTTCTTCGCACAGGACAAGGACGCCAACGTCTGGAACTTCGGCGAGTATCCCGAGGAATACGCGAAGGACGGCTCGTTCGACGGCGCTCCGTCGACCTGGATGTCCGGCATCCAGGATGCACAGGCCGGCATCCTGATGCGCGGTGATCCGCGCCCTGGCACGCCGTCCTACAAGCAGGGCGACGCGCCGAAGATCAACTTCGGCGACACCGCCAAGGTGCTGAAGACCGGCCAGAAGAGCTGCGTGCCGGTGAAGTGCTTCAAGGACGTGCTCGTCATCGACGAGACGAACCCGCTCGAGCCAGAGGACGGCCATCAGCTCAAGTACTACGCACCCGGCGTCGGCAACGTCAGCGTGGCGCCCGGCAAGGGCGGCAAGGAGCGCGAGATCCTCGAGCTCACAGCGATCCACAAGCTCAGCCCGGCGCGCTTGACGGCCATGCGCGAGGGGGCCCTGAAGCTCGACCGGCGCGCGTACAAGACGGTCAAGAAGGTCTGGGCGACGACCGAGCGCGCCGTTCTCGCCAAGTAAGCCGCAGTGTGGCTGCGCCGCCGTCACGTCCGCACGCCGTCCCCACGGAAGGGCTCGATCCTCCCGTCGGGCGCCACGAGGTACACGGTCTGCTCGTGCATGAACGCCTCACAGGCGTCGGCGCCCAGCGCGGCCGCGGCCAGCAAGGTGCCGCCGATCCGGTACACGTCTCGCACGACGCCGAGCTTCAGCAGCGCGCTCGTCTCGCTCAGTGCCTCACCACGCCCCGCCCGCAGCAGCGTGCGCAGTTCCGCGCACTCCCCATGCGCGCTCACGACGATCGCGATGTTCTCGATCTCGTCCGATGTCACCGCGGCGAGCGCCCGCGCGCGGGGCAGCGACACCCGCCGCAGGATGAAGCCGCTACCGCCGGGGCCGATCACGACCGGGATGCCGTAGTCCTTGGCGCGCGCGACGTAGTCGGCGTCGGCGTTGGACTCGATCGCCAGCACGGGTGAGCCGAGCTCGCGCAGCAGCAGGCACAACCGCAACCCCACCTGACCGAGGCCGACGACGACCACGTGGTCGGAGCGCGGCACGCTGCGGGGCCCGAAGAGCGCGGCCAGGCGGCGGTCAAGCAGCCGATTGACCACGCCGGCGGTGAACAGCGCGGTGAACGCCAGCGCCGCGATCATCATCACCGCGGAGAAGAGCTTAAACCAGCCTGGGCCCTGTTCAACGTGCTGATTCGGGCCCAGGGTGACGATGGTCTTCGTCGCGGTGTACAAGGCCTCGACGATCGGTTCGTGCAGCACCAACATCGTCGCGATCGCGTCCATGGCGAGGATGAGCAGGAACCCGATCGCGCCGCCCACGAGGATCTTGGCGCTCAGCTCGTGCGGGCGCAGCATCGCGCCGAGGCCGGCGAGCAGTCGCGCGCGGCGGCTGCGGGTGGGGAGGTCGATCGGCCCGATCTGCGGTCCGCAGTCGCCCGCACGCACGGCGCGCAAGCCGCCCGCTGTTCGATGCACGGACAGCAGGCGGTCGTCGAGGCACGGCCCGGCGAGCGTCGGCACCACGATGTCCGCCATCGACATGACGCGCACGTTGCGCACCGTCCGCTCGAGCTCGCGAGCGACATCGCGGTCGAACACCGTCACGACGAGCGGCACGCCAGGGCAGACGCGCTCCACGACAAGCGCGTTGCGCAACGAGACGTGATCATCCTTGGAGATGACGACAACGGTCTCGACGGGATGGCCGAGCGCGGTGCGGATCGCAGCATCGCTCGGGTCGCGCAGGTTCGTGACGACCGCGCCGGCGCCGCGCAGGGCGCTGTGCGTGACGCCGGTCAACTCGTCGTTGCCGATCAGCAGAACGCGCGCGCCGCCCGAGCCGGCGGTTGAGGGTCGGGCGTCCACGCCTGCGAATTATCGGCGCCGCGCGATCCATTCGCCATCTGGTGTCACCCGGGCGAGCCGTGAGCCGATCGGATTAGGCAGCCCTAACGCTAGCTGTTACGATGCGCACCGCGGTGGCCGGACAGCCGAAGAACATCTGCTGCAGGTCGACACCCCGGTGCGCGAGTTGCCCCGTCCTTGCGGCGCGCGCACGTCGCCGCGCACAGTCGGGAGCGCCCGGCTGGGCATCCCTGTTCGATGAAATCTACAGCGCGAGGTCGACCGCACTGCCGTACTCGGTGACCGAGGCGCTCGCTGGCTACTCCCTGCGGAGAGACACCAGCGGCACTAGGTCCGGCGCAATTTGAGCTTGATGGTCGTCGTCAGCCTGGTTGGGTTGCCAGCGCTGTCGCGCACGATCACCGTGATCCTGGCGGTTACGTTCTTGCGCCGGCCAAGAGCGCGCGCGGCCGCGGTACGGGCCTTCTTGGAGAGCGTCAGGCGCAGCGTCGCCTTTGCGCCCTTGACGATCGACTTGGTGACCTTCCCGACCGTAGCCAGCCGAGCCGTCGCCGCGTTCAGGACCCCGGACGCGCTCGCGACACATGCCCGGTGCTTGCATCCGACGACGACGACGACCGTCTTGCCGAGCTGCTGAACACGCTTGGCTGAGAGGGTTGCTCCGCCACCGGCCATGTCAGCGCCACCGGCCCGGGGGCAGCCCGGCGGCGTCGCGCTCGCCTGGACGGCGCACGGGTCGCTCCCGCCCGTCGCCCCGCTCGGCTGGCTCCCGCCCGCAGCTGTCCCGCCGGCCGATGCGCCGCCGTTCCCCGGCCCGGTCGTCGAGGTGACCGGGGGCGCCGTGAGATCGACGCTCCAGGTGCGACTCGCCGGGCTCGGATCCGCATTTCTAGCCGCGTCTATCGCCCTGACGCGAAACGTGTGGGAACCCTGCCCCAGTCCGGTGTACTCGCGCGGCGACGAGCAGCCGGCGAATGCGCCGCCGTCGAGCGCGCACTCGAACGTCGCGCCCTGCTCGGTCGCGGCGAAGGTGAAGCTCGCGGTGGTGGTCTGCACCGACCCCGAGGGCCCGGAGCCAATGCTCGTGTCCGGAGGCGTCACATCGCCAGCGCCACCGGACGCGCCGATCAGCCGCGGGTCCCACGTGTTGTCGACGAGAAGCCGAGGGCTGAAGCCGTTCGCAATGCTCTGCCAGGGAACGACCTTGTAGTTCTGATTGCCGCCGCCCTCGTTTGTCGTGTCCTGCGTCACGAAGAGACCGGAGGGGAAGGCGCTGCCGAGATTGAGGTTCGTGACGTCGATCCCATCCATCCCGGTGACACCGTCGATGGCACCGGCGACGACCTTGAAGACCCCGACCTTGGCGTTGTCGACGCGGTCATAGAGGTGAAACGAGTTCCCGCCCTGACTGATGGCGATCAGGTAACCGGTCCGGTTCGCGCCGTAATAGAGCGCCAGTCCCTTGACGTCCTGGATGATGGTCCCACCGGTCTCCGTCGTACTGTCGACCTTCACGCCGACCGACCCGTCCCCCGGCTCGCCGCCGTAGCGCCAGATTCCACCGATGTTCTCCTCGGCGACATAGATCCGTCCCAGCTCGTCGTCAGCCACGAGCCCCTCGGTCGGATTGGGCAACTTGAACTGGCGCACGAGCGTGCCGCTCACCGACCCCGTCGCGCCGCGCAGCTCGTACTGATCGATGTTGCCGACATCCGACACGAAGGCGTAGTACTTGCCGGACACCGGCGACACGTAGAAGGAGAACCCCCGGGGCGTCGTGATCGCCGAGGACGTGGCCACGCTGCCGATTTTCGTCAGCGACCGTGTCGCCGGGTCGACCTTGTAGAAATCCATCGCTCTCGGGGTCGATTCGCGGTTCGTGGCACCGACGATCGACACCCGCGAGCCGCCGAGCGGGAAGTTGTACCGGACGTCGACGTTGTTGAGGCGACCGTCCGGATAGAAATAGAGCTGCTGGCCGGAAAGGTCGTAGACGCCGAGTCCGCCACCCACCGACTTGTCCGTGCCGATGATCGTGCTGAGCGATGGATCGCTCGGATGGATCCAGATCGCCGGGTCGTCCGCGGCGTCGCCGATGTTGGGAACCGGCGCGGTCTCGATCGTGGCGGTGACCTGGATCTCCGGGACTGCAGCCACGGCCACGGATGTCGCGACGAGGAGCAGCGCGATCAGTCCCAGGACGAGCAGCCTGGTTGCCGGCCGGGTCCTTCCGAGTGCTGCACAGTGATTGCTTCGCTGCGCCATCTTCGAGCCTCCTTGCTTGAACCTGACCCAGCGCATCTCTCAGCCGGCTCGTCTCGCCCTGCGAGTCACGACCATAGCCGCGCGCGATCGAAGCGATCACCGCCGTTGGGATAGGTCAGCGACGAGATCGCGGTGCCAACCGCCTCGCGTCGGCGAAGTGCGGTCACGCGCGCGCACGTAGGCGCTACGGGTTGCGCCGGCCGGCGGTTGCAACGACTCCGAACACCACGCCGACGAGCAGGAACGCGACGCCGACGGCAATCCCGAAGAGCGAGATCTGCTCGGCCATGTAGCTCGTGTTCAGCGCAGTCGAGAGCGCGGTCTCGGTAACCCAGACGTCGACGCTCGGGTTGGTGACGGGCTTCCCGTCAGGCCCGTGTTGTGCTCGCGCGGGGTGGCTCGTGCCCTTGCCGTCCTTGGTCGCGTAGGGCGGCAGCTTCGAGTACGTCGCGCCGCCGGTCACCATGAGCGCGTCGATGCGCATGTACTCGGCGAAGCAGCGCGCCGTGGCTGCGTCCTCGACCGGTTTGCCGGCGACCGAGCACGTCGGCAGGGTTACGTCGCGCAGCCCCGCCTCTTTCGCCTTGGGCGCGATCGCCGTTGGCGTCATGTACGGCAAGCCGACGATGGCTTCCTGTTGCAAGGCCCGGTGTACCGTCGAGCGCCCAGTGAGTCCCTGAGCGATTGCCACGACGCCGAAGATCGTCAGGACCGCTGCGACCGCGATCGCGCCGATCCGCCGTACGCGGCCTGGCGTTGATGTCTGCTGCATAGCCTCCCCTTCCGAGGTCTTGTCTGTACTCCGTACAACTACCGGCCCTCACAGCCGGCCGGCGCGGTGAGACCGCTCAGGGCGACGCTGATGGATGGGCGGGCAGCGGACCGTCAAAGCCGAGCCTCGACGCCGCATCGTCAGCCTATCCCGCGATGGCCGCCGCGAAGCTCGGCGGGGCGTTCGTGCGCATCGCGGCCTGGACCTTCATGAGGTCGCGGGCGGAGCTCGCCCGCGTCGCCGCAGCAGCGCGGCCGGAGGCCGCAGAGACGCCAGTCGCCTGGGACGCCGGCTGCTGCTCTAACTCACGTAGCTCCGGCCAGGATGCTTGTTCCGCTGCGGCCGTTCGCGGTGTGCCGGCGCTCGCTGCCTTGGAGCACGACCTTCAGCGCGTGGGTGGAGGCGGCGTCGGCGAACGTGTCGTACGCGCGCATGGTGTCGTCCAGCGCGAAGCGGTGCGTGGCGAAGATCGTGGGGTCGAGGCGGCCGCCGACGACGAGCTTCATCAGCTGCGGGATCGTGTAGGTGTCGACGAGCCCAGTGGTGATCGTGACGTCACGGATCCAGAGCTTCTCCAGGTGGAGCGTCACGGGCGCGCCGTGCACCCCGATGTTCGCCACGCGCCCGCCGGGGCGGATCAGCTCCGTCGCCAGCTCAAACGTCTGCGGCGCGCCCACCGCCTCGAACGCGACATCCGCGCCGAGGCCGTCGGTCAGCTCCATGACCCGCGCGTACGCGTCCTCGCAGCCATTGTTGATCGTCGTGTCGGCACCAAAGCGAAGGGCGCTCTCGAGACGGCCGTAATCCAGGTCGATCGCAATGATCCGGCCCGGCGTGTAGAGCGTGGCGGTGAGAATTGCTGCCAGCCCGATCGGTCCGGCGCCGACGATCGCCACGACGTCTCCGGGAGAAACCATGCCGTTTAGAACCCCCACCTCGTAGGCGGTCGGGAGGATGTCAGCCAGAAACAGGACCTGCTCGTCGCTGAGCTCGTCCGGGACCTTGTAGACCGAAGTGTCCGCGAACGGCACGCGCGCGTATTCAGCCTGCAGCCCGTCGATCAGGTGCCCGAAGATCCACCCGCCCCCGCCCAGGCACTGACCGTAGCGGGCCTCCTTGCAAAAGCGGCAGCGCCCGCACGAGCTGATGCATGACATCAGCACCCGGTCGCCGACGGCCACCGTACCGACGCTCAGTCCGACCTCCTGCACAGTTCCGACGGCCTCGTGGCCCAGCACGGTCCCCGGCGCGGTCTCGGGCACGTCCCCGGAGAGGATGTGCAGGTCGGTGCCGCAGATCGTCGACGCGTCGATCCGTACGACGATGTCGGTCGGATCGATGATCGTCGGATCGTCCACCGTGTCCCAGCCGCGCTGTCCAGGGCCGTGATACACGAGAGCCTTCATCTGCGCCTCCTACCGTCGTGGTCGACCAGCGTCCCAGCCAGCGGCCAGGCCGCCATCCGTAGCAACGGCGGCGCCGCTCCACGGACAACTACCCCATTGCTCCTGGCAGGCCGCCCGCAGGTCGAGTCCTGGGCGACGGTGACCTCGTGATGAGCGCGCCTACCAGGTGTGGCGAACTACGTTGCGAGAGCACGGGACATCCCGGTTGGCGCGCCCGTCGCGGGGTCATAGGTTGGAAGGCCATGAGCGCCACCGATTTCCTCCCCACGTATGACGTGTCCGACGCCGTCGCCGTCGCCGTCGATGCCAGCCCCGCGGAGACGTGGGACGCGCTGATGAGCGTCGACCTCATCGCCGTCGGCCACGACAAGCCTCTGGTCGGCATGCTCGGCGCGTTGCGGATGGCGCCTGAGCTGGCGTCGCATCTGCTGCACGGCGAGCTCCCGCCGCCGGCACCGGAGCACATGCGCCTGCTCGACCTGGCCGCTGTGCCGGCATCCGAGGGCGGCTGGGTGCTGCTCGACGAGCGTCCGGACGAGGCGCTCACGCTTGGCCTCGTCGGCAAGTTCTGGCGCCCGGTGATCCCGTTCGCGGCCGTCGACCGCGAGCGCTTCCGCCACTTCGCCGAGCCCGGCTACGCAAAGACCATCTACGAGCTGTCCGTGCGCGAGCTCGACGACGGCCGCACGCTGTTGGTCGGACTCATGCGCACCGCGACGACCGACGAGCACGCCCGGCGCTGGTTCCGGCGCTACTGGACGTTGGGCGTCGGCTCGGGCGCCCACGTGCTCGTCCACGCCGTGCTCGAGCAGGCGCGCGAATCCGCCGAGCAGGTTGTGGTGGCATGACCGTCACCGATCATCCCGCGCAGGTGCTGATCGTCGGCGGTGGGATCGCCGCGCTCGAACTGCTGCTCGCGCTGCGCGTGCTCGCCGGTCCGCACGTCGCGGTCACGCTGCTGACCGCGGAGGCTGAGTTCGCCCCGCGCGCGATGACTGTCGCCGAGCCGTTCGAGCGCGGCGGCGCGCAGACGTACGCGTGGTCCCAGATCGCCCACGACCAGGGCGCGCGCCTTGTGCTCGACTCGCTCGTGGCGGTCGACGCGGCGGAACGGAGCGTCTTGACGCACGGCAGGCGGCGCCTACGCTACGACATCCTCGCAATCGCGACGGGCGCGCGCCGGGTCGAGCCGTTTGCTGGGGCGCTGACGTTCGGCGCCCGCGCCGACGCCGGGATGGACCTGCGCGCACTGGTCGCCGACGTCCTGGAGCACGACTCCGCGAACGTCGCGTTCGCTCTGCCGTCGCCGTCGATCTGGCCGCTGCCGCTCTACGAGCTCGCACTACTCACGGCGCACGAGTTGCGTGAGCACGGCTGCGGCGCGACCGTCCGGATCGTGACACCCGAGGAACATCCGCTCGGCCTCTTCGGTCCGGCGGCGCGCGACGCCGTCGTACCGATGCTCGACGCGCTCGGCATCGGGCTGATCGCCTGCAAGCAGCCGCGCGAGGTCGTCGCGGGCGGCCTGCGGCTGGAGGACGGAGCGATCGTCGCCGCCGACCACGTGGTTTCGCTGGCCGAGATCGTCGCGCGGCCCGTCCCCGGGCTGCCGGTAGACCGCGAGGGCTTCATTCCCGTCGACCTGCACGGACGCGTCGCCGACCAGACCGCCGTCTACGCCGCGGGGGAGGTGACATCCTTCCCGCTGCGTCAGGGCGGGCTGGCGACGCAGCAGGCGGATGCCGTCGCCGAGGCGATCGCGGCCGCCTGCGGAGCCGGCAACGATCCGAGGCCGTTTGCTCCCGTGTTGCGCGGACGGCTGCTGACGAGCGGCGCGCCGCTGTATCTCCAGTCCCGTCCGTCCGGGCAAAGCCTCGCGTCCGCACGTGCGCTGTGGTCGCCGCCCGGAAAGGTCGCCGGGCGCTATCTCGCGCCGTACCTCGCCACCGCCAGGCCGCCGAGACTCGGCGCTGCTCCCCTCGCCGAGCGAGTGCCGGCCGTCGCCGACGCTGCGCGTGGCGAGCGCGATGGCGTCACCCTTGCGCGTGCGCTCGCCGATGCCGAGGCCCGCTGCGGGAACGCGACTCGTGCGCTCCAGGCGCTCGATGCCGCCGAGGCGCTCGAGCCCGACGGGCGGTCTTCACCGATGGCCGCAGCCCCCGAGGCACCTACGCTTGGTCGATGAGCAGTTCCGCCACTTCAGCCCCGAGCTTCGCCCAGGTACGCGTCGCGGATGTCATGCACGGACCGCTGATCACGTGCGGGCCTGCGACCGCGATCCAGATCGTCGCCCAGACGATGGCCGACGAGCGTGTCGATTAGCGCCACGGGACGGTCGATGGCTGTCTCGCCCACGAGTCCGCGCATGATCAGCGACGTCGCCCTGCGTGATGGCTCGACCGTTCACGTGCGAGCCGCGGAGTCGTCGGACATCGAGCCGCTTGCGGCCTTCCTCGACGCGCTCTCCCCGCAGGCGCGCTGGTTTCGTTTTCTCGGCGGCGGCGTCGACGCGGGTGCCGCGGCCCGCGGGCTCATCGAGCGCGGAATCGGTCTGCTCGCGACGGCCGGTCCGCGCGGCGCGATCGTTGCGCACGCCTGCTATGTGCCCGATGCGCCCGGCCAGGCCGAGGTCGCGTTCGCCGTCGGCGACGCCTGGCAAGGCCGCGGGATCGCGACGCTGCTGCTCGTCGAGCTCGCTGAGCTTGCCGACGCCGCCGGGATCGCGACGCTGACGGCGATGGTCTATCCGACCAACCACCGCATGCTGCAGGTGTTCCGCGACTCGGGCTTTCCGATCGAAGTGATCTCCGAGCCGGGCGAACTGCACGTGCGGCTGCCGTCCCGGATCGGGCCCGGCGCGCGCGAGCGATTCGAGGAGCGTGACCGGATCGCCGCGATCGCCGCCGTGCGTCATGTGCTCGAGCCCGCGTCGATCGCGGTCGTCGGCGCGTCGCGCAGGCATGGAAGCGTCGGCGGCGCGGTCCTGCGCAACGTGCTCGAGGCGGGATTCGCGGGGCCCGTCTACGCGGTCAACCCTCACGCTGGGCGGCTCGCCGGACTGCGCGCGTGCGCCTCGCTCGCCGAGGTGCCGGGGCCGGTCGAGCTCGCCGTGATCGCGGTCGCCGCGCCGGCCGTGCTCGATGTCGCCCGCGACTGCGCGGCGAAGGGCGTGCGGGCGCTCGTCGTCCTCTCGGCCGGCTTCGGTGAGGCCGGGCCCGCGGGCCGCGCCCGCCAGGCACAGCTGCTGGAGATCTGTCGCGATGGCGGCATGCGAGTCGTTGGCCCGAACTGCCTCGGCGTGTTGAACACCGATCCGGAGGTGGCACTGGACGCGACGTTCGCGCCCGGCAGCCCGCCCGTCGGCCGGATCGCGTTCGCATCGCAGAGCGGCGCCTACGGAATTGCGGCGCTTGCCCTGGCGGCGCGACGCGGCCTCGGGCTGTCGTCGTTCGTCTCGATGGGCGATAAGGCCGATCTCTCGGGCAACGACTTTCTGCGCTATTGGGAGCAGGACGAGCGCACGAGCATCGTGTTGCTATACCTCGAGTCGCTCGGCAATCCTCGGCGCTTTGGACAGATCGCCCGGCGGCTGACCGCTGCCAAGCCGATCATCGCCGTCAAGAGCGGCCGCACGCGCGCCGGACGCCGGGCGGCGTCGTCGCATACCGGCGCGCTGCTCGAGGCCTCGGAGGCGACCGTCGACGCGCTCTTCGAGCACGCCGGCATCATCCGCGTCGAGACACTTGACGAGCAACTCGACGTCGCCGCGCTGCTCGCCCTCGCGCCGCTGCCGCGCGGCGACCGTGTGGCGATCGTGACGAACGCGGGGGGACCCGCGATCATGTGCGCCGACGCCTGCGCCGCAGCGGGCCTGCGCGTTGAGCCCCTTGGTGAGATGACGCGCGCGCGCCTCGCGGCAGATTTGCGGGCGGCGGCCGCGGTGAGCAATCCGGTCGACATGCTCGCCGCCGCGACGGCCGCGGACTTCCGCCGCACGGTCGAGCGCGTGGCCGCCGATCGCGGTGTCGATGCGGTCATCGCGATCTTCATTCCGCCGCTGCCCGGCCGTCGTTGCGAGCCGGTTCTGCGTGCCATCCGCGCGGCGGCTCGGCGGGCGGCGCGCGATGGAGTTGCAGTAGCCGCGGTCGCTATGGCGCCCGGCATGCCGGGCGCCGCCGACCTGGGACTTCCCGGCCTGCCGATCTACTCGACGCCCGAGCAGGCTGCCCGCGCCCTCGGGCACGCGGCGCGCCACGCGCGTCGCGTGCGCGCTCCTGTGCCGGTAGCGCAGGTGCCGGCGGGAGTTGACGCGGACGCTGCGGCCGCCGTCATCGCCGAGGCACTCGCCGACAGGACCGGCTGGCTGGGGCCGGACGCAACTGCCCGCCTGCTGCGCTCCTACGGCCTGCCGCTCGCGGCGTTCGAGATCGCGCCGACACCAGCGGCCGCGGGCCGCTGTGCAACGGCGTTGCACAGTGCGGTTGCGCTGAAGGCAATCGTGCCCGGGCTCCTGCACAAGAGCGACGCCGGCGCAGTGCACCTCGACCTCAACGGCGCCGCACAGATCACGCGCGCCGCCAGTGACCTGAAGGCGACGTTCGCTGCGGGCGGCACTCCGATCGAGGGCTTTGTCGTCCAGCAGATGGCGCCGCCGGGCGTCGAGATGCTCGTTGGCATCGTCGGCGACGAGCACTTCGGGCCGGTCGTCGCCTGCGCTGCGGGCGGCACCGCCGTCGAGCTGCTCGGCGACGTTCAGGTCCGCCTGGCTCCGGTCGCGGACGCAGAGGCCGCAGCGATGGTGCGGGCGCTGCGTACGTTCCCACTGCTCGACGGCTACCGTGGGGCACCGCGCGCCGACGTCCGCGGACTCGAGGACATCGTCGTGCGCGCCGCCGCGCTCGCCGCCGCGCACCCCGAGGTCGCCGAGCTTGACCTCAACCCCGTCGTCGTCTCCGCTGCGGGCGCGCTGATCGTCGACTCCCGTGTGCGCGTCCAGCGCCCGCCCCGGCGCGCGCCGCTGGCCTCGCTGTAGGCGAACCCGGCGGGCGCGCTCACCAGAGCGAGCGCACCAGAAGTACGCCTCATGCTTCCTCTCCCCCGTCGGCCATGCTCACGTGCGCTAAGAGGACCACCGTGCGAGTCCGCCCGCGTCTGGTGCGGGCGGACTCGCTGAGCAGGGGCGTGCCCTCGAGGTGGTCGCTCAGCCGAGTGGCTTGACGCTGTTGAGCAGGGTCGCGTTCTGATCGCGGAAGGCCGTCTCCTTCTCCTTGCGCACGACGTCCTCCACGGGCGTGACGTTCTTCTTCTCGCAGGCGAGATCGTTGTTGGCGAGCTCGACCTCCTTACGCTGCAGGGCCGCGAGCGCCGTCTTGTCGTAGCTGCCCTCGGCGGCCACTTGGCCCGGCGTCACCGGACCGGGGACGATCTTCTCGAAGGCGGCCCTGATCTCGCTCTCGATCGCCTCCGAGTCCTCGTAGCTGGAGCCGCTCGCGTTGCGCATGCAGGCTGTCCAGGCCTCGTTGGCCTTCACCATGCGCTGGTCGGCCAGGATCGAATCGTCGAGCTCGTCGAGCTTTCGCTGCAGCGTCCCCAGCAGCTCGGTCCCGCCGAACGCCGCGTCCGTCGCCGTCTTCGTGCAGCCGCCGAGCTGGCTGAAATCGCCTGCGTCGACCGCATTGAAGAACGTCTGGTCGGGCTTGCCGCCGGTGAGCGCCTGCTCGTAGGCCGTCTTGTCGGGACCGCTGAGCGACGCGCGGACCCGCTCGTTGGGGTCGCTCTGCGGGTCGCCGCGACCGTAGAGCGTGGAGATCCCGTAGCCGAACTGCTGCTCGTACTCGAGGTCACTCATGTTCGGCTTGCCCGTGAGTGCCGCCTGCTGGGCGACCGGATCGGCGGGGATGTACTCGAAGCCCTGCTGCTTCATGCACGCAGCGATCCGGTTCTCGACCTTGGCTTGGGCGGCCGTGATCCCCTTGCGGGTGAAGCCGAGCTGATCCTCGATGCTGCCGCCGACATCCGACGTCTTCTTCGGAGGCGGGTCGGAACCGCAACCAGCTACGAGGACGACGCCGATCAGTGCCGTCGCTGCCCATCTCGACCGCGACGTTCTGCGTCCTCGGTTGTGGCTCTTCATGTCCGTGGTTCCCTTCCTTGTCGTGGGGACTTCTCGAAGTTTGAATTCAGGCGGAGCTCATGTGCCGGCACGGAGAGCATCGACCGGCTCCATGCGCGATGCGCGGATGGCGGGATATGTGCCGGAGATGAGGCCGATGAAGGCGCCCAGCAGCGGTGCCGCAAGCGGGATCCACGGATCGAGCACCGGCGTCCACGTACGCATGGCGGAGATGCCGACGACCACGAGCGTGCCGATGCTCGCTCCTACGACGCCTCCGAGCGCGCCCATCGCACTGCTCTCGACGAGGAACTGCGCGGCGATGTGACGCCGGGCCGCGCCCAGCGCGCGGCGCAGGCCGATCTCACCGACGCGCTCGAGGACCGAGACGAGCGTGACGTTGGCGATCCCGATCGCGCCGACGAGCAGCGACACTGCGCCGAGCAGGACGAACAGGGCGTTGAGGTCGTTCTGGATTCCGCCTCGCAGCTCCTTTGGATTTGGGGGCGCCGCGACCTTGAGCTCCTCGCCATGCGTCGGGCTGAGGGCGAGCGGCGCCTGCTTGGCGATGAGATCCGTGGCCCCGACAGCCGTCTCGATCTGGGCGAGCCCCGGCGCCACGAGCCCGAACTCGCGCTGGGCGGTGCCCTCGGGGATCGTCACTGCGCCGAGCAGCGACGGCTGGCGCTGCACGCCCTTGAGAATGCCTACGACGAGATAGAGCCGGTCGCCGATGTAGATCGCCGGCCGCTGGTCGACGCGGCTGATGTTCAGGCGTTGTGCCGCGTTGGGCCCGAGCACGGCGATGCGCGCGCCGGATGCGGAGTGCCCGGCGTCCGGGAAGCGCCCCGTGGCGAGCGTCGCTCGCACGGCCCGCCAGAGACCGGGCGACGCCGCCTTGATCGGAAGCTGGAAGCGCGTCAGGCCCTGCGGATCGTTGACCGGAACCGAGCTGACGAGCTGGCCTTGGACGTTCACGTCTGACAGGCTGCCGGCCGCGACGACGCCGCGCAGGTACTGAAGGCTGTCTTCGGCACGAAATGGCAGCACGCTGGCGAGCGTCTTGGCGCCGCGGCGCGCGGGCGAAACGACGATGTCGGTCGAGGCGACGGCGTCGAAGCGCCCGACGATCTGGTTGGACGCGGTCTTGGAGAGTCCGAGCGTCGCGACGAGGGCGGCGACGCCGACGACCGTGCCCAGGACGGTGAGCGCCACGCGCGCGGGGCGTGCCAGCAGACCCGCGCCCGCTTCCGCGAGCAGGTCGCGCACCGGCAGGCGCGGACTGGCGCCCTGCACGGCGGTGCGGCGCTCCTGAAGCTCCCGGATCGGATCGCGTTCGGGCTGCGGGTCACCGCCGCCGGCGTCCTGCACCTCTGGTGGCGATGGTGGGCGCATCAGTGCTCCGTCAGCTGCCCGTCGATGATGCTCGTCTTGCGCGGCATCCGCTCGGCGACATGGGTGTCGTGGGTGATCATGAGCATCGTCATGCCGTCGGCGATGAGGCCGTCGAAGAGGCCGAGCACCGTGTCGGTGTTCTTGGAGTCCAGGTTGCCGGTCGGCTCGTCGCACAGCAGCAGGCTCGGCGAGCCCATGAGGGCGCGAGCGATCGCCACGCGCTGCTGCTGGCCGCCGGAGAGCTTGACGGGCAGGAAGTCGGCCCGATCCTCGATGCCGACGCGCGCCAGCGCCTCCCGCGCGCGCTCACGGCGCCCCTCACGCGGGGCGCCGGTGTAGACCTCGGACAGCATCACGTTCTCGACCACCGTGCGGTGGGCGAGCAGGTTGAACGTCTGAAAGACGAACCCGATCAGGCGCCCGCGGAGGGTGGCGAGCTCGCCCTCGTCGAGGTCTCCGGTATCGACGCCGTCGATCAGGTAGGTGCCGGCCGTCGGCCGGTCCAGGCAGCCGACGATGTTCAGCAGCGTCGACTTGCCCGATCCGGACGGGCCGACGATCGCGATCGCGTCACCGCTCTTGACGGTCAGGTCGACCTCGCGCAACGCCAGCACGGGAGGGTCGGTGCCGTACGTGCGGCTGACGCCGCGGAACTCGACGACGGGAGTCTCGGGTCCCATCGTCGATTACGGCCCCGTGGTGGTCGTGGAGCTGCCGGCACCGGCGCTGCCCGTCGTGCCGGTGCCGGTGCCACTGCCGGTGCTGCCCGTCGTGCCGGTGCCGGTGCTGCCGGACGTGCTGGTCCCGGCCGCGGGCGGGGGCGTGGTCGGCAACGAGGACCCGGTCGGCGCCTTTGCCGCCGGCGCGGACGAGCCGGAGCCGATGATGACCCTGTCGCCCACCTTCAGCTCACCGGCTCGCACCGGCGCGACCTCGTAGAAGCCCTGCGCCGACAGCCCCGTCGTGACGGTGACGAACTTCGTCCGGCCGCCGCCGAGGGCGACCTCGACGCGCTCGCTGCCATCGGCCACCGACGACACCGCGCTGAACGGAACCGTCAGGACCGCGCCCTTCGAGCTCTCGACCGCGATCTTCAATGCGACCGAGCTGTTCTGAAGCGTCGTCGGAGCCTTGTGCGGCGTGATCTCGACGTAGCGCTTGCCCGGGTCGACACCGTTCGTGCCGCTCTGCTTGGCGACGAACGTCACGGTGCCGGTGATGTTGATCTGCTGATCGGGCGCCGAGATCGTGACGGGCCTGCCGGCCTTGACGAGGATCCCGTCCTCGACGGACAGGGCGGCATCGACGACGAGCCTCGTGTTCGTGATCGTCATGAGGTCGCCGGTTGCGGGCGTACCGCGCTTGGCGGTCACCTGGTCGACGAGCGCGGGGGTGCTCGGCACAAACAGGATCTCGTCGGCCGGGACCTGCACGTCGATGCCGAGCGCGAGGCGCGAGAGCTCCTTGTGCGCGCGCGCCTCTTCCCTGCGGGCGGCCGCAACCGCGTCCTGCTCGACGCCTGATGGGAGCGGCTCGCGCAGGATGCCGACCCGCTGGCGGGCGAGCGCGCGCTTGCGTTGGAGCGTCTGGAGCGTCTTCTGCGCCTGGCGAAGATCCGATGCGGCCACTGCTCCGTCGCGCCGCGCCTTACGACCGTCTTCGCGGCCCTTGTTGCCGGACGCGCGCACGGCGTTTTCGGCGGCAATCTGCGCCTGCTGAGAGGCGGCGAGATCGGAGCGAGCGTTGGGCACCTTCGCGGTCGCGATGCGCAGCGTCGAACGCGCCGCCTCGACCTCCTGCGGTGTCGCGTCCGCCGGCAGCGCGTTGAGCGCGCGCTGCGCCTCGTCCTGCGCGGTTTGAGCGTCCCGGAGCGCGTTTTCCTTGGCGGTCACGTCGCTCACCGCGGTCGCGAGATCGCGCTTCGCGGTCGGATCGCCTTCGCGCGCCTGACGATCGGCGGCCTCCGCGAGGTCGCGGGCGTCGCGCACCTTGCCGCGCGCCGCGGCGATCGCGGCCCGCGTCGTCGCGATCGTCTCGGAGACCGAGGTGGCGTCGAGCCGCGCTTGATTGACGTCGGCCTTGGGCGTGCCCCGCTGGGCCGTTCTGAGGGCGAGGCGCGCCTGCAGGGTCTTGTCCTCCGCGGCGGCGAACGCCTGAGCTGCGGTGTTGACCTTGTCGATCTGCGTCTCGGTCGCGCCGAACGGGGTCGATTTGATCGAGCGGTACAGCTGGGCGACGCCGGCCGCGGTCGAGCCGTCGAACGTGCCGTCGACGGCGCCTGTCGGCAAGCCCTTGCGAGCCAGCGCGCGCTCGAGCTGCAGGACGTCCTCGCCCTTGTCGCCGGGCTTGAGGTCGCGGTGCATCGGGCTGTCGCCCTTTAAGACGATCATCGGCCTGCCTGACACCGTCATCGCGACCGCCCCCTCCTTGAGCTTGTCGCCGGGCTTGGGAATCCGCCCGACGATCGGGGAGCCGGTCTTCAGCTGCGACGTCGGCAGGGAGATGGGCGTCGGGAGTCCGAAGCGCACGGTCCCGCGCGTGATGATCTCGGACTTCAGGGTCTGGCGTGTAACCGTTGCCGTGATCAGGGACGCCTTCGGGGCGGCCGTGTCGGCGGCGATCTGCGCCGGCGACTTGATCTGCTTGGCGGCGGCCCAGCCGACCGCGGCGAGGAGCACAACGCCGACCAATGCGATGGTCACGATCCGAACGTTCTTGCGGGACTTCATCGGGTCACTCCCTGTCGTGGCACGGCTTGAATTGCACGGCTAGGTTGGCGACGCTCGATGAGTCGAAGATGAGAAGCCGCTGAGGATCACACTAATACTCCATCGGGGCTTTCAGACCCCCTGAAAGCCCAGTGGTGACGTCAGGCGGGCGCCTGTAGCGGCCGCGAGAGCCCACCCCGCGCCGGCTCGGCGGCGGACTGCGACGTCCAACGTCGCAGCCGCGGCGCCCCCCGCTCGGGCAGCGGGATGTCGATCGTGTCGAAGTCGCGCGGCACCTCGGTGTCTGCAAAGACCTCGCGCGCCTCGTCGCGGATCTGGCTGGGGACGTAGCGTGAGGAGAGATGCGTCAGCGCGAGCAGGCGCACCTCGGCGTCGGCCGCGACCTGCGCTGCTTGGCGCGCCGTACTGTGCCCGGTCTGCGCCGCACGCGCGGCGTCCTCGTCGGCGAACGTCGCCTCGTGCACTAGCACGTCGGCGCGGTGCGCGGCGATGACGACGGCGTCGGTGGGGGCCGTGTCGCCGGTCACGACCACCTTGCGCCCCGCCCGCGCTTCGCCGACGACCTGCTCGGGATCGACGCCGGCGACGCGCTCACCGCGTTGCAGACGCCCGAAGTCCGGGCCTGGCGTCACACCGAGGAGCTCGGCGAGCTCAGCATCGAAACGGCCTGGCCGCGTGTCCTCGATCAGCGCGTAGCCGAAGGCAATCGTTCGATGGCGCACCGCGAACGGGACGATCTCCAAGTCGCCGCGCCGGACGGCCTCCTCGGGCTCGAGGTCTTGCAGCGTCAGCCCATACCGCGGTCGGCCGAAGACCGGGCGCAGGCGTTCCAGGAACGCGGACGTGCCCGGTGGGCCGTGGACGGTCAGCGGCTTGTCACGATCGCGCAGTTCGAAGGACTTGAGCATCCCCGGCAGTCCGAGCCAGTGGTCGGCGTGCAGGTGCGTGATGAAGATGTCCGTGAGGTCCGTCAGCCCGACCGAGCGTACGAGCTGGCGCTGGGTCCCTTCGCCGCAGTCGATGAGGATGCGGTCAGCCCCGCGGCGGACCAGCAGCGCGGGCAGCCCGCGCCGGGCCGACGGCACAGAGCCGGCGGTGCCGGCGAAAAAGAGCGACATATCCACTGTCGCGAGGGTATCGGCCCGCCCCGCTCGCGTTAGCGTGAGGACGGTGTTCGGCCGTGCAGCGCGTCATTTGTACCGAGGAGGGCATCAGATGCTGAAGGAGTTCAGGGAGTTCATCCTGCGAGGCAACCTCGTCGATCTGGCTGTGGCGGTCGTCGTCGGGACGGCGTTCGGGGCCCTCGTCGCGGCGCTCGTCGCCGATGTCTTCACGCCGCTCATTGCCGCTGTCGGTGGCAAAGCGGACTTCTCCAGGCTCACGTTCGAGCTCAACGGCAGCACGTTCAAGTACGGCCATTTCCTGAACGCGCTGATCGCCTTCGTGACGGTCGCCGCTGTCGTCTTCTTCTTCGTCCTCAAGCCGGTGAACGCCCTGATGTCGCGGCGCAAGGTCGATACAGCCGCCGACGAGACGACGCGCTCGTGCCCGGAGTGCCTCTCGGACATCCCGAGCAAGGCGACGCGCTGCGCGTTCTGCACGGCGCGCGTTTCTCCGGCGAAAAGCGCCGCCGGACCTTCGGCGGTGTAACCACGCCATCCTCCCGGTGTCTTATCGACCAACGGTCAGCAAGAGTCTCGGGAGGAAGTCGCCGTGAAATTGGTCAAACGCCGCCTGACGTCAATCTCGATGTGGACGTGGGAGCATTTTCGCGTCATCGCGGGAGTGCTGCTGGTCGCCGGCCTCGCGTTCGCGCTGGCCTCCAGCCGCGAGTCGATCGCCGCCGTCGATTGGACGATCGATCCGCTGACGCTCGCCGGCGCGATCGCGCTGCTCGCCGTCGCTCCCCTGAGCCAGGCGCTGACCCTACGGATCGCCCTGCGCCGGCTCGGTGCTGCTGCTGCGCCCGCCGCCACACTGCGCGTCTGGGCGCGGTCGTTTCTGCTGCGCTACGAGCCCAGCGGTGCGGTCGGATTCGTCTATCGCGTGCGCGAGCGCGAAAGCCTCGGCGCCACGACGCCGCAGGTTCTGACCGCCACCGGCTACGAGCAGCTTGCCGCGGTGACCGCCGGGGCGCTCGCAGCGCTCACGGGCTTCCTCGCGGCCGGCGTCAACCCGCCGCTGCTCGCCCTCCTGCTCGCGGCCGGAACCGTTCTGGTCGTGCTCGCCGTGCGGCCCGGATTGCTCGGCGACCGCCTCGCGCGCTGGCTGTCCCGCCGTGGCGTCGCGATGGCCGGGCCGCTGCGTGGACGTACGCTCGCGCTGCTCGTCGCGATCGACCTGGCCGGCTGGGCGACGACCGCCGCGGGCGCGTCGCTGCTCGCGCACGGCCTGCTCGGCGCCGCCGCCCCGGGCGCCTTCGTCCTGCTCGGGGCGTTCGGGCTGTCGTGGGTCGTCGGGGTCTTGGTGCCGCTGCTGCCCGGCGGCCTGGGCCCACGCGAAGCGGCGCTGACCGTCGCGCTGGCGGGCGTTACCGGCGCCGCCGCGGCGGCAGTGCTGGCGCTCGCGCTGCGGGCCGTCTGCCTTGCCGCCGAGCTCGTTGCCGCTGCGATCGCGGAGATCGGGGCGCTGGTACTCGCGCGGCGCGAGTCGAAGAACCTCGTGGCAGCCGGAACCGCCCGTCTGCGGTGCGGCGCGGGCCCCGCGGCGCGCACTGCAGATGGGCCTGAGCGCACGATCGTCGTCGTCCCGACGTACGACGAGCGCGACGCGCTGCCGCTGTTCGTCGAGCGCTTCGCCTGCGCAACCTCCGGCATGGACCTGCTCATCGTCGACGACAGCTCGCCGGACGGCACCGGCGAGCTCGCCGACGAGCTCGCGGCGCAGCGGCCCTGGATGCACGTCCTGCACCGGGCCGAGAAGGACGGCCTCGGGATGGCGTACCGCGCGGGCTTCGCCTGGTCTCTCGCTCGCAGCTACAACCTCGTCGGTCAGATGGACTGCGATCTCTCCCACCCGCCCGAGAAGCTCGCGGAGATGCGCACGATGCTGCTCGAGTGCGACGCGGATCTCGTGCTCGGCTCGCGCTACCTGCCCGGCGGCGGCACCGACGGCTGGAGCCGCAGCCGTCTGGCCCTGAGCCGCGTCGGCTGCCACGCGTCGCGCCTGGCGCTCGGCCTGCCCTTCAGCGATCTCAGCGGCGGCTTCAAGCTCTGGCGCGCGACGTGCCTCGCCGCGATCGACATGGACGAGCTGCTCAGCGCCGGCTACGCCTTCCAGGTCGAGACGACGCAGCTCGCCCACCTCGCGGGCGCGCGCGTGAAGGAGATCCCGTTCGTCTTCTCCGAGCGCGTCGCGGGAACGTCGAAGATGACCCTGCGCATCTCGCTCGAGGGCATCCACGTGACGCTCGCCCTGCGCCGCCACCACCGGCCGTCTCGCCGCCCGAGCGCCCTCGCGGCCTTGTAGCCTGCGTCTGCACGCGCCCGTAGCTCAGTGGATAGAGCGCTCGCCTCCGGAGCGAGAGGTCGCAGGTTCAAATCCTGCCGGGCGCGCTGAGCAAAGTTGCTGGAAGCTCCGAGGTTTGCGGTCGCCGGCCGTCGGCGGTCGCAGACTCCAACGTGGCTCGATGGCCTAAACCTCATTGTCGAGCGTTCTAATCGCGGTCTGGACGCTTTTTTTCTGGCCCTACGTTGGACCTGCGGCCGCAGATGCCCGCGGCTCGCCGGTGCCGTCCACGCGCCGCGTTGGCGCGCTCGAACGCGTCGTCGGTGAGGTCGGCGAGCGCAGTGCGGTGAGTGCATCTGCGGGGAACGGTGATGCCGATGTGGCGCCTGATGGCGACGAGCGATGGCAGGCCATTGGAGCCGCGCAGGTCGTCGGCGCGTAGCGCCCGGCCGTGGCGGTCTTCGAACTCGGCGCAGACGACGAGGATGTTCTCGCGGCCTCCTGCGCGGGCTTCGGCTAACTGCGAGCGCTCGAAGCCCCCCGTGCCTGCGGTGGCGGTCGGCGTCTGTCAGTCGGTGGCGAGGGGTGCGGCGTACGCGGGCGGTGAACGCACGTGGCGTGGGCGTCGAGGTGCTGGTTATCGGCACGGTCGCTCGCGGGCTGCTGGGCTGGCGCGTATGTCTGGCGGGTATCCCAACCGGGTGTCTGTTGCTGACCCGGGTCGGCTGTTTGAACGTTTGCCGGCGTGCCCACAGAGCATCGGGCCGTTGCGGCGCGCGGTCGTGCAGTTCGCGAGCGGCTGCGGCGCGTCAGATCGCCAGTGCGAGGACATCGCGGTGGCGGTCTCTGAGGCGATGAACAACGTCGTCGAACACGCCTATGTCGGCCGCGAGACGCCCGGGATCGTGGCGGTCGAGGCTTCGGGGCATGGTTCGGTACTGGCGGTCATGGTGTGTGACGAGGGCATCGGGATTCGCGCGCGCGACATCCGCGGCGTCGGGATCGGACTGCAGCTGATCTTTCGCCTCACCGAACGCGTTGAGTTCGTCGACACGATGGCCGGCGCGCGAGTTTCGATGACGTTCCGCATCGGCTGAGGCAGCTCGAGGATCGCGCGATCGCGGGTGCCAATCGTCGTGTGCTCGCAGCACACGATCGGCGCCTACCGCGACGACCTCATGGGCGTCGCCGGACGAATCGCCGTGCAGCTGCACGGCCTGCGACGGAAGCTGCGGCTGCTGTTCGCGGGCAAGCCGTACTGGGCCACGGTTGGCCGCGCCTTGAGGATCTGATCGACGCCCTTCGCCTCGGCCTGCCCGTAGGTGAACGCCTCGCGCCAGTCGGCGATGTGAGCCTCCTTGGCCATCACGTCAAAGAACGATCGCGGTCGAAACGGGGACGCGAGGGCAAGGCTCGCCGATCGATCCCCCGATCTAACGACCCGCGCGCGGCCCAATCCCAGGCCCGGCGACTGCGCGCTAGCTGTCAGACGTTCGCTCCGCACGTCTGCTGCATAACCTGGTATGTCGCGTGAGACCGGCTCAAGCTCGGGCGCCGACGTGACGTTACGGCGGCAGCCCTCTTGTCATTCTGGGGCGCCGCTCGGCATGCCTCCAGTGGGACGTGCAGCCAGGACTCCGTTAGGTCGTCCTGATAACACTGTCGTGTTGTGGCGTGTGGGGCCGGGAGAGGCGTCGGGCTGGTGGAGACGACACGCCGTGGGGCGCCGCCCGGGAGCGAGGGTCGTGAGGAGCTCCGACGAGGCATTGCGAGGGGGTGCTGGGCGCGATGCTCGGGCTCGCGGGGCAACGAGATGGGTTGCGCCGTCAGATCGCCCCGGACTGTGTTCTGCGTTGCAAGATGACGTGTGGCGCGCGGCTGCGATAAGCGAAACCGCTGGGGGCGACCGGCATGGACGTGGGGCTTGCCTCGCAAGAGTACGTCCTGTCCGCCAGGATGATGTGAGACGTTCACAGTAGTAATTTATTCTGTGCGATCGTTGATATCTGGCGGACAAGGGGAGCTTGTCAGCAGTTGCGCGTTGGCGCGTTGGCGCGCGCTGATCCGGGGGATACTGTTGGCGCATGTCGGTGAGAGGCCGTTTTGTCTTGAGCAGTGGGATGCGTCGCTGGCGATCGGTGCTTTCGACGGTCGCCGGCGCAATCAAGCTCACCGGATCCTGGGCGCTTGGAGATGTTCGCGACGAGAGGGCCCCGAAGCGCGATCGAGCGCCACCGATCGACGAGCTCGCAGCACGGCGTGCCGGTAAGGCCGCGATCGCCGAGCAGAGCGTGCTCGAGCTTGAGCGAAGCGATGAAGTCTTGGGCGGGCGCACGCTGCGCTTTCGCGTCCGCGAGATGCGTGAGTGCGCAGTCGCAAAGCTGCGTTGCAGGCTTCTCCAGGCTGACCGCGAGTTCGGCAACTGCGACGGAGAGCAGTCCAGGGGCGATCGCGAGCGCGCTTTTGATCGCGGACCCTCACTGTCGGTCGCCAAACGCATCACCAGCGAGCTTGCGCAGCAGCGAAGCCGGCTGATCGAGGCGCAGTCGATCGCACAGCTTGGAAGTTGGGAGTGGGATGTCGCGACCGACAGGATCGATTGGTCCGATGAACTGTGTCGCATCTACGGGCTGCGGCCTGGGCAGCATCCCGCCAGCTTCGAGGAGTACCTCGAGCGCCTGCATCGCGATGATCGTTCTCACGTTCAGGCAGCGCTTCAGGCGGCGTATGCCAGCGGCGAACCGTTCGCGTTCAAGCACCGCATCGTGCGACCCGATGGTTCGGTGCGCGTCCTCAACGGTCTGGGTGAAGTGATCGTCGGCGATGACGGGCATGTGCGCAGGATGCTCGGAACGGGTCAGGACATCACTGAGCGTGAGTTGATGGAGACAGAGCTGCGGCGCGGCAGCCGTTACTTTGAGCTTTCGCGCGATCTGACGGTCACGTTGAGTTTCGATGGCTTGTTTAGGAGCGTCAATCCGGCAGTGACGGACATCCTGGGCTGGAGCGCCGAGGAGTTTTTGGCGCGGGCGTTGATCGACATGGTCCACCCCGACGACCGCGCCGCGATGCGCGCGCAGGTCAACAAGCTCGCCGATGGGCAGACGACGTTGAGCTTCGTCAATCGCTTGCAGGCGCGCGATGGCAGCTATCGCTGGCTTGACTGGAACGCGATCGTGCCACCTGATGAGCAGCTGATGTATGCCTGGGCGCGTGACGTCACGCAGCGCAAGCACGCGGAAGTCGCGCTGGGCAGCGACGAGGGCCAGAGGCGCCAAACTGGAGACGGCCCATGACGTCTTATCGACGCTGTGGCCGTCATCAGCGATCGGGGCGCGAACTCGCTGAGGCGATCATCGCGGCGCGCGCGTTACCGTGATGTCAACCGCAAGCGATATGAGCGGATAGATGACATGAACGGGGGGCTTGATCGCAGTCGGCAACGAGCACCGCGCCGTCTGATCGTGGCGATCAGTCCGTTCGCGACCACTGCATCCAGGGTGGCGCATCAGCCAAACGTATTGTGCGAAACGGTCGTCGCGGGGAGCTGCGATCGAGAGTCTCTGCGTGACGGTCGCCAGCAATGCGGCTCGTCGCGCCGCCGCTGTTGTCGGAGCCGTGGTCATTCCGGTCGCGACGGCGCCGGTTGTTCTCCTCGCGTCCGCGCATCTGTCTTAGGCGCCGACCGCAGTGCTCGCCGCCGGTGGCGTGGTCAGCGTTCTTGACGCCTCGCAGTGGGGCGAGCGCGCGATCGAGATCTGCGCGGCGTCGGTGTGCTCGTGCTCGCGGTGGCGTTCGTTGGCCGCGGCGCAGGCGCCGCGGCCGCCGTTCTCGCTGGGCTGGGCACGTGGGCGCTCCAGCGCCAGGGGTTCGTCGCGATGCTCGTCAACGTGGCGGCCAACGCCGTGGTGAGCCGGCTCGCGGCAGTCGCGTTCAACGCGCTCACAGGCCGGCCCGATCCAGGATCGCAGCCTTGAGGAGACCGCAGCCCCCGGGCTCGTCATGGTTCGGCTTTTTCGCGGCGAACTTCGTGGCGCTGCGCACACTCGCCGCCACCAGCTTCTGCGAGGCGCTGCACCACCGGCGCGAGATGCTGTGCTCGCTTGCGTTGACCGTCGCGCTCACGCCCGCGATCTTCGGCGTCTATGCACGTTACGGCGAGGCCGCGGGGCTGTTCGTGATGCTCATCATCGTCGCCTTCACCTACATGTCGCGGCTGGTCATCATCGCCAGGCAGCGCACAGGGCAATACGCGTCGCTGTCCTGGGGCGTGTTGTCGGCGCTCGTGCGCTCGCTCGATCGTCGTGACAGCCGCACGGGGCGCCACAGCGCGGCGGTTGCCGCGTTCGCGCGCGACATCGCCCTGGAATGCGCGATGGGCACGCGCGACACCGAGCTGGCACACACCGCTGGGCTGCTGCACGACATCGGCCGTCTGGCGCTGTGCGATCGCGTGATGGAGCGCGACGGCACGCTGACCGAGGACGACTGGGAGGCGATCTATCTGCATCCCGCGCTCGGCGCAGATCTGCTCAAGGATCTCGGCGTCTACGGCCCGGTCGCTCAGATCGTCCGCGCCCACCACGAGCGCGTCGACGGCCGCGGCTACCCCGACCGCCTCAAGGGCGACGAGATCCCGCAGATCGCGCGGATCATCGCGGTCGCCGAGGTCTATGACACGTTGACGGCCCAGGACACCTACCGCGATCGCATGACCTCATTTCAGGCGATCAACGAGCTGCGTCGCGTCGCGGGGCGCCAGCTCGACGGGCGGTACGTCGAGGCGCTCGCCTCGCTGCTAGCCGGCCGCAACCTGGAGTACCGCCACGCCGACAGCGCCGACTTCGACTCCGAGCTGACGATGCAGAGCCGCATCGCCGATGCCGTCTGATCAGCGCTACCGCGGACGCGATCCCAACGGTGCCCTGCCTCGTATGCCGTGGTGGTCTGCTGGTCTCTGTCGTTGCGATCGCGGGTTGCGTGACGCTCGCTGGGTGAGCTGCCAGCCGCTGTGACGGCGTTGCGTCGCTTGGCAGCGCGCAGGACAGCGGCGGCGATCACGCCGGTGAGCCGCGTCGCCACGCGGCTGTGGGTCGCGAACACGTCGGCTCTGCCGACGCCGGTGCAGCTGCGAGGTCTTGCGCGCAGCATTGACCGAGCAGCGTGCGGCTGACGAAGCCGACGGTCCGGGCGCGCGCGAGCAGGTGCTGCTCGCGTTTGAACGGGGTGTCGTGGAGCGCCACAAGGTTCTGTGCCTGCGTCCAGGTGTTCTCGCGGGCGCGCGCGATCCTGCGAAACTGGTCGAACATCCCCAACGCCGTGACCACGCTCCGCGCGATCGTCGTCTCGAAGTGCTCTCTGACCTCGTCCATGACGCACGCGAGCGTCGTGTTGACACGCAGGTGATCGCGATGATGCGCGCTGTCGAGCTCCAGGTCATAGCCAAGCTCGCTGCTAGCCGCGACCAGTGCGATCGCGAGGTCGTAGTTGATGTGTGCGTTCATCCCCGCGATCACGAACTGAAGCGGCGCGATCCCGGACTGAAAACGCTTTTCAAACAAGGGCACCCAGACACGCGACACCGTGCGCTTGGCGGCGTCGCGCTCGACTGCGTCGAAGTACAGATCTGAGAAGATCGGGGCGAGCCGCGACAAGAAGGCCGGGTCCTCGAAGCGGTCGTTGGCGAACTCGGCCCCCACGGCGCGTGTCACGGCGAGATAGAGGTCGTTGAAGATCCGGACGCCGTCGTTCTGCGACATCGCGCCTGAGAGCCTTTCCATGCGGGCCGCGATGGCGTCAAACGGATTGACCGCGCGATCACTGACCGCTTTTGGTGCATTGCCCTTCATCGCCGGGCAAGCCTCGATAGCCGCGTCGCCGGCATCGACCGGCGACGCGACCCTCGTTTTGCGGTGTGTTGGCGACGATCGCGATAGGTCAAATGGCGTGCGCCCGCTGCGGCGCGTTCGCGATCGCTGCGCTGCCACGCAAAAGTCGTCGTAGTGGACTGTCTGCGTCGGTTGGTCATGCCCGTTGACCGAGCCCTCTCGAGGCGGCGGCCGCCGCGCCGGGGTCTGTCCAACGACGCAGGTCTCAGGTTGATGGCATGCAACACGCCCGCCGGCCAGCCAACGAGATCACTACCAAGAAACACAGGATGTTCGCGGACAGGCCAGCGCACAGTAAACACTGCGGTCTGAACATCACAGACAACGGGGCCCCGCGACTCACGGGGGCAGCACGACGCGGGGCCCCTGGACACACTCACTGCTCGGGGCGGGGCGTTCTACACGATGTCAAGCTACCCAACGCACGATCTGATTGATCAGCCGGGCTCTCAAAGCACAACTTCGCGCACCTATCCGCTCTAAAGCCAGCATCTTTTGGTAAGCCATCCGCCCCCCAACACAGGCGCGGCCGCGAGCCGCGGTCGCGCGCGCAACCAAGCGCGTCAAATAGCAGGTTTCACGCTCATCGGGTCGGTCTGCTGCGAGTCCGCGGCCACTGGTTGAGCGACGCCGCGTCGCTGCTATCTTTGCGAGCCGTCGCCCAAGGTGCGATCCTCATGTCCATCTCAATTGCTGTCTTTCGCCGGCCCGTTTCTACGCCTCGAGTCCCATACTTCCTAGCTCCGGTCGCGCTGGACCCCTGTGGGAAAGGGAGTTCTCACAGGGATTTGGACCTCCCCGGTTTCGTGGAGTCAGGTTGTTGTTGTCGTAGCTGTGCATAACCGTAGGTTGTGCACAGTTTCTGCGCGCGCGCCCGCGCGCGCGTCCAGGCGCGCGAGGCCGTCGGGATCGGCGGCGGCGTGGTCGGCCTCGTACTCGACCGGGGAGCGCATCCCCATCGCCCAGCCAACGATCCGGCGGCTGAAGAGATCCTGAACGGCGGCGAGATACAGCCAGCCCTCGCCGGTGCGGATCTGCTTGATGTCGGCCCCCCACGCGCGATCGGCAGCGTCGGGCCGCGCCACATCGGGGATCGAACGGCCCTGACGGACCAGCTCCAGCGCCTCCCGCCGGAACCGCTCCGGATAGGCAGGCCTCGTCTTCGGCATCTCGGTAGTCCCATCCTTTCACAGCGCTTTCGCCGCAAGTACTCGGAACTCCGCAAAATCGGGGGAATTCCAGACCCCCCGACCTGCGCCTACGTCAACAAGAAAACCAGGACGCCAAAAGGACCAAAGAGATCCGCCGCTGCCTCATGCGCCACATCGCCCGCGGCATCTTTGCCCTCCTGATCGCCGACCTCCACGACGCCCGAACCCTGCACACCCAACCCAGCCGGGCGTGGCCCCGTGCCACAGCGCGCGCAGCGCAACCCCAATCGCCACAATCAGCGCAGCGCAGCCGGGCTGTCCAGGGCAGCCCGCCAGGGCCGAGCAACGCGAGCCGCGCAGCGGTGTCCCTTGACCGCCCTGGCGCAGCGCAGCTATCAGCCACCCGACGCCCTGCACCACGCCCGCCGCGACCAACACCGCGACGGCCTCTCACGCCAACCACTTGACATAGGAGCATCACACCCGCTGAGCCGAGGACCACGCGCGTCCCGGGCGGCCTCGTTGCGGGCACCGCGTCGCGCTGAACAGTGGATGCTCACTTCGCCCTGCGCAGCGCATCGGTGAGTAGCGCGGCGACGTTGTCGTGACCGGGGCCGGGCAGGTAGCGGTACTCGCCCTGACAGAGGTCCAGGGCGCTGCGCCGCTCGTCGTCGCAGAGCGTCGGGTCCGCGCCACGATCGAGCAGCAGGCGTGTGCTTGCCGGGCGGCCGTGCTCGGCCGCCACGCGCAGCGGGTGTCGGCCCCAGATCGCATCGACGCCGTCGATCGGCGTGCCCGCGTCCAGCAGCTCGTCGATGACGCCCAGGCGCTCATGATCTGCCGCCATGATCAGCGCGCGCACGCGTTCCTGCTCGTCTGCCCCGGCGAGATGCCAGCCAGCGAGATCTCCGGCGGCGGCCGCTTCGACGAGGCTGCGGACGCGAGCCCCAGCGTCGACAAGCGCATCGAGGACATCCGTCATGCCGAAGACCGCGGCGTGCAGCAACGCGCTGCCACCGGCGACGCCGCCCGCGTCGGGGGAGGCGAGCGCGTCGAGATCGGCGCCGGCGTCGATGAGCACGCGGGCGACATCGGCGTCGCCGTAGCTTGCCGCGGTCATCAGCGGCGTCTCGCTCTCGCCGGGATTACCGTTGACCGGCGCCCCGGCGTCGAGCAGCACACGCGCCATCTCAGCAGTTCCATTCAAGGGCCCGGTCAGTCCGAGGCGGCCCGCATCGAAGCGCAGCATCGCCATGTAGTTCAGCGGCGCTGCGCCGCAGCGGTGATCACACCAACCGGTCAGATCGGCCGTCGCCCACTCTGGATCGACAACGATCCGCGCCCGCGCCGCCGCGACGTCACGCGCGTTGAGCACTGCCCGACGCTCCACCTCCGCATACAGCGCATCCCACCCCGAGAAGCCGAACTGCTCAGCCTGAGCCTGCCGCGCCTGCACAACGTCGGCGATCTCCTCGTCACGTACCGCCCGCTCGAGAGCCGCCACGTCAAGTCGGGCCGGAAGACACTGCGCCATCGGCACATCCTTGCGCGGTGCGCCACTCGCGCGCGACGCTCCGGCGATACCGACTCCCACGAGCAACGCTGCTGCGCCTCAGCTCTCAGCCCGGGCGCCCCGCCGCGTTGACCAGGCTCACGGCCACTTGGCACTTCATGCCGCGTTCCTTAACGGCACCCCTACCTCCACGCCGCCTCGCGCTCAAACAGCGCACCCTCGACCGCATCACAGCCCCGCAGGGTCGCCCCGGCCGCTACCAGGCGGCTCGACACCCTGCCTGCCTTCCTCAAGGGCCTAGAACTCGCGCGTGCTGCTACTCAAGCACGCACCAATGGGTCGACGGTGTCTTTGGCAGCTCAGCCGGCTTGGTCAGATCCGTGGATTGCGAAGTAGACGTTGCCGCCCGCGTTGATCGGCGGCTTGGCAACAGCTTCGACCGTTGGCACGATCAAGCAGGTGTATTTCATCGCGGGAAATCCCCTCTTTCTCCCAGGCGGACCGGCGGATCTCCCCGGCCCCGGCCCGTCA
Source organism: Solirubrobacteraceae bacterium (assembly GCA_033855115.1). GTDB lineage: Bacteria > Actinomycetota > Thermoleophilia > Solirubrobacterales > Solirubrobacteraceae > CADCVQ01. The sequence goes on from JAWVGJ010000016.1 coordinate 68,816, forward strand.
CGCGCCAGCCCCCAACGTCGCCGCAGACCGGCGTCACACGGGACGCGGGCGACCGCCGGAATGCGGGGCCTGTGCCGCTCATCGGCCTACCACCCTGAGCAGTCAGGCTCCGCGCCGGCGAAGCCCAGGCGATCGACCGGCCAACCGGGAGAACGGGATCGGGTAGGTGCCGCCCGACTGGGTGACGACCTGCAACGCCGCGATCACGTGAGCACGCTCGTCGAAGATGACCTCCCCGCTGCCCTCACCGATCGCGCGCGCCGCGCCGAAGCGCCGACCCGCCGGCCGGAAGGCGGCGTGAGTGCACTCGACGACGACCCGGGCGCCGCGGAGCCCTTGAACGTCGTTCACGACACGAGCGCGTCGCCGCGCCGGTCGACGCGCGTGATGGGCGTGAACCCACCCAGCGAGCCAGCGAGGACCTGCCGCGTCTGAACCGCCCGCGCCGGGCCCGCACGGCCACCGTGACGCTCGTGCCCGACACCTGCGCCACCACCGCGGTGCCGTCGTCGGCGATCGCCACCGACGAGAGCAGCCCGCGGCCGATGCGCTGAGGGCGCCCGAAGTCCTGCGCGCGTCGCCGGCGGCGACGAAGATCGGCGGCGTCGATCGCGGCGCGGCCCGGCCCACGCCGCGATCGACGAGCCGCGGCGGTTCACTGCGACCTCGGGCACGCGCTCGTCGGGGGATCTGCTTCCTGCCGTCCCCGCTGACCGTCGCCGGGCGCGACCACTCGGCCGCGCTAGAGCGACGAGCGCCGACGCGACGACGCGCGAGCAGCGCGATCCCGCGTGATGTCCGAGCCCGAGATGCTGTGGCGAACGTTCGTATGCACGGAGCATTCTTCCGCGCGACCGCCCGGCATCGGACGAACGTCGGGTATGGGACACCTCACAGTGTGCGATCGCTGCGACGTGACGGTGACGGAGCCACGCGCAACCTTCTCAGATCGCCGTCGTTGTCAACGACGAGAACACGGTGGGACCCGATGTTCACGAGCGCGGGACCTTGTCAGTGATCTTCCGCATCTGACCCTGCTCACGTCTGGAGTAGTCATGCCTTTCTGCCTTTGTGCACCCGTCGGCGACGGGGCGCTCACCTGTGCGTTCCCGCGTCGCGCATTGACCCTCGTCGTGCTTGTGACCCTGCTCGCGAGCACCGCGTTCGCGGTCGCGGTCGCGGCAGCAGAGCGCGCAGAAGCGCACGACAACGTCTGGGCCTGCTCCGTGCCGGAGGGTCATACCTACGACACCTACGTTCGCAACGGCGCCTGCGGGACCGTCGACAGGGGCGAGTACTTCGATCCGATCGTGCTGCCGATGTTCCACGTGCGCGAGCCCGCCGAGGGGATGGTCGCGTGCACGCGCCCGGAGGGCTTCTTCTTTGATTTCTCGATCACGAGCCCGGGCTGCCTGGACGACGACTTCATCAACCCGTTCTCCGAGGGTCGCGGCAACATCTATCGCCTGTGGGACATCCGGCCGCGAACGCTGACCGCGGCGACGACGAGCGTGGCGATTGCGCCGCCCGCGACCGGCCGTACGGTGCTCACGTGGACGACGCCCGCGACCGACCGCCTCTGGGTGAGCGACAACGGCGGCCCCGAGCGGCTGGTCACCACCGGCGGCAGCGGCAGCCGCACCGTGGACGTCGTCAGCGGCCACACGTACGTCTACCGGCTGTACACGGGCGTGATCGACAACCGCCATCTCGCCGCGACCGTCACGGTGCGCGGCGTCCCGCGGACGCTGAGTTCGGTCTCTCCGTCGGTTGCCCGCCGGCCAGACGGCAAGGTCGACGTACTCGCGCGCGGCACTGACGGCAACGCCGACATCGCAACCCTGGCACCCAGCGGGCGGCTCATGAGCCCGTGGGCGAGCCTCGGCCGCAAGATCCTCGGCGCGCCCGCGGGAACCTGGAGCGCCGACGGCCGCACGCTCGACGTCTTCGCGGTCGGCGAGGACCGCGTCGTCCTGCGCCGGCAGTTTCGGGTCGGCAGCGGGTGGGGCGCCTGGAGCGAGGTCGTCGGCGGCCGCGCCGCGTACTCGTCGACCATCGGCGTGGCCCGCAACGCCACCGGCATCAGCCTGTTCATCCGCGGCGTCGACGGCTACGCGTACACGGAGCGCGTCGGCGGCGGCGGCGCGCTGCAGGGGGCGAGCTGGACCCGCATGGCGAACCAGTACGTCGTCGGCGCGCCGACGGGCACCTGGAGCCCTGACGGCAAGGCGCTCATGGTCGCCGCGGTGGGCGCGGACTACTCGATCTACCTGCGCCGCCAGTCCGGCGGCACGTGGGGCGACTGGCGCCGCGAGCCCGGCAACGGCGGCGCCTACGCCGCGACGGTCGGGCTCGCCGACCGCGGCGACGCGCTGGCGCTGTTCGTCCGCGGATCCAACGGCAACGCCTACATCGAGAGCCTGACATCGACCGGCGCGTTGACCTCCACCTGGCGCGCGTTCGACATGCAGGTCATGGGTTCGCCGACCGCGAGCTTCAACCCTGAGAGGACCGCGGCCGACGTCATCGCCGTCGGCACGGACAACCGGATCTACCGCCGCCACGGCCCGCGCGGCAGCGCCTGGGAGGCGTGGACGAACAGCCAGCTCGCGTCTCCAACGGTCGGCATCGTCGGGCGGTTCGGGATCACCGGGGTCGCCGGCGAGGAGAAGCTGCTCGCGCGCGGCAACAACGCAACGGCGTACGTCGAGACGCTGACGGCCACCGGCGGGCTGGGCGCCGGCTGGGCGACGCTGGACCGGCAGGTCGGCGACGCCGCTCCGTCGGGCAGCTGGAGCCCGGACGGCAGCACGCTCGACGTGGTGTCGGTCGGCGTCGGCGGCGTCGTCCAGCGCCGCCAGTACCTCCGCGCGAGCAACACCTGGACAGCCTGGGCCGACGTTCCCAACGCACCGCCGGCCGGGGTGGGCGCCATCGCGACGATCGCCAGCAGCGCCACCGACGTGACGATCGGCGTCAAGGCGGCGAACGGCTACAGCTACGTCAAGACGTTCCGGCGCTCCGGGCCCGACACGAGCCCTTGGACCCAGATCGACCGGCCGCTGCTCGGCGGGCCTGCGCTGAGCTGGAGCCCCGACGGAGCGGTCCTCGAGCTCGCGGGCATCGCCAACGACCACACGATCCTGCGCCGCCAGTACCTCCGCGCAAGCGACGCCTGGACCGCCTGGAGCCGCTCCCCGAACGACGGCGCGGCCTCGACGTCGACGGTCTCGCTCGCGGGCTACGCCGGCGGCGTGAGCGTGCTCGTCCGCGCCACCAACGGCAGCGCCTACGTGCAGACCTACACGCGCGACGGCCTGACGATCATGAACTGGACGAACCTGCTCAAGCAGGTGCTCGGCGCCCCGTCGGGCTACTGGAGCGCCGACGGCAAGACGCTCGACGTCGTCGTCGTCGGCACCGACTTTAAGGCCTGGCGCAAGCAGTACGTGCGGGCGACGGGCGCGTGGAGCGCGTGGCAGCAGGTCCCGGCCGGCGGCAGCGCGCCGTACTTCGCGCTGCCGACCGCAGTTCCCGCGACGGCCGATCCGCCACTCGGCGGCGAGGACGACGGGTCGCCGGTGATCTCCGCGCCGCAGTCCGGCGTGCACTAGGACGACCCGAGCACGGCGATGACGACACTCCGATCCTCAGCGGCCGCGGTGGCGAGGCCCCGCGGCCTCCGCCGAGGGCGGGCCCGGCCGGCAGGCGGCGTCACGCCGGCCTGGCGGCCGGCTCTGTGCGGTGTCGCCGTCGTGCTCGCGACGACGCTGCTCGTCGTCCAGCTGCTCGCCGCGCGCGAGATCGTGGGCGCGCGCGGCGCGGCGCGCGCCGCCGAGCGCGCGCTGCACAGCGCCGGCGATCGGCTGCGGGACGGCGAGCCGGACGCCGCGGCGCGCGACCTGGGCCGGGCACGGCACGAGTTCGAGCGTGTCCGCGGCCACGTGCAGGCGCTGCGCTCGCTGCTGGGCGCGGCCGGCCGTATCCCGGTCGTCGACGACCAGGCGTGCGGCGCCGACACGCTCGCGATCGCTGGCCTGCTGGCCACGCGCGCCGGCATGCGGATCGCCAGCGCCGCCGGGCCGGCGTCATCGCGCGGCGGCGCCCGGGACGTCGTGCGCGAGCTGCGGCGCGTGCGCTTCGCCGCGGTCGCGGCACGCGGCGACGTCGCGGCCGCGCTCGGCCGCGTGCGCTCGCTGCGCGACGTGCGGCTGGTCGGGCCGGTCGGCGCGGCGGCAACGAGCGCGCTGCGCTCGCTGCTGCGCCTGCGCCGGCGCCTGCGCGGCGGGGTCGAGGACCTCAGCGCCCTCGTCACGTTCCTCGGCGGCGATGGGCCGCGGCGCTACCTCGTGCTGTCGCAGAACCCGGCCGAGCCGCGCCCCGGCGGCGGGTTCATCGGGACCTACGGCGTGCTCGCCGTGGCGGACGGCCGCCCGCGACTCGAGCGCTATCGCTCGATCGAGAGCTGGTATCGCGCGCATCGCGAGGCGCAGATCGCGCCGGCGGACGCGCCACTCGTCTTCCAGCGCGGGCCAGCGCGGCCGCAGACGATCGCCAACGTCAACGCGACCCCCCACTGGCCGGCGTCGGCACGGCTGGCGGCCGCGCTCTGGCAGCGCGGCGGCGAGCGGCGCGTGGACGGCGTGATCTCGTTCACGCCGGAGCTCGTCGCGCGCGCCCTGCGGATCCTTGGCCCGCTGCGACCGCGCGGCTACCGGCGCACCGTGACCGCCGCGAACGTCATCGAGACGCTCGACTTCTACACCCACCAGGCCCGGCACGGCGCGACCGGGCGTAAGCGCTTCGTGACGGCGCTCGCGCACGAGCTCACGCTGCGGCTGGCCACCCGCGGGGTCCGCTGGCCGCGACTCGCGCGGGCGGTCGGCCGCGGCCTCGCGGCTCGCGAGGCCGTCGCGTGGTCGCGTGACGCAGGCGTGCAGCGCACGCTGGCGCGCCACCGCTTCGACGGTGCTCTGCCGCCGGCGAGCGGGGATTTCTTCGCCGACGCGGAGTTCGCCGGCGCCAGCAAGGACGGCCGCGGGCTGCGCCGTCGCTTCGACCACGTCGTGGCGCTGCGCGCCGACGGCTCCGCGCGGATCGCGACGACGATGACCGTCGGGCGGCCGGCGGGATCGCGGGCCACTGCGCGTCCCCGGGCGGTCCAGAGCTACGTAACGCTCTACGGCCCGCGCGGCGGCGTCCTACAGCCGAGCTCCGACCCGCCGGTCGGCCCTGAGGCCGCGATCGCGGGACATCCCGCGTGGGCTTGGCTGCGCGCGACGCCGCCGGGCGCCGCGACGAGCCTGCGCGCCGTGTGGGAGGCGCCGCGCGTGCTCGTTCGCGGCCGCGGGGGCGCCCTCGTCTACCGCCTGCATTGGATGCGGGTGCCGGCGCACGCGGGCGACGTGCTCCGGCTCGACGTCAGGCCGCCGCGCGGCTGGCACTGGGCCGGACGGCGGCCGCCCCGCGCCGTCGCGCTGCGCGCGGACGTCCGGGAGTCCTGGCGGCTGACGCGCTGATCGCGCACGCATTGAATCGAGCACCCGTACCACTCGGGAAGGTCGCGTGCGCCTGCCTCGTGACCCGCGACCCACCCGCTCATCCGCTCGACCGGCGCGAAGAGCAGATCGTCGCTCGTCGATGCCCGTCGTGACCCGCACCTGGTCGCCGCTCACCACGGGCTTCGCGCTCAGCTCCTGATCAGCACGGCCGCCAGGGCGCGGTAGTCGTCAACCGGTGGCTCGCCGTGGCCGAGGGGCTGGACGCACACGTGGTCCGCGCCGGCCGCGAAGTGCTCCTCGACCGCGGCGTCAATCTGCTCCGGTGTGCCGTGCGGGATGATGGCGTCGATGAGCCGGTCGCTGCCGCCGTCGGCGATGTCGGCTTCGGTGAAGCCGAACTTCAGCAGGTTCTTGGTGTAGTTGGTCAGGCCGAGGTAGAGTTCGGCGTAGCTGCGCGCGATGGCGCGAGCGGCTTCGGGGTCGGTCTCGACGATGACGGCGACCTCCGGGGCGACCAGCGCGTCGGCCCCGATGCGCTCGCGTGCGAAGCGCGTGTGCGCGGGCGGGACGAAGTAGGTGTGGGTGCCGAGCGCGCGCTCCTTGGCGAGGTCGAGCATCTTCGGCCCCAGCGCGGCGAGGACGAGCTCGTCCTTAGGCACCGGCTGCAGCGCGGACGTCACGCCGTCGCAGAACGCGCGCATGGTCTTAAGCGGCCGCGTGTAGTCGCTGGTCGCCTCCGGGTGACCGATGCCGACGCCCAGCAGGAAGCGCCCGGGAAACGCGGCGCGCGTCTCGGCGTGTGCGGCGGCGACCTCGGCCGGCTCGTGCTGCCAGACGTTGAGGATGCCGGTGGCGATCGTGATCGTGCTCGACGCCTGCAGGAACGGAACGGCCTCCTGCACCGACGGGCTGCCGCCGACCCACAGCGTGCCGTAGCCGAGCCCCTCGATCTCCGCGACCGCGCCCGTCCCAAATCCCTTGGGCATCCAGATTCCGATCCTGCCAACGTTCATGCGACAGCATTAGCAGACCTTGCCTCTCCGATGGCAACCGGCAAGGTACTTCCGTGCGCCCCGCCGGTCACGTCACGTCATGGTACGCCTGGGGTAGCGTCTGCCCGCCAGCGAGCGCCACGACGCTCGGGTCGCTGCGCCCGCAACCAGCGGACCGTCCATCACAACCGCGCGACGACTCACAGGGCAGGCGGGATTACTGCTCCTTCGAGACGATGCGGTCGCCAGCGAAGTGCCGAAGGCCACCGAGTGCGAGCTCGACCCGGACGTACTCCGTGGGTCGTACCGAGCAAAATCACCCGCCGGCCGATGACAAATGCCTTGGCGCCGAACACAATGACCCTGTCGCCGCGATGAGGATCCGACTGATCAACGCCGATCACCGTAGGGAGAGTTGCTCGTGAAACCATTGCCCAGACTGAGAATGCGCCGCTCCGGCGTACCCGTAGCGCGGTGGCGCACCGCTGTGCGACTGGCAGCCGTCGCGGCACTCGCCGCCGGCTTGCTGACCGCCGTCGCAGGGCCCGCCCAGGCGGCGAACCTGGAACGGCACAATCCGGTGACGTACAACATGCAGGGTGGCCAGGGCGGTAACGTGACCCCGAAATGGTCAAATGATATCCCGCGGCTGCTGGCGAACCATGACGTGCTAGCGCTCCAGGAGGCGGGACCGCTGCCGCCGCTGAACCCGAACGGGCTGTTCGCCTACCAGGACACGACGACGATCAGCGGGTACAACATTTATCATTACCTGCGTAACTTCGGCACCAGCTCCCGCCCGATCCTGAGGCACGTCTACTTCTTGCAGACCGATCCGAACGGCAACCGGGTCAACCTGGCCATGGTGACCGAGGCACAGGCAGACAACCTGTGGCTCACCACGCCCACTTTCGCCGGTAGCCGCGCCTCGTTCGGGGTGCGACTGGGCAACACCGTCTTCAACAACGTGCACGGCCTGTCGGGCAGCGGCAACGACATCCCGGGCCAACTCGCGGCCATCGCCGCCGGACAGGAGGGTGCCGGGTGGGATTACGCCGTGCTCGGCGACTTCAACCGGGCGCCGGGCAGCCTCACCGGGAGGCTGCCCGCGAACGCCAACATCTACCGTCCCGGCGGCCCCACCCAGGTAAGCGGCGGTGAGCTCGACTACATGGTGGCCAGCCGGTACGTGCCGCTCTACACCGGGCATGCGATACCAGGGATCTCCGCCGACCACCTGCCGGTCGAGTTCGGCATCATCCGTCTGCAAGCCGCGGCCGGCTACGCCGTCGGCAGCTACAGCGCATACGGTGACCAGGAGCGGGTCGTGGACATTTCCGGCAACAGCAGCACCAACGGCACGCACGCCATCGTGTACGACAACCACAACGACGGCAACCAGCACTTCGACTTCGTACCGACCGCCGACGGCAACTACACCATCCGCAACCAATCCACCAACAAGTGCCTGGATCTCAACAACGGGCCGCGGGCAGGTGTCGGCGACTACGTCAACGAGTGGGACTGCCAGGGCCAGAGCACCCAGGAATGGAAAGTCAACTACTGGCGCG
>JAWVGJ010000017.1:0-3980 GCA_033855115.1 Solirubrobacteraceae bacterium
CCCTCCTCGCCGCCGGCTCGCGATTCGCACGCAGCGGGTAGTCCTCAGGCCCGTAGCTGCGGACGATGAAGATGAACCGCCGCATCGCTTGTAGATTGCGCCGGGTGCCGTACGCCACGCTGCGCTACGAGGTCACCGACGCGGTCGCGACGATCGCCCTGGATCAGCCGGGGACGCGAAACGCCCTCTCAGACGCGCTGCTGGACGACCTGATCGTCGCGCTTACAGTGGCGCGCGACGACGACGCCGTGCGCTGCGTCGTGCTCGCCTCGACGCACGGCAAGGTGTGGTCCAGCGGCGGAGACCTCGCCGGCTTTGCCGCGGACGTCCCGCTCGCTGACCGCCACGCCGCCAACGACCGGTTCCCGCGGCTGTTCACGCTCATCGGCCGGCTTGGAAAGCCCGTCATCTGTGCCGCGTCCGGCCATGTGCTGGCCGGCGCCCTGGGCCTCGCGCTGGCGTGCGATCTCGTCATCGCCAGCGAGCGCGCGACCTTCGGCACGCCCGAGATCAACGTCGGCCTGTTCCCGTTCATGATCGGCGCGCTGATCGGGCGCAACATCGCGCGCAAGAAGATGTACGAGCTGCTGCTGCTCGGTGAGCGGGTTGACGCGCACGAGGCGCTGCGCCTGGGGCTCTGCAACCGCGTCGTCGCGACCGAGCATTTCGACGAGGCGGTCGCCGACTGGGCGGGCAAGCTCGCATCGAAGTCGCCGCTGCTGATGAGGATGGGCAAGGACGCGCTGTTCGCATCGCAGGACATGGAGCTTCTGCAAGCGCTGGACTACCTGCGCGCCCAGCTCTCGCTCGCCCTCTGCAGCGAGGACGCCCGCGAGGGAGTCGCGGCGTTTCTCGAGCACCGCGAGCCGCAATGGAGCGGCAGATAGTGGGCTGCTGTGCCGGACCTCCGACCGCGGCCGCGAGGCCGCGGAGGGAACTCGCGAGCTCGCGGCGCTGCTCGACGCGCGGCTCATCGGATCGCCGGGCGAACCGCGGTCGGCGGGCTGGGAGGAAGACCTGCGCGACTCGCACGGCTGCCTGCTGGAGGCCGGCGGCCAGGTCGACGACGCGCTGGACGCCGGCCGGATGCCGATCCTGCTCGCCGCCGAGTGCTCGGTCTGCGTCTCGACGCTCCCGGTGCTCGTCCGCCACCGCCCGGCGGCGCGGGTGCTGTGGCTTGACGCGCACGGCGACTTCAACACCCCGCAGACATCGCGCTAGGGCTACCTGGCGGGGATGTGCCTCGCCGGCGCCTGCGGCCTGTGGGACACGGGCTTCGGCGCCGGCCTCGATCCCTCGCACGTGATCATGCACGGCGTGCGCGAGCTCGAGGGCGGCGAGCGCGTGGCGCTGGATCGCTGCGGCGTGCACCGCGTCGACGAGCCGTCGCAGCTCTCGGGCTTGGAGGTCTTCGTTCACATCGACCTCGACGTGCTCGACCCGCGCGCGTTCCCGGCTCGCTTCCCGGTGCCGTCCGGGCTGGCGCCCAGTTCGCTGCGCGCGTTCCTCGAACAGGTCGTCACCGTATGTACGGTGGTAGGGGCGCAGATCACGTCGGCGGCTCCCGGACACGGAACGGTGGCGGCGGAGGTGATCGCGCCGCTGCTCGAATGACGAGATCGCGCTGAGAGGTCTGTGAGATGCACACCATGCTCCGAGCGTCGCTGCGCACCGGCCTGCGGAGCCGCAGCCACATCGAGACGGTCGGCCCGTTCCTGGCTGCCTTCGATCCCGACAGCGATAGTCCGTTTCGTAACTACGCCGTGCCCGATGACGGGGCGGCTCCGACGGACGCGGAGATCGAGGACCTGCGTCGCGCGTTTGTCCGGCGCGGCCGGTTACCCCGTTTCGAGTTTCTGCCGTCTGCGGCTCCCGCGGTCGAGGACGCATTGGTCAGCGCTGGATTCGTGACCGAGGCCCGGCTGCCGATCATGACCTGCACGCCTGCGCAGCTGCGTGAGTCGGCGCCACCGGCCGGCGTCGATCTGGACCTCGCGGTCGACGTCGACGCGCTGCGTGAGGCCGCTGCGACACAGAACGCCGCCTACGACGCGCCGCCGCCAATCGAGGCCGACGTCACACGCCTCGAAGCCGTTGTCGCAGCCGGTGGGGTCGTGGGCTTGGCGCGCGAGATGGGCGGTCGCTCCGTAGGTTCCGGGTTGGTCACCCCTGCGATCGAGGGCTTCGGGGAGGTCGCCGCGGTCGGCGTCCTGCCCGACTGGCGTCGCCGCGGGCTCGCGGGAGCGCTGACCGGCAGCCTCGGCCGGGCTGCGTTCGACCGCGGCGTGGACGCGCTGATGCTGATGGCCTACGAGGCCGAGCAGGGCATCTACGCTCGCGCCGGCTTCACGGTCGCCTCCGAGATCGCCTTCATGTCCATCCCTTCCGCGCATGGCTGACAGTTCTCATCAGGCCCGTGGCCGCCGGTCGTGAAGCCGCCCGTGGTCCGTCGATTCACCCCGACGCGCTGGCCTACGAGCGCTCGCGGCCCGGCTATCCGGCCGAGGCGGTCGACGCGCTCGTCGCCGCATTGCCGGGGCGCGACGTGATCGACCTGGCGGCCGGGACCGGCAAGCTCACGCGGGACCTGCTCGCGCGCGGGCTCGACGTGGTCGCCGTCGAGCCGCGGGCAGAGATGCGCGCCGCCATCGAGCCGCCCGCGCGCGTGATCGAGGGCTCGGCGGAGGCGATCCCGTTGCCGGCGGGCAGCGCGGACGCTGTCGCCATCGCGCAGGCCTTTCACTGGTTCGCCGTACCTGCGGCACTGGCTGAGATCCACCGCGTGCTCCGGTCCGGCGGCGTGCTTGCACTGCTGTGGAACCGGCGGCTGTCGGAGGGACCACACGCAGCGCTCGAGCAGCTCCTGGCGCCAATCGGCGATCTGGCCCACGCGTACCGCAATCACGAATGGCGCTCAGCGTTCGACGTCGATCGGCTCTTTGGGTCGTTGCACACGCAGGTGTTCGACAACGAGCGTGTGCTCGACGCCGACGAGTTGGCCGAGCACGTCGGAGCGCGGCCGTTCGTCGCCGTGCTCGAGGATGCAGAGCGTATTCCGCTGCTCGATTCGGTCCGGGCGCTGGCCGGGGACGGCCCGGTGACGCTGCGCTTCCGGGCCGAGCTGCACATCGCGCGAAGCCGCTGACCTCGCTACCGAGACCTGGGCGTTTCGGGGCCAGACGCAATGCGCTCAAGCCGGGTCGCGCGGTGGTACGGCCTCAGCTTTGAGCCACGGTGGAGCCGTCGTGCCGTGCCTGGCCACGAGGTACAGATGTGCGCCGATCAGCGTCACGATCGCGCCCGGAAGGATCAGCATGTGCAGGGCGTAGAAGCGTGACAGGGTCGTGATCGAGAACTCCGGGCCTCCCCTGAGGAAGTCCGCGAGATAGGGGCCCACGAGGGGGCCCATGCCGCTGATGTTCGCCGAAACGATCGTCGCCCAATAGGACCGCTGATCGAAGGGCAGCAGGTACCCGGTCAGCGACATGACGAAGGTGAGGATCAGCTGCAGGACGCCGATGACCCAGTTCAGATCGCGCGGATACTTGTAGGCGCCGAACAGGAAGGTTCGCGCCATGTGCAGGAAGATCAGGACGACCATGACGGTCGAGCCCCACTTGTGCATGCCGCGAACGAGCTCGCCGAAGAAGACCTCGTTGGTGAGGTGGCGCACCGACTCGTAGGCGCGGGTCGGCGACGGGTCGTAGTACATCGCCAGGAAGACGCCCGTGACGGTCTGGGAGAGAAACGCGAACATCGTCGCGGAGCCCAGCGTGTAGAACCAGTTCGTCCCCTTGGGCACCTTGCGAAACAGCATCCAGCGCGCGCCGGCTGACAGCGACGTTCGCTCGTCGAGCCAATCCACGGCGCTCCTTGCCACTTCCCCGACGTGGTCCGGCGGGCGCTGCTTCGCCGAGCCTGGAGGTGGCGGCGATGGGCGCAGGGCCCGCGGTGCGCGTGGTCTGGGGAACGTGGTTTTC
>JAWVGJ010000018.1:0-45261 GCA_033855115.1 Solirubrobacteraceae bacterium
GCCGCCCAAGCGGCGGCGCGAGGTCCCCTCTGTCCTTCGACAGAGCCTGTGCACGGCAAAGATCTGCGCTGAGGAGGAGTGCAGGCGCGCCCTGCGGGCGATGACAGACCGGGTCCGCAGCCGCAGACTGACCGAGGAAACCTTGCACCGATCTGAGGAACCGTGATAACCGCGCCAGAGGCCATACAGAGGCAGTGTCCCGTGGAGGTCGAGGACCTGACGAAGCATTACGGCGCCGTTCGGGCGCTCGACGGCGTCAGCCTGCAGACCGCGCCGGGCGAGATCTTCGGCCTGCTGGGACATAACGGCGCCGGGAAATCGACGATGATCCGGATCCTCACCGGCCGCGCCAAGCCGACGAGCGGACGCGCGCGGGTGCTCGGCCACGACGTCCCGCGCGACCTCGAAGCGATCCGCGGGCAGATCAACCTCGTCGCCGAGACGCCCAACGTCTACCAGCGCGCGACCGCCAGGGAGAACCTCGAGCTGTTCTGCACGCTGTATGGCTTGCCGAAGAAGCGGGGCGCGGAGGCGCTCGAGCAGGTGCGCCTGAGCAGCGTTGCCGGGCGCAAGGTCAAGACGTTCTCGACCGGGATGCGCCAGCGCCTGCTGCTCGCTCGCGCGCTGCTCAACAGCCCGCGCGTCCTGTTCCTCGACGAACCGACCCGAGGCCTGGATCCCCGTTCCGCCCGCGACCTACGCGAGACCGTCACCGCGCTGGCCGCAGGCGGTTCGACGATCTTCCTTACGACGCACGACATGAACGAGGCCGACGAGCTCTGCCAGCGCGTCGCGTTCCTGGCTGAGGGGAAGCTCGTCGCACTGGACACCCCGCGCGCATTGAAGCTCGGTCTCGCCAATACGGCCCCGGCGGTGGACATCGTGCTCGACGACGGCAGCGACATGCGCCTCAAGCTCGACGTGCCGCAGGACACGGCCCGCCTGCAGGAGCTCATCGCAGCGCGCCGCGTGCGCTCGATGCACTCGCTCGAGCCGACGCTCGCCGATGTCTTCATCCACCTCGCGGGACGCAGCCTCGAGGACGATTGCGCCGACGAGGCGAACCAATGGTGAACCTGCGCCGCATCCTGGCGATCCTCGTCAAGGACCTGCGCGACACCGGGCGCGACGGGCGCATCATCGTCGTGCTGCTGCTGCCGATCGGGATGGCGGTCTTCTACAACTCCACCTTCGCGGACCCGAAGGAGCTGCCGACAACCGAGGTCGCAATCGTCGACTCGGGCGGCCACGGCGTCGCGCGCGAGTTGCGCGCCGCCGCGGGCAAGAGCGTCAAGGTCCATCTGCGCCAGACCCGCGACGCGGCGTCCGCGCGCAGGCTCGTCGCCGCGAACGACGTCGACTTCGCCGTCGTCGTCGCGCCGACGGCGCGGGAAGGGTCCGCACCGGCCGAGGTTCTCGTCGCAGAAGATGCCTCGCCGACCGCGCAGTCGGTCATCGCGCTGGTCCCGGACGCCCTGACGCGCGCGGCGGGGCACGAGCCGCCGACGCAGACGCAAATTCGCGCGGTCGCAGCCGCGGGCAGCCAGCCCTACGGAATCGAGGAGCCACGCGCGGTGACGGTCTTGTTCGTCATCGTCCTGCACCTCGTCTTCGTCGCCATGATGGTCGTGCCGATCCAGACGGCGGAGGAGCTCGAGACGGGCACGTTCGCGGCCCTGCGCCTTGCGGCGTCCGGCCCAGAGATCCTTGCTGCGAAGGCGTTGGCGGGCTTCATCTACGGATTGGGAGGCGTCGGCCTGATCGTCGTGTTGACCAATCTCGACGTCCACGATCCGGCGCTGTTCTTCGGTGCCGCGTTCGGGCTGATCGCCAGCCTCGTCGCGTTTGGACTGCTGATGGGGCTGCTCTGGCCGAACTCCAACTCGATCAACACCTACGCGTCGTTCCTCCTCGTACCGCTCGTCGGACTGGCCGGCGCCGTCCTGTTCGTGCAGTCAGGCGTCCTCCTGACGATCCTCGACATCCTGCCGTTCAGCCAAGCGACGAAGCTGCTCGCCGACGGCCTCTCCGCCCAGACACCATTCCACGCGGGCGTGGGCTCATGGGTAGTGGTCGCCGCCTGGTCGCTTGTCGGCTACGTCATCTTGGCCCGGATCGCGTCGCGCCGGGAGATCTGATCGCTCCGCGGTCATGCCTTTGGACCTCGCAAACTGCGCTGCCACGACCTGCTGGTGCTCGCAGGAGCAGCAACCTTGAAGCGCTGGCGCAGCTTGGCGCGAAATTCCTTCGCAGCGGTGCCCGCAGCGCGTTCCTTTCTGCGGCGGTGCGCGTGCCGGGATCTTGAGGCGAAGCTCCGGCGTCACGCCATCCTTCACCGCAGGCGTCAGCGAGGCGTGCAGCGCCGAGCCGTCGTCCCAAACTCCCCGGTGGGTGATCGGGCGAAGTACGATCGCGCCGGCCGGGGCTCGCACGCAGGGGCCATCGATCAGGCACGACAAGGAGCGCACCGTGGTCGCCGCCAGCACACTCCGTCGACGCGCCACCTTGATGACGGCGGTGCTTCTCGCTGTTGTCGCGCTCGCCTGCGCGAGCGTCGCGGCGGCGCAGGCTGCTCCTATCGTCGGGATCGCGTCAACGCCGGGGCAGGGCTACTGGTTGGCGGGAAATGACGGCGCCGTCTTCGCCTACGGCGACGCCGTGGCGTATGGCTCGCTGGCCGGAAAGCCGCTGAACGCACCAATCAGCGGGATCGCAGCCGCGCCAGACGGCAAGAGCTACTGGCTCTCAGCCGCCGACGGCGGCGTGTTCGCCTTCGGCAGCGCCGGATTCTTCGGCTCGCTGGCCGGAACGCCGTTGAACTCGCCCGTCGTCGGGATCGCCGCCGCGCCAGACGGCAAGGGCTACTGGCTCACAGCCGCCGACGGCGGCGTGTTCGCCTTCGGCAGCGCCGGGTTTGTCGGCTCGCTGGCGGGAAAGCCGCTGAACAGGCCGGTCGTGGGGCTCGCAGCCGCGCCAGACGGCAAGGGCTACTGGCTGACAGCTGCCGACGGTGGCGTGTTTGCCTTCGGCAGCGCCCAGTTCAACGGCTCGCTGAACGGCAAGTCGCTCAACTCCCCGATCGTGGGGATCGCGGCGGCGCCGGACGGCAAGGGTTACTGGCTCACGGCCACCGATGGAGGGGTGTTCACGTTCGGCAGCGCACGATTCGTCGGCTCCATGGCCACCGCGAGGCTCAACAGCCCGGTCGTGGGCATCGCACGCACCTCGAGCGGCGGCGGCTACTGGCTCGTCGCCGGCGACGGCGGCATCTTCACCTTCGGCGATGCGCAGTTCCGCGGATCAGCAGCCCCGGAGTTGCCGCCCGCGCCCACGCCCGCCCCGATGCCGTCAGGCGCTGGCAACGTCACGGTCCTCAGTAGTGGGATGGATCCCGCTCGACCGGCGTTACAACCGGTGCTGGTCGATTACCTGGAACGCATGGCGAGCGCCGCCGGGAGGGAGATCGTCGTCTCGACCGGTACCAGGCACAGCATGCTCACGACGAGCGGCCGGGTCTCCGATCACTGGTCCGGAAACGCAGCCGACCTGGGCATGGTGGCGAACCACGGCACGAACGACGGCCCGGTCGGCGATCTGCTGATGACCGTCTGCCTGACGGTCGGCGGCGTGGATCCAGCGACGGCCGCGACCCGAGCACGAGGAGGGGGATTGTTCAGCATCTACCCGAGCGGGTTGAGGATCCAATGCATCTGGAAGACCGACGCGGGCGGCAACCATCACAACCACGTACACGTCGGCGTGGCGTCGCGATGATCTCGCTCCCGATCGTGCGCAGACGGCTGACGTTCGTCGCCTTGCTTGTCGCCATCTGCACGACAGCGGTGCTCCTCGGCAGCGTCTCGAGGACGTCTGCCGCAGCCTCCGAGCCCCGGCGTTGCCCGAACCTCGCGTTTCGCAAGCAAAGCGACGATCTGTTCTACGACATCCGCACGCGCAGGATCAGCTGCCGATCCGCGCGCAAGGTCCTTCGCCGCTACCGCAGTCACAACAAGCGGTGCATCTCTGGCTGGCGCTGCGCGTACGGCGTCGAGCCGAAGTGGGCCGTCGAGCCCCGGATCCGACTCTCGCGCAAGCGCCAGCAGATCTACTTCGGGATCCCCGGGTAGCAACCGTCACGTCGTCGCTGCGCCAAACGGGAGGTTGCCGAGGCTCGCCGATGCGCTCTCACCACAGCGGCAGCCCGGGCGGCACGTCCGGTCGTGACGCCGACCGCGCGGCGGCCTGCGCTGCGAAGGGCACGGAGTCGGGCGCGCAGACCGCCCCGTCCTGCGGCGGGTCGCCGGCGACGAGGTAGCGGGCGATCGCCGCGTCGACGCAGGCGCTCTTGCCGATCGCGGTGTGTCCCCAGCCGTCGAGCGTGAGCAGCCGGGAGTCCGGGAAGAAGTCGGCGTACGGCCGCGCCTGGCGGTACGGGGTCGCCGGGTCATGGCGCGTGCCGATGACGAGCACCGCCGCCCGCGTGCGCTGCTGCCACGGTCCGCGGAAGGCGTCGCGATCGCGTAGTCCCCAGAACTCGCACGGCAGCGGGGTCCAACCTCTGAAACGACCGAAATACGGTGCCTCGGCGTTGTAGGCATCGATCAATGCCGGGTACTCGCGGACCCGGCGGGACTGCGCGGTGTCGACGCACAGGCTCGCGAGCGCGCCACCGACGGAGGGGTAGTCCTCGCCGCGAAGGCGTGCGCCGAGCGGCGAGCGGGTCCCTGAAGCGCTCGCGGCCACCGCCGCCGGCGACGGCACAGGTGCGGCGAGGGCGGCGAGGAGGTCCGCGAGCGAGGGCCAGTCCGCCGGCGAGTACAGCGAGAGGTATGTGATCGCGACGGCGTCCTGCTGCGTGATCACGGCTGTCGTACCGTCCGGCAGCGGAACCTCGACTGGCTCGCGGGCCAGCCGGTCGAACACTGCCGGCACGACGACCGCCGGGTCGCCGACGCCTGCGAGCGAACAGCGCTGCGGTCCGGCCTCGCGGCAGAGCCGGGCGAACTCGCCGAAGGTCTCGCTCGCCCCGGTCCCCTGACGAATGCGAATGCCCAGCGGTGTCGTCGGCGCGGCGTCCCCGGTCCCCGTGCCGGTCCAGGCGATCGGGTCGACGGTGCCGTCAAGCACGAACCGCCCCACCCGGCCCGGGAAGAACCGCGCGTACGTGGCTCCGAGGAAGGTGCCATAGCTGTACCCGGCGTACGTGAGCCGCTCGTCGTGCACCGCTTGTCGCAGCAGATCCATGTCGCGGGCGACGTTCGCCGTGGACGAGGTGCTGAACCTGTGTGGCGACGTCGTCTGGCAGCGCACCGCGAGACCCAGCATGTCCGCGGTGAACTGGGCCTCCTGCGGCCCCGGGAGGGGGTAGATCGCCTGCTGCGCCAGGGAGGACTGTTCCTGCTGCTGGGTTGGGAAGCAGGTGGCCGGGTCCGACCGGACCACACCGCGCGGGTCGAAGCCAAGCACGTCGTAGCGGGCGAGCACCTCCGGCGCATAGATCTGCGCGGCGGCGCCCTGCACGAAGTCCACCCCCGAGCCACCGGGCCCCCCGGGGTTGGTGAACAACGTGCCGAGGCGCTGGTCCGGGGGCCCGCTCGCCGGCAGCTTCGTCAGCGCAAGCCGTGTCTTGGGCCCGTTCGGGTGGTCATAGTCGGTCGGGACGTCCGCGGTCGCGCAGAGGAAGGGCTGCAGACCGGCCCCGCACGGCTGCCAGTCGAGCGTCGGCACCGGCGCGACGACCTGGCTCGCTTGGGTGGCCGCTGCCGGCGCGGCCTGGGCCGGCGCGACCACCGGCAGCCCAACGGCGGCCAACGCGGCGGCGGTGCAGAAGACCGTCGTGACGTTCCAAAATTTCAGCTTCATGAACATGGACCCCCGACCTCATGGACACGTGTGACTGCATCCTGTCACACGCTGCGGCACGTCCGCGACGGTCGCGTGACAGATTCACCTACGTATTCCTCTAATCACCGTGGAACCTGCCCACTCACACGTGATCTCCAGGAAAGGGTGCGGCCCCCGGACCCTGTCAAGGAAGATCGGCCAGCTCGGCGGCCGCGGGACGTAGCACACGCGTCAGGAACTTTCGGGTCCGCTCGTGAGCGGGGTTGTCGATCACCTGCTCGGCAGCGCCCTGCTCGACGATCACGCCGTCGTCCATGAACACCACGCGGTCGGCAACCTCGCGCGCGAAGTTCATCTCATGAGTCACGACGATCATCGTCATCCCGTCCTGCGCCAGCCCGCGCATCACGGCGAGCACGTCTCCGACGATCTCGGGATCCAGCGAGGACGTCGGCTCGTCGAACAGCATCAGCTCCGGCCCCATCGCCAGCGCCCGCGCGATTGCCGCCCGCTGCTGCTGGCCGCCCGAGAGCTGGGCGGGGTATGCGCCAGACTTGTCGGACAGTCCGACGCGCTCGAGGTTCGCCGCGGCGACCCGCTCCGCCTCGGCCTTGTCCCTGCGCAGGACCCGGCGCTGCGCGATCGTCACGTTCTCGGTCACGGTGAGATGCGGGAACAGGTTGAACTGCTGGAACACCATGCCGATCCGGCGCCGGATCGCGTCGATGTCGACGTCCGGGTCGGTGACCTCCACGTCGCCGATCACCACCCGGCCCGAGCTGGGCGTCTCGAGCAGGTTAATGCAGCGCAGCAGCGTCGACTTGCCAGACCCCGACGGGCCGATAACGCACACGACCTCGGCCTGTGCAACGCGGAGGTCGATCCCTCTGAGGACCTCGAGCTCGCCGAACGACTTGTGCAGGTCGCGGATCTCGATCATCGCGCCTTCGCCTGCTGCGCCTCGAGCCGGCGCACGACGTAGCCGAGTGGCACGGTGATGAGGAGGTACGCCAGGCCCGCGATCAGGATCGGCGTCATGCTGACGTACTGGTTCAGCGAATCTCGGCCGAACTTCGCGAGCTCGCGCGTCGGCAACGTCACCCCCAGCAGGTAGACGAGCGAGGAGTCCTTGGTGAGCAGGATGAGCTCGTTCGTCAGCGGCGGCAAGATGATCCGGAACGCCTGGGGAATGACGATCGAGACCCTCGCGCGGGCGTGCGACATTCCCAGCGAGCGCGCCGCCTCCATCTGGCCCCTGGGCACCGCCTGGATGCCAGCGCGAAACGTCTCGGCCATGTACGCCGCCGCAACCAAGCCGAGCGCGACGGTGATCGTGCCGAGGATCCCACCGGGCAACTCCGTGTTGAGCGCGATCGGAATGCCGTAGCCGAACCCGATCAGCACGAGCAGCGCCGGAACGCCGCGGAAGAACTCGATGTAGACAGTGGCAAGCGCGCGGTACGCGGTGACGGGAGACAGGCGCATGAGCGCGATCACGAGGCCGAGCAGCAGCCCGAACGCGAACGCGCACAGCGTGTAGAGAACCGTGTTCTTGAGGGCCACCGTGATCACCTCGGGGAACAGCTCGCGGATCACGTCGACGTCCAAGAACGCGTCGCCGATGCGCCCCCAGTCGGCGAGCGCCGCGAAGGCGCCCGCTGCGGTTAGGAGGATGAAGTACTGCGCGACGCGGATCGCCCGCGCCCGTTGGCGTCGAGTCATGGCGCTACTGCGGCCTGGCGCCGAACCACGTCTTGTAGATCTTGTCGTAGGTGCCGTCCGCCTTGGCCTGTTCGATCACGTCGTTGACGATCTGCTCGAGCTTCTGGCTCGTTGCCTTCTTCATGGCAAAGCCGTACTGCTCGCCGGTCTTGAACTGTGCGGCGACCTCCAACTGGGGGTTCTTCTTGACGTAGTCGAGCAGGACGGGGATGTCGTTAATCGCCGCCGGCAGCTGGCCGCTCTTGACGCTGCTCAGCTGCAGCGCGAGATCCTCGTAGTCCTTGAGCTGCACCCCGTCGGGCGCGTGCTTCTCGGCGTAGAGCTTGCCGGTCGTGCCGGACAGGACGCCGAGCGCCCGGCCCTTGAGATCGCCAAGCGACGTGATCCCGCTGCCCTTCTTGACAAGCAGTGCCTGGTTGGCGTCGAAGTACGGCGCCGAGAACGCGAGCTTCTGCTGGCGCTCGGGGGTGATCGTCATCGCCGCCGCTGCGATGTCGCACTTGCGCGCGTTGAGATCCTCGCCGGACTTGATGCCGTCGAACGGCGTGTCGACGATGCTCTGCTTGACGCCCAGCTTCTTTGCGACGAGGTCGATCATGTCGACGTCGAAGCCGACGATCTTGCCTCCCCGCTCAAACTGAAACGGTTGGTAGGGCAGGTGCGTGCAGGTGATGATCTCGCCGTCCTTGATCAGATCGACGCCGCTGCTCGCGCTGGTGTCGCCCGATGTGTCCTCGCTCCCGCACGCGCCGAGCGCGAGCGCCATTGCCGCGAGCAGCACGCTCGCTCCTACAGATCCATGTCGCATGTTGCTGGCCTCCTGGTGTTCGGCTGATCGGTCGGCGATCTCGTCGCCTCCCGCGAACCTGAAGTCTCTAGTACGACCTCGAGCAGACCAGCTCCTCTACGCTGGGTTTGATGACTGCTTCGGCACGGGAACTTCTGCAATCGGCTAGGAGGGAGCTCGCTCCGGGCGAGCACGAGAACCGGCTGGTCCCGCTCATCGCGCAGGGAGCCGCCTCAACCGAAGCGCTGGCCGCGCTGGCCGCCGAGCAGCACCGGATCATCACGAGCGACTGGCGCAGCTTCCTGGTACTCGCCTCGCGGTCGACCGATCCGGCAGCGGGCGGCTTCTTTCTCGACCTCGCGCAGGGCGAGATGCTCGCACTGGACAAGCTGGCCCAGTTCGCGGCCGCCTGCGGGCTCGACGAGCAAGCACTGCGAGATTACGAGCCGCGCGCGGGCTGCCAGGCCTATCCGTCCTACGTCGCTTGGCTAGCGCTCACGGCGAGCCGAGCGACGTGGTGCTGGCGGTGGTCGCCAACTTCGCTGCCTGGGGCTCCTATTGCGCGACCGTGGCACAGGCGCTACGCGAGCGCTACGGGTTCGACGACGCAGGCTGCGCGTTCTTCGACTTCTTCGCCGCGCCCCCGCCCGGTGGCGACGGGCCCGCGCTGGCGGTCGTGCAGGTCGCTCTGGACACGGGCAAGAGTCCTGACCGGGCGCGCGAGTACGGCCGCCTGTTGCAGTGCTACGAGCTCATGTTCTGGAATACGCTGGCCGAGCTGGCCTGAGCCCGCGACTCACGCCGCAAGCAGGTCCGGCGCTTCACATCCCTCGCCGCGCCAGCATGTATGGCACAGTCCGGATGAGCAGCTTCACGTCGTTCCACATCGACCAGTTGCCGACGTACAGATAATCGATCTTCGCCATCTCGTAGAGTGAGATCCGCCCGGACTCCAAGATCTGCCAGGGACCCGTCATCCCCGGCTTGAGCAGGTGCAGGCGGCGACGTTGCCAGCCGGCGAGCCGCTGATCCTCGTCGACGACGAGCGCTCGCGGACCCACGAGGCTCATGGCGCCCTGCAGGACGTTCAGAAGCTGGGGAAGCTCGTCCAGCGATGAGCGTCGTAGCAGCCGTCCGACGCGGGTGATCCGCGGATCGTCGCGGATCTTGAACAGTCCCCCGGTGTCGTCGTCCCCGCGCAGTTCGTCCTTGCGCGCCTCCGCGTCGGCGACCATGGTGCGGAACTTGAGGATCTCGAAGACGTGACCCTCACTGCCCACGCGCTTCTGGCGAAACAGCACCGAGCCGGAGGAGTCGAGCTTGATCGCGATCGCCGTGGCGGCCAGGAAGGGGGCTGCGATGACCAACCCCGCGCCTGCCACGACGAGGTCGAGTGCGCGTTTTATCGCGCGTGACGATCGTGTAAGTCCGAGGCGGGGCACACCGAGCACCGTCATGCCGTCGAGATCGTCGAACTCGGATGAGGATCCGACCACCTCGAAGATGCGGGGCAGCACGCTGAGCTTTACGCCCAGTGCCTTGACTGCGCGTGCGATGTCCAGCTGGTTCTCGGCATCGGTGTCCCGCGCAGCCACGATCACACGATGGACGTCGAGTGCGGTGATCAACTCGCCAAGCTCGTCCAGGCGCCCCAGAGGACGCGGGTCGTCCGCGCGGACCCGGTCGCGGAGCGGCACGTAGCCGATCACGACACTGTTCATACGCGGACTACCGGCCAGCTTCGCGGCGATATCTGCGCTCGCGTCGGCATCGCCGACGACGACACACCGCTCGGTGCCGGTTCCCCGAAGCGCAACCCACCGAGCGGCGCCACGGAACAGCACCAGGAAGGAGACGAGTCCCAGCCAAAGGACGAGCAGCGCGTTTGGGGGAAGGCCTCCGTCTGCGACGGAGTCGCCGGTGAGCACCGTCAACAGCGCGATGAGCGTTGCGACGTTGAACAGGACAGGTATCTCGTCGACCGTCGTGGCCTTGTTGATCCGCAGCTCGTCGCGGTCATAGAGGGCCGCCAGCTTGCAGAGCACCACAACCAGCGGCAGGGCCAGGAGCTCTTCCCAACGAACGGCGCCGCCGCCAGCGGTGAGCGTCGCAAGCACGTAGGCGGCGACCGCGGCGACGACGTCAGCGATCATCAGCGCACGACGGAAGAACGCGTCGCGCACGAGGACCGTCTTGCGCGCGGTGACATCGATGATCGGCGCAGGGACGAGGGAGCCCATCCCCCGGACGCGTCGCCCACTTTCGGGCGCTTCCCACTCAGGTTTCAGTTGCGGCTCCACGGTCGGTCCGTTGTCGGTCACCTCGTCAGCGGCCTACAACCATTCCGGTCCCGGCTAGGCAGAAGCCCGATGATGCTCGCTAATGGTCGAGCTCCGAACGGGCGATCTCACCGCGACGTGGCTGCCCGAGCATGGGATGGTGGGCGCGTCGCTGCGTCATCGCGGCGACGAGTTGCACGGCGCTCGCGATTTCGGGCTGCGCGGCGCGGGTCGTGAACTGCGCGTGGCGTTGGACACGGGGATTACCCGGTCGGGCACGTGGGCGCCGGAGGGCGAGGCGTTCGTCGCCTGGGAGCCGATGACCGCGCCCACCAACGCTCTTGTGAGCGGCCGCGGGCTGCGTCACGTCGCGCCCGGTGACTCCTTCGCTGCGACGTTCACGGTGAACGGGAGCGCCACTGATGGCACCTAAGCCTGGACCCACCCACGGCTGCCCCGTAGCACGCGCATCGCCGTCGTCGGGTGCAGCAGGCGGGTCGGCGGCACGAGCATGCCCAGCACCTCGATGAACGTGCGGGCGACGTCCTCGTCGCGCTCGGCGACACCAAGCAGGCGCTCGATGTAGCGGTTGACAAGTCGGTCGGGTAGCGTGCCGCGCGCCGTGACCTCGGGGAGTGCGAAATCCGCGCCGGTGGCGAGCTTCCAGGCGCTGTTGACGGGGACGCTTGCCGCTTTGAAGAAGCGGTGCGCGAGCCGGCTGTCGCCGTCTTGCAGGCAGCGCTGCAGCGCCACCGCCTCGAGTGCGGCGAGCGTCATGCCCTGTCCGTAGACGGGGTTGAAGCTGCAGAGCGCGTCGCCCGTGACGAGCAGGCCGTCTGGAAAGCGCCTGAGGCGCTCGTAGCGCCGGCGCACGTTGGCCGGGAAGGCGTGCGTGACGATCTCGCTCAGCGGCGAGGCGTGCTCGATCGCGGCCAGCACGTCGGGGTCTGCGACGGTCGCGACGTACGCCTTCCAGCCGGCCACGTCGGCCGGGGGACGGTGCGCGGGGCCGTAGCCGAGCAGCCCCAGGTGCCAGCGATCGTCCTCCTCGAGAACCAGCGCGTAGCCGCGCGGCCGGCCGGGCCTGGCGCTGCTGTAGACCACCTTGTCGGTCCCCAGGGCGCCTGGGCGCAGTCGCAAGTACCGGGTCGCGTAGTGGATGTCGATGTCGACTCGCTCCTCGACCGGGCGCTCATAGCCGATCGACTCCAGCCACGCGGGCACGCGTCCGCCGCGACCGGTGGCGGCGACGACGAGATCCGCCCGCAGCGCTTGCAGGTCGCCGTCGGGCGCGAGGTCGCGCGCCTGCACACCGCGCACGCTCCCGCCATCGCTGATCAGGCCCAGCACGCTGCAGCGGTCGCGAATAGTGACATTCGGGAGCGCGCGGACGCGCCGGCGCACGAGGCCCTCGAGCAGCGGTCGGCTGGAGGACGGGAATTCCGAGCCCATGTGCACGCCCGCAAGGACGTGTCCGGAGATGCAGAGGCGCATCTCGGTCGTGGGGCGCATCGTCGGCGCTCCCGCTTGCAGCGCCTCCTCCCTGAGGGACGGCAAGAGTCGCTCCAGGATCTCGTGACCCACGAGCTGCAGCACGTGTACGTGGTGTCCCTGCGGCACGGCGCGGCGGTTGCTGGTCAGCCTCTCCGGAAGCGTGTCGCGATCGAGCACCGTCACCTGGTCGAATGACTCCGACAGCACCCGTGCGGCGAGCAACCCGGCGATGCTCGCGCCGACGACGATCGCGTGCTCTCGGTTGCGCGGGGTCGCGCGAGCAGGCGTACTCGCAATCGGGCGAAAAGTCAGCTTCTTGGTGTCCGGCACGATCGCGCCTTGCGCGGCGGACGGGACATAGCGCGCGGCACCATTGCGGGGATGGATCTGGTGACTATGCGCGTCGCCGATTCGAGCCGCGTGCTCATGGGGATCCCGGGGTGCCTACGACTTCGGTGGGCTCGCGCCACGGTGGTGGTGGGGTCCAGCGTGCTGTCGCGCTCTTGCTCGGTGCTACGCCGAACTCTTCTTTGAGATCTTCGGGAATCGCGTAGTGCATGACCCGTCCGTTCGTCAGCGAGCTGAGCTCAAGACGGCTCGTGAGGTTGCCGATTCGATCGATCACCCAGGCCGGGACCGGCCCACTGTCCTCGATCGTCTCGAGCACGCCCAGGACGCGCGGGATGGCCTTGGCTGCCGTGTCCCACGGCGACGTTGGTACTTCGAGCCAGTTGGCGACGGTGTCGCCGACGAGATAGCGAATCATCGCGGGAACGATCGGATCGAAGAACGTCCCGGGCACGACTTCCTCGTACAGCTCGATGAGCTGGCGCGTGAGGTGCACGCCTTCGGGCGAGGGCCCCATGTACCTGGTCATGTATAGGTCGGAGAACGCGCGGGCCGAGGGCAGATCCGATGGAGCGGCGCTCTGGTCGCAGCCGAGGATCGCACCCACGACGCGCCACGCGTAGTAATACGCCTCGGCCCCCTCCTCCGTCATGTGAATCCCAAGCCGATGCAGCGCGTCGAGCACCTGGATCGAGAACATCATCTGGCCTCCGATCAAGTCCTCCTGGCAGATCGGAAGCCCTTGCACCGCCTCGTCCCAGTTCGGCTGGAGGCGAAGGTGGCGGCGGATTGTGGCGTGAAGCAGCCGCACCTTCTGCGCCGCGGGGATGAATCGCCCGCCCGCCTCGAAGGCATCGGGCTGCATGAGGTAGACGGTGAACTGCCCGGTCTCCGCCATGCGCCGTGACGGGTAGTCCAGCGAGTGCGTGGCGCTGAGCAGCTTCGCCACGTGCGGGATCACATAGCAGGCGGGCATGGCGTGAAACGACAGCGCGGTCGAGACATGGACGTCGTTGTCGAGGAAGAACACTCGCGCGCGCTCGATCTGCTCCCAATCGACCCAGTCCGGCGGCCGCGAGGTGGCCTGCAGGAACTCGCGCGCGACATCCGGCAGCCCCTCGGGCAGATCGTGGCCCGTCTGTGTGAACCAGCGCATGAGGCTGTTGAACTTCGCCACCTCCCCGCGATCGAACAGCGTCGCCACGGTCGCATCAGCGAGGTCGTCGCCGAGATGACGAAGCGCGTCCATCGACTTCAGTGTGTAACGCATCCTGCCTCCGTCCTGTCCTCGTCAATAGTCGCTCTCGATGACCGTCGACGCCAGCGACGCCAGCGCGTCGCACACGGCGCTGGGCAGCCGCGCGTTTTCGATCGCGGTACAGGCCCACGTCGCACGCTCGGCGATCATCTCTTCGATCCGCGCGCGCGCGCCCACCCGCTCCAGGATCTCGCGGATCGTGCTCAGATCGTCGAGGTCCAGGCCGGCGCGTCCGAGCCGGCACAGCAACTCGGTGCGGTCCTTGCCACACGCACGCGCAAGGGCCACGGCGACAAGTGCCGTCGGCTTGCTGCCGCAGATGTCGTCCAGATTGGACTTGCCGGTGCGACGAGGGTCGCCGAAAACGCCGAGAAGATCGTCGTGCAGTTGAAACGCTTCTCCCATCGGAACGCCGTAGTCCGTGAACGTTGTCAACAGCCGCAGCGGACCGCCTCCGAGTGTCGCCCCGAGATGAAGCGGCCGCTCGACGGTGTACTTCGCGGTCTTGAAATGGATGATTTGAAGCGAGCCCTCGACCCGTGGCACGATGCCGGTGCGCACGATCTCCAGGCACTGGCCGGCGACCAGCTCGCGCGCGAGCACTGACCACAGCGGCGTCGTACGAGCCAGAAATGCCCGTGGCAGGCCACAGGAGACGAACAGCTGTCCGGCCCACGACATCAAGAGGTTCCCGACGACGATCGCCAAACCGGCGGCAGCGCTCTCGCTGCCTTCCTGATCTGCGACGGCAGACCGAAGCGCAACGTGAGCGGTCGGCGCGCCACGCCTCGTGCCGCTGCCGTCGATGATGTCGTCGTGGACAAGCGCGGCCGCATGCACCAATTCCATCGCTGCCGAAGCTCGTAGCGCCGCGTCGCTGTCGGGCTGTCCGCAGGACCGCCAGCCGAGATAGCAAAACGTTGCCCGCAGGCGCTTGCCGTTGGCCACGCTTGCACGAAGCTGATCGGCGACCGGAGCGAGATCCTCATGGATCTCCGTCAGGTACGACGTCTCCTCGCGAACGAACCCGTCAAGCACCTCGTCGATTCGGGCTTTGAACTCGAGCTGATCATGCATCACCGATCGTCAGCGTGCGTCTGCTCGCCTGGCCAGAGCCTCGAGATGCGGCACATCAGCCTCGGGCAGACGGCGCTTGAGTGCCAGCGCGCCACGAGCTTTCAAATCGCTGTGCCCCTCACGCGTGAGCTCGCGCAGGTCAGACCGTTTGACGATCTCCTGGACGGGGCGAACGGCTCTCCTCAGTTGGCGAGCGGTAAGACTCGCGGCAAGATCAGCCAGGCCGGCCATCGTGAGCACGATTTCGTCCACCGCCCCTTCACGATCGTTGCGACTGGCCGACACTGTCCGCGCCCCTTCATAGACACTTGTTTTCTGAGCGTACCACCGGCGCTCGCTTGAATCCTGCGGCGACGGCAACTGGCCCGGCCGACGCGCGATCGTTGATGCATCGACCGACAGGGAGACCGCATGGCCGACGAGCGGCCCGGATAGACGTTGGATTCGCGGCAGTCTGAGCAGCGTGTAGCGAGGATGGCCGCACGGGCATTGCGTCAAAGGCACTGGCGCCAACGTCAAAGCGCCGCAGCTGGTCCGCGCGACGCCGGGCTGTCCGCGGCGCCTACCACTTCGGCCGCCCGCAGAAGGGCCGCCACCCCGTCGACGAGGTGGTCGGGTTCGTCGCGGGCATCAAGGCCGCGGGGGGAGGAACCACGGAGACCTCGTCCCGGCCCTGGACCTCGAGACGCACGGCGCCGCCGGCGTGACCCCGCCGACAACCTGCATCAGCCCAAGCTGATGAAGCGCAGCGCCGAGATGCTCGGCAAGTAGCAGTAAGCGCCGCCGCCCGTTGTTTCTGACGGGGTTGCGCCACCGGGCCGGATGAGCCAGCTTGGCGTGGATCGCGCCATAACCGGGGCTGTGCTTGTGTTGTCGCTCGATCGGCCACGTAGTGAAATCCACGGGACGACATAACGTTGGGCCGGCCACAACGGGCCTCCAGTTGCTACGCGACAAGTCTCTCCGAGCCCTGCGCCTATCCAATCGAGCACCCTAGCGCGTCTACCAACAAAGGGCGGCGCCAACACAACGCTGACAGCAGGGGTTGCAGCGCAGCATGATTGCCCCGGAATATGGTTACTTCATCTGTTAACTGTGTCCAACGGCGCTGCGATCTCGGCCGCGTGACTCACGCAACCGGCAGAGGCGCCCCGCGCGGCGGGGGCTCCGCGTCTTCGGCGAGCTCGTCGAAGTCCTGCGAGCGCGTCTCGTCGGCGGCGTCCGCCGGGCCGGAGCGGCGTAGCACGAGCGTTAGCCCGACGGTGACGACGAGGTTTGCCGCCAGCGCGATGACGCCCGTGTAGGCGTTGACCTTGGTCCCGAAGAGCTCGAGCGGGTAGGTCGGCGCGAAATCCTGCGATTGCGCCATCAGCGTCCCGAGGATCATCCCCACCGCCCAGCCGGCGACGAGTGCCCAGCGGTGCAACCAGCGCGTGTAGAGCCCGACGATGATTGCCGGCAGCGTCTGCAGGATCCACACGCCACCGAGCAACTGCAGTTCGATCGCGTACTTCGTCGGCAGCGTGATGATGATCACGAGCGCGCCGAGCTTCACGACCAGCGAGACGATCTTCGCGATCCGCGCCTCGTCGGCGTGATCGGCGTTCGGGCGCAGGTAGCCCTTGTAGATCGACCGCGTGAAGAGGTTCGCCGCGGCGATCGACATCACCGCCGCCGGCACGAGCGCGCCGATCGCGATCGCAGCGAACGCGAATCCCACGAACCACGGCGGAAAGACGTTGAGGAACAGGTCGGGAACGGCGAAGTTCGGGTTGCTGGGCTTGATGCCGCGAGCGATCGCCATGTAGCCCAGCAGCGCGATCAGTCCGAGCAGGAACGTGTAGGCGGGCAGCAACGCCGTGTTGCGCCGCACCGTCTGCGCGCTCTTGGCGCTCAGCACGGCCGTGATCGCGTGCGGGTAGAGAAACAGCGCCAGCGCCGAGCCGAACGCCAGCGTCGCGTAGGCGATCTGCGCGTCGGCGCCGACGGGGATCAGCGCGCCCGGCTTGGGCTTGTGCGTCGGCAGAGCCTTCTCGGCAGCGTCGAAGATCGCTCCGTAGCCGCCGAGCTTGGACGGGATGTAGATGACCGCGACGAGGATCGTGATGTAGATCAGCGCGTCCTTGGCGAACGCGATCAGCGCGGGCGCGCGCAGCCCCGACTGGTAGGTGTAGGCGGCGAGGATCGCGAACGCGATGATCAGCGGCCAGTCGCCCTGCACCCCAAGCGCCGCGAGCACGACCTGCATCCCGACGAGCTGCAACGCGATGTACGGCATCGTCGCGAGCAGGCCGGTGATCGCGACGAGCAGCCCGAGCTGCTTGGACGCGTAGCGCCCGCGCACGAAATCCGCCGGCGTCACGTAGCCGTTGGCCCGGCAGACGCTCCACAGTCGCGGCATCACGATGAACACCAGCGGATAGACGATGATCGTGTAGGGCAGCGCGAAGAAGCCGATCGCGCCCATGCCAAAGACGAGCGCCGGAACCGCGATGAAGGTGTAGGCCGTGTAGAGGTCGCCGCCGAGCAGAAACCAGGTGATCACGGTGCCGAAGCGCCGCCCGCCCAGTCCCCACTCGTCGAGGTGGTCGAGCTTCGCGCGCCGCCAGCGCACGGCGGCGAAGCCGAGCCCGGTGACGAGCGCGAACAGCGCGATGAAGACGGCGAGCGCGGTCGCGTTCGTCTCGTGAGCCTCGGCGACGACCGCGCCGAGCCCTGTGCTCATCGCTGCCTCGTCGCGAGGTAGACGACGAGCGTGAGCACGGCTGCGACGAGGACCCAGGCGAACTGGTACCAGTAGAAGAAGGGGATTCCGGCAAGCTCGGGGTCGCTGCGGGCGTACAGCGGCGGGTACAGCAGTCCCAGCAGCGGCAGGACGAGCAGCACGTACCACCAGCGGCTCGGACGGCGGTTCATGACGATCGTGCGATGCCCGGACCGCGGGACGGACAAACCAACCGCGGTCATGACGGGCTACGGACGAGCGCTCGTTCGCCCAATCCCGTGCGCCCGGATCACCGGCCAAACGACCAGTTCGGGCCGGCGTCGCGAGGCTCGCCGGATTGCATCACGAGCGCCCCGACGGGACGGGCTGTCACCACGCGCTCGGCGCCAAGTCGCGCAAGGGACGCCTCTGCTCGGAGGCGACCGAGGCCGTGCTCGGTACTGGCCTATCCGCGTAGGGCCGTCGGCGCGCCGAGCCGGGCCAGCGGCTGGCCCCACTTCGCGATCGGGACCGGCGGCAGGATGCGGTAGCCGACGGTGCCGTTCACGCCGAGGTCGTCCATCGCCCACTTCGCGAACGTGTCGGCGAAGCGCTCCTGCACCGTCGCGCATGAGCCCGTCGGCTGGCCGGGAAGACAGCGCACCCCGCTTGGGATCTGCGCGTCGAGCGTGGCCATCAGTTCGTCTGGCACCACGGCGCGATCTACGACGTGGCCCATCTCGTGCAGGATCACGGCGTCGACTCCGCGTGCACCGTGGCGTCTGCTGACGCCGGCAAGGTCTACCGTGACCTCATAGGACTCGCCGTCGAAGCTCGTCAGGCCGATCGCTCCGGCGACGTCCGGAACGCCGAAGCGAACCGTCACCAGCCCGTCGACGTCGTCGATCAGCCGCCGCGCCTCCGGTCGAGCGATCGCGATCGCGGCGAGAAAGACCTGCTGCTGCTCGGGTGTCGTGCCCGAAGCGAAGCTGAACGTGGCGGCACGCGTCGCGTCGTCGAGGATCGTCACGCCGGCGAGATCGGCGCTCGCTCGATCAAGCCGGTAGGAGGCACCGCCGTCGTCGACCGTTGCGTGTGATCGCGAGCCGGAGCTCGTCTGGCGCAAGGCCAGGATCAGGCAGGCCGCGATGACGACATAGAGGGCGACACGCACAGGGACGGGCATCGGGCCCCATCGGCAGTCGCCGCCGCGTCCGAGAGCGCGGGCACAGGCGGGTGCTCGGATGTTCTCAGTAGCGTCAGCGGTCCTGTGGTGGCGGACCGATGACGTTACCCACGGTCTGCCCGAGCCGATCTATGACCTTTCCGACCACTGCCCGCACATCCCCGATCGCCCTGTCGAGCAGGTCCGTCACCGGCCGGGTGCGATCCTTCGGCGCCGGGCGCGCCGCGGGGCGGGGCGACGTCGGGAGCGAATGCGGCGGCGCGGGCGCGGGGCGCGCCACCCCGACGAGCGGCGCCGCGATCGGCGGGAGCCGGGCCAGCGGGCGTGTCCGCGGCGGCTGCGCCCTGCGGCCCTGCCGGCGCGACGCGCGCCTGGGTCTGCGTGCCGCCGGCGTTCGCGAGGCGACGATCGTGGGCGGCGCCACACGCGCACCGTCGGTGCCCTGCGGCTGCCGGGCCGCGGCCTGCTCGGTCGGAGAGACCTTCGGCCCCGCGATCAACTGGCCGAGCGAACCCAGGCCACCGAATCCGCCGGCTGCCCCGAGCACCACGGCCAGCGCTGCCAGCATCGCGACCGGTACGATCGCGGCGGCCGTCCCGGCCCCGAGCAGCTGGCGCAGCCATGCGCCGACGAGATCCATACGCCGATGATAGGTGGCTCGACATCCAGCCCCCAACGGCGGTCGATCGCACGCACGCTCCAGCTTGCGCTGCTCGGGCTGACGATCGCGCTCGCGGCGATCGGCGCGATCGGCATCGCCGCGCTCTACGACGCGCGCCAGCAGTACGAGGATCGCCTGTCTGCCAGCTCGGAGCTCGAGATCGCGGCCGCGAACCTCCTCACCGCGACGGTCGCGCTGGAGTCGAACCTCGCGCGGCCGCGGTCCCGCACCGCGGCCCGCTTCGTGGCGAGCGCCGCGCGCGCGTTCGATATGACCGCCACACGCGCCCTGCAACTCGCCGCCGGCGACGCGCGCAGCCGCAGGGTCGCGGCGGCGATCCTGCCCGCGCGGCGCGACGCACAGGCCCTCGCCGGACAGCCGACGCGCGCCGCCGCTCGCCGGCGCACCGCGCGCGAACTGCCCGCCGCGCGCGACGCAATCGCGCAGCTGGCCACGCGCCAGCGCGTGCGCCGCGACGAGGCCCGTGCGACCGCGGCCAGCCATTCGCGCACCGCGCTCGTCGCGATCATCGCCGGCGCCGGGCTGGCGCTCGTCTCCGTGATCGCCTTTCTCACCCTGCTGATCCGCACGATGCGCAGGCCGCTGGACGACCTCGTCGACGCCACACGCAGGATGGCGGCCGGCGATCTCGCGGTTCGCGTCGAGGCGGCAGGACCGACCGAACTCGAGCTGCTCGGCACGTCCTTCAACAAGATGGGCGAGGATCTCGTCCTCGCGAGCCGGCGCATCGAGGCGCAGCGCCAGCGCCTGGCGACGACGATCGAGAGCCTCGGCGATGGGCTCGTCATTTGCGACTCGAGCGGCCGCGTGACGACGATGAACCCGCGCGCCACAGCGATGGTGGCCGCCCTGAGACCTGGATCCTCCGCCCACTCGCCGAACAGCCCCCTCCCCCAGCTCGCCGACGCCCTTGCTGGCGAGGTGACCGTCCCGCACGGCCCGGGAACGATCGCGATCACCGCGGCTCGCCTCGCGGGCCCCGAAGCAGGCGTCGTGTGGACGCTGCGCGACATCACCGAGCGGTCGCGCCTCGAGCAGGCCAAGAGCGACTTCGTGGCGACGGCCTCGCACGAGCTGCGCAGCCCGCTGACCTCGATCAAGGGCTTCATGGAGCTGCTCGAGACGACGAACGCCGGCAACCTGACCAAGCGCCAGTCCGAGTTCATCCACATCGTGCTGCAGTCGACCGATCGCCTCGTCGATCTCGTCAACGACCTGCTCGACCTCGCCCGGATCGAGTCGGGCCAATTCGAGATCGATGCGCGCGCGACCGATCTGGCCCCGACGGTAGCGGAGGTTGCGGCGCTGATGGCAGCGCGCCTGGAGAGCAAGCGCCAGCAGCTGCACGTCGACATCCGCGAGCCTCGCCCGCCGGCGCTCGCCGATCCCGCGCGCGTGCGCCAGATCCTCACGAACCTCGTCACGAACGCGCATCTCTACACGGACGAGGGCGGGACGATCACCGTGCGCCTGGAGGGCGATGGCCAGAGCACCCGCGTCACCGTGGCAGACAGCGGCCGCGGGATGTCGTCCGAGGACGTAGCGCGCGTCTTCGATCGCTTCTACCGTGGCTCCTCGGACGAGCGCACGGCGCCTGGCACCGGCCTCGGCCTAGCGATCGTCAAGTCGCTCGTAGACCTGCACGCCGGCTCGATCGAGGTGCACAGCCAGCCGGGACTCGGAACGACCTTCACCGTTTCTCTGCCGGCAGCCCCGGGGATGGCGGTGATCATGGGCGCGGGGGTCGTGACCCCGGTCCCCGCGCTCGCGTCCCGCCGGGTGCTGATCGTCGACGACGAGCCCGCGCTTGCGGCCCTGATCGCCCAGCAGCTGCGGCCGCTCGGCGTGGAGGCGGTGCAGGTGCACTCCGGCGCCGAGGCGCTACAGCGCCTGCGCGACGGCCACTTTGACGCGGTGACGCTCGACATCCTGATGCCCGGCATGAACGGATTCGATGTCCTCAAGGCCCTGCGCGCCGACCCGAAGCTGCGCGACCTGCCGGTGATCTTCGTGTCCGTCTCCTCGCGGCTGGCCGAGCTGGAAGGCGAGTGGGCGATCTCCAAGCCGATCGACCGCCGCCGCCTGGTGGACGTGCTCGGCGCCGCGATCAAGGCCAAGCGCTCGCGCGTGCTGGTCGTCGCGCCGGAGAGCGTTCGTGTCCAACTCACGCCGTCGCTGCGCAGCCTCGGCATCGAGCACCACTGGGAGAGCAGCGCCGAGGGCGCCGCCCGCGCGGGCGAGGAGGAGCTTTTCGAGGTCGCATTCGTGCACGCGAGCATGTCATCCGTTCCGGCGGTCTTCGACGGAATAGGCACCGGCCGCTCGGTGATCCTCTTCTCGTCCGACGCGGGCGAGCAGCCCAATACCTGGGGAGTCGGGATGCCGGTATTCCCGCTTCCCCAGGCGGTGAGCGCGCTACGCTCGGCGCTCGCCGTCACCGGCCCAGGGCAGGGAAGATAGCTGGCCGTGAGTACCGACGAACTGCTGCGCGCAAGGATCGAGGAGCTCGAAGCCGAGCTTCAGAAGCGCCAGCGCGAGGCGGCCCAGAAGGAGCGCCAGCTCGAGCGCTACGCAGCCGATCTGCGCGACACCTTCAAAGAGGAGCGCTTTGGCGCGCAGGAGCTGCGGCGCTCCTACATGCTCACCGTGCGGGCGCTGGCAAGCGCGGTCGAGGCGCGCGACGCCTACACTGGACGCCACGCAGAGCGCGTGGCCGCATACGGGCTGAAGCTGGCCGACGCATACGGCATGCGTCTAGGAGACGAGCCCCAGATTGAGTTCGGCTTTCTGCTGCACGATGCAGGCAAGGTGGCCGTGCCAGATGCGATCCTCTTTAAGCCAGGTCCGTTGACGCCCGCCGAACGGCTCGTCATGGAGCAGCATCCCGTGACCGGCTCGGCGATCGTGCGCGACATCGACTTCCTCGGCGCCGCGCGCGACGTCATTCGCTCGCATCACGAGCGCTGGGACGGCGGGGGCTATCCAGACCAGCTCGTGGGCGAGGAGATCCCGATCTCGGCGCGTGTCTTCGCAGTCGTCGACACGCTGGACGCACTGACGACGAACCGGCCCTACCGGCGGGCCTCGACGATCGCGCAGGCGCGCGTGATCATCGCGCAGGACAGCGGGACGCACTTCGATCCGGACGTGGTGGAGGCGTTCAAGTCGCTGCCCGACGCGGTCATCGAGCGCATCCGGCTGGAGATCGGGTAGCCCGATGGACCGACAACGAGCGGTGCTGATCGTCGACGACGACCCGTTCATCCGCAAGCTCATCCGGACCACGCTCGAGGGCGTCTCGGCGTTTGACCTGCATGAGGCCGGCGACGGCGCGGAGGGGGTCCGGGCGGCGCGCCGCGAGGGCCCGCGGCTCGTCTTCCTGGACATCGACATGCCGCAGATGGACGGCATCGAAGCCTGCCGCCAGATGCGCGGCGAGCCGGTGATGACGGGCGCGAAGATCGTGATGCTGACCGCCTCGGCTGACGATGGCGCGCGCACGCGGGCGGCCACCGCGGGCGCCGACTTCTTCTTGACCAAGCCGTTCAGCCCGCTGGAGCTGCTGCGGCTCGTCGACGATCTCGACGGGGCTTCGTAGTCACGTTCCGACCGGACGGCGCAGCTCAGGGTCGGGATTCTGCAGTGTCGCGTCGACCCTCAGCGTGCGCGTGCGCATCAGCTCGGGCAGCACCTCCTCGACGATCTCCGACGCTCGCTTGATCGCCTCCCAGGCGTTGCTGGCGCCGAGCTCGATCCACTGGAGCTTGATCTCGGCGTGGTCGGTCGCCATCTGCAGGTCGGCGGACGGGAGCTGGTCGATCGGCCTGTCGCTGGCGGCGTCGGAGTGCAGCCAGTCGTCGAAGACGCCCTTGGCGCGCATGCACCAGCGCATCTCCCCCGGGACGACGAAGTTAACCTCGAAGACGATCTGCGGGAGGCTGGCCATGCGCGAGCGGAGGCTACCCGCTCGTGATCACAAAAAGCCGCCCGTGATGAGCCACGTGTCGTTGCGCTTCTGAAGGCGCACTTCCATGCCGGCGCCGACGACGTGCACGCTGGCCTTGTCGCCCTTGACCTTGGCGTCGCCGACCTCGCCGTCCACGAGCACATTCTTCTGGGCCTGCGTGAGGCTTGCGTGCAGCTTGGTCAGTGCCTCCTCGCAGGTCTTCGCCCTGATATCCGGGCCGACGGGGTTGTTGCGCAGGGCGACGAGCACCCTGTTCTTCGCTGCGGGCGTGAGCTTCGCGCAGACCTTGGCGGCATCACCGGCGGCGATGCCCTTGATCGCCGAGCTGACGGTCGCCTCGGCGTCCGCCGCGTCGTTCTTGCCGCCGCAGGCGCCGATCGCGAGTGCGACCAGCGTCAGCGCGGTGAGGCTTGCGAGGCGCATCGTGCGCCGCAGGCTACCTGCCGCTGGACAGACCCCGCAACCTGGGCGACGGGGTCCCGCCGTTACGGGTACGTTCCCCTCCGATGACGATGACGCTCGACGAGGCGCTGCTCACGCTGAACGACCGGCTCGGCCAGGAAGTGACGGCGTGGATGGAGGTCAACCACGACACGCCGCTGCTGATCGCGACCGGCCTGCTCGAGAACTGGAGCCACGAGACGACGCCCGACCCGCTCGGCTCGGGCGGTGAGCCACACCACTTCGATCTGCGCGGGCACTACTCGCTCGCCGATGCCCGCTTCGATCTCAGCGACCCGCCGATCGAGTCGGTCAGCGAACGCACCAACGGCCTGACGTTTCGCTTCAAGGGCGGCGCACGCCTCGTGGTGACGTGGCCGCCGGCGTCCGAAGAGGACCTCGTTTAAAAGCTGGAGCTGGCGACGAACGTCTGGACGCGCGCGGCCAGGTCGCGGCTCTCTTCGTCCTCGAACGTGCGCAGGCGGTCGGCCAGCGGAGCGAGCGACTGGGTCGCGGCGATCAGATGCGTCGTCACGCCCGCGTGGAAGCTGCGCTCGACCTTGAGCAGCTCCCTCGGCCCGAGCGTGTCGGGCAGGTGAGGAAGCGGGTTGTCAGCCACGATCTCGACGTTCCACTCTTGCCCTTCGGGGAGCTGCGCCTCGGCATCGGCGGCGAGCTCGGCGAGCTCGGTGCGCAGCGCGCGGATCGGCTCAAGTTGGGCGTTGGCGCTCGCGCGCGCGTCCTTCGTGTCGTCGTCCTCGTCCTCGGGCGCGCGGCCGAACGCCATCGCGGCCTCCTCGAACCACGTCAGGTGGTGGGCGATATGCGCGTCAAGCGCGAACAGCGCCGAGAGTCCGCCGCTGGCGTCGGCGAGCGTCAGCAGCGCGTGCTCTCGCGGGACGGCGAAGCGGAGGGGTGCCATCACCTTCGACGGTATCGCGAGCGCCCGGCGGAGACCCTGCTGCAGCCACCGCCGCGGTCATGGTGGTCATTCCCTCTCCAGTTCGCTTTTGAGGTTGGCGAGCGCCGACACCTGGCGCTCGGTGTACTTGTCGATCCACCGGTCGTGGATCAGCCGGATCGGGACCACGTTGAGGAAGTGCAACTTCTCCCGGCCCGACCGCCGAGCGACGACGAGGCCCGCGTCTTCGAGGACCTTGAGGTGCTTCATGACCCCGAAGCGCGTCATTTCCACCTCGGACTCGAGCTCGGTCAGCGTGCGGCCGTCACGCTCGAAGAGGCGGTCGAGCAGGAAGCGGCGCGTCGGGTCGGCGAGAGCCTTGAACACGCGGTCGTCGTCGATCACGGGGAGAACAGGATAGGTGATCGAACAGTCACATATGTGGGCCGTCGCTCGGCAGGCTAGGCGCGCCCGGGTTGGCGTCGCCCCAGGCGCCTACCGTTTGTCGCGCGTGGAATTCGAGCTGTGGACCGACGGGGCATGCTCGGGCAATCCGGGGCCGGGCGGCTGGGCGGCCATCCTCGTCGCCCGCCGCGCCGACGGCACGATCGCCAAGCAGGTGGAGCTCTCAGGCGGCGACCCGCTCACGACAAACAACCGCATGGAGCTGCGGGCGGTCATCGAGGGGCTCCGGGCGTTGCAGCGCGCATCGGCAGTGACCGTCCACATCGATTCCAGCTACGTCATGGACGCGATCACCAAGCGTTGGTATGCCGGCTGGAAGGCTCGCGGCTGGACGACCTCGAGCAAGCAACCCGTCAAGAACCGCGAGCTGTGGGAGGCGCTGCTCGTCGCACTGGAAGGGCACACCGTGACGTGGAAGAAGGTCAAGGGGCATGCCGGGATCGCGTTGAACGAGCGCTGCGACCAGCTCGCGGTTGCGGCGTGTCGCGCTGTGCGCTGAACGGTGGGGCGTCAGTGTTCGGGCTCGGCGCGCGTCCTGGCATTCCGAACCATAGCCTACGAGGCCGGGCTCGAACCTGCCGCCGGCAGCTCGGGCCCCAGTAGAAAACGATCGGACCCGCCGAGTCCTGTTCCGTTCGGTCGGTGTTGCTGACCTTGAGCGCGGATTGAGCCCCCCGCTTGGAGCCGTCCACCGCCGCCGTCACGATCGCTCGGTGCCAACGGTCAGTCGCTTCTACGGCATCGCCATCCAAATGTTCTTCAAGGAGCACGGGATCCCCCACTTCCATGCTCGTTACAGCGGGCAGATCGCGGTGTTCGCGATCGATCCGTTGGAGCTCCTGCGAGGATCGCTCCCCGACCGTGCCGAGCGTCTGGTGCGCGAATGGGCGCAGTTGCATCAGGCCGAGTTGATGCGAAACTGGGAACACGCTCGGGCGGGTGAACCGCTCGAGCAGATCGAACCGCTTCAATGAACGAGATCCACGACATCGTGCACGTCGCAATCACCGGCAAACATAGCCTGCGCGTCGTGTTCGACGACGGCGCGGTGCGGGACGTGAGCCTCGAAGGCCAGCTCGACGGGCCGGTGTTCGAACCGCTGCGCGATCCGCAGATGTTCGCCCGCGTGGAGGTCGACAGCGAGACGGGAACCGTCACCTGGCCCACGGGCGCCGATCTTGACCCGATCGTGATCTACGACGGACTGCCGCCGCTCAATGCCCGCGTCGTGCGCCAGGCCGCAGCCTGACTCGGCGCGCAGGCGGACGCTCGCTCGACGCGTTCGGTTCGGTTGGTGGTGCTCAGTTTGAGTCCCGATTGAGCACGCTTGGGGGACTACCGCCGATTGACGTGTTCGCCCGCTACCTCACCAAGCACGTCAATCCCTCCGCCGCAGCTGCCGCGTTGAGCTCGTGATCGAGGCACACGAAACCCGGCGCGCCTGTCACGTCCGCAGCGCGTATGGCGCTCGCGAGCTGCACCGCATCGTAGCCACGTAAGCCGCGCCGGCCCGCGAGCTCGGTCGCGATCGCCAGGAGCGTCCGTTCGACATCGAGAATCGCAGAGGTCGACCAGATCCGCTCGAAGCGCGCCCAGGCCTCGCGCTCCGTCCGCGCGGTAAGCCGGCGCCCGCGCCTCGCACGTGCGAGAGCCGCTCGGGCCTCGACCTCAGCGATCGCTGATGCCGCGACGATCTCGTGCTCGATGAGGAGCTCTCGGATCGTCGGCGCGGTCGTCTCTCCGAGGACCAGCGACAGCAGGGCGCTGGTGTCGAAGAACGCAGTCAGCGTCGATCCTCGACGACCTGCTGCGAGACCGGTGGGCCGTCACCGGTCACTAGTGCGGACACGTCAGCCGGAACGCCCGTGGGGGTTGCTGGCCAGCTCATCAAGCCTTGATCCACGAGTCGCTGTACACGACCCGGTGCAGCGACCGGGCCCAAACGCGCAACCGGGGCGCCGCGGCGGGTGATCACGATCGTCTCGCCCGCCTCCACAGCATCGACGATCGCGCTCGCGTCGCGCTTCAGCTCCTTGATGCCAACTTCGCGCATGTGACCACCTTAGCGGGACAGGTAGTCACCCACAACCGCGCCGGCGTCCTCGCATGGGCACCGTTGCGTCATGCGAGACTACGCGCACGCTCGGGCCGCCGTAGCTCCTCGGCAAACGCTCTGGCGACCTCGCGGCTGTGCGGCGTGGGCGTACTCGACCAGCATGGACATGGGACGAGTTGCGCCGCTGCGGCCTACGCTCCGAGCAGTGCCGCCGGCACTATCGCGATGCCGTCTTGCCGCCGGTAGGCGTCACGTCCGGTCGTGATGACGAGGGCATCGAGGAGGTCATCACCGAGTTCTTCGGCCAGCCAGGTCAGGTGTTTGGTTTCGTCGGCGCGTGGTGTCGCACCGAGCTTGACTTCTATCGCGACCACTTTGCCGTCGTCGCGCTCGACGATGATGTCGACCTCGTGCCGACCTCCTTTGGTGCGCAGATGTCCGACCCTGGCCTCGGCCGCCTGGGCATAGACGCGGACCGACAGCGTCACAAGAGACTCGAAGAGCGCCCCGAGCAGCGTGCCGTCGCGGGAAACGTGGGGCCCAGGTGACTCCCCCTTGAGCAGTCCCTCGCGGTTCGCCCCCAATAGCCGGGCTGCAAGCGCCGGGTCGGCGAGATGATGCTTGGGAGGAAGCGCCAGCTGAGAGATGTAGTTGCGGGATGGCTGCCAGCCGGGGAGATCTTCGATGATGAACAGACGCTCCAGGATGTGGCGGTACGCCTGGAGGGTCGTCTTCGCCGGCGTGTCGTCTTGTCCGCTTGTTGCGGCGGCACGGATTTTTTCGAACGACGTCGACGACGCGGTCGCCGCCGCGTACGCAGCCATCCAGCGCCGCAAGAGCGCGGGGATGCGCACGACATGCCCAAGCTCGGGGAAGTCGCGATCGACGATGCGCTGAAGATATGCGTCGAGCTGAGCTCGCAACGCACGCGGCTCAAGCGCGCGCAACCCCGGAAATCCCGAGCGAAGAATCTCCTCGGTGTAATCCCCCAGCGTCACGTCGGTCTGGCCTGCAATCGCCGGACGCCCACCGCGCAGCATCGCAGCAAGGCTCACCGTCGGAACGTCATCAAGGCGCTCGGCGAGTGCCAGCGGACGCATACGAACGCTGACGACACGGCCAGCGCCTGAGTGGCTGCCCGTTGCGACGGGCGACGACGAACCCGTCAGCAGAAACCGGCCCGGCGCCGGGTCGGCATCCACGGCACGGCGAACGCGGTCCCACACCGACGGCACGAACTGCCACTCGTCGATGAGGACCGGCGGCGGGTAGCCAAGCAGTCGACCGGGGTCAGCCTCCGCCACTGCGCGCTGGTCGGGGTCCCATTACTGGAGCTAGGACCCGCTCGACGTCGGGATCGATGCAAGCCGCAGCGACCAGCTCGCGCAGCGCCGTCGCCGTCACCGTCACCGTCGAACCCCGACACTCTGCTAGGTACTCGATGAGCGCTGGCGTTGAACTTCCTGCTGCTCCTCGCAAGCCCAAGGCTGGACGAGCCACAGCGAGGCATCGCCGGCGAGCACGCAGGTGACTCGAACCCCGACCAATTAGGAGCACAAGCTCGCGACTGCGGTGAGACACCGAGCGCAACTCGGCGAGCCGCCACACCGCGCGATGACAGAGATGAGCCCCGCATTTGAGCCCCCGACAGCAGAAAGACCCCGCTGAGCAGGGCCTTCCAAGTGGGCGATACTGGGCTCGAACCAGTGACCTCCGCCTTGTCGAGACGGCGCTCTCCCAGCTGAGCTAATCGCCCTGGGAGCGGCGAGGATACCAATGCGGAGCCGCGGTTCGGGAGGATCGCGACAGGCGTTCGCCGGCTAGGCTCGCGAGCGATGCGGATCACCCTCGCCCAGGTCTCGAGCGAACTCGGCGACGTCGACACGAACCTCGAGCGCGCGGCGGACATCGTCGCCCAGGCTCGCCGGCAAAGCAGCGATCTCGTCGTCTTCCCGGAGCTGTTCCTCACCGGCTACGCACTCAGTCAGGTCGATCAGGACGTGTCGATGTCCGCCGACGATCGGCGGCTGCTGCAGCTCAGCGCCGTCGCTCCCGAGACGGACGTGCTCATCGGGCTCTACGAGGACGGTCTCGGCGTCCACAACTACAACGCGGCGGCGTACTACGACACCGACCAGCGCATCCACACGCACCGCAAGCTCTACCTGCCGACCTACGACATCTTCGAGGAGCGCAAGCACTTCTCCCCCGGTCAGTCTATGCGCGCGTTCGACACGCGACACGGGCGGACGGCGACGCTGATCTGCAACGACGCCTGGCAGCCGCACCTCGTCTTCCTCGCGATTCAAGACGGTGCGCGCGTGCTGCTCGTGCCGACGAACTCGGCCCAGAGCCGCTTCCCCGAGCAGTACGACTCGGGTACGTACTGGCGCGACATCACGGTCTTCTACGCGCGCATGTTCCAGTGCTACGTCGTGTTCGTGAACCGCGTCGGCGACGAGGGCGAGCACCTGCGCTTTTGGGGCGGGTCGCACATCGTCGATCCGTGGGGGAAGATCGTCACGGCGTTGCCGGAGGGTGAGGAGGCAGTGCGAACCGCCGAGATCGACCTGTCGATGGTGCGCAAGCGCCGCCGCGAGGTGCCGCTCGTGCGCGAGGCCCGCTTGGGCCTGCTCGCGCGCGAGGCAAACCGCCTCGCGGAGGAGGGCGGCGACGCCTGAGCGCTCAGGGCCCGCGCTTGCACGGGCGGCTTGGTCGCCAGCGGGAAATCCTGTGACGCTCTGTACCCTTGGCCCGCACTTCGGCGCCGTGGCGGAGTGGCTACGCAGCGGCCTGCAAAGCCGTTTACTCCGGTTCGAATCCGGACGGCGCCTTCAGCTGGATCGCGGAGTACTCAATGCGGGAGGCGGAAATCCGGCCCGCAAGACAGCAAGCTCATCGAGCGCAAGAGCGCCCGTCCGGGCGGATGCGATCCAGGCGCGCCGCGGTCGTCAATTAACGTCGTCGTCCGGATCGCTTCTTCTTCCTGCGCGGCGGCGGGGGCGGCGCCGATCCGCCGGGTGCGGGCTTCGCCTTGACGAGCGCCGGCTCCTTCGGCGCCGCGTTCGCGCTCGCGCTCGCCGCGCTCGTGAGCTTCGCGAACAGACGGCCGCTGGCGCCGCCCGCCGCCGCGGGTTCGAACTTCGGCGCCGAGACTGGTCCCAGCTTGCGGCGCATGAAGTAGCCCTGACCGACCGTCCAGAGGTTTGTCGTGATCCAGTAGACGAGCAGTCCGGCCGGAAAATCGTAGAAGAGGATGAAGATCGAGAAGACGAGCGGTAGCGCGTACATGAGCATCTTCTGCCGGGGGTCCACGCTGGACGGCATCAAAAAGCTCGACAGCAGCTGTGACCCGACGTACAGGACCATCAGCGCGGCCAGCACCCAGCCCGTCGCGCTCGCCGTCAGGTCGGGGATGAAGAGGAACTTCTCGGCGCCCGACGGCATCGGCACCTGCCCACACGGCACGTTGCCGACGCCGCAGATCTCGAATCGCAGGTCGCTCTTCAGCAGGCCGTACAGCCCGAGGAAGAACGGCAGCTGAGCGACGATCGGCAGGCAGGAGGCGAACGGATTGATCTTGTTCTCCGCATAGAACTTCATGACCTCCTGCTGCTGGCGCTGCTTGTCGTCCTTGTACTTCTCCTGGATCTTCTTCAGCTCCGGCCCGGCGCTCATCATCGCCTGCATCGACTTGAACTGCTTCACCATCAGCGGCAGCAGCAGCGCGCGCACGCAGACCGTCAACAGCACAATCGACATGCCCCAACCGACGTGGAGCGCGTCGTGGAGGAAGACGAGCACCGGTCGCAGCGCGTCGACGATCACTTGGACGGGCCAGATGTAGGCGAAGGGCGACATCACGCGCTTGGTCGCACCGATCGTAGCCTCCGCGGTTAACCGGATCGGTCGGGCGGCGCCGAGCACGACACGAAGGCCGTCTGACCGCAAGCGTCCCGCATGCCGTCGTTTTCGGCCAACCCCCCTCCGCGACGCGTACCGTTGATCCGCATGTCCCAGAAGATCACCCTCCACCGTGGCGACATCACCACGGACACCCACGCCGACGCGATCGTCAACGCGGCGAACTCGAGCCTGCTCGGCGGCGGGGGCGTCGATGGCGCGATCCACCGGGCGGCGGGGCCCGAACTGCTCGAGCAGTGCCGGCTGCTCGGCGGCTGCGAGACGGGCGACGCGAAGATCACCGCGGCGGGACGGCTCGCCGCCAAGCACGTCATCCATGCCGTCGGGCCGGTGTGGCGTGGCGGCGACGACGGCGAGTCCGAGCGCCTTGCGTCGTGCTACCGCCGGGCGATCGAGCTCGCTGCGCAGAACGGCTGCGCGCGCGTTGCTTTCCCGGCGATCTCCGCCGGCGTCTATCGCTATCCGCTGCAACAAGCTGCCGCCGTCGCGATCACGGCGACGAAGGCAGCGATGGCCGAGCATCCCGAGGTCGAGCAAGCGCGCTTCTGGCTCTTCGATCAGCGCGCATATGACGCGTTCGACGACGCATTACGCAAGGCCCAGT
Organism: Solirubrobacteraceae bacterium; assembly: GCA_033855115.1. Taxonomy (GTDB): domain Bacteria; phylum Actinomycetota; class Thermoleophilia; order Solirubrobacterales; family Solirubrobacteraceae; genus CADCVQ01. The sequence goes on from JAWVGJ010000018.1 coordinate 31,740, forward strand.
AGTCGTGCCCACGGCCGCAATCGTCCTCGCGGGAGGGCGTTCACTGCGCATGGGCACGCCGAAGGCCGACCTCGACTGGCACGGCTGCTCGCTGCTGCGCCGGGCCGTCGGGATCGTCGGGCGCGCGGTCGACGGGCCGGTCGTCGTCGTGCGCGCGCGCGACCAGCAGCTGCCGGCGCTGCCCGACCATGTCGAGGTGACCGAGGACGAGCGCGCAGGCCGCGGTCCGCTGCAGGGCATCTCCGCCGGCCTGGACGCCATCGGTGACCGCGCCGAGATCGCGTTTGTGTCCGGCGTCGACGCGCCGCTGCTGCACCCGGCGTTCGTCAGCCACGTCATCGGCGCCTTGCCCGAAGCAGACGACGTCGCCCTGCCGCGAGCGCACGGCTTCGCCCACCCGCTGGCAGCGGCCTACCGCGTCGCTCCCGTGGCGCTCACACTGAAAGCGCTGCTCGAACGCGACGACCTCGGCAGCGCCGCGCTGTTTCAACGCTGCGCCGTCCGCGAGCTCGACGAGGCGGCGCTGCTGGCCGACCCCGCAGTCTCGGTGTTCGATCCCGCGCTGGACTCGCTGCTGAACCTCAACGAGCCCGGTGAATACGAGCGCGCGCGGGCGCGCGCGGCGCCGGAGGTGACGGTCCGCCGCTTCGGGCGCCTGCGCATCGGGCTGGACCCGATCGGTGTCTGCGCGGCGACGCTCGGCAGGGCGGCGGGCGCCGCCGGCGTCACGCTCGGCGGCGACGTCGTCGCGATGCTCAACGGCGCTGTCGCCGCCGATCCGTGCGAGCCGCTCGTCGCCGGCGATGCGGTGACCTTCCTCGCCCCGGAACGTCGCACCCAGCCAGAGCAGCTGGAGTAGTCGACCGAGCCGGGATCGTGGTACGTTCCGGCTTCTCATCCCATGGCCGGGCGCCGCGGCCCCCCGACGGCTCGCGGCGCCCGGCCGTCTTCTTCAGGTCACCCGCGCGCACGACCCGCGGCTTGGAGCGGTCGGCCTCCGCGCCCGTCGAAACGAGGTTCCGTCGTATGAGTGCACAGCCGGAGATCGCCAGCGACCCCATACTGGTCGGCGGGCCCTATTGGGAGGAGCTGTCGGTCGGCGATCTGTACGTCGAGTTCCCAGCGCTGACGCTGTCCGAAGGGCACGCGGCGCTGCACCAATCGATCGTCGGCGACCGGCTGCGGCTGGCGCTCGACGCGACGCTGTCAGAGCGCGTCGCCGGCCGGCGCCTCGCCCATCCGATGCTCGTCTGCGACGTCTCGATCGGTCAGTCGACGCTGCCGACGCAGCGCGTCATCGGCAACCTCTTCTACCGGCGCCTCATGCTCCGGCGCCTGCCCGCGATCGGCGACACCATGCGCACGACGACCGAGATCGTCGCGCTCAAGCGCAACGCCGTGAAGGAGGGCCGCAAGCCGACCGGCCTCGCTGTCCTGCACATCGTCACCAAGGACCAGGAGGATCGCGCGATCCTCGACTACTGGCGCTGCGCGATGCTGCCGATCAACGACCTCGACGCGTCCGAGCCGCACGCCGACGACCTCGCACAGTTCCCGGCCGACCTGCCGCCCGACGCGCTCGCCGCCGCGCTTGACGGCCTCGACCTCGATGCCTACCGCAACGAGGTCCCGGGCGCGCACTTCGCCGATCTCAGCGCCCCGACGACATGGACACTCGATGGGGGCGACAGCGTCACCGGCGCGACCGAGCTCGCGCGCCTGTCGCTGAACATCGCCAAGGCGCACACCGATCCGGGCTCCCATCACTCCGGCCAGCGCCTCGTCTACGGCGGGCACACGATCGGCATCGCGGCGGCACAGCTGACCAAGACGCTGCCGAACCTCGTGACGATCATCGGCTGGCATCACTGTAACCACCTCGCTCCGGTCTTCGAGGGCGACGTGCTGCGCAGCACCGTGCACCTCGAAGGCACGAAGCCACTGCCCGACGGCGGCGGACTTGTGACCCTGCGCGTCGAGGTCACGGCGCAGCGGGCCGACGGAGCACTCGATGCGGTACTGGACTGGCGACTCGTGGGAGCGATGGCATGACTGCGCGCCATTGCTCGACGATCGTCCTTGCGAACTCGAAAGGCAGGTTCTCGCGATGAGCGAGGGGATTCTTGACGGCATTCGTGTGATCGAGGGCTCGGCGTTCGTCGCCGCGCCGACGGCGGGGATGACCCTCGCCCAGCTCGGCGCGGAGGTCATCCGCTTCGACTCGCCAGGCGGCGGCCTGGACTACAAGCGCTGGCCGCTTGACGGCGACGGCAACAGCCTGTTCTGGTCGGGCCTGCAGAAGGGCAAGAAGTCCGTCGAGGTCGACCTGCGCTCTGAGGATGGCCGCGAACAGCTCTCGCAGCTCATCACGGCCCCCGGCCCCGGCAACGGCGTCTTCCTGACGAACTTCCCAGCACGCGGGTGGATGAGCTACGAGAAGCTCTCCGAACGCCGGCCGGACCTCATCATGGTCGTCATGACCGGCAACCACGACGGTTCGTCGGAGGTCGACTACACCGTCAACCCGTCGGCCGGCTTCCCCGAGGCGATGGGCCCGCGCGACTCGGCGGTCCCGACGAACAGCCTGATGCCGGCCTGGGACTCGATCATGGGCGGCCTCGCGGTCGTCGGCCTGCTCGCCGCGCTGCGCCATCGCGACGCGACAGGCGAGGGCCAGCTCGTGACGATCGCGCTGTCGGATGTCGCGTTCGCGACCGTCGGCCATCTGGGACGTCTCGCCGAGGTTCAGCTGGAAGGGCGCGACCAGCCGCGCGACGGCAACTACCTCTACGGCGCGTTCGGCGGCGACTTTCCAACCAGCGACGGGCGCCGCGTCATGGTCGTCGCGCTGACCGGGCGCCAGTGGAAGGCCCTGAAGGAGGCGACTCAGACCGAGGAGCTGTTCTCCGGTGTCGAAGCCGCCACGGGGCACGACTTCCGCGGCGAGGCCGGGCGCTACAAGGGCCGCGACCTCATCCGCGAGCTCCTGACGCCGTGGTTCGCGGCGCGGTCGCTGGACGAGATCCGCTCGACGTTCGAGGGCACGGGCGTGTCGTGGGGCCCGTACCAGACCTTCCGTCAGCTTGTTGCCGAGGATCCCCGCTGCTCGACGCAGAACCCGATGTTCAGCGAGGTCGAACATCCCGTCGGGACGTACCTCACGCCGGCGTCGCCGCTGGTGTTCAGCAAGCACGGACGCCTGCCGGCGGTGCGCTCGCCGCGACTGGGCGAGCACACCGAGGAGGTCCTCGCCGGGCTCGACGGCGCCGGCGGCGACCCCGAGCCCGCCGCCGATGCGGCGCCCGCCACGTAACCTCAGTCGCACCGAGATTCGGCGCGCTGGTGGGCGTGCCCCAAGGTGACTGGACCTATCCATTCGGCCAGTACGAGATCGCCACTGTCGCGCGAGCATGAGCTGTGGCAGTAAGGATTCCCGTGTGGTGTCCGACTTGCCAGCGTGCCCATCATCGTCGCCCCACGGCGTTGGGCACGCAGCGTGGAGGGGTCCCAAGGAGGGGAACCCTCCACGCGGCCAAGCCCGGCCCGCGGGCAAACGGCTCATCGCGCAATACATTTGGGTTACGCTCTCGACGCCGGCGCGCTAGCGTCGTCACTTCGCATACACGGGCCAGGGCGCGGGTAAGGCAGGAGGCCTCAGACGTATGTTGGGAATGCAGCTGGACAGGTTCGAGACGCTTGCGTTCGGAGCGCTCGCGATCAGCGTGGCCGCGGGGGTCGGCCTCGGCGTCGCGCTGTTGCTCGGCGCGTCCGGTAACCCCCCGAGCGGTGGCAGGGTCGCCGCGCGTTCCGCGGCACACCAGATCGTGCGGGTCGACGCAACGACGGCCCTCGCGCGTCATGCGCGCGTCGCGCAGCAGCGCATACGTACGCAAGCCGCGCGGCTCGCACAGGCTGCCCGGGATCGCGCTCGGAGCATTCGCCTCGACCGCCTCCGGCGCGCCAGGCTCGTTGCCGCCGCTCGCAGGAAGGCCGCCACCGCGCGCAGGCGCGCACGCAGCGACACCCCGAGCCGGTCCGCAGTCGTCCCGCGGCCGCCGCGGCGCGTCGTCGTTGCGCCGCCACCGCCGCCGCCACCTCCTGTTGCGCCGACCGCGAAGCCCGAGCCCAAGGCGCGCTTCACGTTCGACTCCTCGAAGTGATCGCGTGGCGGCCCGGTACAAGACGGGTTGAGCGCTACTACGCCGGGCCGGGCTCCGGAGGCATGGCCGCGTGGCCGGAGGGGCTCGAGCCGGCGACGAGGCCCGTGCGATCGCGCGTGGCTGCTGCGCCGTCTGCGGTTGAGGCTTCGGAGGGTTGAGGCGAGCGCTCGCCGGCGCGGGCCAGCTCGCATGCGAGCTGGCGATCGAGGAACGCGTGGACGGCGCGCTGGGCGACGATCGGGCGCAGCGTGTGATCGCTCCCGGGGAGGCTCGCGAGCTCGATGTTGGGCCACCGCCCGAGGCGGGCCAGGACCCCGTCTTCCACGAGCTCGATGTGCAGCGCCTCGTCGCCGGAGAACGCGAGCGCGAGCTTCGTCCCCGCGTCGCGCAGGCGGTCGAGGCCGCGCTCGATGTTCGTCTCGACCGGCGAGTTGTCGGGCGCGCGCCGGGACCGCAGCCGTCGCCGGACGGCGTCCTGCGCGTAGGCGCGCGCGATCGCACGCATGCGCGCAACAGTCACCTCGCCTCGCAGGATCCTGCGCCACCAGTCGAGCTTGCGCAGCCGCGCGACCCTGCGCCGGTCGCGCCGGCTCACAAGATCGTTGTCCCACACGAGCGCGCCCGAGTTCACGAGCACCGCGGCGCTGACGCGCTCCTCGCGCACGGCCGCCTGGAACGCCCAGTAGCCGCCCGAGCACAACCCCGCCAGCAGGAAGCGGTCGCCAACGCCGCGCGCCTGGAGCGCGTCGAGGACGGCCGTGACCTGGTCGACGAGCTCCGGAACGTAGAACTCCGTGACGTCGCGGTAGCGGTTGGCATCGCCGTCGGCGTCACCGATGCCCTCGAGATCGATCCGCAGCGCGGGCACGCCGCGCGCCGCCCAGCGCCGGGCCGCCTCGACCCAGATGCGGTTCGGGCCGATCCTGCGTACCGCCCCGGCGTTGAGGAACACCGTGCACAGGCCGGCCTGCGGCGCGTCGACCGGCTGCGCGAGCACCCCAACCAGCCGGCCGGCCGGCCGTTGCACCGTCAGCGACGATTCGCGCACGCGTGCGCCGTCGATCTCGAGCACGGTCTCACTGACCGCGGCCGACGGCCGCGCGCGCGGCACGGCGGCGGCCCCGGGCTCAGGCGCCTGCGCAAGCCATGACGACACACGCGCGAAGACTTCGTCCGGCGCCTGCGGGCGTTCGGGATGAAAGACCATCGCCTCCCAGCCGTAGCCCGGGCCGACCGTCACGTCGATGCCGGCCTGCTCGAGGTGCAGCCGCAGCCGGGTGTCGATGCTCGCGCCTTCGCGCTGCAGCAGCAATGCGCGCGCAAGCGCGCCGGTCCGCAGCGAGCGCAGGTCGAGGTGCTCGAGCGCGTCGATCGTCTCGGCCGCCAGGACGAAGCCGCCTGCCTCGAGCCATCCGTCCGGCAGGCCGTACCGCTCGGGTTGTTCGCTTGGCGTAAGACGCGAGGCCTGCAGCTTGGAGAACGCACGCTGCTCGCGCACGAACGCGCGACCGCGCGCGGGCGCCGCCCACAGGACGAGGTCGTCGATCCGTGCTCCGTCGGCGATCGCCTTGCCCGCGACGAGGCCGCCAAGGCCGAGCCCCAGCGTGGCGATCCGCCCGCAGCCGCTGTCGGCGCGCAGCCAGTCCGCCGCGGCCGTGATCGCGCCGACCCAGGCTTCCAGGCGCGACGCGTCTCCCGGCCCGCCGCCGCTGTCGCCCGAGGCGGGCAAATCGAAGCGCAGCGTCACATGCCCCGCGCGCGCGAGGTGCTGCGCCCACGCGCGCAGGCTGCGGTGCGAGGCGACGGCCTCCCAACCCCAGGGCGGGGCGATGAGCACCGCGGTCGCCAGCGGCGCGCCTGCCGGCGCGTGCAGCAGTCCGAAGACGGGGTCGGGCTCGACGTCGAGGTAGACGGCGCGCTCGGGCGGCGGCGCGCTCATTCGCCGCTCTCCTCGCTTGCGATGCGCGTGCGCCCCCGGACGTTGAGCGCGGTCAGCGCGCCGCCCGCAAAGGCGGCATCCGGGGTGCGCGGGCGCAGCATCACGCTGCGTGTCGCGCCCGGCTCGATCGCGAACGCATCGTCGGCGGGCACGAACCCGGGCACGTGGACGCGCACCCCGTACGCGAGTCGCCGGCTGCTCACCGTCAGCCGGACGGTCCCGCCGGGAAGCGACTGGGCGCTCGCCTCCAGGCCGATGCGCCCGGGCGGCTCCGCCGCAGCCGGACGTCCCGCCGGGAAGCGCACGCTTTGCGCGAGCAGGTCGCCGTCGCACTCCACGCTGGCCACGACGAGATCCTGCGCCGGCGGCCCGAAGCGATAGGCCCAGGCCGCGTCCACGAAGTGGCCGAGCAGCGTCTCGACGTTGCTTTCGTGCGCCCCGTGCCCCTCCAGTTCGAGCGGTTCGAGCGCTTCGCCGACCTGCTGCTCGAGGTCGCGGTACAGCGAGACGCGCAGCCGAGCCGACAGCGGATCCGGGTGATCGTTGGCGACATGGATGGCCACGCCGCCGAGCCCCTCGTCCGTGGTCCACACCGCGACGGGCGCGAGCGCGCGGCGCAGATGGTGGAAGGCCACCTTCGGCTCGCCGCGGTGGTCGAGCACGCCCCAGCCGGCCCCCGGCGCAAGGTCGCGGAGCCACAGCACGAGGGCGCCGCCGCAGGACGACGCCGCGCGCCGCCACTCGCCGAACACCTCGGCCATGACCTCGCCGGTGACGGCTCGCGAGAGGTCGAGGTAGCGATCGTGGTCGATGCTGCGCAGCTCGACGGGATCGACGCCATACAGCCGAGCCAGATAGTGGTCGCGGATGTCGTCGAAGTCCCAGCCGCTGCCGGCGTCGCGGGGGACGCCGGCCTTCCAGATCGGATGGTGCGCGACCACGTTGCCGGGGGCCTGGGGCAGCAGCTCCTCGATCGCCTCGGCATCGGGGACGTTGGCGAACGCGAGGCACTCGGCCGCGAAGCGCACGCCGGCGGCGCGCGCGTCCGTGAGCGGGCGGCGGTACCCGCCGACGCCGTAGTAGTTCGCCACGCCGCGGTCGGGTCGGAACGGCAGGTCGCCGCCGCTCGGCGCGGACGGTACGTAGAGCGCATCCGCCTGCGCGGCCTCCAGCAGCGCCGGCAGCGTCTCGCCGAAGAACTCGCCCCGGCCGAGCTCGGGGTCGAGCCCGAGCATCGCGACCTGCTGCTCGATCTCGCTGTTGCCGCACAGCACCGACAGGCTCGGGCGACCGGCGAGCGACGCCAGCAGCTCGGTTGCCTCCCGCTCGACCTTCCCGCGGAACTCGTCGTCGGAGAACGGATAGTCGAGGTTCGCGAACATGAAGTCCTGCCACACGAGGATTCCGAGCTCGTCGCAGAGATCGTAGAAGGCTGGTTGCTCGTAGGCGCCGGCACCGGGGATGCGCAGCATGTTCATCCCCGCGTCGCAGACGGTCTCGAGCGCCGTGCGCAGCTCGCGTGGTTGGGGCGCGAGCCCGACCGGATCGATCGGCGTCCACACCGCGCCGCGCGCGAAGATGCCGACCCCGTTGACGTGCAAGTGCAGGCCATCGGCGGCGATGTCGTGATCGGCACGCGCGCCGGGGGCGAGGGAGCGAAAGCCAACCCGCCCGGCCTGAACCGCGCCGGTCTGCGATGCGCAGGTCATGACGAGCCGCACGTCGTGCAGCACCGGCTCGCCGTGCGTGTGCGGCCACCATGTCGCGACCGATGCGATCCGCAGCTCACCGCTGGCGACGAGCTGTCCCCCCTCGCGCGCGAGCGCGAGCGGCGCCGCGTGGTGCCCCGAAGGCCCGTCGAGCTCGATCGCGACCGCCGTTGGCAGCGCCTCGCTTCGCGCGGCGAGCCGCGCCCGCACCGCGAGCACGCCGTCGCCGCCTGACACGCGCGGCCGCAGCCTGAGCTCGGACAGGGCGACGCCCCGCCGGCGCTCGAGCCACACCGGCCGCCAGGGACCGACGGCGGCCGGCCCAGGGGCGAAACCGGGGGCACGGCCGAGCAGCGTCGTGCGAAACCAGCGCAGCTCGCCGTTGGAGACGAGCTTCGTGCGCCAGCGCGCGCGGGGCTTTCGCCGCTGGCGCAGGAGCGGAGAGAGCGCCCGGCAGCGGATCGCCAGCTCGTTGGATGCTCGAAGCCGCGCGCCGACGTCGATCGCGTGAGCGGCGAACATCGAGTCGCTGGCGAGCACGCGCTCGCCGTTGAGGTAGACGTCGGCGACCGTGGCGATGCCGTCCAAGCGCAGGAAGATCTGCTCGCCGTCCTGAGCGCCGGGGTCGTCGAAGCTCGTGCGAAACCACCAGTCCTGCGCATCGAGGTCGCCGGGGGGGTCGATTCCGGCGTCCCGCAACGCGCCCGCCGCGGTGCCCGGGACGCGCGCCGCCAGCCAGCCCAACCGGTCGATGCCGCCAGGATCCGGGCATGCGTCGGGCTCGGTGGCGACGGCCTGCCAGCCCTCGCTCAGGCGCCGCACGTCGTGGCCCTCGATGCGCGGCAGCGCGGCGGGGACGAGCATGCCCTCACCCAACCGCGTCGTCCAGCTCGAGCAACGCCTCGTCCCAGGCTTCGGCAAGTGCATCCAGCGCCGGCTGCGGATCGAACTGCCGGCGCCGTGCCAGCTTGAAGCCGAGCAGCTTGGAGGCCTCGACGATCCGCGTCAGCGCGGCACGCGCGCGCGCCCCGCGAGCGCCCAGCAGCCAGTCGACATGCGACGCGCACAGCTCGAAGCCGGCGCCGGCCATGCGCACGGTGGCGAACGCGTAGGCGTGGTAGTCGGCCGCGCCTCCCTGCAGCAGCGCGGGCATGTCCTCGGCGAGCCGTTCGCCGAAGCGCTGAAACGGGTTGGACGCCGGTCGCCGGTCGAGATGGCGGCGCAGCAGCTCGCGCGCGGCTGCGCGCAACTCCTCGCCCGCCAGCCGAGGCCCGGCGTCGAATCGCACGATCTCGGTGTACGGCGGCAGCACGTCATCGGAGAAGGCCCCGCCGAGACGAAACGCCCCGCGGTAGTCCTCGCCCTCGAGCTCGTGCAGCGACGTGTTGTGGAAGTAGCGCAGGCGCTCGCGCGAGATATCGATCGCCTCGGCGGCGACCGAGGTCTTGACGTGCTCGCGGCGGTAGCTTGTCGCCGCCGTGTCAGGGAGGTACCACGCATCGAGCTCGACGATCATCGTTCGCCCGGACGCGAGCAGCTCGGCGATCTGCACCGGCAGCGGCCGGTAGGGCTGCATCTCGTGGATATCGATGCCGAACAGCTGCTCCAGATCTTCGGGGTGCGGCTTGAAGAAGGTCCACTGGTCGCCCTCGAAGTCCATCCGGACCGTCCAGCCCATCGCCGCCAGCGGCTCGTCGCCACGGGCGTGCAGCAGCTCGATGAGGACGTCCATGTAGCAGTTCGTCTCCGTATACGTCTGCCCCCCGGCGTGCACGGCATGCGAGCCGTACGTCGCCGGGTCGTGGCCGAAGAGGGTCACGAGGCCGCTCGTCACCGTGCTCACTGGCCCCACAGCTCGTCTCTGACCGCCGGCGACCAGCGCTGCGGATCCAGCCCGTGCGTGCGCAGCAGCCCAAGCGTGATCCGCTCCAGCCCGAAGCCCAGGCACGCGGTGTGGGCGATCGCGCCGTCGGCGAGCGCGATCCCGAAGCTCTGCGCGAAGTGATCCTGGTGGTAGTTGAAGGATGCGACCGCCGTCGGCTCGGGGGACGCGATCGCGATCCGCAGCTCGAACTTCAGCTCCTGCGCGCGCTGGCTGGCGGCGAGCAGCCGACCCTGGCGGCCGAAGAACGGGTCGCTGGCCACGTCGAGCTCGGCATCGAGCCCCACGCGGTGCATGACCTCGACCGCGCGATCGCGCCAGGCGTCGCGCCACGCGGCGACGGCCCGGGGCTCGCCGATGCGGACCATCTCGCGCTGGTGGAACATCTGCAGGCGGGCCGGGTCGCCCGAGGGCTCGCGGCGAAAGACGTAGGCGCCGCCCGCGTCGATCGTCGTCCCGCCGTCGGGCAGCGGCCCGCGGGCGGCGATCGCCGGATAGACCGGATAGCACGCGGCGGGCACGAGCACGAGGTCGGTCATCGTCTGATACGGGCTCCAATCCTCGTGCTCAGCCGCTCGCCGGGCCTGCTCGGCCGCATCGCCCTCCGAGCCATCGAACGCGAAGATCGTGCCGGCCAGATGCGGAAAGGACTCCAGGTAGCCGGTCGCCTCGAGGTGCCGGCGCGCCAGCAGCGGCGGGAAGCGCAGCGACTCCGCTGCGTCCGGCGCGGCAACGCGGGTGACGAGCGCGTCCACGCGCTCGCGCACGTCCTCGAACAGCGCCCCGCGACCGTAGACGCCGGGTGCTCCCGTGCGCAGCAGCAGGCCGTGATCGAACAGCTGCTCGAGGAACTGCGACTCGTCGCCGATCGCCGGGCGAAACTGGACCACGCGCTTAGACCTCCTTGGCGATGAGCAGCAAACTCGCGTTCGTCTGGTGGATCCGCTCGTTGGCCACCATCAGGCACGCCGACAACGAGTCGCGCAGGTGGCGCCCGACGCTGAACGGCGTGTCGTTCTTGTAGCCGACGATCCCGCATACCCCGAGCGCACCCTGGCAGACACGCGGCGCCTGCTCGGAGGCGGCGATCTTGAGGTTGTTGAAGCGCAGCACCGCTGCCATCGTCGAGAGGCGCTCGCGCTCGGGCTCCTCGGAGGCTTCGATGAACTCCCGCAACGCGGAGTTCACCTCCGCGCGCAGCAGCGACAGCTCGCTCATGAGGTGCGACAGTCGCTGGGCCGAGGATGGCGGCGAGCCCGGCTGCTTGCGGGCCGCGGCGCGGACGAAGGCGCGCGCCCGGTCGAAGGCGTCGGTGGCGATTCCAAGCCACAAGTGTGACCACAGGATGTGTGAGACCGGCACCATCGACTCGGTGCAAACGTTCGGAAATGGCGTCGGCAGCACCTGCTCGGCGGGGAACCGAGCTCGCACGACATACCCGGGCGAACAGGTACCGCGCATGCCCAGCGGGTCCCACGTGCCGTTCTGCTCAAGCGACATCTGGTCGTTGCGCGTCAGCACGATCACCTGGTCGTTGGGCTCGGCGTCGGGGGAGCGACGCAGGGTCGTGAAGAGGTCGTCTGCGTGCGCGCCGTAGGACACGGTCGGGGCCTGCTTCTCGAATGTCGCGTGGCCGCCGTCGCCAGGGGTGACCGCCGCCACCGACCGCCGCATGTCACCGCCCGTCCCGACCTCCGACGTCGCCGAGGCGATCAGCCGCTGTTCGCGAACGACGTCGCGCAGGTAGTCCTCGAACCATGGCGCGTCGTCGGGATGGCGCACGATGCACGCGATCTGGATCTGGTGCATCGCGAACACCATCGCGCTCGCGCCACAGCGCCGGCCGAGCTCGAAGCAGGCGGCCGCCACGGCCTCGAAGGAGACGCCGCCCCCGCCGATCTCCGACGGCACGAAGGCCGACAGGGCGCCCCGCTCGCGCATCGCGTCGACGGCCTCCAGCGGGAAGCGCGCATTGCGATCGACATCCTCGGCGTGCGGCGCCGCGATGTCGTCCGCCAGCCGGCAGATGCCCTCCAGGAAGGCTTGGTCACGATCGACGTGCAGGCTCACGCCGCCACCTCGAGCTGCGTCAGCGCCGCGGCGATCGACGCGATGCTCTCGAAGACGCTGCGCTTGAGCATCGCGTCCGGAAACTCGAGGTCGAAGGCATCCTCGAGGGCGAGCATGACGTTGACGCTCGCGTGTGAGGTCATGCCGGCCTGGTAGAGGTCGGCATGGTCGTCGAGCGCGTGTGCGTCGACGGGCATGCGCCCGTGATCGGCGATGATCTGTCGGATCTGATGGTTCATGTCAGTCGCATGGTCCAAGCGAAATCCCGACACGACCGGCCGCTCGAGCCGGTCCGCCCACCGTGGCGCGGCGCTCCTCGGTCTCATGCCAGATGTAGTGGTGCAGTGCGACGAAGTCGTGCGCGTGGAGGATCGCATAGCCCAGCTCGTTGCGCTCCACCGCCAGTGGACGACATCGCGCTCACTCGCCGCGGAGAGGAGTAGGTCAGACCGCTTCCGGTCCGGCGTCCCCGGCCGCACGGATCTCAGCGACGACGACGGCGGCGGCCAGCCCGGCCTCGTGCGTGAGGCTCAACGAGAGCTCGACGACGCCGGCGTCGGTGGCGAGCTCGGCGGCGCGCCCGCTGAGCTGGACGTTGACGCGTCCCGAAGGCTCCCGGCGCACCTCGATCGCGGTCAACGCGAGGCCCTCGTCGCCGGCTGGCAGGACCTTGAGCGTCGCCTCCTTGGCCGCGAAGCGCGCGGCCAGCCGCTCCGGATCGATGCCGGCGGCGGTCCGGCAGTCGTCGATCTCGCGATCGGTGTAGACGCGCTCGAGGTAACGCTCGCCGTGCGCCGCCCGTAGGCTCTCCTGGACGGCATCAGCCGCGACGAGATCGATGCCTACCCGGATCGGCACAGCCGACAGCCTCGGCCGTCGCGCGACGCTTGTCAACCGCCCCCGTTTCGCGCGGCGTGCATCTGTCGACGGGCCCCCACCACCCCGTCGATCACGGGCGCCTGCGTGTTCTCGCAAAGCGCGCTGCGCGTTCTCGCGAGATCCTCTCCGGACTTCTCGCACGACGCGCGTCTCGTCGCCCGTTCGACTCCACTAACCAGCAACCTTTGCTGCCTGCACCAAACTCATGCCCGGATCGGGCAGAATGGAGACTTACGCATCGGGGTATGGATCAACTCAAGGGGCCAAAGGAGGCACGGAGTGGCTATATCGTCGGTCACGGATGAACTTTTGAGCTCGGAGCAGCTCGACCGAGGGGCCCTCACGGACATGTCGCCGGGCGGCGTTGTCGATATCGACGAACGCCGCCCGAGAAGCGACGAGCTCCGATCGCGCACAATGCGACACAAGTCGCGCGGCTCGCGAACGGGCGAGCGCGTGATGGTCGTCTTCGTGACGGCGATCAGCCTTGCGTTTGCTGTTGTCAGCCTGCCCTGGCAGCCGCTCGAGGTCGACGTCGTCGCGGCGGTGGCGGTCTGTGTTGCCGCAGCACTGTGCTGGTCGCTCCGGCCTGCACAACGGCCGACGCGGATTGCGGTGATTGGGCGTCAGCGGGCGGTGGTGGCGTTGATCGAGGAGTTGGAGATCAACGGGATCGCTGATCACACGACGGTTGGGTGGATCGCGACGGATCGTTGTGTGGTGCCGGCGTTTCCCTGTCCTGAGGCGCTGGGCGGTATCGGGCAGCTGGCGTCGGTCGTGCGTGAGCATCGCATCGATCTGTTGTTGTTGGGCTCAGACGTTCCGCGTCTGGCGGTCTTTGACGAGCTGGTGCGCTCGCGCAACCAGTGCGCGGTCCGCGTCT
>JAWVGJ010000019.1:0-30277 GCA_033855115.1 Solirubrobacteraceae bacterium
CGGTGGCGCAGCTGGCGAGCGACGCAATGCAGGCGGAACCCGATGAGACCCTGCTCCGCATGGCCGGTGAGGCCGGCGGCAACCCATTCCTGCTTGTGGAATTGCTCGAGGGTCTACGACAGGAGGACCTTGTCCGAGTCGATTCCGGGCTGGCGAGACTGACCGCTTACAAGGTTCCAGACCGAATCAGCGCGAGCATGCGAGCGCCTGGACCGAATGTCCGAATCAGCGCGTCGGGTCGCGACGGTGGCTGGATCGCTGGGGCGAACGCTTTCTGCGTCCGATCTCGCACAGATGCTCGGGGTGCCCGCGGCCTCACTGCTGAGATCGGTTGAGGAGCTGATCGAGGCCGGCATCGTGCGAGAGCGGGGAGAGCAGCTCGGCTTTCAGCACGATCTGATCCGCGAGGCTGTGCGCAATGCGTGTGCGCCGTCGGTCCGCAGGGCTCTCGATCGACAAGCCGCGGAGGTGATGCTTGCCCGGGGGGCATTGCCCGTCGAAGTCGCGATTCAGCTTGCCGCAAGCGCCGAGCCAGGGGATGAGGTCGCGATCACGACGCTCCTGGCGGCCGCGGAGGCGCTCGCGACGACCGATCCGGGAGCGAGCGCCGACCTGAGCGGCGGGCTCTGGAGCTGGCCCCCGAGAGGCGACCGCTGCGCGGTCCGCTCGTCGTAAAATCCGCGATGTCGCTGCATGCGGCCGGACGGATCGAGGAGGGGAAGGCGTTCGCGGATGACGCGATGCGGCAGGTGCTCCCGGTGGCGCAGGAGGCAGAGGTGCGACTCGGGATCGCCGGCATGTGGTTGGTGTCCCCCGACGTGAGGGTGCACGCTAGCCGTGAGGCCTTGAAGCTGCCGGGTCTAGCTGAGCGCTTGCGCCTGGCGCACTTGGCGAAGTTGGCCTACAACCTGGTGGTGGCGGGCGGGGCGGACAGATGAGGCGCAGGCAGTGCTGTCGGATGCCGTGGCCGCCGGCGGGCGCCTTGACCGGGTCGCCCGGTTTCCGCTCGCGCTGAGCGAGGGTGGTCTTCACTACATGGACGGGGACTTCACCCGCGCGCTCGAGCGGTTCGAGACGATTCTCCGCGACGAGTTCGCAGATCCACACGGACTGGACGAGTTGCTGACCCGGCTGTGGCGGTCGCAGGCGCTCCTCGCCCTCGATCGCGAGGAAGACGCGCTCCAAGAGATCGACAGAATCATCGCCGAGTCGCTCAAGCGCGGGTTTTCCTGGTTCCTGCACGTCGCCGAGATCACGCGGGGACAGATGCTCCTGGGGCTCGGTCGCGTCGAGGACGCCTCCGTGCTGAACGGTCGATTCGATCCCCATGGGCCCCCGGTCGTGACGGTGATGGACGCCTCGGGGGTGGTCGCGCTCGGGCGACTGGCGCTCCACACCGGCGATGGCCGGGAGGTTCGCCAGACGACCGAAATCGCCAAGGCGATGCTGAACGAGAGCACGCCGGGCGTTCGCCGCCACGCCGCCTGGTTGCTGAGTCTGCAGGCGACGGCCGAGGGCGATCTGCGGCAGGCTCACCAGTGGCTGTGCGCGATGGGCGAGTCAGACCGCAAACATGTGCTTCAGAGGCTCTGGAGGGACATGGCCGACGAGCCACAGATGGTGCGAATCGCCCTCGCCACCGGCGACCGCGAGCTCGCCGAAAGCGCCGCTGTGGATGCGAACCGACGCGCCGAACTCAGTCCCGGCGTTCCGTCGCTTGACGCGATTGCTGCTCACGCCACGGGACTGCTCAACAGCGATATTGACGCGTTGTCGGAGGCCGTGAGTCTGTTCGAGCGAAGCCCTCGATCGCTTGCGCTCGCAGCTGCGTACGAGGACCTCGGCCTCGCGCACGGGCGGCAGGGAACCTCAGGCTCGGCGATCGACGCTCTCAGCCAGGCTATGGTCCTGTTCGTGCGGGCCGGAGCGACTCGGGATGCAGCGAGGCTCCGCAGCCGCCTCCGAGAGCTTGGAGTTCGCCGTCGACACACATCTGCGCCAGGTGTTCGCAAAGCTCGACGTCAACTCGCGAGTCGACCTCACCAGGCTTGCCACAGAGCGCGACCGCGAGCACGCTCCCGAGATCGCTCGCGCCAGCCAGACCGCCTGACCTCAAAGAAATCGCACGGTCGAGCTATGCGAGCCGGGTCAGACCGGTGAACCAGCCACGCCATGCAGCTGGCCGCGGACGACCTCGCCGGCACTTGGACGGCGCTCGGCCGATCGTCGTTCGCCGTTTGACCGCGGCGGCGCGAAACGCGAACGCCTCGGCGTACTGGGGCGACGAGTACGAGTCTGCGAGACCTTCATGTTGGGGAACTCCGCCACGGTCACCGTCTGAGGAGGCGGCTCCTCCGCGGGCCAATCCGCCTCGATCACGTCGGCGGTCGCCCACTGACGAGGTAGCGCCCGCCGAACTGGGCGATCACGTGCGCTGCGCGGGTGCGGTAGTTCTCCCACGCCTCAGCGTCAAGGACTTCCACTTGTGAGATGAGGTAGGCGCTCACGGGTCACGCTCTCGTCTCCGAACGTGAACAGCACCTTCCCCGAGCGCTGGTATTGCTCGGCGTGCTCGAGCGCTTCGGCGTAGTGCTCGAGCGGATAGGTTTGGTCGATCTCGACGGCGAGCTTGCGGCTGGTGACGAGGCCGGCGATTTCCCGATAGCGCGCGTTGATGTCTTCGCTGGATGCCTGGCGCAGCCAGTTGAAGGTCCAGAAGCCGTGGTGGCTGACGTGGCGGTAGATCAGGTCGTGTCGCACCGAGAGCGCAGTCGGCTGTCCGCCAAGCGCGCCAAAGCTGACGACCTTGCCGCCGAAGCGCAGCCGGTGTGCGAGATCAGCCACGGACGGGCCGCCGACCGAGTCGAGCACGAGCGCCAGCTCGTGCCCTTCCAGTGCTCGTTCCAATTGCCTAGGAAGGTCGTCGCCGACGACGATCACTCGGTCGCCTCCTGCAGCAGTGACTTGCGCGGCGGCCGGCTCGCGGCGTACCAGGTTTAGCGTCTTGACACCGGCGAGCTTGGCGAGCTTGATGACGTACTGACCGACGGCAGAATTCGCGCCTGTCTGAGCGATCCAGTCGCCCTGCGACAGATGCTCGGGCAGACGCAGCAGCAGCAGCGCGGTGAGCGGGTTGACGCCGATCATCGCGAGCTGCAACGTGTCAGCGTCGTCGCCGACCGCCACGACGTTGTCGGCGGCTACCACGGCGTGGTCGGCCCAGGTGCCCTGCTCGTACGTCGGCAGGATCACGACCCGCCGTCCGACGAGGTCCTGATCGGCTCCGGGCCCAACCTCGACGACTCGACCAACGCCTTCGGCACCGAGCGGCGCAGGCAGCCCGGGGCGCACGCCGTAGAAGCCCCGGATCAGATGCAAATCCGAGGGGTGCACAGGCGCCGCCTCGAGCGCAACGAGCAGCTCGTCGTAACCGGCGTGAAGCTCGGGCCCGGGGACAAGCGCCACGACCTTTGCGGGATCACCGAAGCCGTTCAAGCGAAGCGCGTTCATCGGGTCGGTCGATTCGCCATGGTTGAACTTGGCTCCCCGCCTGACCCGATCGCTCTGCGTCCGCCGTCGGCGGCGACGGTGGCGCCGGTCATGCAGCTCGCTCGTGGGGAGAGGAGGAACGCGACGACCTCGGCGATCTCCTTGGGTTGTGAAGCGCGGTGCATCGGCGTCGTCTCTCCGAGCGCGGTGATGAACTCCGGCCCTGACGGAGATGGGGCGTAGTACCAGTATCGATGACGACTGTCATCGCTGCATATCCTGTCTTGGTACCTGTCGCCTCCCGTCATTCGAGCTTTGCGCTCAACGTGATCTCTGGGACTCCGGAGAGCGCTCGCGAAACGGGACACTTGGCCTTCGCCTCTCCGCCGTAACGCTGGAACTCGGCCTCGGCCAGTCCGGGCACGCGCCCGGTCGTATCCAGGTCGATCCGTGAAAGCGAGATCTCGCCGTCGCTGTTTCGCAGGTGGACAACGGCATGCGTCCGCAGGGACTCCGGGGGATGCCCGGCTTCGGTGAGCAGATTGGAGAGCGCCATCGTGAAGCAGCCAGCGAGCGCCGCGGCGATCAGCTGCTCGGGATTGGTTCCCTCTCGGTCTTCGAATCGAGACCCGAAGGAATACGGGCCTTCAAACACCGCGTTGCCGACCGTGATCTTGCCGGAGCCGGTCTGAACGTCTCCGTGCCACTCCGCGCTGCCATCCCGAACCGTCATGTCAGCACCTCGGCCCGGTCGGTGTAGAAGGCCACGTGGTTGGTGATCTCCGCAACCGAGGCGTACGGCTCCTCGTAGAACCACGCGGCATCTTCGAATGGCTCCAGGCCGGCAATGTCGACGGTGAAGTAGCCGGCTTCGCCCTTGTAGGGGCAGTACGAGCTCGTTTCCGACGGGCGCAGCGCCGACTGGTCGACGTCATGAACCGGGATGTACTGAACCGGGTCGTAGCCGGCCTCTTCGAGGGTCAGTGCGGCGGACGTGTCAGCCACGACTTGGCCCGCGATCTTCACCACCACTCGTCCAGCGGTGGGCCCGACGGTGATGGCGTGGTCGGCGGTGGGTTCGAGAACGGGGCGAGACATGGCGGTTCCTTCGTGTCATCTGGTGTTGGCGGAGTCGGACATCAGGTCTGGCCGACGGCGATGCTCTGGATGTCGACGGCGATGGCGGCAAACGACTGGTTCGCGATGCCGTCGGTGTCGTGGCGGTCCACGCGGCGACGGGTAGGAAAGACGAACCCGTCGAAAGTCTTGGGGTCGTGCACGTATTGGGCTACGGGCAGGTTGCCGGCGACGTCGGGGGAGTAGTCCAAGCGCCGTTGCATGAAGCTCTCGTCGTAGTAGAAGACCTTAGAGGCACCGACCCCGTCTCCGTCTCCGGGGTCGGACTGGGCGGAAGACATCCTCGCCACCCGGCACGTTCGGGCTCCCGAAGGGCGACGAAAGGGGCGCGGTTGCGTCAACGCCTGGGTCCGTGACCTCCTGGTTCGGGGTCGCATGGCCGGGCGCCTTGACCCCTGGCTCGCGCAGCTCATGACGTGAGCAGCACGACGACGTACCACGGCGAGCGAACGCAGCTCGGCCCTCGCGGATGTCGGGAGCCGCCGGTCGTGGGCCGGCGGCTCCTTCGCATCGTGGGCGGTGCCTGGCTATGCCTACATCGGCGGCTGGTAGGTGCCGCCGGTCGTCTGCTGGGGAAGACGCCGGTTGGTCATGCCGGAGTCATGGTCGATCTGGGTCTGCACCTTCCAGGAGATCCGGCCGTAGTCGCCGATGACGTAGGTCATGTTGTACGGCCCGTCGGCCGGCGAGACGAGGAATGCCGGAGCGACCTCCTTGAAGTAGCCGTCGAGCTCCGTGGGGAGGGTCTTGCTGCTGTTGGTGAGCAGGAGCGGCGCGTGGAAGCCGAGGTGCGACAGGATCGCCGAGCCCACCGCGCCCTGCCAGTCGTCCTGGCGGACGAGCGTGAAGCCATGCCCGGGGCCGACGATGTTCCACCCCATCATCCCCACGGGATCCCACATCTTCGAGAATGCCAGCGCGGTCGTGAGCGGCGTGTTGGGGACCGGGTTGTTGAACGCGACGCCATCATCCTCGGTGATCCGCGACACGTTGCCGTACTGAGCGAGCTCCCTCACGACCTTGGAGCTGACGACGCTCGGGCCGCCGTAGACGTAGATCTGCGCGTGCCCCATGCGGCGCTTGAGCGCGTCGATCGTCGGCTGCGGCACGCTGTCCTGCGTGACCCACAGCAGGCCGGTCGGCATGTGTGACACCCAGTGCGTGGCTGGAAGAATGTACTGCCACGACGAGATCGAGCCCACCACGACGTCGGCGATCGTGCTGCCCTCGCCCGTGGCCGAAGTGCTCATGATCGGGAAGCCCTGGTCGGGGTTCGCGATCGAGCCGTAGAGCTCATCGACCTTGTTTGCGAGCGTGGCGGTGTCGGGTGCGGTGACCGTCTCGTACTTGAGGCCAAGCGCGCTCAGAGCCGCGAGCACGTTGGGGTTCGCCGCGCCGCCGACCACGAACGCCTGGACGTTGTCGTGGCGGCCGATGCCGACCGGCTTGAGGCGCTTGATCTCGTCGCGCGTGATCTTCGGGATGCCGTCGGCGGTGACGTACAGCACCGGGGCGTTGTCGGGGAAGTGGATGAGCGGCGTGGCCGTGATCGCGGTCAGCGGGTCGTCGGTGGTGAGAAGGGTGACCGCCCGCGGCCGATCGTCCGGGAAGGAGTCGTCCACGCCGGTCGCCCCGTCGGCCGGATAGACGAGCTGCGTGACCGAGACCGCCTCCTGGAAGGCGTTCCTGCCGTACAACCGCGTGGTGTGCTTCGTGTTGCCGTTCGCCCGCGTCGGTTGACTCGGCGGCGGAGGCGACATCGCCACGTCGTCGCCCGACACCGGGGTGGGCGGGGCGGCGGCGATTGCACTGCCCGCGGCGACGAGCAGCGCGCCGATGGCGAGGCCGGCCGCGGCGCCCATGGGACGGCGTCGGCGGGTGATGAGGTCACGGTGCACGGAAGGCTCCTTGCATTTGGCATGAACTGGCGCGCATGTCGGTCGCAGCAAGAAAGCCATGTGCGAGGCGATTCATCGCTTGACCGGTGCTGCGGCCATGTTGGAGATCCGCGCGGCCTCTGTCGTCGGCTCGAGGGAGACTCTTTTTCGTACGTCTCCAGGTGAAGCCGACCGCTCCGAAAGACGACCGCAGTACACAAAGGAGCGCCTCTTGTCGGCCGCCGGCGCCACAGCGCCGCCCGGGGGAGTCGCGGACGCGCCGGGTCTCCCGCGCGGCCGGACCGATCCGGCGATCCCCGGCGCGACGACGTCGGCGGATAATTCTCGACGTGGACGCGACACGACATGGCTGGCTTCGTTCCACTGGCGCCGCTCGCGTCGCGGTAGCGCTCCTCGTCGTCGTGCTCAGCGTGGCTGGCTTCGTCGTCACGACGCGAGCGGTCGACGACGAGCGCGGGAACGCGGCGCACCGGCGGGCCGAGGCCCAGGCGCTGGAGGTCCAGGGGCAGCTCGAACGGGCGCGTGCGTTCGCCATCGGGCTCGGCAACGCGCTGGAGGGCGAGCGCGTGCCGGACGGACGACGCTTCGCAGCACTGCAGGGAAGCGCCGCGACGACCGTCGGGCTGACGGCCGCCATGTGGGTGGAGCGCGTGGCTCATCGGGCGCGGCGCGACTACGAACGCCGTATCCGGGCGCCGATCACGCGGCCGCCCGGACAGCAGGTCGCCGTGCCGGCGGCGACGTATCTGCCGGCGACGTTCGTCACGGGTGTCGCGGTGCGCCGCGGCGTCGACATGGCCCGCGTGCCGGCCCTCGCCGCCACGCTGCGGGACCCCACGTCCGTCTTCGCCGGCACGGCGACGCCAGTCGCATCGCTCGCCGGGCAGCGCGGGTGCTTCGTGGTCCAGGGGGCACAGTTCGGTCAAGGGCTCGGAAGCCAGGGCTTCCTCGTCGTGTTCGTGCCCGCGGACTGGCTGAGCGTGTCCCTGAACCTCAATCCGCACCGCACCGCGATCAGCCTGGACGGCCGCACGCTCAACGGCGCGCTTGCCACCGCTCCCGCCGCCAGCCAGAGCTTCGAGGCGCTCACGCGCCGGTGGCGGGTCGACGTGGCCCGGGAGCCGCCTACCGCGCTGCAGGCGACGTTGCCGTGGCTCGCGGTCGGCTGGCCGCCGGCGACCGCGCTCCTCGTCTACCTGCTGGGCCGCGGGATGCTGCGGCGGCGCCGCGCCGAACGCCAGGTCGACGACATCTTCGACCTGTCGCTCGACCTGCTCTGCGTCGCCGGTCTCGACGGGTACCTCAAGCGCGTGAACCCGGCGTTCGAACACACGCTCGGCTACGAGGCCGGCGAGCTGCTGTCGCGCCCGTTCCTGGAGTTCGTCCATCCGGATGACCGTGAACGGACCGCCAAGCTGGTCCGTGCGCTCAGCAAGGGACGGCATATCTCGGGCTTCGAGAGTCGCTACCTCCGGGCCGACGGCGCAGTGCGCTGGCTGCAGTGGAACACGCGAGCGATGCCCGAGAAGGGCCTGATGTACGCCGCGGCGCGCGACGTCACCGAGAACCGGATGCTCATTCACGAGCAGGCCGCGCTGCGCCGCGTCGCCACCCTGGTTGCCCAGGGCCACGACGCCGGCGAGCTGTTCGACGCCGTCGCGGTCGAAGTTGGCCAGCTGCTGAGTGCCGACGCCACGCGCCTACTGCGCTACCAGGAGGACGGCACTGCCTCCGTGGTGGGGAGTTACGGCGCCTCGGATGCCGAGATCGGCGCCGGCTCGCATCTGAGCCTCGACCGTGGCCAGCTCTGGGGGCGCGTCGCGCAGAGCCGGAGCCTGGAGCGCACCGATCACCTCCGGGAGGGATCGGAGGCCCTCGCCAAGAGCCTGCTCGCCGTCGGCATCGCTGCCGCGGTCGCCGTGCCGATCGTGGTCTCGGGGCGCCCGTGGGGCGCGATCGTGGCCGCCTGGAAGCATTCGGACATGGCCGGCGGCGACACGGAGATCCGCATGGCGCAGTTCACGGAGCTGGTGGCGACCGCCGTCGCGAATGCCGAGAGCGGCGCCGAGCTGGCCGCGTCCCGCAGGCGGATCGTGGCGACGGCTGATGAGGCGCGCCGGCGGATCGAGCGCGACCTGCACGACGGTGCGCAGCAGCGCCTGGTGAGCACGGTGGTGGTGCTCAAGCTGGTGCGAAAGGAGCTCGGCGAGGCAAACGGGCCGGTGGCCGAGCTGGTGGACGAGGCGCTTACGCACGCCCAGCGCGGGATGGACGAAGTGCGCGAGATCGCGCACGGCATCCATCCGAGGATCCTCTCGTCCGGTGGCCTCGGGCCAGCGCTCAAGACGCTCGCTCGCCGCTCCTCCATCATCCCCGTGACCGTCGACATGAAGTCTGACGTGCGGTTGCCCAAGAACGTCGAGGCGACCGCGTACTACGTCGCCTCCGAGGCACTGACGAACGCGGCCAAGCACGCGCACGCCTCGGAGGTGCGGATCACCGTCGACGTCGATGACCGGTGGATCGTGCTCACCATCCGCGACGACGGTGTCGGCGGTGCCGATCCCTCCCGGGGGTCCGGCCTGATCGGTCTCCATGACCGCGTCGCAGCGCTGGGCGGAGCGCTCGCGGTTCACAGCGAGCCGAGTGCCGGTACCGTCTTGACCGCTCAGATCCCGGTCGCGGCGCCGACTGCGGCGGGAGCCGACGCCTAACGACCCCAGATCCGCCGGTAGTTCCCGCGATAGCCGCTGGGCGGATCGAAGACCACGCGGTCCGGCACATCGGCGCGGGTGATCAGTCGCGGTGGAGTGATGTAGCCGGACGAGGGCTGCCCCGCACGGGCGCGGTTCAGCTCATCGACGATCTGCCAGCCCTGCAGGTACAGCGGCTCGGCGATCGACGCCGTCTGATGATCACCCGCGCGGATCCGCTCGAAATCCGATGCATCGCCGTCACCGGCCCCGATTGCGAACGGCGGATCGTCCCCGCGCCTGCCCGCGTTCACGAAGGCCGCGAGCGCCCCGCCGATGTAGATGCCGTTGATCGCCAGCAGGTAGCGGAACCGCGCCCCGAATCGGTGCAGGAGCGACGACACGACGGCCGGCATCTGCTGCTGGGCAAGGTCGATCGGCGAGTCGACGATGTCGAGCACCGCGCAGCGACGGCACCTTCTGATCTGCGCCGCCATCACATCCGCCTTGTAGGCGGCGATGGGGTATCTGCGGTCGGTGAAGATCACCACATGGGCTGTCCCGTCGGAGTGGGCGATGACGTAGTCAGCGGCCAGACGCGCCACGGACGCGGGGTCCGTGGACACGTTGGTGAACAGGCCGGCGTGCCGATCCGGGCCCGGGCGTGTGCCAGCGTGCCAGCCGACCACCGGGATGCCCAGCGCTCGCGCTCGCCGCAGCGCGAGCGTCTGCGCTGTCGCGTCGAAGCCGCCGAGGACGATGCCGGTCGGCTTAAGGCGCAACGCGGCGCGCAGAACACGCGCCTGTCCCGCCGTGGTCCCCTGGCCGTCGAGGATCTGCAGCTGCCAGCCGATCGCACGGGCCGCCTGCTGGACGCCAAGGGCCGCGCTGGCGATGCCGCCGTTGGTCAGGTCGCCGGCGACGTAGACCACCAGGCCGCCGCGCTGAGCGCGAGGCCCGCGCGCCGGTCCCCGATAGCCCGTCGGCGACGAGAGCGCGCGCGCGACGTCGGCCTGCGCCGGCCGGACCGCCCGGTCGGCGGGTTGTGCGCCGCGATCGTGCGTTGCACCGCACCCGATGGCCACGAGCCCGGCCGTCACGACGCCCGCCGCCACGTGGTTCCGACATCGAGGCAGCGAGCGCAACTCGCGGAGGAACCTGTGGTTCGCCGCCACCCGCTCATTATTCCGCCCCGCGAGGTGGCGTGGACCTTCCGCGGAAGCGGGTTTCCGGAAGGGGCTCATCGGCTCTTCTCGAGAGGCCCCGATCGCTCACTCGGTTTCGTTGAATCCTGACGCGGGTGCACAGGACCTCGGGCGACCTCCGTGCCGACCACGACCGGGGAGCCTCAGCGCGTGTCCGTAGATGAGTGAGGGCAGCGGGCACCGACGAGATCGGGGCCGGGAGCGCGGCGACGCTCATCGCCGCACGCGCCGTGCAGGGCGTCGGTGCCGCTGAGGTCGTTCGGGAGGTGCTGCCTGGTGAGCAGGCGGATCTGATTCGCGAGCTCCCCAGACCGTCATGCGGTCCCATTCGATCGGACGGAGGCGGGCATCAAGTCGGCCGCGGTGTCCTCACGCCAGCTGACGTAGGCGGTGCGGCGGCGCGAGTACTTCTCGAGGCCGTGGGTGCCGTCGTCGCCGAGGATGCCGCTGTGGCGGTACCCGGTGTGGTAGCCGTTCAACTGCTCCGGCCCGATCTTGTTTATGTAGAGCTCGCCGAAGTCACAGCCGTCGATGAAGCGGTGAACCGTCTTCGCGTCGTTGCTGAACAGATAGGCGGAGAGTCCATATTCGCAGTCGTTGGCGAGCTGGAGCCCCTCCTCGAAGGAGTCGATCGCCATGACGGGAGACACGGGGCCGAATATCTCTTTCTGCATGATCTCGATGTCGTTGCTGGTGGTGGTGATGACCGTGGGCTCGTACCAGTAGCCGCCATCGAATCCCGGCACCTCGGCGCGCCTGCCCCCGGTCACGATCTCGCCGCCCTGCTCGCGAGCCGTGTCAACCATCCGCTCGACCTTCTCGAGCTCCTCCTGGGTCACCTTCGGACCAAGGTCGGTCGCCTCGTCGAGCGGATCGCCCAGCTTGAGCTCGCGCGTGAGCGCGACGTAACGATCGATGAACTCGTCGTAGACCCGTCGGTGCACGTAGGTGCGCTCGTTGCACGTGCAGACTTGGCCGTTGTTCTGGAAGCGGGCGGTCAGCGCGTGGCGCGCGGCACTGTCGATGTCAGCGTCGTCCATGACGATGAACGGGGCTTTGCCGCCGAGTTCGAGCGAGACGGCGGCGAGGTTCTCCGCAGCGCCGGCCGCGATCTTCTCGCCGGCGCGCACCGAGCCCGTCAGCGTGACGAGTTGCGTGAGCGGGTCGCGGACGAGCGCCTCCCCGAGCTTGCCCCCCGGGCCCGTAAGCACGCTCACGATCCCGGCTGGGATCCCGGCGCGTTCGAAGATCGCGGCGAGCGCCAGTGCGGACAGCGGCGTCGTCGAGCTCGGCTTCACCACCATGGCGTTGCCCGCCATCAGAGCCGGCGCGACCTTGCGAGCGACCATCGCCGACGGAAAGTTCCATGGCGTGATGGCGACGCAGACGCCGTAGGGCACCTTGCGGATCTGGATCTCCTCGCCACGATTGTCGGACGGCAGGATCTCGCCGTGGGCCGCGCGCGCGAAGCCGGAGAAGTACTCGAAGAACCCGGCCGTCCAGCCCTCGATTTCGAAGCGGGACTCACGCAGGGGCTTGCCCACCTCGAGCGAGATGATTCGGGCGAGCCGCTCGGAGTCGGCATGGATCAGCTGGGCGACGCGCTGCAGATAGGCGGCACGCTCGCCCGGCGTCAACGCAGCCCACCCGGGCTGCGCTGACCGCGCCGCTTGGAGTGCCAACTGGGCGTCCTCCTCAGTAGCCTGCGGAACCGCAGCGAACGACTGCGCGGTAGCCGGGTTGATGACGGGCGCGGGCTCGCGCTCGTCGGCGGCGACCCAGGCTTCGCCGACGCGCATTCTGGTGTCGATCTCGACTCCGGCGCCGTTTGTCTTCACAGCCTCCGACATCTGATCAGTAGTCGCCATCACGACCTCTCTTCCGGCGGCTCCAAATGCCGCCTATCGCTAAGAACATTCCGTGCAGCACCATCGCCTCGGCGATCGTGCCCGCACCCGGCAGCTCCGCGGCCACGGCGCCCGCGTTCGGCATGGAGGTCGTCGGGTGGCGCTATCTGGCGGATGTTGGTGCTCATGGGGGGTCGGGCGCTGGGCTACAGCCAGTCCAGCGGAGACCGGTCGACCCGGCAACAACTGACGCCTCTCGCGTGAAAGGGACGCCCGCTCGTCGCGCTCCCGCTCTGGGCGGTACTTCGTGGTTACTGGAGCTCGGACATGTCGCTGCTTGCGACCGACCCGTCGGCGGCCTGGAAGCTGAGCTTGTCGAGCGCCGACTGCAGCGATCCTTCGTAGCTGAGGCTCGTGTAGGTCGCGCCGCTTACGGCGTCGACTGCGGCGGTTTGCTTGGCCAGGACGCTCTGACGCAGGCTCGGCTCGGCGTAGCTGGAGATCGATGCTGATTTCGGGTTGACGTTCTGCAGCTGGACTGCTTCGACCTTGACGATCTTGCCGTTTGACACGGTGACCCGGACCTGGGCGGCGCCGTAGCGCGTTGACATGGGATCTCCGAGCGCTGTCTTCGTCCCAGTGCTCGAGGACGTCGTAGCTGAGCCCGACGAACCGGTGGACGCACCCGTTCCGGCGCTGCCCGAGAGGCCTGATGGCGTCGAGGCCGCGGCGCGGGGCGGCGCGGTTGCGACAGGCGCCGTGGCCGGGTGGGCGTGGAAGCCGAGCGCGGCTGCGGTGCCGGCGACGGTGGCGGAGATGACGATGCGGGCGCGTTTCATGCTGGATGCTCCTCAGAATGCGAAGGACTCAAAGTGGATCCGGCCGGCCGCGACGCCCATCTGCTGGAGGGTGTCGACCAGCGATGCGGTGAACGCCTCGGGCGCGCAGACGTAGATGTCGCGGCGGCGCAGGTCGCTGACGAGGCTGCGCAGGACACGCGCTTCCAGCGGCCAGGCGCCGCGTGAGCCCGCCAACTCGAGCAATCGTCCGTCGCGGCGGTGCACCTCGGTCGCGATCTCGTCGCGCAGAACCAGCTCGTCCCGGGTCGATGCGCGCAGCAGCACGACGACGTCAGCGCCTGCTGGGAGATCCTGCAGCAGGGCGAGGATTGGTGCCGATCCGACGCCTGCGCCGATGAGCAGGAGGCTGTCGCTGTGGCTGGCATCGGGCGTGAAGGTGCCGTACGGGCCTTCGATCGCGACCGGCGTTCCGGGTTTGACCTGGGCGAGCGCCGCGCTGTGGTCGCCGAGGTCCTTGACCGTGATCCGCAGGCGATCGTCGTGCGGGACGGCCGACAGCGAGTAGGGGTGCGCCTGCCACCACATGCCGCGGGCGAGGAAGCGCCACTGAAAGAACTGGCCGCCAAAGACGGGCAGGCGATCGAGCCCCCGCCCCGCCACCAGGATGGAGACGGTTCGCGGGCCGTCGGGCGTGACCGAGACAACGCGCAGTCGGTGGCGCAGCGAACGCCAGATCGGCAGGCCGACGCGCGCGGCGATCACCGTGGCGAGCGTGCCGAGCCAGATCGCGGTCCACCAGGCCCGGGTCACGGGATGTCCCACGAACGACGCACCGGTGTTGACCTGATGCGAGAACGAGAAAAGCAGGGCCAGATAGGTGTAGAGGTGCACCGCCCACCATGTCTCGTAAGCCATCCGACGGCGCGCCAACCGGTAGGAGGTCACACCGGCCGCGACTAGCAGGATGGCTCCGACCGTCGCCGCCAGGACCCCGGGATAGGTCCACAGCAGCTGGCCGAGCTGGTGGAGTGCGCCGTCCTGAGCGCCACGGGCGTAGCCGACGGTGATGAAGACCGCGTGGCTCACGAGCAGGTACAGCGGCCACGGGCCGAGTCGGCGGTGCCAGGCGACCAGCCGGTCCTGGCCGATCGCGCGTTCCAGCGGCGGGATGCGTGCGACGAGCAGGACGACGACGACCATCGCATACGCCGCGAGCAGGCCGCTCAGGCGTCCGAGCGCGGTGGCGACGCCGCCTGGCGCGGCGAGCGAGCCGGAACTCTCGGCGGTGATCGCGAGCGCGATCGTGACGCCGAGGCCGAGCCCGGCGAGCGCCGCGAGCACGTCGACGACGATCGGCCGCGGCCGGGAGGGGCGCCGGCGCCGCGAGTGCGCCATGGGCACGCTGGCGCCGGGTCCCGACGCATGCGCCGTGACGCGCGGCGGCGGCACGGTCTCGGGCACGGCCACCGCCGGATCGGCCCACAGCGACCTGCCCGGCGCTGGCGCGCCGCGGCCCTCCGTCGCGCGGTTGCTCACTCCGTAACCGCCGGGAACCCGGGCGTCGACAGGACGACATCGTCCGCGCGGATGGTCATCGCCTCGTAGCCGTGCAGACCGAGCGTCCAGTCCGGGCCGGCCGCGCCCATCGCGAACGCGGCGGTCGAGTACGCATCGGCGATGGCGAGGTCCGGGCCGACGACCGTGACGGAGATGACGCCCTGCGGAGGCCGTTTGGTCGTCGGGTCGAGGATGTGCTCGCCGCGCTCGTACGCGCCCGATGTCGCGATGGCGAGGACGTCGCGGGCCTGCACGATGGTCGCGATCGAGCTCCGGTCGCGCGGATGCTGGATGCCGACTCGCCAGGCGGTGCCGTCGCCCGCGTGCCCGCGCGTCACGATGTCGCCCCCCGCCGTGAGGCAGAAGTCGGTGACGCCGCCGGCGCGCAGCCGATCGGCGGCGCGCTGGACGGCCCAGCCCTTGACGAAGGCGGACGGGTCGAACGTCCCGGTCGCGTGCGCGTCGAAGAACCCGCCGGTCTGACGATGCAGCCGCTCGCACTGTCCGATCACCCAGCGCACGTCCGAGCTCGCGTCGGTCAGCTCCAGCTCGCCGCGGTCCAAGCGGCGCACGGCGCTGTCAGCGCGGTAGGTGCTGAAGGTGGCGTCGACGTCGTGCAGCCATCGGACCGCGCTCTGGATCGCCTGTGGCGGCGGGGCGCAGCCGCGAACGTCGATCGTGACGGCCGTGCCCATGACGTGCTCGACGTGCACGTGCCTCGAGTGCGTGTGCATCATGACGCCATCGTCAGCGTCGCGTGTAAGCGCTGCGTGAGTGCAAGCTGAGAGATTCGCGAGAGCGCCCGCTGCCCGGCGGCCGGCATCGTTCGGGGTCGGCCAGGACGAGCGGGAGTCCGCGCCTCGCTTCGGGCCTTCACAGGCTTTCCTATGGTTCCGCACAGGAAGCTCACAGGGCCTCATCGCATAGTGGGATCAACCAGCGCCTCACGATGCAAGGGATGAACCAGCATGACCCTCACGAACAGGATTTTGAGCAGGCGGAAGCTCACCGCGTCCATCGCTGCCGGCCTCGCGGCGATCGCGCTTGCGACCGGTGGCTACACGATCGCCAACTCGGGTTCGAGCAGCAGCGCGAACGCGGCGACGGTGGGGAAAGTTGTCCCGTTCCACCGCGGCCAACCGAGCCCGGCCACGCAAGTCGGTCGGGTGCCGGCGAGCTTCAGTCCCGGGACGGGCACGATCATCACCGGAACAGCGGCGAATAAGGCCAAGGCCGCTGCGCTGGCAGCCTACCCTGGAGGCACCGTGAACCGTGTCGTGCTGCTGAGCGACGGCGAGTACAACGTCCACATGATCGGCGTCAACTGGCCGCACCACGTCTTCGTCAGCACGAACTTCAAGGTCGTCGGCGCCGAGTAGGCTCGTCCGCGCGTCACTGCGACGACGCGACCTGGGCAGCTGGATCTTCGAAGACGGCGACCGGGACCCGGCTGGTGCCGCCGGTCCTCGCCGGGTACGAACAGAAGCGCGAGCGCCAACGCGCGACCGACGACGGCCGCACTGAGCTGCTCGAGCTCTGCGCTGCCGCCACCCGCGTTGCTGATACCACGGCTGCCTGGATCGATGGAAAACGTAGCGCCGCCGGATGGGCCGGCGAGAGAGTCTCACCATGCGCAGCGCTGTGCGATCGCAGTTCTCCGGAGTGCTCCTCTCACGAAAGCGGTAGCCGGCGAGGCATCCGGTCGCGCCCGCCAGATGAATGGACGCTGGGATGGGCGCTGATCGTCGTCGGCACGCTTGGCCTAGGCCTGCTTCTCAAGGGACTTCAGGTCGTCGAAGTAGCCCTCCTCGAACAGGTGGCGGACCGCCGTCTCCATGTTCTCGAGCGTGACCTCCGGCAGCACGATTAGACCCGGATCGGCGATGCACATGCGCCCCGTCTGGATCTCGTACTCGAGGTCCTGCGGCAGTCGCACGGTGTCATAGAAGGTGACCTTGTAGGTCGCGTCCGGGGCGGTCCGCACGCTGGCGTGGCCGACATAGCCGCGGTCGCGCGCGTCGGTCTGCTCGTACTCGTCGAACGGCGCCTGAAAGACCAGCATCGGATACTCACTCTCGGACACCGGCTCACCACAGCTCGATTTGTCGGAGAAGTCCCTGGAATCGCTCCACTGTCATAGGTGCCCGAGGGACGACCTCGAAGTGGTTGATGTTACCCCCTCGCTGGATGATCTTGAGCTCGGAGGGGATGCTCTTGATCTGGTGGGCGCCGCGGCTAGCGACGTTCTTGCTGGTCGCGCTGATGTCCAGGGAGAGCCCGTGCGTCGGCTGGACCTGCCCGGTCTTCTTGTTGATCTTGAGATGGTGCAGCTCGGCCTCGAACGTGCTGCCGCCCCGGAAGATCTTGGCCTGTGTTGGGTCGACCTCCATCCCCGGCGTCACGTCGGCCACAGTGAGCTGCTTCGCAGCGTCCGGCCCTGCCGCCACCGGCTCGTCGGGCTGGGGCGGCTCGGCCTCCGGAGGCTCTGTGCCGGGCTTGTCCTTGTCGGTGGCGGGCGTGTCGGTCTCGGTGGCGGGCGTGTCGGTCTCGGCAGCGGGCGTGTCGGTCTCGGCACCGGGCGTGTCGGCTCCGGGGCCGCCCGAGCTCATGTTGGCGCGCTTGGCCATGAGGTCCTTCTCGAAGGCAGCGAGACGCTCGGCCTTCACCGCGGGGTCCGCCTCCTTGCCGATGGAGTCGAACTCGGTCCGTAGATCCGCGTCGGCGTCGAGCTCGGTCTTGAACATCTCGCCGACCTCCTCGCAGGTCGAGCAGATCAGGCACGTTCCCTCTTCGGTGACCTTGGCCTGATGGCCGTCGGCGGTCGGCTCGCTCGCGACGACCTTCTCGCCGTTGACGACCTCGGCGTCGGGTGCCGCCGGGTCGCCCGTGTCCGTCGTCCTGCCCTCGGCTGGCTCGGTGCCGCCGGGCGTATCGGTTGTCCTGCCCTCGGCTGGCTCCGTGCCGCCGGGCGTATCGGTCGTTCTGCCCTCGGGTGGTTCCGCGCCGGGCGTGTCCGTCGCCCTGCCCTCGGGAGCGTCGACCTTCGGCCCCTCGCCGACGCCGTGGGTCCCGGCCGCCGCGGCGTCCGCCGCGGCGTCGGCGCCGGCACCCCTGAACAGGCCCTTGGCGCCGTTCCAGATCGCTTTGGCGAGGTCGGCGGCGAGCTCGCCGAGGAGCATCATCGCGCCGGTGATCGCGATCGTCAGCGTGCTGCCGGCGATCTTCTCGTAGTCCGTTTCGTCCTCCACCTCGGTGTTGGTGTCCAGCGCGAGGTCGACGGTCGACTTGAGGATGATCGCGCCCTCTGTGGCGATCAGCGCGATGACGAGTGCCTCGCCGACCTCGCCGGCGAACGCGGCGCCGGCGAGCGCGCCGGCTGCTGCGCCCGCACCTGCGGTGGGGACGCCGCCGATGATCGCGCCGACGAGCACGGAGGCGATGAAGAACCAGCCGTAGACGGCGCCGAGGATGCTGTTGAGCTTCTGCTGGACGTTCAGGAACTCGTCGATCGCCTCGCTGACGTGCAGGCTGAACGCCGCGCGCAGGAGCTTGGGGATGCCAGCGCCGATCTCCTTGACGTCCTTCCAGACCGCCGGCCAGGGCCAGAGCAGCGTCCAGCCCATCTTCTTGAGCTCTTCCCACCAGCTTGCGCGCAGGTGCTCGAGCGCCTTGCTGAGGTACTTGCGGATGCCGCGCTCGTGCTTCTGGGCCTTCGGGCCGAGCTGGCCGGCCAGGTCATCCAGCGCCTGGAGCGCCTTCTCCGGCACCGCGGCGATCATCGCACCCAGTGCCGACTTGATCGCTTCGATGACCGTGTCCGGGTCGTCCATGATCCGCTGCGCGGTCTCGATGAAGTGCGTGTTTTCCTCGATCCACTTCGCGATCTTGGCGAGCAGCTCGATCGCTTCGAACGGCGCTAACGCCAGGGCCTCGAGGACGTCGAGCGCCGCGAGCAGCCCCTTCTGCAGCAGCCCGAGCGCGGCGTCGAGCGCCGATCCGACCGCGTCGAGGATCCGCGTGGCGGCGTTCTTGAGCGCCTCGGCCGCTTTATTGACGGCGTCGGTGGCCTGCTCGACGCGACGGTCGATCCACTCGCGGGCGCGCTTGGCGGCCTCGGGGAAGGCCGCCAGCGCGATCGTGACCAGGCCCTTGACGAACTCGCCGAATGCCTTGATGAGTCCGACGACGACGAGCCGCGCCGCCTCGATGAGCCCGCGCACGACGCTCTTGGCTGCCTCGATGATCGCCTTGACCGCCTGGCGCAGCTTGTCGAAGATCGCGCTGACCACGGAGCGGATCGCGTCGAAGACGCTCGAGACCGCGCCCTTGGCGCGCTCCCACCAGCTCTTGGGCTTGCTCTCCTCCTCCTGCTTTTTGGCCGCGGCCTCGCTCTCGGCGCGGCTCTTGGCGCTCGCCGCCTCCTGCTCGGCGCCGGTCAGCTTCTCGGCCGCCTCGGCGTGCGTCGACTTGACCTTCGTGTCGATCTGCTGCTCGACCGCCGTGCGCCTGGAGCTGGCCTGGGTGCCGAAGCGCTCGTTGATCTTCGCGTTCTCGGCGCGCCAGCGCTCCCGCTCGCCCGCGACGTCGGCGCGGACCTCCGCGCGCAGCCCCTCCTGCTCGCGCTGCGTCGCGGCGTCGGCCTCGGCGATCTGGCGCTGGCCGTCCTCCTGCGTGGCGACCGTCGAGCGCTCGTACTCGGCCTGCTGCTCGCCGTAGGCGATCACGTGCGGCTGCGCCTTGGCGGCAAGCTGCGGCGTGGCGGCCGCGTCGAAGCCGGCGAGCATCTCCGCCGACAGCGGCGGTGCGCTCGGCACGGTGCCCCCCGCCCCGCCGGGCGCACCGGAGGGCGTGACCTTCGGCCGCAGCATCTCGCGCTCCACGGTCGGACGCACGTCCTGCTCGCCGAACGGGGTACTGGTCGCCTGGTCGGCCTCGGCGTGGTCCGCGGCGACGGCGGTTGCCGCGGTCTGCTCGGCCGCCGCGCCCAGGGAGGGGTCGGCGTCTCCGGTCAGATCGACCGTCGGCCGTGGTCCGGCATCGGTGGAGACGGCCGGGTCGCTCGTCGGCAGGCCGCCGAAGAACCGCCGGATCCCGCCCGTCAGCCAGTCCCACCACCCACCGCCCTCCTCGGATGCCGCCGCGGCCGGCTCGGGCGCGATCGACGCGGGCCGGCTCGCCGGGACCGGAGCAGCCGGCGCCGGGTGAGCGACGTCCGGCGGCGCGCCGACGCGGGCGCCGGGCGCCGGGGCCTCCGGCGGGGCACGCGACGGGAGCTCGGTCGAGGCCACGGGACCCGGCGGCGTGCCGGCGGCCGTCGGAGCGAGCCCTGTCGGCGCCTCGATCTCGGGTAACGCGGCCGTCAGCGCCTGCTGCTCACGCGACTGAATCGCGGTGGCCGCGCCCCGCGCGCTGCCGACAGCGGCGCCGAAGGCGCTCGCCGGCGTGGCCGCGAGCGAGGTCAGCAACGCCGGTCCGCTGCTCGCGTCGATCGCGCCCCGCGTTCCTGGCGCGGCGACACCGCCGGCGCGCGCACTCTCGGCCCCCGGGCCGGAGCCGGCCCCTCTCACCGCGGAGCCACCTTCCCCGCCGGCGACCTCAGCATTGCTCACACCTGCATGACCGACGACCGCTGCACCGCCCGCAGCCGCGCCGCCTGTCGTCGACGCCGCGCCACCCGCGACCCCGCCACCGGCGGCCGTCGACGCCGCGCCACCCGCGACCCCGCCACCACTCCCCGCGCCACCGGCAGTCGACGCCGCGGCCCCCGCGGCGCTCGAACCCGCGCCCCCGATCGGCGCATCGCCGAGGTCGATCCCCGCACCGCGCGCACCCGCCCCACTGCTGGCCGCGGGGAACGAGCCGTCCACGCCCGGACCTTCATTCGTCGGCGGCGGACCGCGCCGAGCCGGCTCGGGATCAGTCGCGCGTTCCAAGCCCCCGCCCTCATCCGGTTGCTCGCCACCATCGATGACCGGCGCCGGGTCGCCAGTGTCGCGCGCACGCCGTTCGCGCACGGCGGTAGCCAAACGCATCACCATGGCGCCATCCGTCCTCGTCGCGGGCCCGGCCTCACGCTCCTTGGACAAACGCGCAGCGCGGCACTCCGCACACTCCCCGCCCTCGGCGACGGTGCCGCCGCAGGCACAGTGCACCTCGCGACCAACGCTGCGAACACCGCCCCCCGCAAAGCGCCCGCTCAGCACCCCGGCCGCCGAGTTCCCAACGGTTCGCTGCAACCCGAGCAGTTCGTTGGTGCGCGCGCGGGGTCTGCCAATGGCGCTGTCGGCGCTGGCCGGGCGGGACTCGACGATGGCGCGGTCGGTCATGGGCGGGCGGGGTGTCGCGACGGCGCGGGCGGTCGAGCCAGACGCAGGATCGGCGGTGGAGCCTCGCGACTCGTCGATGCCTTCGTCCCGCGCGGCCATCGCTCGGTGCGCCGCGATCGCACGGGTCACGGCGTGGTTGCCCGCACTGCGCTGGAGCTCGAGCACGACGGCTGGGAACGAGGGCCCGACGCTCGCCCGCGTCACCGGCTCGACGACACGCTCTTCGGGCTGGCCCTCGATCAGCTGCGGCGTACGTGTCACCGTCAAGCCACTCTAGGACCCCGTGACGCACCCGCACAAGGATCGTTCGAGCAGACGTTCAGGCACCCCGGGCAACGATCTGCCCGACGTGCCTGCGGTGGCGCTCGGCGATGTGCGGGCGCCCCCCGCGGCTGCGGGGGACGCTCATGTAGACCTTCGTGTTCTGGGCGTAGCTGCGCTGAGTCTCCGCGCTCTTTCGCAGCGTCGTGCGCGCGAAGCGCTCGGCCGCGGGCCCGAGCCCGGGCGTGAGGACCTGCGCGCGCGGTTCGGCCACTACGAGCTCCCTGGCGATCATCTGCAGGACGCTACGCCCGGCGTCGGATCGAGTCCCTCCGAGAACTGATTTCCCACCAACCGACCGCGCCACGATCGCCTGGCGCCACGGCGACGCCGTCATCGCCGCCGGCGTGGAAACCACGGCTGATATCCAAGGGATGTCGACCACCCAGGTCCTGGATACTCGCCTCCGTGTGGGAATCCCTTCAAGCGCGGGGCCGCGAGTTCGTCATGGTGGCGCGCGGACTGACCCCCACGCACGAGCACCTGCGCTCGCGGGTCCTGTTTCTCTTCGTCACGACGGTCGCCGTCGACGCCGTGGCCAGCATGCTCGTGTTCGTCTTCGAGCGCCATGCCGCTGGCACGGAGATCACGACGCTCGGAGACGCTGTCTTCTGGACGAGCACACAGCTTCTGACCGTCTCCTCGCAGCTCCGGAACCCGATCTCGACAGAGGCGCGGGTGCTCGACGTGTTCCTTGAGGCCTACGCGATCTCTGCCGTCGCGGCGCTGGCGGGCTCGTTCGGCGCGTTCTTCCACCGGCGCAGCAACGAGCGAGACCCGCCGACGAACGCGCGAGGGCCCGGTCCTCTGGTCGGGTGAGGATTGGGCCGTCAGGCGCGACGGCCGGCGGCGAGGAAGCCGCCAAGCCCGGTCGCGACGACGAACCCCTCGACGACGAGCGACGCCAAGCCGAGCGGCTCGACCCAGTTCCCGATGTCGGTGAACGCGTTCGGCAGGCCCACGGTCCTGTCGAGCACGTAGAACGCGATCACGATCGCGGCGAGGCCGGCCGCGGCGAGCAACGCGGTATGCGAGCGGTGAAACAGCAGGGCGGCGGCCGTCACGATGCAGCCGGCGACAAGCAGCATGTAGAGCCAGAAGATGTACCGCGTCTCCGTCCACTTGCCGACGCTGTCGACGGCGTGGATGACGGCGATCGCGCCGACGCCGACGGCGGCGGTTGCGCGCACCCCGGCATCACGCACGACGCCCGCGATGGCACCCGAGCCGATCGCGTCACGTTCGGAGGGCTGAGCTCGCCAGTCAGGCTGAGCGAGATTGGCCTGGTTGTTGGACGCGGAGGGATGCAGTTGGAGAGACATGGAGGTTCCTCGAATCGCGGGTAGATGTCGGGACAGCCAGGAGTGCGGTCGCCGTCAAGCGGCGGATCCCAGAAGGGCGCTCACGACCACGATGATCACGCCGCCGAGCGTCACGCCGCCCAGCGAGCGAGCGAAGCTCGTCATGAAGAAGCGGTGGCGCAGGTAGGCGAGCAGAACGAGCTCGAAGGCGACGACGCCCGCCGCCACCGCAAGGGCGGTCAGGTACGTCGAGATCAGGAACGGGAGCGTGTGCAGCACGCCGCCGAGGAACGTGCCGACCCCGGTGATCGCGCCCCGCGTCACCGGGTTGCCGCGACCCGTGAAGTCGCCGGTGTCGGAGAGGCCCTCCGAGAAGCTCATGCTGACGCCGGCGCCGATCGCGGTGGCCAGACCGGCGAAGAACGCGTAGCGAGGCGTGTGCGTGGCGAGCGCGACCGCGAAGATCGGAGCCAGCGAGGAGAGCGATCCATCGATCAGGCCGCTGAGCGCCGGCTGCACGCGCTGGAGCAGGAAGCCGTTCGGCGTGGCCGGCAGGGTGGCGGCCGCGCCTGTCATGATCGCCGACCGTCGGCGCGGCGCCCCGCCGGCTTTGGTGCGGTGGCCGCGTTGATCACCGAGGCGATGTCGTCGTCGCCGTGCCGCGGGATCGCCAGCTCCCACCGTCGCGCGAGCGCGTCCGTCAGCGGCAGCTCGAGACCGTACTCTCGGCCTGCTTCGAGTGCCAGGCGGGCGTCCTTGAAGGCGAGCCGCAGCGCGAACCCGGGTGTGAACTCGCGCGCGAGCATCGCTCGTCCCTTGCTCGTCGCCCAAGGCGCCTCGAGAGGACCGCCGGCGAGGGCGTCCAGGAACAGCCCCTGCTCGAGACCGAGCGCCTCGGTGAAGGCGAGCGTCTCAGCCATGGCCTCGGCCATCGAGGCGAGCCAAGTGTTGAGCACGAGCTTGAGCCGCGTGCCATTGCCCGCGGGGCCGAGCCACAGCGTCCGGCGCGCGATCGCGTCGAAGAGCGGCTGTACGCGCGGGTGCACCGCGTCCGTCCCGGACGCCAGCACCACCAGCTGCGCGTCGCGTGCCGGCCCGTCGCTGCCCGACACAGGCGCATCCACGAACTCGACGCCGTGGTCGTGGGCGAGCGCGGAGAAGCGCTCCGTCCAGTCGACGCCGACCGTCGCCATCTGGATCCAGACCGATCCCGGACTCAGCGCCGAGTCGGCGCCCTCGGGGCCGGTCATCGCGTGGTCAACCGCGTCGCCATCGGCGAGCATCGTCAGGACGACGTCGGCCGACCCGGCCGCGTCGGCAGGCGAAGCGGCGAGGCGAGCGCCTGCGCCCGCGAGCTCTCGAGCGCGTCCGGGCGTGCGGTTCCAGACCGCGACTTCGAAGCCGGCTGCAAGCAGGTTGCGCGCGATCGGTGCACCCATCCGGCCGGTGCCGAGCACAGCGATCTCGTGGTGTCTCGAGGTCATCGGCGGTTCCTCAGACACTTTCCGGCGAGGGTCCGGCAACCGTCACCGCGCCCGCCATGATCTGATCGATCTCCGCGAGGTCGTCCGCGGTCAGCTCGACCTTCGCGGCGCCGACGCTGTCTTCGATGTGCGGCGCGCGGCGCGCGCCGACGATCGCAACGTCGACCGCTGGATGCGCCAAAGTCCACGCGATCGCGAGCTGGCTGACGGTGTGGCCGCGCTCGCACGCCCAGCGCTTGAGCTCACCCACCGTCCGCAGGTTGCGCCGGAACGTCTCGCCCTGAAACAGCGGGCTCTGGCTACGCCAGTCGCCGGCGGCGAACGTGGTGTGCTCGTCCATCGTGCCGCTGAGCAGGCCGTGGGCGAGCGGTCCGTAGACGAGAACGCCGATGCCGTGCTCGAGCGCGTAGGGGGCGATGTCTTCCTCGATCTCGCGGCGGAACAGGTGATAGGGAGGCTGCATCGTCTCGACCGGCCGCGTGCGCGCGAACGCCGCCATCTGCGCCACGGAGTAGTTCGAGACGCCGGCATGGCGGATCTTGCCTTCGTCGACGAGCTGCTGGAGCGCACCCGCGGTCTCCGCGAACGAGACGTTCGGGTCCGGCCAATGAACCTGGTAGAGGTCGATGTGGTCCACGCCGAGCGCGCGGAGGCTCTGCTCGACGCCGGAGCGCAGCCATGCCGCGCTCGAGTCGCGCACCAGCCCGTCCGGCGTCATGCGCAGGCCGCCCTTCGTCGCCAGCGCCACGTCGTCGCGGCGATGATCGAGCTCGTCGCGCAGCGCGCGGCCGAGCAGCCGTTCGGAGGCGCCGAAACCGTAGGCCTGGGCGGTGTCGAACAGGTTGATCCCAAGCTTGCGCGCGTGCCGGATCGCGGTGATCGCGTCGCGCTCGTCGAAGTCTCCCCACTCACCCCCGAGCTGCCACGTGCCGAACGCGATCGGGAACACCTGCAGGTCGGTCAGGCCAAGCCAGGTGGTGTCCATGTCACTCTCCTTCCAGCCGCGTCATGCCGCGACGACGATCGATGGTGGGGGGATGTCAACCGGCCTGACCCTTGCGGCTCGTGATACCGCCCGCAGGAAGCTCAGTGTGGGCAGGCTGTCCGTGTCCGGCCGCGTGAGAACGGCCGTCTGGAACGCAGGCTCGGCGCCCGCCAGAGGCACGAAGCGGATCCCGGGGGCGGCATAGCGCTCGGCCGCGGACTCGGGGACCAGGGCCATGCCGGCGCCTGTGGCGACGCTGAGCAGTGCGTACTCCACGCGCGGCTCGGCGGTTTCGACGAGGGTCGGCGCGATTCCCGCGGTGCGGCACATCGCAACGACCGCGTTGTGGAACGCCGGGTTGGCGTCGCGCGGCAGGATGACCACTCGCTCGGGAGCGAGCCGCTCGAGGTCGACCGCCGCGGAGAGCGCATCGCGGTGAGCCGCCGGCAGGACGGCGACCGCTCGCTGCGCGCCGATCAGCGTGGTGCGCAATCCGCTGGTGGGCGCCGGGAGGGCGGTGACGACGGCATCGAGCCGGTGTGCCCGGAGCTCCTCGATCAGGCGCAGCGCAGGGCCCGTCTCGAGGTCGATGTCCACCGCCGGCGACGAAGCCCCCACGTAGCGCAGCGCACGGGGCACGCTCGCCGGCAGCGAGTCGGCCAAGTAGCCGACTCGAAGCCGCATCGTGGCGCGATGGCCAGCGCTGCGCGCGGCCTGCTGCGCGACCTCCGCGTGGCGCAGGACGCGCCGCGCCTCCTCGAGCATCGCTGCGCCGGCCGGGGTGAGCGCGACGCTGCGCTGCGTGCGGTCGAACAGCTTGACGCCGAGCTCCTGCTCGAGCTTTCGCACCTGCTCGCTGACCGCGGGTTGCGCCACATGCAGGCGCTCAGCCGCGCGGCGGAAATGCAGCTCCTCGCCGACGGCGACGAAATATCTGAGATGCCGGAGTTCCATCGTCGGCCTCACGCACCGCCGTGGAGCGGCCGGGGCGGACCAGCCTGCCCGACTGCCGGTCGATGCGCGTTTGCGCGCTGCGTCTCGGTGATCCTGGGATTGAGCATGGTTCTCCCTCGGGCAACTTCGGTCTCTGTGGACGGAAACTCTTCCGAGGGCAGGGGCCATCGCCTATACCCACGTGCCGGAGAACCACCTCCGACCGACCCGACCGCGGGGTAGGGCTAGCCCGAACTGAGCACGCCGTGCACTCTGTCGTCGGCGCGCCATGCGGCCCATACTCACCAGCGCGAGATCGACCTCCAACGGGCAGGAGAGCGCGCATACCTACCAGCCCGAGGTGGACCTCCCACCGGCCGGAGAGCGCGGTAAGGCTAGCCCTACCGCTGGCAGCGAGCGCGGCTGCGATGATCGCCTCGTGATGAGTTCCGTTCTGGTGATTGACGACGACGACGCGTTCCGGGACCTCGTCCGGCGGATGCTCGGCTCGGTCGGGTTCGTGGTCATAGGCGAGGCCGACACCGTGGCGACGGGCATCGCGGCTGCTCATGAGCTGAGGCCGGACGCGGCGCTCGTGGACGTCGGGCTGCCTGACGGCGACGGAATC
Organism: Solirubrobacteraceae bacterium; assembly: GCA_033855115.1. Taxonomy (GTDB): domain Bacteria; phylum Actinomycetota; class Thermoleophilia; order Solirubrobacterales; family Solirubrobacteraceae; genus CADCVQ01. The sequence continues at coordinate 26,605 of JAWVGJ010000019.1, forward strand.
GCGCTTGCGCGAGAGCTCGCCTCGCTGCCTTGGCGTCCGCACATCGTCCTGACGTCAACGGACCCGGACGCGGCGAGCGCGGACGACGTCCGCCGCTCTGGCGCTCACGCGTTCGTTGCCAAGGACCAGCTTCCGAACGCGCCCCTGCGGCGCTTGCTGAACTGGCACTAAGCAGGCTCCCCGGGCGTTGCTGCCCTCGGCGGGGCACCGTTGAGCCGCTCAGCCCACCAGCGGTCCCGAAAGGTGCGCCCGAAGCTGCGCGATCTCGGTAACAGCGGCGCCGACGAAGGCCGATCTGTACGCCTCCATCTCCCGCTCGAGATCACGCTTGTAGCTCTGACACCCGATCAGGCCGATGGCGTCGGCCTCCAGACGTTCGAGCTCGAGAAGCTTGAGGTGCTGGCGGATCTCGGCGGCTGACATCGCGTCGCATGGTTGCGGCGCACCGCGCGTCCGTCATCGGCGCCCGGATGGCTCTTCGATCTACTCCGAGAGGCGTACGCGGCTCAGTCTAGGGCGCGCGGCGAGCTGCGCAGATACGTCAGGGTCGCGAGCACGCGCCGGTGCTCCGTGGGGCCCGGGTCCAGCTCGAGCTTGTGGAAGATGCTCGTGACGTGCTTCTCGACGGCGGCTTCGCTGATGAAGAGGGTCTGTGCGATGCCGCGGTTCGACTTGCCCTCCGCCATCGACGCGAGCACCTGGCGTTCACGCGGACTGAGCCGGTCGACCGGACCGTGCGGCGCCCGTCGGCCCAGCATCCGCCGGACCACCTCCGGGTCGAGGGCGCTGCCGCCTGCGGCCACGCGTCCGACAGCGTCGATGAAGGCGTCGACGTCTCCCACGCGCTCCTTGAGCAGATAGCCGACGCCCTCGGCGCTGTCGCCGATGAGGTCGAGGGCGTAGGCCTCTTCGTAGTACTGCGAGAGCACCAGCACGCCGATCTCAGGGTGGCGCGCCCGCAGCTCGAGCCCGGCGCGCAGGCCGTCGTCCTCGCGGCCCGGCGGCATTCTGACGTCCACAACCGCGACGTCCGGTCGATGCGCGAGCGCCCGCCGCAGGAACGCCTCCGCGTCGCCCGCCTGGGCGACGACCTCGAAGCCCGCTTCGGTCAGCAGTCGAACGATGCCCTCGCGGAGAAGGACATCATCCTCACCGACCACGACGCGAACCGGCTGTGACACCGCCTCACCGTATTCGGCTCGGTCGCCGGGCGCTAGTGGACGCGTCAGAACTTCCGGCCACGCCCACGAGTCCCCGCGCCACGGGCTGCGAGGTAGGGACATCCCTACCTGGGTTTCCGGCGCACACGAACTCGATCTCCGGCGCCCTGGGATGTCCGGCTCCGAGGATCGCCGGAATAGTGGGTGCCTCAAACCCTCGAGCTACCTGCAGCGACGGAGAAGACACCATGGCCCACGCCGCCATCCTGCCCCTCGTCAAGCCTGAACGCGATCGCCGTCGCAACCTCGTCGCGGCGGTCTCCGCGGCCCCGCAGGCCATCCGCGTCGTCATCGCCGACGGCCAGCCGCTGGTGCGCGCCGGGCTCCAGGCGCTCCTCGAGTCACAGGACGACGTCACCGTCGTCGGGCAGGCCGCCGACGGCGACGAGGCGGTGGCTCTGGCACGCCAAGCGCGGCCGGACGTGCTGCTCGTCGACAGCGAGCTCCCCGGGCTCGATGGCGTCGAGCTCGCGCGCCGCGTTCTCGCCGAGCCTGAGCTCGCCGGCGTGCGCATCGTCTTTCTCAGTGCATGCGACACGGACGAACGTGTTCTGCCGGCGCTCCGTGCCGGGATCAAAGGCTTCTTGCTGAAGGACGGCCGCGTCGACCAGCTCGCCGACGCCGTGCGGGCCGTCGCCGCGGGTGATGCTGCACTCGCGCCGAGCGTGGTCGGCCGGCTCATCGCCGAGCTCGCTGCGCAGCCGGACGTGCGTCGTCATACCCCCGAGCAGCTCGAGGAGCTCACCCCCCGCGAGCGGGAGGTCGTCGCGCTCGTCGCCGCCGGGCTCAGCAACAGCGAGATCGCCGAGCACCTCGTCGTGAGCCCCGCCACGGCGAAGACGCACGTCAGCCGCGCGCTATGCAAGATGCGCGCGCGCGACCGCGCGCAGCTCGTGCGGCTCGCCTACGAGACCGGCCTCGTCGTCGCGCGGCGGGCCGTCACGGCCCCGCCGGTCGCGACGACGATGGCGGCGGCGTAGGCCATGCGGGCGAACCGGCGGCGACCGGTCGACCGCGTCCCACTGCTGCTCTGGGCTGCCACGCTCGCGGCCCTGATGGTCGGCGCCATCGTCGCGGTGGCCGAGATCGACAAGGACTGGGCGCTAGCGCTCGCCTGCGTGGGGCTGGTGGCGACCGCGGTCGCGATGGCGGTCGTTACTCGGAGCTACCTGTTGGATGAGGAGGGCGAGGATCCTGAGGCCCCGCCTGCCTCCGGGCGTTGGCCCGCGCTCGCCCTCGCCGCGATCGCAGCCGCCGCGCTCAGCATCGCGTTCCTCGGCTCGCGGCACGACGAGGTCGCGGCCGCGACCTCGCCCGACACGTCCGTCGCTGCCGAGCGGACGGTCCGTGAGTTCCTTCTGGCCGCGTACGTCGACGGCGATGGCGAGTCGGCCTGCGGCTACCTGTCGCGGCATGAGCAGCGCCAGGTGGCGGTCCCCGGGCGATCCACGACCTGTAGAGACGTGCTCAACGACCTTGCGGGTCCTCCTGAGCTCGCGGCGCTGACGACCCCACGACAGGTTCGAGACCTGCCCGCACGCGTCCGGCTCGCACGCGGCGGCGTCACGGTGCGTCTCGGCGGTGGCGTCTTCCTCCTGCGGCCGGCGATCGCCGAGGAGCAGTCGCAGTTCAACGCTCCGCCGGGCTACTGGCGCATTTCCTCTGGCGTGACTGCGCTGCTGCGGGCGGGCTGAGGGAACACGACGGGAGCATCTGCCGCATGCCCGAAGCCACGGCCGACCGCGGACTGCCTCGAGACACGCGTGGGTGGCAGGTCGCGCCCGCCCCTGACGGACGCGGGACCCCGCCCGCGCTGCCGAGCGGCGGCCGGCGGCCTCGCTTCGGCCGCTTCGGCCGGTTCGTGCTCGTGCTGCTGGCGGTCAACTGGCTGTCGGTGCTGCTCTTCGCGCATGGCTCAGCCCAGCCGCGTGTGGCGATCCCGTTCAGCCCGGTCTTTCTGCAGGACGTCCAGGCGGGCCGGGTGAAGTCGATCTCCTCGACCGCGGACACGATCGACGGCACGTTCACGTCGCCCCAGCGCTATCCGCCGACGAACAAGGCCGCGACGCCGACGACCCTGTTCAGCACGCAGGTCCCGATGTTCTGGAACGGCAACCAGCTGTCGGCGCTCCTGCAGTCCAAGGGCGTGCAGATCACGGCCGAGTCGCCCACGCAGGGTGCCTCGCTGCTGACCCAGCTGCTCCTCGGCTTCGGCCCGACGCTGCTGATCGTCGGTTTCTTCGTGCTGCTCGCACGCCGCGCCGGCGGCGCCGGCGGGATGGGCGCGCTCGGCGCTTTCGGGCGCTCGAAGGCACGCCGCGTCGATGGCGCCACCATCCCCGTGACCTTCGACGACGTCGCGGGCATCGACGAAGCGAAGGCCGAGCTCTCGGAGATCGTCGACTTCCTGCGCGATCCCGAGCGCTACCGCCGGCTCGGCGGGCGCATGCCGC
>JAWVGJ010000020.1:0-21283 GCA_033855115.1 Solirubrobacteraceae bacterium
CGATCTCGTCGGAGTAGTCGGGCTCGGAGGAGAACTCGCGGCCGAGGAACGGCTGCGAGTGGTCGTGGCCGAAGACGCGCGGGCCGAGGCGCTCGCTCATGCCGTAGCGCATGACCATCGCCTTCGCGGTCGCCGTGACCTTCTCGAGGTCGTTCGATGCGCCGGTCGTGATCTCGCTGAAGACGATCTCCTCGGCGGCGCGGCCGCCCAGCGTCATCGACATCGAGTCGGTCAGCTCCGCGCGTGTCGTGAGGAAGCGATCCTCCTGCGGCATCGAGATCGTGTAGCCGAGCGCCTGACCGCGGCCGATGACCGAGATCTTGTGGACCGGGTCGGAGTGCTCGAGGTAGTGGCCGACGATCGCGTGGCCCATCTCGTGGAAGGCCGTGATCCGCCGCTCCTTCTCGCTCATGACCCGCGTCTTCTTCTCGGGACCGGCGATGACGCGCATGATCCCTTCCTCGAGCTCGTGCTGGCCGATCTCGCGCTTGCCGGTGCGGGCGGCGAGCAGCGCGGCCTCGTTGACGAGGTTGGCGAGGTCGGCGCCGGTGAAGCCCGGCGTCTGACCGGCGAGGTCGTCGACGTTGATCTCCTTGGCGAGCGGCTTGCCGCGCGTGTGGACCTCGAGGATCTTCGAGCGACCCTTGCGGTCGGGACGGTCGACCACGATCTGGCGGTCGAAGCGGCCCGGGCGCAGGAGCGCGGGATCGAGGATGTCGGGACGGTTGGTGGCCGCGATGAGGATGATGTTGTCCGTCATCGTGAAGCCGTCCATCTCGACGAGGAGCTGGTTGAGCGTCTGCTCGCGCTCGTCGTGACCGCCGCCCATCCCGGCGCCGCGATGGCGACCGACGGCGTCGATCTCGTCCATGAAGATGATGCAGGGGCTGTTCTGCTTGGCCTGCTCGAACAGGTCCCGCACGCGGCTGGCACCGACGCCGACGAACATCTCGACGAAGTCCGACCCGGAGATCGAGAAGAACGGCACGCCCGCCTCGCCGGCGACGGCCCGAGCGAGCAGCGTCTTGCCGGTGCCGGGAGGACCGAAGAGCAGCACGCCCTTCGGAATCCTCGCGCCGAGCGCCTGGAACTTCTTCGGGTTCTCGAGGAACTCCTTGATCTCGTGCAGCTCCTCGACGGCCTCGTCGGCGCCCGCGACGTCGCGGAACGTGATCTTCGGGGAGTCCACGCTCATGCGCTTGGCGCGCGACTTGCCGAAGGACATGACCTTCGAGCCACCACCCTGCATCTGGTTCATCAGGAAGATCCAGAAGCCGATGAACAGCAGGAACGGCAGGACGTACGTAAGCATCGAGATCCACCCGTTCGTGCGGGTGCCCTTGATGTCGAATTCGTCGATCTTCTTATCCTGCTCAGCGGCCAGCAGGTTCTTGGTCAGCTCGTCGCCGTAGGCGCTGGCGAAGCCGATCTCGTACTGGTCCTTGTTGCGCAGCGTGACGGCAAGCTCGTTGCTGCGGTTGCGCATCTCGACGCTCTTGACCTGGCCGTTCGCGAGCTGCCGCGTAAACGCTCCGAAGCCCGGGTCCTTCTTCTTGTTCGGGCTCGAGATCAGCTGCTGCGCGAAGAACGCCAGGATGACGACGATCAGGATCGGAAACGCAGCGCTCTTGGAGAACCGGCTCATGATGAGAAAACTCCTGCGGACACGAAGCGATCAGCCTACCAGGAGATTTCGACAGCTTCGGTGGCGTGACGTGATGATGGCCGAATGGCGGCGCACGGGCATCAGGGCTGCTCCCGGAGGGCCGCGACGTAGGGCAGGTTGCGGTAGCGCTCGGCGTGGTCGAGGCCGTAGCCGACCACGAATCGGTTGGGAATCTCGAAGCCGACGTAGCGCGGCTCGAGGTTGACCTTCAGGCGCGCGGGTTTCGTCAGCAGCGCGCAGACCTCGATCGACGCAGGGTTGCGAGCACCGAGATTGCGCATCAGATATTGCAGTGTCAGTCCGGAATCCACGATGTCCTCGACGATCAATACGTGCCGGCCCTCCAAAGCGACGTCCAGATCCTTGAGAATTCTCACGACGCCCGACGAGTCGGTCGAGGAGCCGTAGCTCGCCACCGCCATGAAGTCGACCTCGCATCGCACATCGAGGTGGCGCATGAGGTCCGACAGAAAGAAGACGGCCCCCTTCAGGACACCGACGAGCAGCAGGTCGCGGCCTTTGTAGTCAGCGTTGATCTGCTCGCCGAGTTGCCGTACGCGCCGGGAGAGGTCATCGGGCTGGACGAGGATCTCTCCCACAGCGTCGTCGCGCATCGACCGAGTCTAGGCGTGTACGCCGGGCGCAGCGCTTCACACCGCGGTTGGAGCCGAGCGGCCCGGCGGCGTCGGCTCCACGTGCAGCACGCCGTCCGACACGACGGCGCGCGCGCCGTCGCCGAGGTCGAGCGCGCCGTCGCCGAGCGCCAGGATGTCCGCCAGCCGTCCGGCAGCGCGCGCGCACAGCCGCCCGGCCGTGTCCTCCGCGAGCCGGCGCACAACCAGGCGCGCGAGCGCGGGCGGCAGGGCCGCGAGGTGCGCGACCTCGATGCGGTCGCGCCCCGCCAGGGCAGTGCCGACGACCTCGTCGAGGACCGCCGCCTCCTCTCGCAGGAGCTCGGCGGTGCGCACGACGTTCGCCTCCGCGGACGGGTGCAGTTCGCGCAGCGCCGGCACGAGCCCGGCGCGCGCGCGGTTGCGAGCGAAGGCCGGGTCGTCGTTGGACGCGTCCTCGCGCCATACGAGGCCGCGCGCGGTGCAGTGAGCTGCGGTCTGGCCGCGCGTGATGCGCAGCAGCGGGCGGACGAGCAGCCCGTCGCGCTCGGCCATGCCCAGCAGCGCTCGACGCCCGGGCGATGCGGCGAGGCGGTAGAGCACGGTCTCGGCCTGGTCGGTCGACGTGTGTCCGGTCGCGACATGTGCCCCGCGTGCCAGCGCGATCTGCACCGCCAAGCCCAGGCGGACGTCGCGCGCCCACGCCTGGAGGTTGCCGGCGTCCTGCGGACGTGCCGCGCGGTGGACGTCGATCTCGACGCCGAATCCCTCGCACAGCTCGCGGCAGTGCGCCTCGTCGCCGCCGGCCGCCTCGCGCAGCCCGTAGTTGACGTGCAGCGCAGTGACGGCGTCGCCTCCCGCGAGTCGCACCGCGACGTCGAGCAGGCAGACCGAGTCGCGGCCCCCGGAGAGCAGCACCACGACGGGGCCGCCGGCGGGCAGCAGGCCGGTCGCGCGCACCCGATCGAAGACGTCCATCCGCAGTGAGTCTAGGTTGACCCTTACGGATGATTCCCAATAGGCAGCGGTCGCGCCCGCCCGGAGACTGCTGAGCATGGATACCACCTCTGAAACCAACGTCATGCCGCCGCCTTCGCCGGGCCCGAAGCGCTTCGAGCGCTCGAGCACGGATCGCATCATCGGCGGCGTCTGCGGCGGCCTGGGCCGCTACTTCAACATCGATTCGACCCTCGTTCGGATCGCCTTCGTCGCGCTCGCCCTGGCCGGCGGCGCCGGCTTCGTCGTCTACGTCGCTGCGCTCCTCCTCGTCCCGGTGGACGGGGAGGCGCCGGCAGAGCGCAGCACCCGCGATCGCACGATCGCGGCCGGCCTGATCATCGCGCTGGCGGTCGCCGGCATCGCGCTCGGCAGCTTCGGCTTTGTCGGGTTCGCACTGCTGCCGTTCTGGCTTGTCCTCGTCGTGGCGGTGTCGATCTGGACGTTCGCTTCAGGCAGGCGCCCCGGCGAGAGTCCGCGCGCGGTGATGATCCGCGTCCTCCAGGGCTTCGGCCTCATGATCGCCTGCGTCGCGCTGGCGGTCGCCAGCTTCTTTGCCAGCGGGCTCGGTGGCGGCGTCGTCGTCGCCGGTCTGGTCATCGCGGCGGGTGCAGGGCTCGTCGCGGCGGCGTTCGTCGGCGGGGCGCGCTGGCTGGTCCTGCCGGCCCTCGCGATCGCGGTGCCGCTGGCGTTCGTGTCGGCGGCCGGGATCGACCTCGACGGCGGGTTTGGCCAGCGCAACGAGCGCCCCGGGACGGTGGCCGAGCTGCGCGACAGCTACCGGATCGGCATGGGCGAGATCGTCCTGGACCTGCGCGACCTCAAGCTGCCGGCCGGCGATCATCCGCTGTCCGTGAACGTCGGCGCCGGCCACGCGCTCGTGCTCGTGCCCGAGAACGTCTGCGTCGCCAGCAAGGCAAGTGTCGGGATGGGCGGGGTCGAGGTCTTCGACCGCAACGGCGGCGGCATCGACTGGAACTGGAACGACAACCGGCGCCCGACGGGGCGCGCTCCGCGGCTGGTCGTGGACGGCAAGATCGGAATGGGCCTGCTCGAGGTGCGCCACCGCGAGGACGGACATCGCGGCCCGCGCTGGGAGGATCGCAACCGCAACTCCGGCGAGCGCAACAGCGCCTGCGCGACCTCGGCGTAGGAGGTGCGCCGCAGGCCGGTTAGGCCGGACCCGTTCTCGCTCACGGCGGGCCTCGTGCTCGTCGCCTTCGGCACGGTCCTGCTGCTCGACCGTCTGGGCGAGCTGGACCTCCGCTTCCATGTCATGGCTCCGATCGCGTTCGCCGCGGTCGGAGCCATCCTGCTGGCGAGCGGGCTTTCGAGGCGAGGATGATCTCCGACATGGCCGCCACTCCCCAGGGCCCCGCGCTCGCCTCGCTGCGCGAGCTGCGCCGCGATCCGCACAACGGCATGGTCGCGGGCGTCTGCGCCGGCCTCGGCAAGCGCCTGCAGATCGACCCGATGCTGCTGCGCATCGTCTTCGGGGCTTCGACGCTCGCCAGCGGCGTCGGCATCGCCGTCTACGGCTTGGCGTGGATCTTCCTGCCCGCGGAGGACGAGGAGGGCGCGCCTGCGGTCGCGACGGCGCGGACGGCGTCCCAGCACCGCGCGGCAGTCGAGGTCGGCACCGGCGTCGGCTTCCTGCTCCTGTCGCTGTTGCTCGCGTTCCGTGAGCTCGGGCTTCCGTTCTCGGATGTCGTGACCTGGCCGCTCGTCCTGGTCGCCGCGGGTGGCGCCCTGATCTGGCGTCAGTCGATCGACGTCTCCGGCCGTGTCGCCCGAGCCGTGCGCGGCAACGCTGTCGTGACCACCGGATCGGCGGTCGCGATCGGCCCGGCGAGCACCGAATCGCGCCCAGCGGTCATCTCGCGGATCGGGATCGGCGTGACGCTCGTGATCTCCGCGGCGCTCGTCTTCCTGCAACTCACCGGAGCGCTCGCCGCCGCCACCGACGTCGCCCTCGTCGCGGTCGTCGTCGCGGTCGCGCTGGCCGTGATCTTCGCGCCGTGGTTCGTGCGGCTGCTGACGTCGCTGTCGAACGAGCGCGCCGAGCGGATTCGCTCCCAGGAGCGGGCCGAGTTCGCCGCGCATCTGCACGACTCCGTCTTGCAAACGCTCGCGCTGATGCAAAAGCGCGCCGACGACCCGCGCGCGGTCGCCGCGCTCGCGCGCCGGCAGGAGCGCGAGCTGCGTACCTGGCTGAGCGGGGCACCGGCCCGTCGCGATGGCGAGCGCTGGCTGGCGGCCGCGCTCCAGGCGGCGGCGGAGGAGATCGAGCGCGAGCACGGCGTCGCGGTCGACGTCGTCGCGGTCGGCGACGCGGCCCTGGACCGTGATGGCGAAGCACTCGTCGCCGCGGCGCGCGAGGCGATGCTCAACGCGGCGAAGTTCGCGGGTGACTCGGCACCGGTGGCGGTCTACGCGGAGGCCGGCGCCGAGCGGCTACAGGTGTTCGTCCGCGACCGCGGGCCGGGCTTCGACCCCGACGCGGTGCCGGCCGACCGCCGCGGCGTCCGCGAATCGATCGTCGGGCGGATGGAGCGCCACGGTGGCCGCGCGGCGATCCAGGCATCGCCGGGCGGCGGTACCGAGGTCGAGCTCGTGCTGGAGCGCGACGGCGGTGACGGCGGATGACTACGCGCGTCGTCCTCGTCGACGATCACGAGCTGTTCCGCGCCGGCGTGCGGGCGGAGCTCGACGGGTTGGTCGATGTCGTCGGCGACGCGGCCACCGTTGACGCGGCTGTCGCGCTGATCCGGGCCGAGCAGCCCGACGTCGTGCTGCTCGACGTCCATATGCCTGACGGCGGCGGCCTCGAAGTGATCCGCCGGCTAGCGGGCGACGCGCCGGCGACGCGCTTCCTTGCGCTGTCGGTGTCCGACGCCGCCGAGGACGTCATCGCGGTGATCCGCGCGGGCGCGCGCGGCTACGTCACGAAGACGATCTCGGGCTCCGAGCTTGCCGATGCCGTGCGCCGCGTGCGCGAAGGAGACGCCGTCTTCTCTCCGCGACTGGCCGGCTTCGTGCTCGACGCCTTCGCGGGCGCTACGCCGGCCATCCCGGCATCGGGTGACCGCGACGCCGAGATCGACCAGCTCACGCCGCGCGAGCGCGAGGTACTACAGCACATCGCCCGGGGTTACATGTACAAGGAGATCGCCCAGCGACTCGGCATCTCGGCGAAGACCGTCGAGGCACACGTGTCGGCCGTGCTGCGCAAGCTCCAGCTTTCGAGCCGGCACGAGTTGTCGCGCTGGGCGGTGGAGCGGCGGATGCTCGGCTGAGCGATCGCTACCGGCGCGAGCGCAACAGCGACACGAACAGCAGCACCGCGCTGACCGCGGCGACCGCCGCGGGCACGGCTGGGTTGTCGAGCCTCTCGCGCAGCGTGACCTTCGTCTCGCGCAGGTGAACCTTGGTCTCCTCGACCTTCTCTTGAACCTGAGCCTTGACGTCCGCCTTGTGCGCGAGCGCTTCGACCGTTGCACCGAGCTCCTCGCGCGTAGCCTCGATCTCCTGTACCAGTGCATCGCGCTCTGTCGGCGCGTCGTCGTGAATTCGATCGGACGTGCTCATCGGTGGTGCACGTGCTCCTTGATCGTCTCGACATCGTGTTTGGTGCTTTCGATCGCTTCCTCGGGCACCGGCGGCGTCGCCTGTTCGAGTTTGCCCTTGCCTGTGAGAGCGAGTATCCCGGCGAGCGCGAGCAGGCCGACGGCGACGAGCAGGGCGGCGAGCCAGGCGTCGAGCACGGTCGCCAGCGCCAGGATCAGCGCTGCGACCAGGGCGCCGACACCGAAGACGGCGACGAGGCCGGCGCCGCCGAGCATTCCAGCGCCCATGCCGAGGCGCTTGCCCTTCTCTTGCAGTTCGAGCTGGGCGAGCCGGATCTCGTCGCGGACGAGCGTCGCGGTCTGCTGCGAGGCGCGCTGGATGAGTTCGCTGACCGGGCGGTCTGTGAGATCGGGATGGGACATTGAGGTTCCGGTACCCACCGTCCATAGTGGGGCAAACGTCGCGGCCCTGTTGGCGCGCGCAGTACGTCTACATAGCGCGATGATCGGCTATATCAAGCTCGACGCGGCCGACGCACTCACGACGACGGCGGGACCTTGGCCCCGCCGTCTGCGGGCGATACGGCCCGCTGCCTTGGCCGACGGCGCTCGTCTTCGTACCGGCGGCGCCTCGCGGGTGGCGAGCCACCCACTGTTCGACCTGGTAGGCGAATGCATACGCCTCCGAGCGCGCGCTGTCAACGCCTCTTAATGCGCGTCAGACCTTCAGATGGGGGTACTCGGCCTCGACGACGTCGCGATATTGGGCGTACACCGGCTTCGTGATCGGGATCAGCGCAAGCGCCGCCTTGACGTCGCCGCTCGTCTTGATCCGTCGCCGCGCGATCGCGATCGGAACGTTCTCCTTGCCCTGGAAGTACTTGTTGGCGATCTCCGACGACATCTTCATCTTGACCTTGGGCTTCCAGTCGACGTCGTCGTTCCACTCCCAGTACAAGCACCCGTCCTCGCCCTCGCGGGCCGCGCGGATGTTGACGACGAGATCGACGTCCTCGAACTCGAAGCGCTGAGGCACATCGGCATCGCGCAGCTTCGGGCCCATGTCGGGGTCATCGCTCATGAGCGTGAAGATGCGGTCCATGACCGTGCGGAACTCCTTCGGACCGTTGAACTCGGCTCCCATCGTGACGTGGAACCTCCCTTTTCGGTTGCGAACTCGATTTCACGGCCTGCGGCCGCGGCTGGATCTGAGACGACGTCCAGATCCGCCGATGTCGTGGCGTCTCGCCGCGAGGCTGGTGGACCGAGGCGTGCTCTGGATCCAGACTACGACCCGGAGGCCGGCGGTTCGGTCGCCGGCGGCTTGCGCGACCTCGATGCGGCGCCGGGTTTCGGCGTGCGGCGCGCGGCGGGCTTGGGTTTCGGTGTCGACTCGAGCCGCTCGACGCGCTTTGTCAATGCTTGCACCGCCGACGTGAGCTCGCGCACCTCGGTCCGCAGCGACTTGTGGTCCGCCTCCGACGCCGGCCGCAGCTCGTCCACTGCTCCGCGCAGCCGGCCGGCGGTGTTGCCCAGCTCGTCGAGCAGGTCGGAGATCCGCTCGCGCGGAAACTGGGACTTGAACGCCTGGTCGACGGCCTCGCGTACCGCGTCGGTGCGCGACGCGCTCTTCTTCTTGGCCATGCATCGATCATATGCGCCGCCCGGATGACCGTCCATATCCATCCCACCGCCCCGCTCGCCCCGCGCGCGCTGCTGCCCGGCGACCCCGGACGCGCGCTCGCGCTCGCACAGCTGCTGCTTTCCGAGCCAAAGATGTTCAACCACAACCGCGGGCTTTGGGGCTACACCGGCGAGGCGCAGGATGGGCGGCTGCTGACGATCCAGAGCACCGGGATCGGCGGGCCAAGCGCCGCGATCGTGCTCGAGGAGCTGTGCGATCTCGGCCTCGAGCGCGCTATCCGGGTCGGGACGTGCGGCGCCCTGGACGGCAGCCTGGCGTTCGGCGATCTCGTCGTCGCTGAAGCGGCGCTCGCCGACGACGGCACGAGTCGCGCGCTCGGCGCGGGCCACCTGGTCGCCGCCGACCGCGGCCTCGTCGCCGCACTGCGCCGCGCGGCGGGCGACGGCGCCCGCACCGGGACGGTCGCGTCGACCGACCTCTTCTACGACCGCGACCCCTCGCGCGCCCGCGCGTGGACGAGCGCGGGCGCGCTCGTCGTAGAGATGGAGGCGGCCACGATCCTGCGTGTGGCGGAGCTGCGCGGCATCGCGGCCGGATGCGTGCTTGCGGTCAGCGACGTCTTCGACGCGGACGGCGCTCGCCATCGCATCGACGACGCAGAGCTCGTCCTCGCCGCCCAGCGCCTCGGACGAGCCGGCGTCGCCGCGCTGTCGTACTAGCCGGCGTCGTTCGCTCGCGGCCCGCGCTGTTAGCCGGCGGCCTTGGCGCGCGGCCGGCGTGCCGGCGCAGGCTTGGCTTTCGCGGGCAGATCCTCCCGCAGCTGGGCGAGCTGCACCGTGAGCGCGGTGAGCTGCTCCTCGATGCGCTCCAGGCGCGCGTTGACGCCGTCGGCCGGGGGCAGGGCCGCAAGCCGCTCGTCCAGGCGGTCGATGCCGTCTTCGATTCCCTCCAGGCGCTGGGACACGGACCGCACACGGCGCGTCAAGCGCTCGATGTCGCCTGCCGTCGGGATGTTCAGCGCGCCGAACGCTGCCTCCTGCGCCGCCGATGCCTTCTCGCGCGCGTCGAATGCACGCTGGATTGCACCGCTCACGAGCGGGTTCGCGAGCAGGTCCTCGGCCATCCTGCCGAGCGTGTCTTCGCCCTGCCTGGTGATCCGTCCGCGCAGCCCTTCGGCCTCGGCGTCCTCGCTCATCCCGCTGCCTTTCTCGAGCCTTAGTTGGGGGCGTTCGGAGGCTAGCGCAGTGGGCCCCACGCGACGCGCGGGCGCTTCGAATACGACCGCCCGCGGCGGTCGCGCGCCGTTCCGTCCTGGCAACGCGCTGAAATGCCCGCTCGAACCTAGCCGTTTAGACGGTGTTTAGCGCGAAACGCCAATTCCCGCTAGGCTGCGGACACGCGCATCGGGCTCGCGTACTTGGAACACCTCCAGGGGGGAGATGCAGGCACACATGCACCACAACCGTAGGCTGCTCATGGCTATGGTCGCGAGCGGCGGCATTGCCGTCGGATTCGGGACATTTGCTGGTCCTGCGAGCGCTATTCAGCGCACGTTCGAGATCCAGCTCCTCGGGAAAATCAAGAAGACCATCACGGTCGACGTGGGTGCCGACTTGCCCCTTGATCAGATCAGGCTGCCCAACATCGGGGCGCTGCCGATCCTGAGCATCAGGGAGATCACCCCCGTCAACGCACCGCCCAGCAACGGTCCGTCGCTGTCGATCAAGCCGACCGTGCCGGCGCAGGCGCCTGCCGCGCCAGTCGCGGAGCAGCCAACCGTCCCGCTTCAGGCCCCGGCCGAGGAGACGGCCGTCAAGAAGGCGAAGAAGGCCAAGGGAACGGTCGACAAGGCCGTCGACACGGCTGGACGCCTGGTAGACACCGCGCGTCTGCCCGAGACCGCGCGCCCGAAGGCCACCGACCTTCGCCACTCAAACGGCGTCCCGACGCTGTCGAACCCGACGATGTCCCTGGCTCTCCCCGGCCCGGTCCCCGTCGGCGTCCCGAACTTCTTCATCAACAAGTTCCGGATCCCGGCCTTCTTGCTGTCGATCTATCAGGCGGCGGGTATCCAGTACGGCATTCGCTGGGAGGTCCTGGCGGCGATCAACGAGATCGAGACGGACTATGGCCGCAACCTGAACGTCAGCACGGCCGGCGCGATGGGTTGGATGCAGTTCATCCCGTCGAGCTGGAAGACGTGGGCGGTCGATGCCAACTCCGACGGTCGGAAGGATCCCTACAACCCGGTTGACGCGATCTTCGCTGCGGCGCGCTATCTCAAGGCGGCGGGCGCCGATCAGGACCTGCGCAAGGCGATCTACGCCTACAACCACGCGGACTGGTACGTCGACTCGGTGCTCATGCGCGCACGCTTCATCGGCGGCATGCCGGCCGACCTCATCGGCTCGATCAGCGGGCTGACGCAGGGCATCTTCCCAGTCCACGCGGCATCGAAGTACGCCGACGACATCTCCGAGCGCGACGCGACCCGTCGCTTCGCTCGCGGCCAGAACGCGGCGATGCCGGTCGAGGGCAAGAGCGCTCGCCGCGGCATCAACATCTTCGCCAACGCGAAGTCGCCGGTCGTGGCCGTGCAGGACGGCAAGATCGTCAAGGTCGGGCGCAACACGCGCCTGGGCAACTTCGTGATGCTGCGTGACGCGTACGGCAACACCTACACGTACGCCGGCCTGAAGTCGATCGCCAAGCAGGTGCCGGTGCCGAAGCGCAAGACGCAGACACGGGAGTCGATCGCCAAGGAGCTTGCGCTCCCGAAGGCCGACCCGGCGCCGACGGCACCCGCGAGCTCCTCGAGCACCTCCGTCAAGAAGGTGCTCAAGGACCCGGTCAAGGCCGTCAAGCAGGCCGTCCAGGCGCCGGCTCAGGCGGTCCAGGAGACGACGGCGGTCGCCAAGGAGCGGCTGTTCGCCAACCCGTCTCGCCCGCGGGCACTGGACAGCGGCGGTCGCAAGCAGATCCTCGAGTCCGAGTCGGCGTTGACGGGCAACGTCAAGTCGTACTTCACCGGGGTCTACGGCCTCAACCGCCACGACGTCGTGCTCAAGCGTCTCGTTCCCGGTCGCCGCGTGATCGCGGGCACGATCCTGGGACGTATCGGCAAGACGTCGCCGATGCTCGCTCCGCACATGCTGTTCGAGATCCGGCCCGCCGGCCGCGGCGCGCCGCGGATCGATCCGAAGCCGATCCTCGACGGCTGGAAGCTGCTCGAGTCGACGGCGATCTACCGCGCGCAGGGCAAGAACCCGTTGCTCGGCGAGAACGCCCAGACCGCGACGATCGGGCAGATCCTGCTCGAGAGCAAGGACAACCTGATCCAGCGCGTCCTCGCGAACCCGCGGATCGAGACCTACTCCTGCGGCCGTCGTGACATCGAGTCGGGGATCGTCGACCGCCGCGTCCTCGCAACGCTCGAGTTCCTCGCGTCCTCGGGTCTCAAGCCGACCGTCACGTCGTTGCAATGTGGCCACGGCTACTACACGACGTCGGGCAACGTCTCGGCGCACTCGTCGGGCAACGCGGTGGACATCGCGAAGATCAACGGGATCCCGATCCTGGGCAACCAGGGCGCGGGCTCGATCACGGACATCACGGTCCGCAGGCTGCTGACGCTGCAGGGCACGATGAAGCCCGCGCAGATCATCACCCTGATGACCTACGAAGGCACTGACAACACCCTCGCGATGGGCGACCACGCCGACCACATCCACGTCGGCTTCCGTCCGCAGTTCAACCTCAACTCGAAGGCCGGACAGATCGCCTCGTCGGTGCTGAAGCCGTCGCAGTGGATCAAGCTGATCGACCGCCTGGGTCACATCGACAACCCCACCGTCCAGCTGGCGCCGTCCAAGTACGCGATCAAGGTCCCGCAGCTCGGGCGGGCCAGTCAGGCACACAAGGCCGAGTAGATCCACTCGGACATACGCGGATTGATTCGAAACCGCCGTGGCTGAAGAGTCACGGCGGTTTCGTTTCGTGCAGTTCGAATTCCCGTGGGCGCTTGGACCCCAGCCCGGCCGTTACACGATCCGCGAGCACCTCGGCGAGGCGCCGGCGCACATCCTCGTGCTGCGTACGCTCGGGGCTCCGCAGCGCCGGCACCTGCCGGTACGGCGGCGGGCCCGCGAAGCCCCACCCGATCCTCCTCCCCAGCCCGTCCTGACCGCACGCGCGACGCTCGTCGACACGGCCGCGCTTGACGGCCGCGGCGCCGCCGACCGCTGGCTGCGCGAGGCCGACCTCGAAGGGCTCGCCTCGGACGCCTTGGCGCGGCTGAACCGCGTGCTGCACGCCCATCGCGCCGCAACCGCGGATCCGACCGTGCTGCCGGTCGCGCGCTCGCAAGCGCTCGTCGTGCGGGTCGGGTTCGGTGACGGCGAGCGAGTGGCCGACGGGAACTGGGACAGCGCGCGCGAGCTTGCCCCTGAACCGCATGGCACTGCGCGCGGGATCGGACAGCGCCGCGGAGCTCACCTGCTGCGTCCGCAGCAGCGGCTCGCGGCCCTGCTCGCCGGACGCGATGCGGTGCTGGCGTGCGAGGAGCTTGCGCTCCGTGCCCGCGCCGATCTGGATGCGGGACGGCTGCGCGAGGCGGCGCTCCAGCTGCGAGTTGCGTTCGACGCAGCGCTGGCTGAGCTCGAGCCCTGGCGCGACCAGGCGAGGTTGGCGCCACGGCTGGATGAACTGCGTGACCGCCGCGACGAGGTCGTCGCGGCCGCGGAAGCCGCCCTGCGTGGCGGCCTGGATGTCGAGCACATCGAGTCTGTCGAGCGCGGGCTCGAGAGCCTAGAGGTGGCGCTGCGGGCGCGGACAGCCGCCGAGCTGTAGATCGCATCAGCGCCGTCAGCTCGTCCGCGACGTCGCCGCTGAGCTTCACGGCCGCCTGCCTGTCCCACGGCGTCGGGCCTTGGGTGACGATCGCCACGATCCCGCCCCCGCTCAACGTCGGCTGCGGCAATGCGGCGACCGGGAAGAACTCCAGCGAGGAGCCGACGCAGAGCAACAGGTCAGCGTTCTCCGCCAGCGTGCTCGCTCGTTCGCGGGCGGCGACGGGCAGGAGCTCACCGAACAGCACGACAACCGCCCCGCCGGCCTCAGCGCCGCCGTGCCCGCCGGCGCGCTGGTGCACGCGCTGCGCCACAGCTTCGCGTCGTTGGCGATCGAGTACGGCACCGAGTCGCCGAGCTACGCGAACTGCTCGGCCACGCATCGCTGGCGACGACCAGCCGCTACCTGGACGCCACCACCAGCCGCCTGCGCGACGCCGTCGCCGCGCACCCCTCGCAACGCGCCCTGGACCACCACCGCTGACCCCTCCCCCACCGAGCGATTCGCCGGGCGAGCGCCGGGGGCCCGGTTACGAGCGCCGCTGGTTGGTCGACAGTGACGCATGAGCGCTGAGGACTTTGGGAAACAGACCCGCAGCGAAACGCGTTTGACCTACGCCGTCGTAGCGAGTATCACCTCATACGCGGCGAGCGTCCTAAGCGCTCACAACACCAGTGTGCATCCGGACCTTGGAGGAGCAGCCATGGCTCAGACACCCGCCCGCGACGCGACGCATCCTCTCGATCGGCCTCACCGTGCCGCGCCGCTGACACCCCCGCCGGCCAGCGCCGAGGCAAACCTCGCCACGCACCCGCCGGCGGCAGCGCTGATCGCCGACACCGACAGTCTGCAGGCAAACGCCGTCCGGACTCGACTGTGCGTCCTGTGCGGCCGCCCGCTGCGCGCCGGCCAGCACATCCTGCGCGTGCACGGCAGCACCATCCACGCGCGCTGCACCAACACCGGCCGATGAAGGTCTGGCGGTCCTGGCGGTCAACGCAACAGGGGTGGTCCGAGCTCCTCGATCGGCTTGGCGAACGCGCGGCGCTTACGCGGTCGGTCGTTGAGCTCGCCGGCGACGGCGTCGAGCTCGGCGACGCGGTGGATCGACAGGTCGGTGCCTTTTGGAAAGTATTGGCGCAGCAGCCCGTCGGTGTTCTCGTTGGTCGCGCGTTGCCAGGGGGCGTGTGGGTCGCAGAAGTAGATGTCGATGTCGGCGTCGACGCTGACCCGGTTCCAGTCGCGCGTCTCGGGTCCTTGATCTCACGTCAGCGACGCGCGCAGCTGCGCCGGGAGCGTTTGGATCTTGGCGGGGAGGGCGTCGCGGACCTGCTCGGCGTTGTAGCCGTCGGGGAGGTGCATGAGCATCGTGTAGCCGGCCGCGCGCTCAACCAGCGTGCCGATCGCGGTCAGGTTGCCCTTGCCGATGATCAGGTCGCCCTCCCAGTGCGGGCACAGCGCGATCATCAGCCTCAGTACGCGTCCGCGGTCGCGGGCACGAACCGCCATCGGGGCCTGGCGTGGCTGCCCGAGGCTGCGCCACCGGCGTAGCTCGTTGTGTTCAAGGCCTACGCTCCGCGGGCTACGTGCGGTTGCGAGCTGCGTGCATCAGGCCGGGCGACTCGCGTTCACAACCGCTGGGCGCCCCCGATGTGGCGTCACCTGACCGTCAGCGTGAACGCACTGACCTTTGTCGTCAACGGCGCAGCGCGAGTAAGGCACCAGACGTACTATTCCCCATTCTCGATGGTTCGGCCGTGGCGCGACCCTAGGGGTACAGGCCGGTCATGGCCCTCGATTTCCTCCGTGTGAAGCGGCGTGAGCCACTCGTCGGCGAATACTCGAGGTACGTGGCCGCGGTTCTCGCCCGCCACCCGGATCGCGTAGTCAGCGGCTGGTCTGTGTTCGATGAAAGGCGCGATGTCGTCAAAGCGCAGCAACCACGCGATGTTCGGAGCGATCTGGAAATCTGCCGCGTTCAGCTCGTGGCCATCGAGAACGCCGGCCTTGATCCAGACGTCGATCTGATTGAGGCGCTGCCGCAACTCAGCCAGATCGCGACGGCCTGCAGCATCGGTGGCCCCGTGCTTGCTAGCCGCGAGCCGGTCGATGGCGCTCCCTCGGATGCGTGTCATAGCGCAGTAGAACAGGCGCCGTACCGCGTTCTGTAACTCCTCGCCGCGTCGCTCGGCGTTTTCGACGCGGACGAGATCTACGGTGTTGACGGGAAACAGCCTCCGCTCGGGCTTGATGAGATCCAGCGCTCGCGAGATCTCGCGAGTTCCTTGGACGCGGCGCCCATCGATCTTGAGCGCGGGCACAGTCGTCCCGCTGAAGCCGAGTGCGGACAGTTGAGCGGCGTGAACACCGCGCTCGATGATCACCTCTTGGTAAGCGATGCGCTTATGGCGGAGCATCAGCTCCGCGGTGCGAACGGCGTTGGAGCCGGAGAACATGTAGAGCTTGACGTCCTCGGGCATTCGTCCCGATGATGGATCGCCCGTGTGCGTCATCGCGAGCTCGCTCGCCGCCGTGGTAGCAGCGCCGGAGATGGTGGTGGCGTTAGCATGTCGCGATCGTGCACTGTGTCCCTCGGCACGGCGACGTGGCATGACCGTGAAGTTTTGCGCCCGCAACCGAGGACAATCGTGTTCAGGTAACCGCCGCCGCGCCGTTCAGCGCCGCGGGGAGTTCGTTGCGCGAGCTGATATCGAGCTTCATGTAGCTCTGGGTCAGGTGTCCTTCGACCGTGCGTAGCGTCACGAACAGTGCTTGGGCGATGTCGCGGTTGCTGAAGCCGTCGGCCGCAAGCCGGCACACCCGCCGCTCACTCGGGGTGAGCGAGTCTGCGCCGCTGCGGGCTGATCGCCGCGGTCGCGCTCCCGTGGCGAGCAGTTCTTCCCGCGCCTGCGCCGCGGTGCGCAGCGCGCCGCAGCGGTCGGCCAGCTCGAGTGCCTCGCGCAGCGGCTCACGCGCCTCACGGCGGTAGCCGGCGCGACGGAGCGCGGCGCCGTACTCCGTTAGCGAGCGGGCACGCTCGTAACGCGCATGGGAGCCCTCGACCGCTGCCGAGGCCGAACGGAGCAGGTCGATCCCGGCGTCACCGCCGGCGACGATTCCGGCCGTGCGCAGAGCGAACGACAGCGCGCTCGGCGTACCCCAGGCGCGCGCGCGCGTGAGCTCCTCCTGCGCAAGCTCGGCGGCGCGATCGTGCTCGCCGAGCCGGTCGTGGGCAAGCGCTGCCGATGCACGTGTGGGTATGGCCGGGGTGTCGTGCCCGGAGCGCTGGTCGCGACGGCGCAGCTGCTCGAAGTCCTTGAGCGCCACGCCGGGCGCTCCGTTGGCAAGCCGCAGGTGCCCGCGGGCAAACAGCAGCAGGCTCCCCATCACCGTGTCCGACAGATCGCCGCCGATGCCGTTCTCGCGCAGAAACGTTTCGGTCGCCGAGACGGTCGAGCGTTCGATCATCGTGTGCATGACCGACGACAGCAGCATGGCCCGGGCGATCGCGTGCGGAGTGAGCGTCGCGAGCATGCTGAGCGCCTCAGCCTCCGCCTCGACGAGCCGGCCCTGCCTGATGAGCACCTGGCAGCGCGAACCCGACGCCGCGCCGAAGCTGGCCGCCATTCCGAACTCGCGCGCCTGCTCGATCGCACGGTCAAGGTGGCGCTCGGCGTCGTCGAGAAGATCGGCGTAGATGAGTGCCCAGACGGCGAGGAAGAACGGCGCCGTTGCCAGGCGATGCTCGCGCAGCAGCCTTCCATCCGACAGCGCCAGCTGCGCCAGCCCGGCGGTCGACGCCGCCGACTCCCCACGCTGCGCAGAGCGAAAAGCGAGACAACCGAGGACGAGGCGTTCCCCCAGGGTCTCACCCAGCAGCTTGCCGTCGTAGCGGGCCAGCCTATCCAGCGCGGCCTTCGCCGACGCGGGCGCGAACACCGCCGCGGCCGCGAGATCCCCCTCAAACTGCAGCCTCAGCTCCTTGTCATCGTCGGGAACGGCGGCCAGCACCTGAGCGCCGATCGCGATGGACTCCTCCGTCTGGTCGGTGTACTTCAGCGCCCACAGGAACTCTCGCCCAGCGTGGAGGCGCATGCGCGGATCCTGCGCACCGTCAAGGACGCTGCGCAGGTGCTCCAGCGCGTCGGGCCGTGCGAGTTCGAGCTCGGCCGATCCGAGCGCCGCCAGCACGGCGAGCCGCTCCGCAGGGAGCGGCGGCTCGCGAAGCGCTCGTTCCAGATACGTGCACGCGGCAGCGGGTGCACCACGGTTGCGCACCTCCTGCGCTGCCGCGCGCAGGTGCTCGACGACCCAGGCGTCACCGGCTGGTTCGGTCGCCAGCAGATGCGGAGCCAGCGCGACGTCGCCTGCGCCGTCGTGCGCGAGCAGCCGTGCGGCCTGCTTGTGACTCGCCGCCCGTCTTCCCGGATGAAGTTCGCTGTAGACCGTCGTGCGCACGATCGGGTGGATGAACTCGAGCGGGCGCGTGGTGCGCAGGATCGCGGCCGACGTCAGCGCATCCGCCGCCTCGGTCGCGCTTGCGTGGTCAAGACCCGCCAGCACCGCGGCATGGTGCAGGTCTGCGCTCTTGCCAAGCACGGCGACGGCGAACGCGAGCGCGCGGGTCGCGGCGCCGAGCCGCCGCAGTCGGGCGAGCGTGGCACGTGCGATCGTCCGCGGTGCGATCTGTCCCACACGGCGCGTGCTCGCATCGTCTGGGACGATGCAGTCAGCTTGCAGCGCTCGCAGCAGCTCGTTGAGCAGGAACGGGTTGCCGCCCGTCGCCCTGCGGCAAGCCCGCGCGAACTCCCCGGATCCAGGCTTGTCGAGCCGCAGGGCGACGAGCTCGGCGGTCGCCGCTTCGCTGAGCGCCCCGGGACGCAGCACGACGCCGACGAGCCCGGGATCGACGACCGCGGGTAACTCGCCGCTCGCACCCTCGCCAACACGTGAGGCATAAATGATCAGGACCGCGAGCTCGTCCACGCGCCGCGCAAGATAGGAAAGGAAGGCGACCGACATGGTGTCGGCCCAGTGCGCGTCGTCGACGGCGATCAGCAGCGGCTGCTCGGCGGCGAGATTGGCCGATAGCCAGTAGAGGCCATGCAGGATTGCGCTCGAATTGCAAGCCGATCCGTGCATGGCCTCCGACGCCGACACGACCGGCCCGGCAAGGCTCGCAGCGCCTGTCAGCCAGCGCTCGCGATCCTCCTGTAGCGCCGTCGCCAGCGGCGCCTCGAACAGCTGCCGGACGACGCCGTAGGCGAACTCGCGCTCAAGCTCACCCCCGCGAGCGCTGAGCACCTGCATCCCTGCTTCCCGGCCCCCGCAGATGGCGTGAGCGAGCAGCGACGTCTTGCCGATTCCCGCCTCCCCTTCGAGCGCAACGGCCGAGCCGTGGCCGGCAACCGCTGCGTCCACCCAAGCGGCAAGCTGCCCAAACTCATATTCCCGCTCGAGTAGCCCCGCCCCGCTGGGTTGCCCCGCCTTCATTGTCGGATTGTCCTCGGTCGGTGCGTCCAAAGTCCAGGGTCGCTCCACGTAGCCGCGGTTCCAACGCCAGCGCAGAATCCCGCAGAGATCGCAGTACGAGCAGGAGGTCGGGCATGCGCCGCAGGCACCTCATCACCGTAACCGCCATGGCGACGGCGGCCACCATCGCTGCCGGCACCGGCGGCGCCGCATCGGCGAAGAGCGAGCAGGTCATGAAACGCACCTGCAGGATCGAGAGCTTCCAGCAGGCGATGCCGAACCCGACCGCCATCAACTTCGGCTACGTCTCGTGCCCGAAGCCGTTCAGAAAGGGCCTGCACTACAGCGCCTTCACGGTCACCACCGAGCCCGCTCCCGGCGTTCCCGGCGCCGCAAACGGCAAGTTCAAGAATTACTACGCCCAGGGCACGACAAGGGGTACGTTCGAACAGACGATCGTCGCGAGCAGCCCGACGAACCTCACCTACACCGGAACCGTCACCTACACCGGCGGCACCGGGAAGTTCAAGCACGTCAAGGGCGGCGGCACGATCGCGTGCACGACGACCGACGGCGGGGCACACAAGTCGTGCGACGTCAATACGACCCTGACAGGGATCTGATCCACATGGCACACAAGATCAAGCTCTACATGTTCAACGGCTCGGCTCCCTCGATGACCGTGCGCTTGATGCTCGAGCACAAGGGAATCGACCACACGAGCAGGCACCTCCTGGTCGGGCCGCACGCGCTCGGCATGCTCGCGCGCGGCTTCGTGACGATGACCGTCCCGGCCCTGACAATCGACGGCCGGCGCGTCCAGGGCTCCCGCGAGATCTCACGCGCGCTAGACGAGCTCTTCCCCCAGCCGGCGCTGTTTCCCGCCGATCCGAAACGCCGCCAAGCCGTCCAAGAGGCCGAGCGCTGGGGCGAGGACCTTCAGGACGCGACGCGTCGCCTCGTGCTCTGCGCGTCTCGCCTCGAGCCACGCACGTTCTCCAGCGTCTATCGCCACGCCAACCCGCTCATGCGACCCGCGCAGCGTATGTCACGCGGTCTTGTCATCTATCTCGCCAATGCCGTCCATCGCGCCACCGATCGCGCCTGCGACGATGATCTCGCGGCACTGCCCGCGTGCCTGGACACGATCGACGCGTGGATCGCCGAAGACCTGCTGAACGGGCCCGAGCTCAACGCCGCGGACTTCCAGATCGCACCGAACATCTCACTCCTGCGATGCTTCGAAGACCTCGCGCCGCTCATCGAGGGCCGTCCCGCGGCGCGGCTCGCGCAGCGCGTAGCGCCGGACTTCCCCGCAGAGATCGGAGCGGTCCTGCCGCCGACGTGGCTGACACCGATCTGCACAGCCAGAAGCGCGGCGATGCCTCAGCCAGGCCCGATCGGCCCAGGCGACGCACCCCGCACGAGCGGCTACGTGGAACAGCGAACCGCGACCGTACTGCCCCATCCCCATCACTTGCGAAGCGGCGACGCGCTGCCGACGGCTCCTGCTCGTCCATACGATAGTGGCGCCGGACGTGGCCGCTCCGGGGCCGGTGTTAGTGTCGGTTGAGGATCGGCTTACCGGACGGGCTCGGCGGAGCTGAACCGCGGTTGCGGCCCCCGTGCGGTCCGGCCGATCGCGAACAACCGACCCCCATGTCCCCGGTCGCCTACGAGGTCATCATCCCGCGAGCAGTGCGCCGCTGATCGCGCAACTGCGCGGCCACGGGTTCGGTGACGGTCGCGACGTCGGTGCCTTTGGGGATGTACTGGCGCAGCAGGCCGTTGGTGTTATTGGCGAACGCGAAGCGTTTGCGGGGTCGGTCGTTGAGCTCGTCGGCGACCCGGTCGAGTTCCAGAGCAGGGGTCACGCGCAAGTTCTGCATACGCCGCGGCGTAGCCGGCACGCTGAAGACGCCCACCCGCGCGGCTGCACCTGCGAGCGCTGCTCGGCGAGAATCACGAACACCGATCGTCCACCTGAGGACGCGCTGCCGACGAGGTCCCAGTGGCTCGCAACGCTGGACCGGGCGTTCAACGCCGGCGTGCAAGCAGAACGAGCGCGAGCCGCTCGCGAAGCTGACGAGCAGCGGAGGCGAACGCGTAAACAGCCGTGATCGCCGGAGGGGCCAGCAAGTCCGACATCCCCCTCAAACCCGCGCAGGCTCATCGCAGCGGCTGATGCATCCAGACCACAGCCACCCGTGCCTGTGGATGTCGACGGGGGAGCGCGTGAAGCCGCGGACCCGAGGGTCCGCGGCTCGTTCTTCCGCCCTCGTTCAGGGACGGCTAGGGGTTGCAGTTCGTCAGGGTGTCGCGGAAGAACAGCTGCAGCAGCCCGGGCTTTTCGCAGGCGTCTGTGCCTGCGCCGCCGTTGACAGTATCTGTGGCCGCGTCGTTCTGAGGGCCCCTGAGGGTGTCGTCGTTCTCGTTGCCGTTGAGGATGTCAACGCCGGTGCCGCCGTCGAGGTTGTCG
>JAWVGJ010000021.1:0-131921 GCA_033855115.1 Solirubrobacteraceae bacterium
GGGATCGACATCATGCGCGCTGTGCGCTCCTTCGACCCGTGCCTGCCGTGCGGTGTGCACATGTACACCGGCAAGGGCCGCGTCAAGAAGGTTCAGCACACGCCGACGGGGATGTGCTGAGGGCCTAAATGGCTACTGAGCACCAAGCTCCGGAAGAGCTGGTCGAGCGGGTCCAGGATCTCCTGGGCTCGCTCGACGATATCGCCGACCCTGTCGCGCAAGCGCGCGTTCAGGAGCTCGTCGGCGCAGTTCTCGAGTTGTACGGAGCTGGTTTGGAGCGGATCCTCGGCGTCCTTGAGGACGCCGGGGCATCTGCGCTCCCGATCCGCGACGCGCTGCTCGACGACGGCGTCGTATCGAGCCTGCTGTTGATCCACGGCTTGTATCCGGTCGGTCTGGAAGAGCGGGTCACCGAGGCACTGGACAGCGTCCGGCCGTTCCTCGCCTCACATGGCGGGAATGTCGAGCTTCTCAGCGTCGAGGACGGGATCGCACGGCTGAAACTTCAGGGCAGCTGCGACGGATGTCCGTCGTCGGCCGCGACACTCGAGCACGCGCTACGGGATGCGATCGAACTGGCCGCTCCCGATCTGCTCGGTCTCGAAGTGGAAGGCGTCGTCGGTCTCGAGGACAAGCAGGCCGACGGACCTCCCGGGCTCTCGCTGCCGATGGTCCAGGTCGGCGCGCCGAGCCTGCCGATGGCCGACTCGCCGTACACCGAATGTCCGTCGGGCGTAGGGAAGTGACCGGGACCGGTCGCCTGCCTTCGACACTCGTTGCAGGCTTGGGCCGCCTAGCGCGGCCCGCGCCTGTTGATGAGGCGGTCGAAAAATGCGAGGTCTGTGGGCAGACCCTCTCGGAGGACCATCGCCACCTGCTCGAGATGTCCGAGCGGCGCATCCTGTGCTCCTGCGAACCGTGCATCGCGATGAAGTCCGGCATCGAAAACTACGTCCCGGTCGGAACGCGCTTCCTGTGGCTCGACGACTTCGTCTTCTCAGACGAGCTGTGGGCGGCGTTCCAGCTGCCCGTCGGGCTGGCGTTCTTCATGCGGTCGACCGGGACGAACACGGTCGTCGCGCTGTACCCCAGTCCCGCCGGCGCGACCGAGTGCGAACTGCACCTCGAAAGCTGGCAGCAGCTCGTCGAGAACAACCCGATCCTCGACGATCTCGAAGCCGACGGCGAGGCGCTCGTCGTCAACCGCATGGGCGCCGGTGTGCGCGAGCACGCGATCGTTCCGATCGACGAGTGCTACCGCTTGGTCGGGCTCATCAAGTCGACCTGGCAGGGCATCTCCGGCGGTACTGCTATAGAGGATGCCGTGCCTAAGTTCTTCGAGTACGTACGCCACAGGGCGGGAGTCGCATGACCAAGAGGATGGAATCCAAAGACGAGGCCGTGAAGCGCGATTACGGTCCCGAGATGACCTTCGAGATCCTCGGCGCGGCGCACGAGCCGTTTGCGGCGCAGCCCACGCTGCGCTTCGAGCTCAGCGCCTCCGAGCCGTCGGACCGGCCGATCTACGCAATCTCGCTGACCGCCCAGATCAACTTCGATCCCGCGCGGCGCCAGTACGACGACGAGACACGCGAGGATCTGTTCGAGCTGTTCGGCGCACCTGAGCGCTGGCCGTCGACGACGCGTAGCTTCTTGTGGTGTCACGCGACGACGCTCGTGCACTCCTTCACCGGCGCGACGACGTTCGGCATGCAGGTCCCGTGCACCGCGGATCTCGAGATGGCGGCGTCGCGCTACATCGAGGCGCTGCCCGACGGCGACGTCCCGCTCTCGTTTCACTTCACAGGCCGCGTGCTCTACGCGGGCGCCGAGCGCCAGGTGCAGGTCGTCCACCTGGCGTGGAGCACGTCGGCGCAGTACCGCATGCCGGTCAAGGTCTGGAAAGACATGATCAAGCACCACCACGGGGAGTCCCGCTTTGCGCTTCTGCACAACGACACGCTCGACGACCTCTTGAAGTACAAGCGCGAGCGCGGGCTGCACAGCCTCGACGCCTGCGTCCTGGAGCTGCTCGAGCGGGTCCCGACCCAAGAGGAGGCGATCTGATGACAGCGCGTCATTGCTCGACCGTCGCCGGCCTCGATACTGAAGGTAGGTCCTCGCGATGAGCGAAGTCGAGCCGATTACGCCGGAGAACCCGACGGACGTCAGCATCACGTCGACCAAGTCGCATCTGGAGCGGCTGATCGACTCGCTGCTGTTCGAGGGCTACGCGCTGTACCCGTATACGCCGGGTGCGACGAAGAACGCCACGCCAACGCCGTTCGGGATCGTCTATCCGGCTGACTACGCGCGCCACCAGACGCACGCCTTCGACCGCATGCAGATGCAGGGCATCGTCACCGACGCCGACGCGCTCGTCACCGGCGAGGTGCGCTTCCTGCAGCCGTCGGGCGAGCAGCACAGGGCCGTGGAGCGCCGGGTGCAGCTCGGCTCCGCGCCGTCGAAGGTGAGCTTTGACTTCGACGACCTCGAGGGCTTCGCCGAGCTCATCGTTGAGCGCCTGCCGGACGGCCGCGGGCGC
The DNA here is from genome assembly GCA_033855115.1 of Solirubrobacteraceae bacterium. GTDB lineage: Bacteria > Actinomycetota > Thermoleophilia > Solirubrobacterales > Solirubrobacteraceae > CADCVQ01. The sequence continues at coordinate 2,546 of JAWVGJ010000021.1, forward strand.
ATGACGCTGAGCGTCGAGAACACGACGCCGCTGACCGAGGAGGAGGCGGTGGCCGACCGCAAGGACGCGCTGCTGCGCAGCATGCTCTCCACCCACCTGCTCAGCCGCGTCGAGGGCGCGACGTTCATCTCGCCGCTGGAGCGCGGCGACGACGGCGTCGCCGGCTGCTGTCAGGTCAACACCTGGCCGATCCTCGCGACGAAGGAAGACGACGCGCTGCTGGCCCCGACGATCATGCTGCCCGAGCATCCCGAGATCGCGCCCGAGAGCGTCAACGACTTCTTCGACGGCACCGAGATCGAGGAAGCGCTGGTCCTGCACATCCAGGCGCTGAGCGACCAGGAGCGCGAGGAGATCGCGGCGCAGGACCCGAAGGTCCGCGAGATGCTCGCGCGGGCTGACGCGACCACACCGCAGCAGCTGATGGATCTGCACGGTCGCGTCCGGCTGGAGGACCCGCCCGGCGAGCGTCAAGTGACGTTCGACGGCATCACCTACAAGCGCGGCGACAAGGTCATCCTCTGTCCGCCGAAGGACGCGGACGTCTACGACAAGATGCTCGAGGGCCGGACGGCTACGATTCACCGCCTGTTCCTGCGCATCGACGACCGGCTGCACCTCGGCGTCACCGTGGACGACGATCCGATGCAGGAGATCCTCGGCGAGAGCGGGCGCTTTTTGTTCTTCTTCGCAGAAGAGGTCGAGGTGGTGACGTGAGCCAGTACGAAGAGCGAGGTCGCGAGACGACGGAGCCGCCCCAGGACAACTGGCGCCCGCCGGCTCCGGACGCCCCGCTGACGACACAGGAGGTCGACGTCTCCGACCGCCCGAAGCAGATCCTGATCGCGGGCATCGGCAACACCTGGCAGCGCGACGACGGCTTCGGCAGCGAGGTCGCGCAGCGCTTGGAGCACCGTCAGCTGCCGCCCGAGGTCGCGGTCGTGGACTTCGGCACGGGTGGCCTGGACCTCGCCTACCAGATGATGAACGGCTACGACGCCCTGTTGATGATCGACATCAGCCGTCAGGGAGGCGCCCCGGGCACGCTGTACGTCATGGAGGTCGAGGAGGACGACGTGCCGGGTGGGGCGGTCGAGGATGGCGAGGTTCTCAACCCGCACGGGATGGATCCCGAGACGGTCCTGCGCTTCATCAAGATCACGGGCTCGTGGCCCGGGAAGGTCGTCATCGTCGCCTGCGAGCCGCAGACGATCGAAGAGATGGGCATGGGTCTCAGCGACGTGGTGGAGGAAGCCGTCGAACGTGCGGTGGATCTCGTGATCGAGACCGCCAAGGAACTGACGACTGACGCAGCGTACGAGACCACGCTGCCGCTGAAGAAGCAGTCGTAGCGGACCGGCGGGCGTCGTGCACGAGTTCGATCTCTCCAGCGCGATCGTCGCGACGGTCCGCAAGCATGCCGTCGGGCGCAAGGTCACGCACGTGACGCTGCGCATCGGCCGGCTGCGTCAGGTCGTCAAGGACACGCTCGAGTTCTACTTCGCGATCGTCGGCAAGGACACGAACTGCGAGGGCGCTACGCTGGAGATCGTCGACGTGCCTGCTGTGCTCCGCTGCAACACGTGTCGTAACGAGTGGGAGATCTAGATCCCGGCGTTCATCTGCCCCACCTGCGGGCCAGGCGGCGTGGAGGTCGCGACGGGCGAAGAATTCATGGTCGAGTCGATCGAGGTCGAGGACGAGGAGGACGCCGCATGCACCGCACCAAGGTGAGGGTGGTCGAGGATGCCCTCGACGCCAACAACACGATCGCCGCGGCGAACCGCAGCGACTTCGATCGCGCCAACGTGACGGTCGTCAACCTCATGAGCGCTCCCGGCGCCGGCAAGACGACGCTGCTGGAGCGCGCGCTTGACGGACTGGCCGAAGAAGGCCTGCGCGTCGGCGTGCTCGAGGGCGACGTCCAGGGCAGCTTCGACGCCGACCGCCTGTCGGTCCTGCACATTCCCGTCGTGCAGCTCAACACCGACAACGGCTTCGGCGGCGAGTGCCACCTCGACGCGAACATGGTTCGTTCGGCGCTGCCGGCCGTCCCGCTGGGTGACATGGACGTGCTGATCGTCGAGAACGTCGGCAACCTCGTCTGCCCCGCCGAGTTTCGCATCGGCGAGGACGCGCGGATCATGGTCTGCTCGGTCACCGAGGGCGAAGACAAGCCGCTGAAGTACCCGCTCATGTTCCGCGCCTGCGAGCTTGTCGTGATCAACAAGACCGACCTGCTCAAGCACCTCGACTTCGACGTGGATCGCCTCGAGGCGAACATCCTCCAGGTGAACCCGCACGCCACGGTCATGCGCGTCAGCGCGAAGACCGGCGATGGCATCGATGCGTTCCGCGCGTGGCTGCAGGCGCTTCCGGCGCGGGCGGGCGAGGCGCATGAGCACGAGCACGAGCACGGCGAGCACGACCACGACCACGGCGAGCACGACCACGACCACGTGCACGGCGAGCACGACCACGCCGACCACGAACACGCCACGGCATGAGCCGGGCGCCGATCATCACGGCATGAGCCAGGCGCCGATCATCGGCGCCGAGCGGGTCGAAGCCTTGCTGCGCGACCGTAGTGAGGCCAATGCTCGCTTCTACTCAGCGGAGGCCGAGCGGCTCGCGCGGCTCTGCCACAAGATGGCCGAGCGCTTTGCCCGCGAGGGACGGCTCGTCGCGTTCGGCTCGACGCCGGCCGACCGCTCGGACGCCCGCCACGTCGCGGTCGAGTTCGTCCACCCGGTGATCGTCGGCAAGCGCGCGCTGCCGGCGCTCGGCCTCGCGGGCGAGGGCGGCGCGATCGCGCCGCAGGTCGCGCTGGAGGCCGAGGCGGCGGACATCGCGATGGCGTTCGGCGGCGATGCCGACGTGCTCGCCGCGCTGGCGGCCGCCCGTGAGCGCGGCTGCCTGACGATCGCGTTCACGCCCAACTCGGGCGCGGAGTGGGAGTTCGATCTGTCATGGATCGAGGATTCGCTGATCCGCCAGGAGATCGTCGAGACGCTGTACCACCTGCTGTGGGAGCTCGTCCACATCTTCCTCGACCACCGCGGGCTGCTCGAGGGCCGCGCGGCGAGGCCCGTCCACGACAGCGGCGCGTCGAGCTTTCTCTATCCGTTCCTCGGCCAGCAGGAGACCGACCTCGACACGGTGCTCGAGGACGTGCGCCAGTCGATGCTCCTCAAAGCCGACGAGATCACGGCGCTGCGCACGCAGACCCTCAACGAGTACGGCGACGAGCTCGTCACCGCGGCCAGCGTGCTGCGAGCATGCCTGGACGCCGGCGGCCGGCTGATCGCGCTGGGCAACGGCGGCTCGGCGACCGATGCGATGGACGTCGTCGCCGACTTCCGCACGCCGATGTTCGGCGGGCCGGCGCGGCGTGCGCTCGATCTCACCGAGGACACCGGGATCATCACGGCCGTCGCCAACGACATCGGCACCGACAAGATCTTCCTGCGCCAGGTGATCGCATACGGGCGCGAGGGCGACGTGCTGCTGGCGATGTCCACGAGCGGTAACTCGCTGAGCGTGCTCGAGGCGCTCAGGGAGGGTCGCAAGCGCGGCATGGTCACGATGGCGTTCGTCGGCTATGACGGCGGCAACGTCGCGGCGAACGAGCTCGCCGACCACGTCGTCATCAGCCGCTCGCAGAACATCCCGCGCATCCAGGAGGCGCAGGCGAGCGTCTATCACGTGCTGCGCGAGCTGGTCGAGCTCGCGGCTCCGAACTGATCATGGCCGCAACACAGGAGCAGCATGCGCCGCGGCGGCGCGTTCGGGTCCGTGTGGACGGAACGGTGCAGGGCGTCGGCTACCGGCCGTTCGTCTACCGGCTCGCCGACGAGCTCGATATCGCCGGGTGGGTGCTCAACGACGAGCGCGGCGTGCTCGTCGAGGCCGAAGGGCCGGCCGAGATCGTCGGCGCCTTCGTCGCGCGGCTCAGCGCCGATGCACCGCCGCTCGCCGACGTGCGCGGCGTGGACGCGCAGGACGTGCCGGTGACCGGCGAGCCTGGCTTCGAGATCGTCGCCAGCGAGCACGGCGGCGCCGCGACGGCGCCGGTCACCCCCGACAGCGCGACCTGTGCGGAGTGCCTGGCAGAACTTGCCGACCCCGAGGATCCCCGCTACCGCTACCCTTTCCTGAACTGCACGAACTGCGGTCCGCGCTTCACGATCGTCCGCGGGATCCCCTACGACCGCCCGCTGACGACGATGGCGGTCTTCGAGATGTGCGCCGACTGCCGGGCCGAATACGAGGATCCGCTCAACCGTCGATTCCACGCGCAGCCCAACGCCTGCCCGGTCTGCGGGCCGCGGGTGTGGTTGGTGGAGCGCGACGGCAAGGAGGTCGAGCTGGACGGCGACATCGTGCGCGCCGCTGCCGACGAGCTGCTCGCCGGCAAGATCCTCGCCGTCAAGGGCCTCGGCGGCTATCACCTCGCCTGTCGCGCCGACGACGAGCAGGCCGTGGCGACGTTGCGCGGGCGAAAGCGCCGCGAGGACCGGCCGTTTGCGCTGCTCGTCGCCGATCTCGACGCCGCGCGGGAGCTCGTCGAGCTCGGGCCCGTAGAGGAGACGCTGCTGACCTCGCGCGAGCGGCCGATCGTGCTCGCAACGCGCAAGCCCGATGCGAAGATCGCCGCGGCGGTCGCGCCGAACGTGCCCGAGCTCGGGCTGATGCTCCCCTACACGCCGCTGCATCAACTGCTGGCGACCGACACCGGGGTGCCGCTCGTGCTGACGAGCGGCAACGTCTCCGACGAGCCGATCGCCTTCGACGACACCGATGCCGTGCAGCGGCTGGGCGGGATCGCCGACCGCTTTCTGATCCACAACCGCCCGATCGCGACGCGCACCGACGACTCGGTCGCGCGTGCCGTCCGGGACCGGCCGATGCTGCTGCGCCGCTCGCGCGGCTACGTGCCGACGAGTCTTGACCTGCCGATCGCGACGCCGCGGCCGGTGCTCGGCACCGGCGCCGAGCAGAAGAACGCGTTCTGCCTCGCCAAGGGCGACCGCGCCTGGGCCAGCCACCACATCGGCGACGTCAAGAACTACGAGACGCTGCAGTCGTTGCGCGACGGCGTCGCGCATTTCGAACGGCTCTTCGAGGTGACGCCCGAAGTCGTGGTCCACGACCTGCATCCCGATTACCTGTCGACGCGCTACGCCCACGAGCGCGAGCAGGACGGGGTCGAGCTGTTCTCCGTCCAGCACCATCACGCGCACCTCGCGGCGACGCTTGCCGAGCACGGTGAGCGCGGGCCCGCGGTCGGCGCGATCTACGACGGGACTGGGTATGGCACCGACGGAACGATCTGGGGCGGCGAGATCCTGCTCGGCGGCCTTGACAGCTGCGACCGCGCGGGCCGCCTCGTGATGGCGAAGATGCCCGGCGGGGATCGCGCGATCTCCGAGCCGTGGCGGATGGCGTGTTCGTGGCTGACGCAGATGCGGGCGCCGCTTCCCGCCGCGTTCGCAGACATCCCCCAACAGCGCTGGAACATGGTCGCGCGCATGGCGATGACCGGCATGGGATCGCCCGCGACGTCGAGCGCAGGCCGGCTCTTCGATGCAGTTGCCGCCCTGTGCGGCGTGCGTCTGGAGGTGACCTACGAAGGTCAGGCCGCGATCGAGTTCGAGGCGCTGGCCGACCCCGGGGGCGCCGAGCCCTACCCGTTTCCGATGGAGCCGAGCGAGACGATCATCCTCAACCCCCGCCCGACGATCATCGCGATGCTGGCCGACCTCTCAAACCACGTGCCGGTCCCGACGATCTCAGCGCGCTTTCATGCCGGGCTCGCGCAGGTCACGGCCAAGGCGTGCGCACTGGCGGCCGAGCGCGCCGGCACCGACCTCGCGGTGCTGTCGGGCGGCGTGTTTCAGAACCGGCTGCTGTTGAAGCTCACCGCGGATGCGCTCGAGGAAGCCGGGCTGCGCGTGCTCGTGCCAGAGAAGCTGCCGCCCAACGACGGACAGATCGCCTTCGGGCAGGTCGCGATCGCGGCCGCGACGCTGAGCGCCTGACCGCGAGCGGCCTGCGTCAGATCTGCGGGTCGTCGATCAACAGGGATTCCGGGATGACGAGCGGCGCGTTGGGGTCGGTCGGCTCTTCCGGCGGCCAGCGTTGCGGGTACGGCGGCCGTTTCCAGACCCACTGCTCGCCGGTGTACTGGTAGTGGAAGCGCAGTCGGGCCATGAGCGCCCGGCGGTGCTCGGGGCAGGCGTAGCGCGCGGGTCCGAGCAGGCCGCCGGCGTGCCAGACGAGCCATCGCCCCGGCATCGCTTCGATGAACTCCCCGAACATATCTTCCTGACACTGGTGTGCGATCGCGCTTCGCGTCGCCTCGTCGGGCGTGGTACCGCAGATCTCGCAACGAAATACGTATCGAATCGGCATGTGGGGGACGTCCGTGGGGTCTAGAGCGGATGAATAGGTTAGGCGCAGTCGGCGGCAAGCGCTAGATCAGTTTTGGCGCGTGCGCGCCCAGGGTAATCGCGATGTGCTTGCAGAATCGACAGAGCGTGTGTTACGGTCACCTCGTTCCTACCGGAGGCGGAAGACAGGGGGCGGGGGGCGATGACGAAGGTTCACGTCGCGAGCGTTGGCGCGGGCATTCTGGCGCTCGCGCTCGGCGTCAGCGCATGCGGGGGATCTGATAAAGACGCTTCGGCTGCCGCGAACGGCACGCTCGTGATCGCGCTTCCGAGCCAGCCAGAGAACCTCAACCCGATCGCCTCCGAGAACATCTACGGGGGTAACCTGAAGTTCTTCAACGGCCTGCTGCGCTACGCCAAGGACCTCACCGCCGAGCCCGACCTCGCCAGCGCGATGCCCACGCGCAGCGCCGACGGCAAGACCGTCACGGTGAAGATTCGCGACGACGTGACGTTCCACGACGGCACGCCCTTGAAGGCGAGCGACGTCGCCTTCACGTACGACGCGATCCTCGACAAGGACTCCGCCTCCCCGCTGGCCACGCTGCTCGACACGCTCGACTCGGCGAAGGCGCTCGACGGCACGACCGTGCAGTTCAAGCTCAACCGGCCCGATCCTGCCTTCTACGACAAGCTCCAGGTCGGGATCGTCCCGGCGGCCCAGCTCGTGGGCAAGGACATCAAGGCCGCGCCGTTCAACCGCAAGCCGATCGGCACCGGCCCGTACGTCCTCGAGGAGTTCCAGCCCGGCGGCCGGATCGTCATGGAGGCCAACCCGAGGTACTTCCGCGGCCCGCCGAAGATCAAGCGGATCGTCCTGACGGCCGTCGAAGACGAGAACGCTCGCGTCGCCCTGCTCGAGAAGGGCACCATCGACGGGGCCGGCATCGTGCCGAAGCTCGCCTCGCGCGTGCGCCGCAACGGCAACTACAACGTGCACGAGGTTCGCACCGCCGACGCGCGCGTCGTCGCGCTTCCCAATCGCGACCCGGTGCTGCGCGATCCCGCCGTGCGGCGGGCTCTGTTCCTCGCGGTCGATCGCGAGAAGATCGTGCGCGGCGCGCTGGCCGGCGCCGGCGAGCCTGCCTACGGCCCGATCATGAAGGGCCATTGGGCCTACAGCCCGGTCGCCGAGAAGCCCTACGACCCCGACGAAGCCGGACGCCAGCTCGATGCCGCAGGCTGGAGGCGCGAAGGCGACGGCATCCGCGCGAAGGGCGCCAAGAAGCTCTCGTTCACGCTCGTGTACCCGTCTGCCGACAGCGTGCGCAAGGACATCGCGCTGGCGTTTGCGTCGGACATGAAGAAGATCGGCGTCGAGGTCAAGCTCGAGGGCCTGAGCTGGGACGTCATCGAGAAGCGCCAGGACTCGGGCGCGGTCGAGTTCGGCTACGGCACGCCGTATGACCCCGATATCGAGCTCTACACGCTCTTTCATTCAAAGTTCGCGACCGGCGACGACGATTTCTTCACGAACTTCCCGAAGACGCGCAACGCCGCGATCGACGCGACGCTCGACTCGGAGCGCTCGACGCTCGATCGCAACGAGCGCAAGCGGGACTTCGTGAAGCTCCAGGAGGAACTGGCCAATGACGCCAGTTGGCTGTGGCTCGTGCGCCTGCGCCATATCGCCGCGATCTCCAAGCGCGTGAAGGGCGTCGATCCGCAGGTCGAGCCGCATGCCCACGGGTTCTCGCGCGGGATGACGTGGAACCTGGAGAACTGGACGCTGGACCCGAAGAGCTAGATGGGAGCACGGGTTCGTGGTCAAGCTCATCACGCGGCGCTTGGCGGTCCTGCCGCTCATCCTGCTGGCCGTCGCGACGGTCACGTTCGCGCTGACGGAGATCTCGCCGTTCGACCCCGTCGAGGCATACGTCGGGGCTGAGAACAACGTCAGCGCGGAGCGCAAGGCCGAGATCGCGCACGCGTGGGGATTCGATCAGCCCGTCTACGAGAAGTTCGGCCGCTGGATCTACAACCTCGCGCAGGGAGACATGGGCAACTCGATCGTCGCGGGCGGTCAGCCGGTCGCGGGTGAGATCGCATCCAGGGCCAGCGCGTCGATCGCGCTCGTCGGCGGGGCACTTGCGCTCGTGCTTGCCGGCGGTCTCGTGTTCGGGGTCCTTGCGGCCGCGTTTCGCGGCACGCTCTTCGACTGGCTCGTGCGGACGCTGTGCTACTTCAACACGGCAGCGCCGTCGTTCTGGATCGGGTTGCTGGCGCTCTATGTGTTCTCGATCGAGCTTGGCTGGCTGCCCGCGGGCGGCACTTCGGACCCACGCGCCGTCGAGGCCGGCGGCGTCGATCTCGAGCACCTCATCCTGCCGATGGTGATCCTCGCGTTGACGCAGTACGCGTGGTTCACGCTGTTCGTGCGCAACACGATGCTGGAGATCCTGCGCGAGGACCACGTGCAGTTCGCCCGCGCGCAGGGGATCGGCGAGCTCGCGGTGCTGTTGCGCTACGCGCTGCCGAACGCGCTGATCCCGTTCGTGACGCTCATCGGGACGCACCTCGCCGAGCTCATCGGCGGCACGATCCTGATCGAGAGCATCTTCGGCTGGCCGGGGCTCGGGCTGCTCGCACTCGACGCTGCGCGCAGCGAGGACATCCCGATGATCGTGGGGATCACGCTGTGCGCCTCGGTGCTCGTCGTGCTCGGCAACCTGCTGGCCGACGTGACGTACCGGATCATCGACCCGCGCGTGCGTGAGGCGACGACGTGAGCGCGAGCAGCGGCGCGCTGCGATCCTCGCTGAACATCGGTGCTCGGCGGTCGCAGCGACTGGCGCAGGCTATGCAGCGCTGGCCCGTCTCGGTGCGCGTCGCGGCCGGCGTCCTGGGAGTGCTCGTCGTGGTGGCGCTGCTTGCGAACGTCATCGTCCCGCTCGACGACACCGCGGTCGATCTCGACCGGGTGCTGGATGGACCGTCCGCCGCACATCTCATGGGCACCGACGAGGTCGGCCGGGATCTGTTCGCGCGCGTCCTGCACGGCTTCCGCATCTCGCTGACGATCGCTGTTCTGGCAGCGCTGGCGGCGGTGACCGTCGGCACGCTCGTGGGGGTGCTGGCGGGCACGATGGGCGGCAAGGTCGATGCGCTCGTCATGCGCGTCACCGACGTCTTCGCGTCGCAAAACCACTTCCTCTTCGGCATCCTGCTGCTCGTCCTGTTTCGGCCCGCGCTCGGCGGCGCGGGCGCCGTGATGCTCGCGGTCGGGTTGACGCACTGGCCGTCGCTGGCGCGAATCGTGCGCGGCGAGCTCATGTCGCTGCGCGAGCGTCCGTTCGTGTCGGCGGCCATCGGCGGCGGCGCGAGCCGCTGGCGCCTCGCGCGGCGCCACTACCTCCCCCATCTCATGCCAGCGGTCGGCCTCGCGTTCGTGCTCACGGTCCCGCACGCGGTCTTCCACGAGTCGGCGTACTCGTTTCTCGGACTCGGCCTGCCGGCACACGAGGCGTCGCTGGGCAACATCCTCGCCGACGGGCAGCGCTCCCTGCTAGCTGGCGGCTGGTGGATCGCGCTCTTCCCCGGCCTCGCCATCCTGACAGCGGCGATGACGATCGGCACGCTGGCGGAGTACTGGCGCGAGCACTTGCACCCGCGCTGGCGATCGGAGCTCGAACTGTGACATCGCTCCTCGAGGTGGAGGACTTGTCGGTCGGCTTCCGCACGCGGCGCGGGGTCGTGCACGCGCTGTCCCATGCGAGCGTGACGATCCGGCCCGGGGAGCTGCTGCTCGTCGTCGGCGAGAGCGGGAGCGGCAAGACCGTGCTCGCGCACACGCTGCTGGCGCTGCTGCCGCGCAACGTCGACGTCAGCGGCTCGGTGCGCCTCGGCGGGCAGGAACTGCTCGACCTGCCACCCGCCGAGCTGCGGCGCGTGCGCGGCCGGCGGATGGCGCTCATCCCGCAGAGCCCGGCCTCGTCGCTGAACCCGGTGCGCAAGCTCGGAGGCCAGCTGCTCGAGGCGGCGCGGGCCCGCGGGCTGCGCGAGAAGCAAGCGCGCACGCGCCTGCGCGAGCTGCTCGCCGAGCTCGGGCTCGATCTCGAGTTCATCGGCGGCCGGTACGTCCATCAGCTCTCGGGCGGCATGCAGCAGCGGGTCGTCAACGCGATGGCGCTCGTCGGCGAGCCTGACATCGTGATCGCCGACGAGCCGACCTCGGGCCTGGACGCAGACCTCGTCGATGCGACGGCCGCGCAGCTGCGGGAGATCTCGGCGCGCGGCGCGTCGCTGCTCGTCATCACCCACGATCTGCGCCTCGCCGAGCGGCTCGCCGGCCGGCTTGCGCTGCTCTACGCCAGCCGGATCGTCGAGGTCGGACCGACGATGTCGTTCTTCGCAGGGCCGGCGCACCCCTACGGGCGCGAGTTGCTGCGAGCGTTGCCCGAGCGCGAGGGCAAGTCGATCCCGGGCCTTGCGCCGGAGCTGACCGCGCTGCCCGGCCACTGCGCGTTCGCCGACCGCTGCCCGGACCGCTTCGATCGTTGCGGCGAATCGATTCCTGACCTCTACCCTGCGCCGGATGGCGTCCTGGCGCGCTGCTTCGTCCATGCTGAGCGCTGAGGCGATCACCAAGAGCTTCCGCGCTGCCACCGGGCGACTCGTCGCGATCGACCGCGTCTCACTGGAGCTCGAGTGCGGCGCACGCCTGGGGCTCGTGGGGCCCAGCGGCTCGGGCAAGAGCACGCTCGCTCAGATCATGGCGATGCTGCTCGCGCCCGACGGGGGAGCGGTGAGGATCGACGGCGATCGCGTCGATGTCTGGGGGGTGCGCTGCAGGCGCGAGCTGCGCCACCGCGTCCAGCTCGTCTTTCAGGCGCCGCGCGTCGCGGTCGACCCGCGACTGCGCCTTGGCGAGGCGATCCTCGAGCCGCTGGCAGCGAGCGCCATCATGCCGGCGGGCGCGGAAGAGCGCGCCGAGCTGCTCCAGACCTGGGCCGCCCGCGTCGGCCTGACGGGCGACCTGCTCGAGCGCTTCCCGCACGAGGTCTCCGAGGGGCAGCTCCAGCGTGCCTGCCTCGCGCGCGCGCTCGTCGTGCGGCCGCGCTATCTGATCTGCGACGAGCTGTCTTCGATGCTCGACGTGTCCACGCAGGCGGCGCTGTTGGAGACGGTCGCCGCGATCCAAGCCGAGCGCGAGCTCGGCGTGCTGCTCATCACGCACGATCGAGTGCTGGCCGACGCGTGGTGCGGCGCGGTCGCCGACATCCGCGAGCTGTCGACGCGGGACGAAGCCGAAGCAGTCGCAGTCGCGGCACAATCGCGGGCCGGAGCACTCAACGTGCTCTTGCGCGGCGGGCTGCGGCGTGCGACGCGGCCGTAGCTGACATGTCGCCGTTGCCCGTCGACGCCGCGCCGAGCAACTCGCCGAAGCGCGGATCGACAAGCTGCTCACGCTCTGGCGGGTCGGCGAGGATCCCGGCCGTGTGGCACGCAAGCTCGGTCTGCAGGCCGGGGCCTGCCGCTGCACGATCGAGCGCTTCGCGACCGACGTCGACCACGCCGCACGCCGGGTCAACATGGCTGGGACGCGGACGGCACGGACGTACTCCCACCGCGACATCATGCTCGCACTGACGTCCGCCTCCGCGCGGCTGGGCTGTGCGCCGAGCGCGAAGGAGTACGCCGCGGTGGCCCGCGAAATGGAGCTCCCGAGCCTCAAAACGGTCGTCAACCGGATCGGCAGCTGGTCGGAAGCCGTCATGGCCGCAGGCCTGGACCGTGCGGCTGAACCCCCCCGCCCCCGCGCCTGCCGCTGGACGGAGCAGGCCTGCTGGGAGGCGTTGCGGCACGCAGTCGAAGAGCTCGGAGAGATCCCGTTGGTTCTCGCCTACGAGCGATTCACCGTCGCCCGTAGCGATCTGCCGTCCTCGGCCACGATCCGCAATCGGCTGGGTCGCTGGAGCTCGTTGGCGGCTCGGCTCGCTGCTCAGCGTGAGCTCGCGCAGCAGGTGCAGGTCCGCGCCCGGACGGCCGGCGACGCGCTCGCCCGTAGCCGGTGGCCGGGAACGCGGCCGCGCGTGGCGCCGGCGGCGTCATCCTCCGCTACGCGACGCAGCGAGGCCGGGGCGTTGGCCCCGGCCTCAGGAGATCAGCTGCGTTTGCCCGGTTTACGCGTGCTCGTGCTCGTGCACGTCCTCCAGGCCGGACTCGTGCACGTGCGGGTGGGCGTGCGCCTCCCCGTCATGCTCATGGTCATGCTCGTGCTCGACATGCTCGTGGTCGTGGCCCGTGTGGGCGTGCGAGTGAGTCACGTCGTCGTGGCTGTGCTCGTGGGCGTGCGGTGCGTCGTGCTCGTGCTCTTCGGTCATCGTTGCTCCTTGGGTGGTTGACGTGATGTCGATGGTGGGCGCATGTGGCGGGTCGGGCGCGCCGCTACGGCGGTGCTCTATGTGCCGTAGTAGCTCATCGAGCAGCGTTGCCACGTGTGGGTCGTAGAGCGCATAGATCACGTGGCGGCCGACGCGCCTCCCGAGCACGAGCCCGAGGTCGCGCAGAATGCGCAGCTGGTGGGAGACGGCTGGTTGCTCCATCTCCACGGAAGCTGCGAGCTCCCCGACGGTACACTCGCCTTCGCGTAGACGCGCGAGGATCCGCACGCGGCTGGGCGTCGACAGCGCGCCCATTATGTGGGCGACGTGTCGCGCGTCCTGTGCGCTTATCGGGGTGTTCGAGCTGACGCCGTGTGCGTGACCCATCTGCGCACATGCTTACATGCACATACCGGCATGTCAACGGTGCGAGCTTTCGAACAGAAAGACCTCGACGGAAGACTCGGACGCCGAGTCCAGCGCCATTGCGACCTCCTAGCAATGACGGTACGCTGGCGCGAACTTGGTGCACGCAGTAACTATGGGGTTGCACCGCTATCCGGGGTCCGTCGCAATGCATGATCGTGCCTGCCGTCTTCTCGTCCTCTGCTTGGTGCTTGCGTCCGCGTTCGCGTTCTGCGCCTGCGGCAGCGACGCGGGCTCGGATGGCACGTCGTCGGCTGACGCCACGCGGCTCAATATCGGCACCACCGTCGCACCGATCACGAGCATCGTCGCCAACATCGGCGGCGACCGCGTAAAGATCACCGGCATCGTTCCCGAAGGCACGAACTCGCACACCTTCGAGCCCAAGCCCAGCATTGCCGAGCTCTTGTCGCAGATTGACGTGCTCTACGTCAATGGGCTCAAGCTCGAGGAGCCCACGAAGGATCTGGCGACGCAGAACCTCAAGCAGGGCGCGGAGATCGTCGAACTCGGCACGCTGTCGATCCCGAAGAGCGAATACGCGTATGACTTCTCGTTCCCGAAGGCCGGCGGCAAGCCCAACCCGCACCTGTGGACCGACCCGAAGTACGCGCTGAAGTACGCCGAGATCGTTCGCGACGACCTGTCCAAGCGCGACCCGGGCAACGCCGGCTACTACCGGTCCAACTACACGAAGTTCAAGGCCAAGGTCGGCGATTTCGACCAGGCGATGCGGACGTCGTTCGCCACGATCCCGCGCGCGAAGCGCAAGCTCCTGACCTACCACGACGCCTACGCCTACTTCGGCAGGGACTACGGCTGGGACATCGTCGGCGCGATCCAGGTCTCGGACTTCGAAGACCCGACGCCGAAGGAGGTCGCGCGCCTGATCGATCAGGTGCGCAAGGAGAAGGTCCCCGCGATCTTCGGCTCGGAGGTCTTCCCAAGTCCCGTGCTGGCGCAGATCGGCAAGGAGGCTAACGTGAAGTACGTCGACGTCCTGCGTGACGACGACCTGCCCGGCAAGCCCGGAGACGCAGATCACTCGTGGATGGGCCTGATGCACTTCGACTACACGACGATGACCGAGGCGATGGGCGGCGACGCATCGGCGCTGAAGGCGTTCAAGTCCGGCGACGTGGCTCCCGATTCGGCGACCTACCCGCAATGACCGCGCACCGCGATCGCGAAGTCCTGCTCGCGCTCGCGGGCGTGACGTGCGGATACTCGGCCGAGGCCGTGCTCGTCGACGTCGATCTGGCGGTCGCCAGCCGCGAGTTCGTCGGCATCGTCGGACCGTCCGGCGCCGGGAAGACGACCGCGCTACGGGTCATCGCCGGCAGCATGCGGCCGGCGCGCGGGACCGTCACGCGCCGGCCCGGCCTGCGGATGGCCTACGTTCCCCAGGTCGAGACGATCAACTGGAGCTTTCCGGTGACGGTCCAGGAGTGCGTCCTGATGTCCCGCGTCAACGGGCGGCGCCTGCCGTGGGCCAGCCGCGCCGAGCGGGCGCAGGTCGCTCAGGTTCTCGGACGGCTGGACATCGGCGACCTGGCCGGCCGCCACATCCGCGAGCTCTCTGGTGGTCAGCAGCAGCGCGTGTTCATCGCGCGGGCGCTGCTCGGCGAGCCGGAGCTGCTGTTGATGGACGAGCCGACGTCCGGCGTGGACGTGCGCCTGCGTCACGAAGTGCTGCACCTGCTCGACGACCTCAACGCCGGCGGGCTTGCGATCGTGCTCACGACGCACGATCTGAACGGCATCGCGGCGCACCTGCCGCGGGTGGTGTGCCTCAACCGCAGCGTCATCGGGGACGGCTCTCCGCACGACGTCCTCACCCCCGACGTGCTCGAGCGCACCTACGGCGCAAGCATGCAGGTGCTCGAGCATGGCGGCATGCCGGTCGTCGTCGACAGCTACCGGCGCGAGCATTCCCACCACGTGGAGCGTTCGCTGTGATCGACGAGCTTCTGCGCCCGTTCGACTTCGAGTTCTTCCGCAACGGCCTGATCGTCGCCACGATGGCGGGCGCGCTGTGCGGTGCGATCGGCGTCTACGTCGTGCTCAAGGGCATGAGCTACATCGGCCACGGCCTGTCGCACGCGATCTTCGGCGGCTTCGCGGCGAGCTCGCTGCTCGGCGTGAACTTCCTGCTCGGCGCCGGCGTCTGGGGCGTTGCGTCGGCGCTCATGATCAACGCCGTCACCCGACGGCGCGTCATCGGATCCGACGCCGCGATCGGCGTCATCACGACGGCCTCGTTCGCGCTCGGCCTGGCGCTGTTCGCGCTGTTCGGGGGGGTCGGGGGCAGCTTCGACGCCGCGCTGTTCGGCAGCATCCTCGGCGTCGGCACCGAGGATGTGATCGCGATCTTCGTCGTATGCCTGCTGGCTGCCTCGCTGATCTTCCTGCGCTACCGGGCGCTGCTGTTCACGACATTCGATCCTGAGGTCGCCGATGTCGCGGGGGTCAACACCGCTCGCATGGACGCGCTGCTCACCGTCGTGCTGGCGGGCTCGATCCTGGCGACGATGCAGGTGCTCGGCGTCACGCTGATCGCCGCGGTGCTCGTCATCCCGGCGGCGGTCGCGCGGATGCTCACGAACTCGTTCGCGCGCATGCTGCAGCTCGCGACGGTCATCGGCTCGGTATGCGGGTTCGTCGGCATGAACCTCAGCTACCACTTGGACATCCAATCGGGACCGACGATCGTGCTCACCGCCGCGACGCTCTTCGCCGCGGTCTTCGTCGTCACCGGCGCGACCGGACGGCGGCGGGCGGCTGGCATAACGGCGCCCGCGCCGCTCGCGGTGCGAGCTGACTGAGACTCAGTTCTCGCTCGCCGAGCCGGCGCGGCCCTTGCGCTCGGTGGCGCAGCGGGGGCACAGGCCGACGATCGGGAAGTGCGAAAAGCGCGCTTCAAAGCCGGAGAGCTCGCGAACCGCGTCGCGAACGCCGTCCAGCGACGAGGGGTCAACGGATTCCAGCGCGCCGCAGGACTCGCAGGCCAGGTACTCGCGGTCGCCGAACGCCTCCAGGACGTAGCGGCCGGGCCCGTGGCCGGCATGGAAGTGGCGCACCAGGCCGAGCTCGCCGAGCGTCTCGAGGTTGCGATAGACCGAGGCGATGTCCGACTGGGTCATCTCGCCGCCGAGGCCGTCGGCGATCTCCTCGGCCGAGATCGGCTTGCGGGCTTTCAGCAGCGCCTCGAGCACGAGCCGGCGCGCGGACGTGAGGCGCAGGCCGCTCTGGCGGACCGCGTCGATCGCCTCGTTGAGGTCGGCCACCACGACGGGCTGCCGGTCTGGTGAAACGGTCACTGCAGCCTTCCTGTCGACGACACGCAGCGAACGTTCAAGTTAGCGACGCGGGCGGTGGGGCGCAACGGGCGCCCGCCTGGACGACGACCGCCAGCTCATTTCCGCGAGCTGTTTCGCAACGCGCGGACGATCCCAAACGCGAACAGGGCGAGCACGAGCAGCGACACGAGCGTAAGCACGGTGATGCCCGCGAACACGACGGTGGCCGCGGTCAGCAACGCCAGGAACCCGATGAACAGGAGCGTGGCACAGAGGATCAGGGTGCGGACCACGGGCTGCGCCCGCGTCAGTACACGGGGTATCTCGGCGGCGGCGAGTAGTCCTTGCTGCGGTCGGCGAAGAGCTTGATCGCCAGCAGGCCGAATATGAACCCGCCGATGTGGGCGAAGTAGGCGACGCCACCGCCTCCACCGGTCGGATTCGTGACGTCCCAGAGGCCGAACGCGATCTGCTGCAGAAACCAGAAGCCGAGGATCACGAGCGCGGGCAACTCGACGATCCCGAAGAAGAAGATGATGAAGATGACCGTGATCACGCGCGCCTTGGGATACAGCAGGATGTAGCCGCCGAGCACCGCGGCGACCGCACCCGAGGCGCCGATCGTCGGGACCACTGCGTTGGGCCCGATGAGGACTTGCCCGAGGAGCGCCGCGAGACCGCCGAGCAGGTAGAAGATGACGAACTTCACGTGCCCCATCGAGTCCTCGACGTTGTTGCCGAAAATCCAGAGAAACAGCATGTTGCCGCCGAGGTGCAGGATGCTGCCGTGCATGAACATCGAGGCGAACATCGTCAGGATCGTCGGCGGCTGATCCGGTGCCCGGCCGACGACGCCCGGCATGCCCTCACATGCGATCGCTCCGGCGGCAATATCGCAGTGATCGCCTGGATGCGTGATCTCGTACGGGATGGCGCCCCAGTGCACCACGCTCACGTCGTTCGGCCCGTGGAGGATTCCGCCCTTCTGCAACACGAAGTACACGAAGACGTTGATCGCGATCAACGCGATCGTGACGATCGGCGTCCGGTCGGTCGGGATGTTGTCCTTGAGCGGGAACACGCGCGAATCCTGGCGCGGCAACCCTACCCGCCGGGGAACAGCACCGTCAGGGAGTTCGCGGAGCGAGGCGCCGGAGGTTCACCCGCCGTCCGGACTGACGATACGCTGCTGCACCGCGGCCATCAGGTCGCCGGGCACGCCGTCCGGATCGATCACCCGCTCCAGTGCGAGGCCGTTGGAGAGCGCTAGCGTCACGAGTGCCCAACGCTCGGGGCCGAGCGGGCTCGTCTGCGGCGCGAGCTGTGCGAGGTCGGCGCGCAGGCGCCGGTAGCGCGCAGAGAACGCGTCGAGCAGCGCGGGCTCGCGCGCCGCGTGGACCCAGAACTCGATCGAGAGCAGCAGGAACTGCGCGTTGCGGTCGTCGGTCGGCTGGCGGGCCAGGGCGTCCAGACGCGCCTCGCTGCTCACGTGTGGTGCCAGCAGCGCGCGGATCTCGTTTACGCGGCGGTCGATGACCTCGTCGAAGAGCGCGAGAAAGAGGCCCGCCTTGCTCTTGAAGGTCGAATAGATGGCGCCTTTGGTGTAGCCGGCCTCGTCGGCGATGTCGTCGAGCGTCGTGCCGTGGTAGCCGGTGATGAAGAGCCGGCGCTCGGCGGCGGCAAGCAGGTCGCGCCGCGTGGTCGCTGTCCGCTCGGCGCGGGTCTGGCGCGTTGGCGCCACCTGGCTAGATCTCCGCGGCGCCGCGGTTCGCGGACTGCGGCTCTCGCTCGCTGCCCGCCGCGGTGCCGTTCGGCGCGGCGGCGCGCAGCACCGTGAGCCACTCCTCTGGGATGACCCGGTTGATGTGCCCCTGGTAGCCGGGTGCCACGCGCCGGGCGAGCTCGGCGGCCGGGCGTCCTCGGACGAACCGCGCGAGGTCCTCGGCGAACAGCAGTCCCGAGAGGTTCGGGGCGATCTGGAAATCCGCTGCGTTGAGCTCGGCGCCGTTGAGCACTCCCTGAGCGATCCAGGCGTCGATCCGGTCCAGGCGCTCGGCGAGCAGCTCGAGGTCCTCGCGGCCGTGGTCGTCAGACGCGCGGTGCGCACCCGTCGCCAGCCGGACGATCAGCGGAGCCGCCATTCGCAGTGCGCCGCGCATCAGTGCGCCCCGCTCGGCCGTCATGACGCTGGCGAAGGCCTTTCGATCGCGGCGCGCGGCGCAGTAGAAGATGCGCCGGGTCGCGTTCTGAAAGCCCTCGCCCCAGCGCTCGGCCTCCTCGACGGCCTTGCGCCTGACCGGGTCCGCGGGGAAGAGCGGGCGCTGTGGAAACTCCTCGTCCAGCGCTCGTGCGATCCAGCGCGTGCCCTGGATGCGACGCCCGTCGATCTTCAGCGCCGGGACGGCCATCGTGTCGAAGCCGAGACCGAGCAGGATGAACGCATGCGCGCCGGGCGGCAGCTTGACCGTCTCGTACTCCAGGCCCTTGTGGTCGAGCATCAGACGCCCGGTCATCGCCGAGTTGGACCCCGGAAACATGTAGAACTTCACGCTCTTGCGCAACGCGACTCCCCTCGCGGACGGCGACGACGACCCAATCACATACCGTCGGTATTGTGATACCGACGGTACTCGAAGTCAAGCTACGACAAGCTGACGGCGAGCGGGCCGCTGCCGGGCTGGTCCTGCGCGATGTGCTGGTCGGCGTGGTAGCTCGAGCGCACGAGCGGGCCGGCGGCGATGTGGTCGAAGCCGAGCGCGTAGGCGGCGTCCTCGAGCGCCTTGAACTCGTCCGGATGCCAGTAGCGCACGACCGGCAGATGACGCTCGGTCGGCCGTAGGTACTGGCCCACCGTGAGCACCTGGACGGCGTGCTCGCGCAGAATGGCGAAGGCCTGCACCATCTCCTCGTGTGTCTCGCCGAGGCCGACCATCAGCCCGGACTTCGTCGTCACCTCGTCGCCGCCCATCTCCTTGGCGTTGCGCAGCACGCGGCACGAGCGCTCGAAGCGCGACCCGCGGCGCGCGACGGGGTACAGCCGCGGCACGACCTCGACGTTGTGGTTGAAGACGTCGGGGCGCTCGGCGATGACCTTCGCCAGCGGCATCTCCTGGCCGCGAAAGTCGGGCGTCAGCACTTCGACCTTGCAGCGCGGCGCCTGTGCGCGGATCTGGCGGATGACGCCGACGAACGCGCCGGCGCCGTAGTCGGGCAGGTCGTCGCGATCGACGCTGGTGATCACGGCGTGCCGCAGGCCCATCTTGGCGATCGAGCGGGCGACGCGGGCGGGCTCGAGCGGGTCGTTCCAGGTCGGCTTGCCGGTGCGGACATTGCAAAAGCCGCAGCGGCGCGTGCAGGTATCGCCGAGAATCATGAAGGTCGCGGTGCCGCGCTCCCAGCACTCGCCGACGTTCGGGCAGGCCGCCTCCTGGCAGACCGTGTGCAGGTTCTCGTCCTTGATGAGCTTCGTCAGCTCGCGGTAGCGCGCGCCCCCGGGCGCGGGGACCTTGAACCAGGGCGGCTTGCGCTCGCGCAGCGGCCGTACGTCGGGTCCCAGGACGCTGAGGACGTCCATGCCGCCGGGATTCGCGCGCGAGCGGGTGGACAGGCGGCGGTCGTCGGTGGCCATCTCGTCGTTCAGCCTAGCGGCCGCTCGGGCCGGCACAGGAAGATGAGGTCCGATGCGAGCAGGCCGTGGCGGGCCGCTTGGTCGCCGAGCTCGGCGTGCATGTCGACGACCTCTACGCCGAAGCCTGCGGTGCGCAGGCGGTCGGCGATGTCGGGCGCGTACAGGCGGACGTGGTCGTGCTGGAGAAACTCGCGCCTGCGGTCATCCGGCGCGGTGATCGAGGGCTCTTCGTAGGTCCTCGCGCGGTCCAGCGCGAGCGGGACCATCACGAGCGTGAAGCCACCAGGGGCGGTGATGCGCGCAAGCTCGCGCATCGCCGCGGCGTCGTCGGGGACATGCTCGAGCACGTGCGAGCAGATGACGGCGTCAAAGGCGGCGTCGGGAAGGTCCAGCGCGGTGATGTCGAGGCACAGGTCGACGCCCGTGGGGTCGATGTCGGCGCTGACGTAGCGCACGTGCGGCAGCGCCCGCAAACGCCGGCGCAGGCACCACTCCGGAGCCCACTGCAGCAGTGAGCGCGCATCGCCCAGCAGTTCCGGGCGGCGCTCGAGCAGCAGCCATTGGGCGCGGTGGCGCTCGTGGGAGCCACAGCGCCAGCACAGTGCGTTGGCGCGGTTCCAGTCGTCCTTGAAGCGGTCGAAGCTGTGGCCGCAGAGCGGGCATCGGACGGCGTTCCCGGTGTGGCGGGCCGTGGCGGCGCGGACTCGTGCGGCGTTGCGCAGGCGGCTCACGGTCGCCCTCAGATCGGCTGCCGGGCCTCGAGCTGCACGGCGCCGTCCAATCCCTCGGCCGTGATCTCGATCGGCCGTCGCTGGAACGACTCGGCGAAGTGCCGGGCCATCTCGCGGCGCACGACCTGGAGCGCCGGTGTCTCGCCTCCGGCCGCTATCTCCTTGGTCACCGACGTCATCTGCACGCCGTCCAGACCGCAGGGCACCACCCAGCCAAACGGCTGCAGGTCGTTGTCGACGTTGATCGCGAAGCCGTGCGTGGTCACGCCGCGCGAGACGTGGACGCCGATCGAGGCGATCTTGCGCTCGCCGGTCCAGACGCCGGTGAAGTCGGGGCCGTCGGCCGGTCGAGCGCGGGCCGTGATGGCGCTGTCGGCGAGCGTGGCGACGATCGCTCGCTCCATCGTGCGCAGGTAGGCGATCACGTCGGCGATGCGCATGATCGGGTAGCCGACGAGCTGGCCGGGGCCGTGGTAGGTCACGCGCCCGCCGCGGTCGGTGTCGATGACGTCGATGCCCTGGCTGACGTACCAGGCCTCGCCCATCGGCAGCTCGCCGGCGGCGGAGCGCCGGCCGCGGGTGTACACCGGCGGGTGTTCGAGCAGCAGGAGCGTGTCGGGGATCGCGCCGGCCTGGCGCGCCGCGCGCACGCGCTCCTGAAGCGCGAGCGCCTCCCGGTACTCGATGATCGGCAGCTGGCAGACCCACAGCTCGTCGGCGGTCATCTGCTCATGATGGCGCACCGTTCTCGAAGGTCGCGAGCGTCATCTGCAGGAACGCCGCAGCCGCTGGTGACGGCCGGCGGTCGGCACGTGCGGCAAGGGTCAGGTCACGGGTCAGCGATGGGTTCTCGAGCCTCGCGACGACTACCGCCGGACCGGGTACCTCGGCATCCGAACGCGGGATGATCGCGACGCCGAGTCCGCTCGCGACGAGACTGCGGATGCGCCGGCTCTCGTTGGACTCGAGCGCGATGCGCAGCTCGAATCCCGCTGTGGCAGCGGCCGAGACGAGCAGCTCGCGTGGCCGCGACCCTTCGCGAAAGCTGATGAACGGCTCATGCGCGAGTTCGGTCAGGCTCACGCGCTCGCGTCGCGCGAGCCGGTGATCGGGAGGCAGGACCACGACGAGCTCCTCGGTGAGCAGCCGGTGCAGCTCGAGGCCGCGACTCTGGATGCGCTCGGTGACCGACAAAAACGCGAGATCGAGCTCATCGGTTCGCAGCATGTCGGCGAGCTCGTCGCTGGACTGCTCGCGCACGGTCAGCTCGATGGCGGGGTAGCGGCGATGAAACGCCGCCAGGACGACCGACAGATCGACTGGCCCCATCGTGTGCAGCGCGCCTACCGAGAGCCGTCCGGCCTGCACGCCGGCGAGCCCCTGAAGCTCCTCCTGCGCCGCGTCGAGTTCCGCGATCACCCGCCGCGCCCGAGCGACAAGCATCGAGCCTGCCTCCGTCATCGCGACCCGTCGCGTCGTGCGCGCGACCAGTTGCAGCCCCAGCTCGGCTTCGAGCTTGCGGATCTGCTGCGAGAGGGCCGGCTGGGCAATGTGCTCGCGCGCCGCCGCACGCGTGAAGTGGCGCTCCTCGGCGAGCGCGACAAGCGAGCGAAGCTGACGCAGTTCCATGCACACAGCTTATGGATCTATGTTGGCACGTGTATTGGACTTCTGGATCGCGAGCGGCGACCATTGTCGAGCCACTCACCCCACGCGACCCGCCAGGCCCGGGCTTCTCCTCCCCCTGCTGCCGGCCTGGCGGGTTTGCGTCTGTTCAACGCAATGCGGGGCCAAGCTCAGTTCGGCGGCAGCTCGCGCCACGTGTTCTGCACGAGCCCGGTGGTACCGAAGCTGACGAGCGAGTTGAACGCCCTGGGATCGAATCGGATCGACGGGGTGTTGCCGCTGCCCTGGCCGGCGTTGAGCCGTCCCGGACCGTCGATCGCCACCCCGCCCGTGATCATGGCATTGCCTCCCAGCGAGAGGACCGCCGTCGAAGCGTTCTGTCCGTTGGCCATGTACACGAGGCCGAAGAAGTCGCTCTTCATCGACAGCGTCCCGCGCGGCATGATGACGATGCCCGTGTCTGTCGCCGAGTTGTACGTCGCGCCGTTGCTGTCGCTGCAGTTTGTGGCCTGGGGAAGGTCGATGAAGACGACCGTGCCGGTCAGGCTCGCCGGGCATGACGTGTAGTACGTCGACGGGCTCGCGCTCTGCGCGACCGCCATGAAGCGCTCGATCTGAGCCGCGCTCATCGCCGGCGGGTACGCCGTGTCGTGCACGACGATCCCCGGAACCTGGCTCGCCTTGGCGAACTGCGTGCATAGCTGTTGCGTAAGCGGGCAGCGCACCACGATCTGCGAGCCGGTGACGTCGATGATCATCTTGTTGCCGCTGTTCGTCGTCTCGAAGCTTCCCGCGGTCACTCCGTTGCGGGCGAACGATTCGGCGAACTGCTCGCGCTTGAGCAGCGCGACGACGTTGCGAGCCCGGTCGCGCACCACCGCGCGCGCCTGGACCCAGAGCTTGAGGTCGCCGTTGGCGTCCCACTTGCAAGGACCCGGACACGTGTACGCGGCGCCGGTCGCGACGTTCGTGCCGCTCTGCGTCGCGTCCACCTGTGAGAACACGAATGCGTCGGAGATCGTTCCGCCGTTGTCACGGATCCGCGTCGTCCAGCTGACGTTCGACGACGCGTCGACGTTCGTGAAGTTCGCGGATGCCGGTGAGGAGGAGTTGCCTGCGGCCAGCGTGTTGGGATCCGGACACAGGCTCTGGGCCGCTGCCGAGCTGCAGGACGCGGGCATCGCCACGCCGCCGGCGGCGTTTCCGGGCCACGTCTGGGCGAGCGCGAACCCTTGGCTGTACAGGACGGCCTCGGTGAGGTTCAGCGCGGTCTCGCGCTCGCGCTGGCCGCGAGCGCGCTGCTGCCCCGTATCGACCAACGCGAACGCCGACATGCCCAGGACCAGCATGATCGCCATCAGCACGATCGCCAAGACGAGGACCGAGCCCTCGTCGCTGCGCGGGCCGTGGCGTCTCATGATCTGCTCAGCTCGGGATCGGCACGGCGACCGGGGACTGTGGCAGCACGCCGAGGGCGTCGTAGCGGTCGCCGGGATCGCAGACCACGAGGCCGATGTTGCGCGTCATGCCCGCGAGGCCGTCGGAGATCGGAAACGTGTGACTCAGCGTGATGCCCTCGCCGAGGTAGCCGAGGGTGCCCCAGAGCGTCCTCGACGAGGCGCTGCCGGAGACGATCGGGTGGGCGCAGTCGATGCTCGCAATCGCCGGCATGAGCTGCTTGAACCAGTAGTAGTTCATCGTGCGGCCCTCGAAGTCGCTCGAGCCCGAGGCGTTGAGCACGACCGTGCGGGAGGTCGACGAGAGGGTCGATACGAAGGTCGCAGCCGGCGCCTGATTCTGGTTGCGCAGGTAGACGCCGCTGATGACCCGCAGCTCCGGCGCGCTCGTGCCGGGCGTCGTATCGACGAGCGTCTGGGCGACGATGTTGACGATTTGGTCGTACGTGGTCGCTTCGGATGTGCAGCTCGTGCCCGAGGTGCACGTGTACTCGAACAGCGGCCGGTCCTGGCCCGCGCGCTGGTTCGTCACGTAGTCGGCGACGACGCGCGTTCTCGTCCAGCCGCTGCCCGGGCAGCCGGTTCGCATCGCCGTGCCGACGGGCGCCACAGCCGACGCATTGGGAACTGTCAGCTCGCCCGTCCACAGCCGGCCGCGATCGCGTGATCCCGGCGGCGTCGTCGTGTTCAGGCAGTAGCGCACCCAGGTCCGGTTCGGGTCGGCCGTCTGGAAGATGAGGTCGTATGCGGACACGGTGTCGATGACGGGGCTCGACACGCGCTTGGCGAGGTTGCGCAGCTGCCGCGCCTGGACGTCGAGCGCGTTACGCGCGAGCTCCGCGCTGTCGTTACGCGCGTCGTTGTCGTGCACTGCCGCGTAGAAATTGTTGAACGTCGCGAGCGTCGCGCTGAGCACGCCAAGCGAGAGCGTGATGCCGACGAGCAACTCGACGAGCGCGAAACCGCCCTCGCCGGCGAGTCTCATGGCGACCAGGTCGCCGGTGCGCTGAGATCGGACTCGTTGAACGAGCTGTCGACGGTGGTGACCGCGTACACGCTGACGCCGCTTCTCGGGCTGTCGTCCGTGAAGGTCGGGCTGCTGGCGGCCGTCCGCTCGTAGCGCGTGCCGTCGCGGTAGATGCGATAGAAGCTCACACCGCCGGACGACGGCGCATTCCAGGAGAGCTGCGGTTGGTCGCTGACCGTCACGACCGTCAGCCCGGTAGGCGCCTGCGGGCGCGCGCTCGCGCCTGCGATGGAGAGCGTACGGCTGTCGCCCTGGCGCGGCTGGTTGTCCGGCGCGCGGTCGACCGCGACGATGTAGTAGGTCGTGGCTCCGCCGGGCGGGGAGAGATCTGTGCAGCTCGTCGCCGTCGGCACCAGCGCCTCGGCGGATGCCGGGCACACCTGCGTGTCATCGCCGTCGCCGACGCTGCCGTCAGCGCCGGCCCACTTGACGCGGTAGCCGAGGATGTCGCGCTCGCTGTTCGGGCTCCATTGCAGGTCGACCACATCGCCCACCCGCGTGTTGTGGCCGCCGGCGAGCGACGGCGGCGCGTAGGGCTGACGCCGGTTGACCACGACGTTCGCGCGCTTCGCCTCGCCGGCGATCTCGCGGTCGTCGAACGGCTGTCCGGTGATCTGGTAGGAGCCATCGAGGATCTCGCTGCCGCTGCCGGAGCTGCCGATGTTCCACGTGGTCGTGAAGCTCGTGGTCCCCGCCGAGCTGCCGGCGCTGGCGCCGTCGTCGACGACCCAGCGCAGGCTCTGCGCGGCCGTCGTCGTCCAGAGGACGATCGCCGAGCTGACGTTGGCCGTGATCGTGGGCTGCGCGACGGTGAAGCTCGTGATCCTCGGGCCCAGACCACCCGACGGGTTGACGACGAGCGTCGTCTGCGTCACCGAGCGCTGCGTGCCACCGGCTTCGGGCCAGTCGACCCGGATAATCGTGCGGCGGAAGTCGTCGCCGTTGGAATCGCCGGTCTGGCCCGTCGGCTGAGGCGTACAGACGCCGGTCGGCGGAGATGCAGCGAGCCTGTCGGCGGGGTTGTCATACGTGCACGACGTCGCCGCGACCGTGTACGTCACCCCGCGGCGCTGGATCGTCCACGGTGCGCCCGAGCCGAGCCCGCGCGCCTGCAAGCGCGCCTGCACGAGCGTGCCGGACATGTCGTCGTAGTCCAGCGCTCGCGTCCCCTCGACGAGCTCGCGAACGAGGTTCGTTGCGGCAATGCGCTCCGTGTTGGCCGCCGTCGTCCGTAGGGCGCCCGTGAGCAGGGTCAAGATGCCGAGCACGCCGACAACCAGGATGACGCTCGCGATGAGGACCTCGACGAGCGTGTAGCCGTTGGCCGAAGCGATCCCGGAAGCCGGGGAAGGTCGCGGACGCGTCCGCGCGTGAGTATTCCCCATAGCGGCGTAGTCGGCCCGACCGCGAGAACCTTGAGCAATGTGCCTCGTTCAGGTCAGGCCTCGTAGCCCTCCACGCGCTTCTTGATGCTCGCCAGGAATCGTGCGGCGACGGCGCCGTCGAGCGCGCGGTGATCCCATGACAGGCCGAGGATGACCATCGGGCGGATCGCGATCGCGTCCTCGCCGAACTGGTCGGTCACGACGACCGGCCGCTTGATGATCGCCTCGACGTCGAGGATCGCGACCTGGGGCTGGCTGATGACGGGCGTGGCCATCATCGAACCGAACTGGCCCGGGTTGGTGAGGGTGAACGTTGCGCCGCGGACGTCGTCGGGGCTGAGCTGGCGGGCGCGGGCGCGCCGTGCGAGGTCCCGAATGCGCCGCGACAGGCCCTCTGGGCTGAGGTCCTGGGCACCGCGGACGACCGGCACGATCAGGCCGTCCTCGCCGAGCGAGACCGCGATGCCGAGGTTGACCTGCTCGTGGACGGTGTGGTTGTCGCCCTCCAGCCACGCGTTGAGCAGCGGGAACTCGATCAGGGCGCCGATGGCGCAGCGCGCGATCAGCGGAAGCGCGGTGATGCCAAGCTCCTTGCGAGCGAGCTCGACGCGTGAGACGTCGACCTCGATCCACGTGGTGCAGGTGGCGGCCGTCTCCTGCGAGCGCTTCATGTGCTGGCCGATCGTCTGGCGCATGCGCGACAGCGGCCGTCCCTCGGGCGGCGTGTAGGGACCATGTAGCGACGCACCGGCGCCAGGCCGGTACGGGCTTTCGATGTGCAGCGTCGGCTCCGTGGGGCTGGCCCCGGCGGGCCGCGCCACGCCGCCGCGGGCCTCGACGTAGCCCATGACGTCCTGCTTGCGCACGCGGCCCTCGCGGCCGGTGCCCTCGACCTCGTCGAGGTCGACGTCGTGCTCGTCGGCGATGCGCTGGACGACCGGCGAATAGCGGCGGGCGGGGGACCCGCGGCGGGCGGGGGCCGGCGCCGCGGAGGGCGCACGCGCCGGCGCGGCGTGCGGCGGCGCCGGGGGTGCGGCGTCACGAGCGCCCGGCGACGGGCGTGCGCCGTCGGAAGCGCCGTCGGCCGGTGCCACGGGCGGCCGCGCGCCTTCCACGTCATGCGCCTCGCCCGGCCGCGCATCCGTTGCGATCCGCGCGAGCGTCGTGCCGACCTCGACCGTCACGCCGACCTGCACCAGGATCTCGACGAGCCGGCCGGACGCCGGCGACGGGACCTCGGTGTCGATCTTGTCCGTCGAGATCTCGCAGATCGTCTCGTCGGCCTCGATCCAGTCGCCGCGCTGCTTGCGCCATTCGACGACCGTACCCTCGGCGACGGAAACGCCCATCTGCGGCATCGTGACGTCGACGACGGTTGCGAAGTCAGTACTCGAGGAGCTGACGGCAGGCCTCCCTCACACGATCGACAGATGGCAGGACCACCGCTTCGAGCGGCGGCGAGAACGGGATCGGCACGTCGGGCGAGGCGACGCGCACGACCGGCCCGTCGAGATCTTCGAAGGCGAACTCAGCGATCAGCGCGGCAACCTGGGCACCGGCGGCGCAGGTCTGGTTGGCCTCGTCGACGATGACGACCTTCGAGCACAGCCGGACGGCGTCGAGGATCGCCTGCTCGTCGAGCGGGACCAGCGAGCGCAGGTCGAGCACCATGATCGAGGCGCCGTCGAGGTCCTGCGTCGCGTCCAGCGCCGTGTGCACCATCGCGCCGTAGGTGATGACGGCGAGATCCGTGCCCTCACGCGCGACGCGCGCGGTGAAAGGCGTCTCGTAGGAACCCTCCGGCACCTCGCCCTTGATCCGGCGGTAGAGGTTCTTGTGCTCCATGTAGATGACGGGGTTCGGATCGCGGATCGACGCGATGATCATGCCCTTGGCGTCCTCAGCCGTGCTCGGCGCGACGACCTTCAGCCCCGGCGCGTGCATAAACCAGGCCTCGGGGTTCTGGGAATGAAAGGGGCCACCGCTGAAGCCGCCGCCGCCGGGCAGGCGCACGGTGATGTTGACCGGCAGTCCCTGGCGGTAGAACATCTTCCCTGCGACGTTGACGATCTGATCGAAGCCGCAGGCGACGAAGTCGGCGAACTGCATCTCGCAGACCGGACGCAGCCCGACGACCGCAGCCCCGACCGCGGTGCCGACGATGCCCGCCTCGGCCAGCGGCGTGTCCATGACGCGGCCCGGGCCGAACTCCTCGATGAAGCCGTCGGTGACCTTGAAGGCGCCGCCATACACGCCGATGTCCTCACCCATGAGCAGGACGCGCTCGTCGTCGCGCATCTCCGTGCGCAGGCCGTCGGAGATCGCGCGCAGGTAGGTCATCTCGGTCATCGCGCGGGCCAGCCTTGCGGTTCCGCGCCGACGACGGTCGAGCATTGGCGGGCCGTCATTGCTTGGCGTTCTCCTCGTCGAAGCCGCTCCACGGCGCGAGGCCGTCCTGCAAGAGGATCTCCTCGGCGTCGGGCGGATGAAACACGCGCTCGGTGGCCGTGGCTGGATCTGGCATCGGACCCGCGAGCGCGACCTTGGCGGCCTCGTCGACCTCCGCACGGACCTCCGCGCGCAGCGCCTTGACGTCTATGCCGAGGGCGGCGAGACGTGCGTTCTGGCGATCGATCGGGTCCTTCTTGCGCCACTCCTCGAAGAGCGCCTTGGGTACGTACTTCATGTCGTCATGCGCTCCGTGGCCGTGCATGCGCATCGTGACGGCCTCGATCAGCGTCGGCCCGCCGCCGCTGATCGCCCGCTGGCGCGCCTGGCGGGTCACCTCGAAGACCGCCTCGGCGTCGTTGCCGTCGACGGT
The DNA here is from genome assembly GCA_033855115.1 of Solirubrobacteraceae bacterium. Lineage (GTDB taxonomy): Bacteria > Actinomycetota > Thermoleophilia > Solirubrobacterales > Solirubrobacteraceae > CADCVQ01. Next base: position 31,721 of record JAWVGJ010000021.1, read on the forward strand.
CACACCAGGGAAGCCGTAGCCGGCCGCGCGCTCGACGGGGTTGACCGCGAACTGCTGGTCGATCGGCGTGGAGTACGCGAACTGGTTGTTCTCGAGCACGAAGATGACCGGCAGGTTCTGCACGCCGGCCCAGTTCATCGCCTCGTGGAAGTCGCCGCGCGACGTCGACCCGTCGCCGAACCACGTCAGCGCGCAGCGCCGCTCGTTGCGCAGCTTAAAGGCCATCGCCATGCCGGCGGCGACGAGCATCATGTCGGGCAGCATCGAGACCATCCCGACGCAGCCGGTCCGATAGTCGCCGAAGTGCACGTTGCCGTCGCGCCCGCTCGTGATGCCGGCCTCGCGCCCCATGTACTGGCTCAGGATCGCGGACGGCGTGACGCCGCGTACGACATGGGCGCCGAGGTCTCGGTGCAGGACGCAGAGTCGATCGGCGGCCGCCATCGCCCAGGCAGCGCCGACCGATACGGCCTCCTGCCCGAAGCCGTCGTAGAACGATCCGGGGACCTTGCCCTGGCGGTAGAGATTCATCGCGCGCTCTTCGATCGCGCGCATCAGCAGCATTGCGCGCAGTAGACCGACCCGATCGTCGACGGTCAGGTGCGCGGGCAGGGTGTCTTGGGCGGGACTGCTGGGACCGATCGGAACGTCGGTGCTACTGGTCGCCATCTTCGCCTTTCTCTCGGCGGTCGAGTACGGGATCTCCGTCTCACCTCCACATCTTGTCGGGATCTCCGCGCAAGATGTTCAGCGTTCTGTGAAACGGTACCGGGTCGTACGCTCCTTCATATGGACGAAGGTCTGGGAGCGCGCCGCCGGCAGGGGCTCGTGCGCCTGCGCTGGCGCCTGCGCGGGGCATGGTTGTGGCCGGGCTTCGTCGTCCTGACGCTGCTGGAGATGGTGCTGCTGCACTGGCTCCCGCTGGCCGGCCAGGGGACCGATTTCATCCCGGCGCTGCTGCTCGCCGGCTCGCTGAACCTCATCGCCGTCGCGCTGTTGGGCGGGCTGGGCGGGCGCGCGCTGCGGCGCGTGCGCCGCGACATGCCCAAGGTCGTCGCCGACAACTACGCGGGAACGACCATCCTCGCGCTCATGGCGGCGACGTTCGTAACCGTCGGGCTCGTTCACCGCCCGGAGGTCATCGATCGTCGTAAGGCGTTCAGCAGGCAGTCGCAGGCCGTCCAACGGTGGGTGCAGGCCAACGGCGACGATTTCGCGGCCGCGCATGTGCGCAGGGCCGACACGCTGACGATCGAGGAGGATCTGTGGCGCACCTGCGTTCCCGGACCGGATCCGAAGCGATGGCTGTGCCTGATCGTCGATACGTCCCAGTCGCCGCCCGGTATCACCCGCGACCCCAACCGCGAGTCCAACACCTCCTGGAACCCGCGCGGCAGCTTCTGAGCATGGGGGTTGAGCCTTCGGCCTTCGCTGCCGATGAGAAACGTAATGTCCAGTACCCGTGCTCTCTTTGCATCGATAGGCGCAAGCGCCTCGCTCGTCGCCGCGGCGGCGGTCGCACTGCTCGTCGCCGGGACGGTGTTCGCGTTCGGCGGCAGCGGTGGAAGTCTGCGCAGCGCATCAGCGGAATCGGCGTTCATCCTGGATGGCTCAGCCGGTCACGCTCCCGGCATGTCCCACGGTCCACAGCCGGTCGCGGTGGCTCCGGTTCTGCTGCGCGCGCGCCCGCGGCCCCACTCACGCCCGCCGGCGCGGCGCGAGCGCCCCGCGCGGGCGGACGTCACGCCCGCGCCCGTCGGCCCGCCGCAGACGCCCGTCGTGGTGCAGCCCAGGTTCCGCAACGCGCCAGCCGTCGCTGCGGTGCCGCAGCCGCCGATCGCTGCGCCGGCCACGATCCGCACCGGCGACGGCGTGCGCCGCGTCGGCGCCGGCATCAGCTCCACCGTGAAGAGCACGGGCACGACGCTCGCGGCCGCGACCGCCCCGCTCGGGCCCCCCGTCAGTCAGGCAGTGCAGGACGTGCTCGACCGCCTTGCGATCGCGCTCAAGCGGACGACCGACGCGCTCGCCGGGCCGCTGGACAAGGTCCTGGCGCCGAAGCGCTAGCTACTCGTCGAGCCACAGGAGCGCGAGCGGCTGTTCCAGCAGCGCCCGGATGCGGGCGAGGAACTCGGCGGCGTCGGCGCCGTAGAGGATGCGATGGTCGCACGCGAGCGTGACGCCCATCGTGTGGCGGGCGACGAGCTCGCCGTCGCGAACGACCGCTCGTGGGGCGAGCGCACCGACCGCGAGGATCGCTGCCTGCGGCGGATTGATGACCGCCGTGAAGTCGGTGACGCCGTACATGCCGAGGTTCGAGACGGTGAACGTTCCGCCGCTGAGCTCGGGCGGGGTGATCGTGCCGGCACGGACGCGCTCGGCGAGTACGCGCGTCTCGGCGGCGATCTGGCGCAGCGACTTGGTGTCGGCGTCGAGGACCGTCGGCACGACGAGCGCGTCAGGCGCCGCGACCGCGACGCCCACGTTCACGCGGCTATGTAGCTCGAAGCTGCCGTCGCGGTAGGAACCGTTCGCGCGGGGGAACTCTCGCAGCGCGAGCGCGCTGGCCTTGATCACCATGTCGTTGTAGGACGGGACCGATGCGTCGCCGCCGAGCGCCTTGAGCTCGCTGCGCAGCTGCACGCAGGCCTCCATGTCGATCTCGCTGCGCAGCGTGAACGCGGGGATCGTGGCCTTGGACTCGGCCATGCGGCGGGCGATGATCCGTTGAGTTCGGGTGAGCTCCTGGACGGTGACGTCGCCCTTGGCGGTGCCGGTTTCGGAAGGCCGCGCGGCGGCGACAGGCGCCGGTTGAGGTTCCGGCGGTGGCGGCTGCGGCGCCGGTGCAGGCTTGGCCGGGGCGGCGGCACCTCGCGCGGCGTCCTCGACATCGGTCTTGACGATCCGCCCTCCGGGGCCGCTGCCGGTCACCGCACGCAGGTCGATGCCCTGCTCACGGGCGATGCGGCGGGCGAGCGGTGACGCTTTGACGCGACCGTTTGCGTCGGCAGACGCAGTGGCGGGAGGCGCAGCAGCGGGAGGGGTGGCGGGCACGGGCGCGCTGGCGGGCTGCGCGGGCTTGGCGTTGTCGGCCGGTTCGGGTGCTGAGGCGCCGGCGGACTCGGAGTCAGCCGCGGGCGCGTCCGCGGCTCCCTCACCCCGCAGTCGCGCGATCACCGACCCGATCGGCAGCGTTTCGCCCGGTGGCGCGACGATCGACAGCACGCCGTCCGCGTCGGATTCGTAGGTCAGCGTCGCCTTGTCGGTCTCGATCTCCGCGAGCGGATCGCCCCGGCGCACGTCGTCGCCGTCGGCCTTCAGCCATTTCAGGATCGTGCCCTCTTCCATCGAGTCCGACAGGCGCGGCATGACGATGTCGGGCATGGCCGCAAAGCCTACCCGCGCAGGGCCGGACGATCAGGTCGTCGAGCGCCGCAAAGGTCGCCGCGCCCAGCGCGAGCGCGAGCACACTTTAATCCTTCATGAAAAGAGGACGCAGACCGGGCGATGCCGGCACCCGTGAGGCGATCGTCGCAGCAGCAGCCCGCACACGCTTCGCCGCGTACGGCTACACCGGTACGAAGATCCCAGCCGTCACCGTCGCCGTCGACGCGGGCGTCGATCCAGCGCTCGTGCACTACATCTTCGCCACGAAGGGCGGCCTCTTCACGGCCGTCATGACGCTGCCGTTCCGCCCCCGCCGAGATCCTTGAGCCGCCGCTCGAGGAAAGGTTGGAGGGACTAGGGAGGGTCTAGCGAAACGGCTAGCGCTCGCCATTGCTAAGACCCGTTTTGGCCTTGCTCGCCGTTGTTGCTGTCCACTAAGAACACTTGGAACGGGATGTCGCCGCGTTCCATTCCATCGATCTGGATACCGATGCTGTGCGTGCCAGTTGACTCAACAACCAGATCGATACGACCTGTGACGGCGAAGATGCCGCGCCACCCCTCTGCGTGGTATTCGCTGAGGCGTGGCGTGACTTCGAACGTCGTTGGCTGACCGACGATTTCTAGACGACGGTCTCGCGTTGCGAAGGTTATCTCGCGCGGCACGCCAGATTCCTCTTGCGGATAGCGAAACTGAAGCGCGAAGGCCATAGGAAACCGAACCGGCAGTCGCGCTACTCCAAACACATCGATGCCTCCACCAACGATATTCAGGAGTCCGCTGTCCGGAGCGACTTCGGCATAGCGCGCCAGTAGCGCGAGCGTTACCTTGACCTCTGACGGCCGATTCACGAAGCGCTAGAGGCGAAGACAGGAACGTCGTCGTTCTTCAAAGCGGCCCTACGCGTCGCCTCAGCTGCTTCTTGGGCGCTGTCCGCGTCATTGAGCACACGCGATTGGCCCGTTACGAGATCGATCCGAACAACAGCAAAGTTGCCGCGCGCCGACGACAACTCCTGCGGCCGATCCTTATGGTCGCTCATGCTACCTCCGAGTGTAGACCTATAGCACCGTAGTACGGGGATCGCATAGCATCTACCGCGCGTCGGACGGCTTCCGGGGGCTGGGTCGGCTCTAGGCCGCGACCGCCGCGCTCCGGGTCTTCGCGAGCGCGCAGCCGCGCCTAGCGAGGGATCGTCAGATCGGCGTGCAGCGCTACGCGGTCGCGCGCGGACGCGGAGCGGCAGCAGGGACCATTCGTGCTTGAGTCGCGCGAACTCGTGCTCAATCGCGCCACGGCTCTTGTAGAGCTGCGCGGAGCGCGCCGTTTGCGGGATGGGGGGTGCAGCCGGTCGGCCTTCACCCACACCGACGCGGGCTTGCAGTCACCGGTCGGGCAGCGCCACTTCGGTGCCTTGCGGGTGTAGTCGGCGCACGCGAACGTCCAATCGCCGTGCTCGCAGTACGGCCCCGTGTGGTCGCCCCGGACGACGGCGGGCTCAGGTGAAGCGGCGTGATCGGGCATACGTCGCGCTCCATGCAGCCGTCGTGGATCGGCCCGTTGTCGTAGCCCTTGTCCATCATCGCCGTCTTGACGGCGAAGCCGCGCAGGCGTGTCGAGTCGATGAGGCCGAGTGCCAACGTCGTCTCCGCTGCGCTCGAGCGCGAGATCGTCGGTCGCATCGCGCGCGCTGCCCGCGCCCGACGCGCGCCTACGCGCGGGTCTCGTCGGCTCGCAGGTCGTCGGGCTCCTGCTCGCGCGATACGTCATCGGCCTCGCTCCATTGTCGAAGGCCGACCACGACGCCTTCGCGGCGGCCGTCTTGCCGACGCTCCAGCGCTATCTGACGGGCGAGCTGCGCTGCCGCGCGCGTCAGCGATCCGCGAACGTCGCGAGCACCGCGTCGACGATCTGCGGCTCGTGCGGGAAGGCGATCTGCTCCAGCGGCTTTGAGTAGGGCATCGGGACGTCCGCGCCGGTGACGCGCATGACGGGCGCGTCGAGGTCGTCGAACGCCTGCTCCTGGACGAGCGCGGCGAGGTTCGCGCCGACGCCGCCGTGCGGCCAGCCTTCCTCGACGATGACACAGCGGTTTGTCTTGCGAACCGACGCGAGAATCGTGTCGAGGTCCAGCGGGCGCAGGGTGCGCGGATCGATGACCTCGGCCTCGATCCCGTGCTCCTCGCTGAGCGTCTTCGCCGCACGCTGAGCCGTCAGCGCCATCCGCGAGATGCCGACGATCGTGACGTCCGAGCCCTCGCGGCGGATCGCCGCGACGCCGAAGCGCACCGTGAAGTCCTCGTCGTCGGGAACTTCCCCTCGCTGGCCGTAGAGATATTCGTGCTCGATGAAGACGACCGGATTGTCGTCGCGGATCGCGGACTTCAAGAGGCCCTTGGCATCGGCCGCGGTCGTCGGCGTCGCGACGAGTAGGCCCGGCACATGGAGGAACAGCGCCTCCCATGAGTGCGAGTGCGTCGGGCCGAGCTGGTGTCCGGCGCCCTGGGGCATGCGCACGACCATCGGCACCTTGACCTGGCCGCCGAACATGTAGTGGATCGTGGCGGCGTGGTTGACGATCTGGTCCATCGCCAGCAGCGAGAAGTTGATCGTCATGAGCTCGACGACCGGGCGCAGGCCGGTCATCGCGGCTCCGACGCCCATCCCGACGATCGTGTTCTCCGAGATCGGGGTGTCGCGCACGCGCTTTTCGCCGAATCTCTCCAGCAGGCCGGCCGTGACCTTGAACGCTCCGTTGAAGACGCCGATGTCCTCGCCCATCAGCATGACGTTCTCGTCGCGCGCCATCTCCTCGCGCAGGGCGGCGTTCAGCGCCTCGCGATAGCGCATGACGGCCATCGCTCAGTCCTCTCCGGTCTGGGCGGCGTCGGCGGGCTTGGGCGCCGCGCCATGCTCGGCGGAACGCGGCAGCGTGCCTTCGTCCATTCCGCGCTCGTCCTCGCCGCGGTGTGGCGTCGGCGTGCGCTCGTCGACGGAGTACCAGCCGCGAACCTGGTCGCCGAGCACGTAGATGTCGTCATAGAGCGCGTTGGGCGACGGGTGCGGCGACGCGTCCGCGAAGGCGACCGCGGCGTCGACGCGCTCGACCGTCTCGCGGTCCATCCGCTCGCGTTCCTCGGCAGAGAGCATCCCCGCCTCGACGAGCTGATCGCCGAACATCGCGATCGGGTCGCGCTTGCGCCATTCGTCGACCTGCTCCTTGGTGCGGTACTCCTCCGGGTCGGCCATCGAGTGGCCGCGGAAGCGGTACGTCACGGCCTCGACGAGCATCGGCCGGCGCTCCTCCCGCGCGATCCGCAGCGCCTCGCTCGTGACCGCGTAGGTGTCCATCACGTCCATGCCGTCGCAGCGCATGCCGGGGACGCCGAAGCCCTCGCCCTTGCGCAGCAGGTCGGTGATCGCCGAGTGGCGCTCCAGCGCGGTACCCATCCCAAACTGGTTGTTCGTGATCATGAAGACGACCGGCAGGTGCCACAGGGCGGCGAGGTTCATCGTCTCGCCGAAGGTGCCCTGGTTGGAGGCGCCGTCGCCGAACTGGCACAGCGTGACCTCGTCGTGGCCGAGGTAGTCGGAGGCGAGCGCGAAGCCGGCGGCAAGCGGGAGGTTGCCGCCGACGATCCCGTAGCCGCCCATGAAGCGGCGCTCCAGATCGAACATGTGCATCGAGCCGCCGCGGCCCTTGCAGAGCCCGTCGACGCGACCGAAGAGCTCGGCCATCACGCGGTTGGGGTCGCTGCCGCGGGCGAGCGTGTGGCCATGCGAGCGGTAGGTCGAGATGAGGTAGTCCTGGTCGCGCAACGCGCGCGTGGAGCCGACGATCGTCGCCTCCTCGCCGATCGCGAGGTGCAGGAAGCCGCCGACCTTCGCCTTCGCGTACATCTCGCCGGCGCGCTCCTCGAAGCGCCGGATGAGCATCATCGTGGCCAGCCACTCGCGGGCGACGTCTGGATCGGGCAGGGCGGTGTGCTCTGCCGGTTGCGCGGCGGGCTCCGTCATCGCGCTCACAGTATCGCCCGCCCGCGAGGGCGACCACGCTCACCGTGGCTGAAACTGAAACCCGCCCAGCGAACCTGCGGCGAGCATGTCCCCGAACGCCGCTGCGACGCTGCGCGGGCCGCCGGCATGGCACTCGACCGTCGGATCCACCTTGCCGACCGCCGTGAGCTCGAGCCACACGCGCTGACCCTGCGGCTGGGTGCGCACCGTCGGAGCGGGCCTGACGAGCATGCCGGTGATCGTCCTCGAGCCGCTGGCGCGGACCACTCGCCAGGCGGCGTTGCGGCGGGTTCCCTCGTCATGCAGGTACTGGCGGCTGGCAGGCAGCAGGCGGGTCGCGCGCGCCGCGGCAGGCTCGTCGGCGTCGGCGACCGCGCGCGCCGTCACGGTGATCGTGATCTTGCACGAGCCGACCGGGCCGAAGCGGCGCGTGATCGCGTCGCGCTTGGCCTTCGCCGCCTTCCAGGATGCCGGGACGATGTAGAAGCTCCGTAGCTGGTAGTTGATCGACGGGGCGCCGGCGACGAGCCGCTCGGCGGAGCCTCTGATGCCGACGTAGCGCAAGTCTGCGCCGGCGGCCGTCGTGGCGGTGCCGGCGAGGAGCGCGAGGCCGGAAAGTGCGCAGATGAGGGGTTTGTTCATGCAAACCTCAACGTCTGTGAGTGGCGCAGAGTTGCGCTGACGGAATCGGCGACGGTCCCGGTGGCCGGTTCGCGCTTGACAATGGCGGCGGCGCAGGGCGACGCTCACGCGATGGACGAGCGACAGATCAGCCGGCGGCGGTTCATCGCGGGCGCGGCGGCGGCGGCCGCTGCGGGCGGGGCGGCCGCCGGGGCGATCGACCCCGCCGCGGCCACCAGGCGCAAGCCGGCGCGCGGCCGCGTCCGCCGCTGGCAAGACATCGTCGTCGTCGGCGCCGGCCTCGCCGGACTGATCGCGGCGCGCGAGGTCGCGCGGGCCGGTCGGTCGGTCGCGGTCGTCGAGGCGCGCGACCGCGTCGGCGGGCGCATGTACGACCACCCGATCCCCGGCGGCGACGTGGTCGACCTCGGGGCGGAGTTCATCGGGCCGACGCAGAACCACATCCGCGCGCTCGTCGACGAGCTGGGGATCGCGACGTTTCCGAGTTACAACACGGGCAAGAACGTCTACATCGCCGGCGGACGGCGCATCCTGTATGCCGACAGCGACCTCACGGGGGCCGTGCCGCCGGACCTCGGCGTGCTCGTCGACCTGCTGATCGTCATCCCCAGGCTCGACTCGATGGCGCGCAAGATCCCGGTCGACGCGCCCTGGGATGCCCCGGGCGCAGCCGGCTTGGACAGCCAGTCGCTCGAGATCTGGCTGCGGCGATCCTCGACCGGCGCCAAACGCTTCACGGACCTCATGACGGTCGTCTGCCGCCCGATCTTCGGTGCCGAACCGCGTGAGCTGTCGCTGCTGTTCACGCTGTTCTTCATCGCCGCGTCGGGCGACGAGCGCACGCCCGGCACCTTCGAGCGCAACATCAGCACGCGCAACGGCGCACAGCAGGACCGCATCGCGGGCGGCACGCAGGCGATCGCGACGAAGCTCGCCGGTGAGCTTGGCCGGCGCGTCATCCTGCGCTCGCCCGTGCGACGGATCGTGACGCAGCCGGGCTATGTCGACGTCATCTCCGACCGCTACGTCAACCGCGCCAGGCGCGTGATCGTTGCGCTGCCGCCCGCGCTCGCGGGCCGGATCCAGTACGACCCGGTGCTGCCGGCGGCGCGCGACGGCCTGACGCAGCGGATGCCGCAGGGCGCCCTCGTCAAGGTCCAGGCGATCTACGAGCGCCCGTTCTGGCGCGCCGACGGGCTTAACGGGAGCTCGACGTCCGACACAGGCCCGCTCAACGTGACGTTCGACAGCTCGCCGCAGTCGGGCAGCCCGGGCGCGCTGCTCGGCTTCGCCGGCGGCGACGAGGCCCGGCGCTTCAGCCGCCTGCCCGCCGACGAGCGAAAGGGCGCCGCGCTGGGGAGCCTCGCCCGCGCGTTCGGCTCGCAGGCGCTGAACCCAATCGACTACGTCGAGTCGGATTGGTCATCCGAGCCGTACTCGCGCGGCGGCCCGGTCGGCATCGCACCGCCCGGGCTGCTGACGACCTACGGCCGCGCGCTGCGCGAGCCGGTCGATCGCCTGCACTGGGGCGGCACGGAGACCTCGGGGTACTGGAACGGGTACATGGACGGCGCCGTGCGCTCGGGTGAGCGGGTGGCGCGCGAGGTGCTGGAGGCGCTGTAGCCAGCAACCATCAGCCGCAGGCGTCGTTTCACGGTCCAGTCAGTCCAGGAGGGCAGCCGCTTACCCGGGAGCCGGCACGATGCGCTTGAAGCTCGCCCAGCCGGCGCCCACCTTCTTCGGGCTCGACCAGCGCATACTGCCGTCCTCGCGCCCGAGGTGGCGATACCACATCAGGTCCCCGTTGGGTTGGACGGCGTAGATGACACCGTCACCGCCCGAGAACACGTCCTTGAAGCCCGCCCAGCCGGCGCCGACCTTCTTCGTGGCCGCCCAGCTCATGCTGCCGTCCTCGCGCCCGAGGTGGCGATACCAGAAGAGGTCTCCGTTCGGTTTGATGGCGTAGATGACACCGTCGCCACCGGAGAAGACGCGTTTAAAGCCCGCCCAGCCGGCGCCCACCTTCCTCGTGGGCAGCCAGCTCCAGGTGCCGTCCTCGAACCCAGCGTGGCGGTACCAGATCAGGTCGCCGTTGGGCTGGATGGCATAGATGACGCCGTGACCGCCCGAGAAGACGCCTTTGAAGCTCCCCCAGCCGGCGCCGACCTTCTTCGTGGCCCGCCAGCTCATGCTGCCGTCGGCACGTCCCGTATGGCGGTACCAGATCAGGTCGCCGTTCGGCTCGATGGCGTAGATCACGCCGCTGCCGCCAGAGAAGACGTTGGTGAATCTCCCCCAACCGGCACCCACCTTCTTCGAGCCGGACCAGCCCAAGCTGCCGTCTTCACGCCCGCCGTGGCGATACCACATGAGCTCTCCGGCCTGATTGACGGCGTAGATCACGCCCTCGATCGGAGCCGCAGGAACTGCGCTCGGCCCGCTGGTAGCCGGGGGTGCGACCGTGGGTGCCGGCACCGGCACGGTCACCACGATGACCGTGGGCGGCGGCTTCGGGACATCGCGGGGGCAGGAAATCTTCGTGCCTCGCCGGCTCAAGCACCCGCTCGCCTTGTACCCGAGTCCCAGTTGCCCCTTGCGGCGTTGGGACGTCAACAGCAGGTAGCGGCCGATCCAGCCCCTGCGCGTGACCTGGATCCTCACTGCGCGCCCCCCGCGCAGGATCCAGTCGGCGTGTTTGTAGCGCCTGCTCGTGCGGCTCGGGCTGCTCGTGAGAACCTTGCGCGCCGCAAAGCGCCGGCACTTGTTGCAAGAGACGTTGACCCTCCCGTGAATGCGGCGCACGAGCAGGGTGTGCAGCACGACGGCAGGCCGGCCCTGGAAGTCGATCTCGTAGGTCTCGGCTGTCACTCTCGGCAGCGGGATCACGCGAGCAGCCCGAGCATCCGAAACGGACGACACCGCGATCAGTGCGATCGCCAGAACGCCGGCCAGGAAAACCTGGGCGAGCCTGTCTCGCCTCCTCACAAGTTTCTCTTTGGCCATGCCGCTCTCCTTGGGGGCTGAAGGAATCGCTCTGGCACGGTAGCGCTACCGGATATACGCTCGCGCGATGCTGCCGACGGACCACTTCGCCGCGTTCGTCCTGATCGCCGTCGTCCTCATCCTCGTGCCCGGGCCAAGCGTCCTGTTCGTCGTCACGCGCTCGCTCACGCTGGGTCGCCGCGCCGGGCTGGCGACGGTCGCCGGCAACGCCGCCGGCGTCTACGTGCAAGTCATCGCCGTCGCATTCGGCGTCGGAGCGCTCGTGCAGGAGTCGATCGCCGTGTTCACGATCATTAAGCTCGTCGGCGCCGCCTACCTCGTCTATCTCGGCGTGCAGACGTTCCGCCACCGGCGCTCGCGCGCCGCCGCGCTGTACGCGCCCGTCGAACCGAAGATCCTGCGGCGGATACTCGGCGACGCGTTTCTCGTGGGCGTGTTGAACCCGAAGGTGATCGTCTTCTTCATGGCGATCCTGCCGCAGTTCGTCGATCGCGCAGCCGGATCGGTCCCGCTGCAGCTGCTCGCGCTGGGAGCGGTCTTCTGCGTCATCGCGCTGGTCTGCGACAGCGTCTGGGCGCTGCTGGCGGGCGTGGCGCGGGCCTGGCTCGTGCGCTCGCCCAGGCGGCTGGAAGCGATCGGCGCCACCGGCGGCCTTGTCATGACCGGCCTCGGAGCCGGGCTCGCCGTCAGCGGCCGGAAGGGCTGACCCGCGCCGCCTCCGCTGGTGAAGCCGGAGGCAGCGCGGGTCCGCGCGATCAGCGAATGTCGATTCGCTGGTGCAGCGTGCGCGTCTCGCCGTCGCGCACCGCGACCAGCGCGGTCAGCGTGTAGCGACCGCCCTGCACGCTACGGCGCAGCCGCAGGGCGACGACGCTCTTGCCGCCGCGCAGCCGGCCGCTTCCGGAGGCGGCCACTCGGCCCCTGTGCGAGAGGCGGAGCCTGACGCTCGCGCCGCGCGCGGCGGCGGAGCTCGTCGTCGTGCATCTGATCGTCTTCTTGTTCCTGCCTGTGAGCTTGCAGCGCACGGTGATCTTGGCGGTACGGCCGCGCGGTCCTCTCGGGCCTGTCGCACCGGCGGGGCCGCTCGGCCCTGGCGTGCCGGCCGGCCCGGGGGGTCCGGCGGGTCCGACAGCCGCCGCTGTGGACACGGACTCGCAGTCTCCGTCGACGGTGTCGACGGAGTCGTTCGTGACGCTGTCCACCCCGGCGCCGCAGCCGACCTGGTCGGGACCGGAGTCGTTGCTCAGCAGCGTGTCGTCTCCGCGCTCGCCGCGCAACTCGTCGCGATCGGCGCCACCGGTGATCGTGTCGTTGCCGATGTCCCCGAAGAGCGCATCGCTGCCACCCAAGCCGGACAGGGCATCGTTGCCAGCGCCGCCGCGCAGCTCGTTGGCGCCGCCGTTGCCGGTGAGGTTGTCGTCGCCGCTGCCGCCGGCGATGTTCTCGACGCTGTCGCGGACGTTGTCGTGCTCACCTGGGGCTCCGTCGTTCGCGAGGTTGTCGTTGGCGGTCACGGTGACACCGCCGACCCGCTCGTAGACCATGGTGTCGTCGCCGGCGTCGCCGATGAACGTGTCGCCGTCCAACGTGGCGGGGAAGCTACCCTGCTGCTCCTGATCGGACTGCGACAGCTCGTCGTCGCCTGCGCCGCCGTTGACCGTGTCGATGCCGTCGCCGGCGTTGACGCGATCGTTGCCCGCGTCGCCGTTGACCGCATCGTCGCCCGAGCCGCCGCTGAGCGAGTCCTCGCCATCGCCGCCGCTGACGCTGTCGTTTCCGGGGCCGCCGTCGAGCCCGGAGGGAAACAGCCCGAAGAACAGCGGGATGTTGTCGTCGCCCGGCCCGCCATCGATGGTGTCGTTGCCGCTGCCGCCGGACAGCGCGTCCTTGCCCGCGCCGCCGCTGAGGTTGTCGTCGCCGTCGTCGGGACCCGCAAAGAACAACGGATCGCCCATACCACCGGCCAAGACATCGTCGCCGCCGTTGCCGATGAGATTGTCGTTGCCGTTGTCGCCGAAGAGCACGTCGGCACGAGCGCTGCCGTTGAGGATGTCGTTCCCGTCGCCGCCGCTGGCTCGGGCCGGCGTGGTGACGGTGTCGCTCATCGTGATCGTGTCGTCGCCTGCGCCTGCCGAGACGCTGATGTCGAGCGAGCCCGGCGCGGGCGCGGGGCAGGTCGCGACGTTCCCACTTACAGTGCAGCCGCCGGGACCATCGCCGTCCACCGGCGGCGTCGTCGTATCGGTGAAGATGATCTGGCCGGTGCCGTCTTGCGAGACCGTGACCGTATTGACCTCGTTCGCAGAGTCGGTGAACGTCGTGAAATCCCCGAGGAACGGGGATGATGTCGAGGCGACGCTTGCGGCACCGGCCGGCGTGGCACCAGCGGCCATCAGCGCGCAAGTTGTCAACGTAAGCGCCAGCGCAAACCGGCGCATCGGACGGGGATCGCGGTGTTGGGCGATCATCGTTCCTACCTCCTAGTCTGTGCCTCTCGCTCCGGGAGAGGCTGCCGACCCCGCGGCGAACCTATCAGGCGGTCGCGGGAAACCTGTGAAGAACGGACTACGACACCTGGCCGCAGCGCTCGCGCACGGGAGAAACCGTCAGCCCGACCAGCGCGAGAGAAACTCCGCGTCGTCGAGCCGAACGAGGTCCTCGCGCAGCGCCCGTGCCCGCCGGGCCGCCTCGCGCGCGGGCAGGTCCCAGAACAGGACGACCTCACCGGAGGCCACCTCGACGACCTCGAGGTGATCGATGCGCGTCGGGTCCAGGTACGCAGGACCACGGCTGGACCGAGTGTGCAGCAGGCGGTAGCCGCGGTTGGCGCGCATGCCCCAACGGTAGCTCGCCGGTGGCTACCCGCTCGCCGGTCGCCCAGGCGGCAGCGACTGCCTACGCCGTCAGCGCCTGCGCCGCGCCGTCGAGCGCCTCGTCGCCGTGGAACACGCGGCCGTCCGGGAGCGACAGGGCGGGGACGTCGTGCACCCCTAGCCGCCCCGCCTGCGCCGTCGCCCGCGCCAGCGCGGTAGCGACCGAGCGCAGCTCCGCGCCCTTGAGAACCGCGTTTGGGTGCATCTCGCAGGCCGCGGCGGCGATCAGCACGTTGTCCGGCACGCTCAGATCGCGGCCGGCGGCGAACGCTTGGCGGAACGCGGCCAGCGAGAAGCTCACGGCGCGGCCGATCTGGCGCGCATACGTCGCGACGCGCATGGCGAAGGCGGTGTCGCAGGGGAACGGGTCAGGCCAGCGCACGGGCTGCAGCCCGCGCCGTACGGCAGCCCGCTCGACGCGCTCGAAGAACGCCTCGCGATCGGTCTCGCAGCGGTAGCCGTCGAACATGTCAGCGCGCGGAAGCCCGGTCGCGCTGACCGGGATCCACTCGGCGGCCGGCAGGAGCACGATGACCCGTTCGGCCATCAGGTACGCCTCCGGGCTGAACAGGTCGAAGTAGAACGCGGGCCGCTCCGGACGGCTCAGGCCTGGCTCGGATGCGACCAAATGAAGCTCCACAGGCCAGCTCAGCCGTGGATGACCCAGCCGTCGGCGTCGCGGGCAGCCTCCATGACCGCCTCGGACAGCGTCGGATGGCCATGCACGATGCGGGCCACCTCGCCGTAGCCGCCCTCGAGGGCGCGGACGTTGACGAGCTCCTGAATCAGCTCGGTCGCCCGCGAGCCGATGATGTGGCCGCCGAGCAGCTCGCCGTAGGTGCGGTCGCCGACGATCTTCACGAGGCCGGTGCGGTCGCCATAGACCGTGCCGGCGCCGACGGCGCCGAAGTTCAGCTTGCCGACGACGACGTCGTGGTCGGCATCGCGCGCCTGCTCCTCCGTGAGCCCGAAGCTGCCGACGTTCGGGTAGCAGAACGTCGCGCGCGGGATGTCGATGTACTCGATCGGATGCGTCTCCAGCCCGGCCGCGTCCTCGGCGGCGATGATCCCCTCGTCGGAGGCCTTGTGCGCCAGCGCCGGACCGAGGACCAGGTCGCCGATCGCGTAGACGCCCTGCAGCGACGTGCGCAACGCGCCGTCGACTTCGATCAGCCCGGTCTTGCTGAGCGCGATGCCCGCCTGCTCGAGGCCGAGCCCCTCGATGTCGGGCGCGCGGCCGGCGGCGATCACGAGGTAGTCGGCGCTGGACGGCTCGCCGGCGACGGTGAACGTCACGTTGTTCTCGCCGGACTCGACGTTCTCGACGAAGACGCCCGTGCGGACCGTGATGCCCTGCTTCCTGAAGCCGCGCTCGGCAAGCTTCGAGATGTCGGCGTCCTCGGTCGGCAGCACGCGATCGAGGCCCTCGTACAGCGTCACGTCGCTGCCCAGGCGGGCGTACGCCGATGCGATCTCGGTACCCGAGGCGCCGGCGCCGACGACCGCGAGCGTCGCGGGCAGCTCGGCCAGCGCCCACGCCTCCTCGGTGCCGATGACGCGGCCGCCGAAGCGTGTGCCTGGCAGCGGCTTGGGTACCGACCCGGTCGCGAGGATGACCGTCGTTGCGTCGATCTCGGTTCCGTCGAAGTTGCCGCCGATCTTCACGTTGCCGTCGTCGGTCACGGACCCGTGCCCCTCGATCACCTCGATCCCGTTCTTCTTGAAGAGGCCGGCCACGCCGCCGGTGAGCGTCTTGATGACGCGCTTGCGCCGCTCCCCGACCGCCTGGAAGTCGACGACCGGATCGGCGACGGTGATGCCGAAGTCGCCCGCATCGCGGATGTCGCCGAGCACATCCGCGACGCGCAGGACCGCCTTCGCCGGGATGCAGGCGTAGTTCAAGCAGCGCCCGCCGACCTGGTCGGACTCCACCACGGCGGTCTTCATGCCCAGCTGCGCGGCCCGGATCGCGGCGACATAGCCGCCGGGGCCGGAGCCGATGACGATGCAGTCGTAGGACGACTCGGGCATGGCGCTGAGCCTATCGACCCTCCTGCGTCGGACGGCGCTCGGGTATCTGCAGCCGTGCCATCGCTCGGATGAGCTTCCAGAACAGCCAGCCGAGCAGGCCGATGGCGACAAGCTGGACGATCGCCTGCCACAGCGTCTGCGCGCCGATGAGGAACAGCGAGAGGAAGACGATCTGGATGCCGAGGATCGCCTGAAAGCCGAGCACGGCCCAGTACTGGAGCGTGAGCATGCCGGCGCCGGCGACGACGAGCAACGCGGTCGTGACGATGCTGAGCACCGTCGGGTCGCCGCTCGCCGATGTGATGTCGTTGCCGGTCAGCGCGGTGACGGCGTTCGCGATCGCGAAGGCGAAGGCGACGATCGCGGCGATCGTGAGGATGCGCGGGCGCTCGCCGGGTTTCAGTGGTTGGAGGTTCGCGCGGATCGCGTCGTCGCGCTCGCGGCCGCGCGCGTAGCGGTCACGGATGGGATCGGTTGGCGGAGCGGACTTGGCGCGCCGCTGTTCGGGTGGGCTGGGCGGTCCCTCGCCGCCGGTCGCCGGCCGGCGCTTGCGGCTACGCGAGCCCACGGACCGCCTGACGTGTGAGCGCGCGGCGTAGCGCAGCGGTCGCGCCTTCCGGGTCCGTCGCATCCGCGATCGCCCGGACGACGGCGATCCGGCGAGCGCCGGCGTCGACGACGGCGCCGACGTTCGAACCGTCGATCCCGCCGATCGCGAAGAACGGCATCGGCGCGTGCTCGGCGGCGTGTCGGACGAGTCCGAGGCCGACCGCCGGCCGGCCGGGCTTGGTCGGCGTCGCGTGAACGGGCCCGACGCCGATGTAGTCGGCTCCGCGCGCGTTCTCGATGTCCTGCGGGCTGTGTGTCGAGCGGCCGACGAGCGCGTCGGGTCCGGCGAGCGCGCGCGCCTCCTCGAGGTCCATGTCGTCCTGGCCGACGTGGCAGCCGTCCGCGTTTGCGGCCGTCACGAGATCGGGACGGTCGTTGAGGATGAGCAGCGCGCCGGCGCCGTCGCACAGTCGCCGGGCGACCGCCGCGGCCGCGAGCAGCCCGGCGTCGGTGGCGCGTTTGTCGCGCAGCTGGACGATGTCGACGCCGCCCGCGAGCGCCGGGCCGAGCACGCCCTCGAGCGCGCGACCGCCCGGCCGCAATCCGCAGATGAGGTACAGGCGCGCGCTGTCGAGGCGGTCCCTGCGAGCGCTGGCGACGGACATCTGTGCATTGTCGCAACGCGCGGCGAGTAGCCCCCGCCGCCTCGGTACGATGGACGCTCAACGGGAGCCCGACGTAACGGGCTGAGAGGGCGCGAGCCGACCGTCAACAGCTGATCCGGATCATGCCGGCGAAGCGAGGTGTGATGGCGCAGGACCCAACCGCAGGCTTTGACGTCGCCGTCGTCGGCGGGGGCGTGATCGGGCTCGCCGTCGCCTGGCGGGCGGCCCAGCGCGGCCATCGCGTGTGCGTGCTCGAGCGCGGCGAGCTCGGTTGCGGGGCTTCGCGCGTCGCGGCGGGAATGCTCGCGCCGGTCTCGGAGCTGGACGCGGGCGAGCTGGATCTGCTCGAGCTGGGACTGCGCAGCGCGCGCATGTGGCCGGGATTCGCGGCGCAGCTTGCACAGGCCGCGGGCGCCGATCCCGGGCTGCGACGCTGCGGCGCGCTCGTCGTCGCACGCGACCGCGACGAAGCCGAGGCGCTCGATCGCGAGCTCGCGCTGCGCCTCAAGCTCGAGCTCCCGGTGGAGCGGCTGCGCCCGAGCGCGGCGCGGCGCTTGGAGCCCGCGCTCGCCGCGACGATTCGCCTCGCGCTGGCGGTTCCCGGCGATCACGCCGCCGATCCGCGCGCGCTGACGCTTGCGCTCGCCGAGGCGGCTCGCAGGGCCGGGACGCAGCTGCGCACGGGCGCCACCGTCGCGCGGATCCGCATCGAGGATGGCCACGCCACGGGCGTCGAGCTCGCCGGCGGGGAGGTCGTCCGCGCGGCGCGGATCGTCTTCGCCGCGGGCGCGTGGACCGGTGCCATCGACGGCCTGCCGGACGTCGCCCGCATCCCGCTGCGACCGGTGAAGGGCCAGATCCTTCGCCTTCGCGACCCCTCCGGACCGGGCCTGCTTGACCGCATCGTGCGCTTCGAGGGCGGCTACCTCGTCCCGCGCGGCGACGGGCGCTACGTTCTGGGCGCCACGATGGAAGAACGCGGATTCGACACGACCGTGACCGCCGGCGCGCTCTACGGGCTGCTGCGCGATGCCGGCGAGCTCGTCCCGAGCGTGCACGAGCTCGTCGTCGAAGAGGTTGGCGCGGGCCTGCGCCCGGCGACTCCGGATAACGCGCCGGTGCTTGGGCGCAGCGAGCATGTCGACGGCCTCGTCTGGGCGACCGGCCATCACCGCAACGGGATCCTGCTCGCGCCCGTCAGCGCCGACATCGTCGCCGACGCGCTCGACGGCGCCGCGCCGCTGTCGGCGTTCGCTGCGGCCCGCTTCGCCCGCGCTGGCGCCCGTGCGCGCGCCCGCCACGAGGTTCCCGCGTGATCCTCGTCAACGGCAGCCCGGTGGTATGCGGGGAGCACCCGACGATCCGCGACGTCCTACTCGGGCTCGACATCGATCCGGAGACCGCGGGAATCGCCGTCGCGGTCGATCGCGAGGTCGCGACCCGGAGCGATTGGCCGACGCGGATGCTCGAAGAGGGGGCGCGCGTGGAGATCCTCACGGCCACACAGGGCGGATGAGCGTGACCGGGCCACTCGTCATCGCCGGTCGCGAGTTTCGGTCGCGCTTGCTGCTCGGCACCGGCGGCTTCACGCGCCTGCAGGCGCTCGCCGACGCGATCGACGCGAGCGAGACCGAGCTCGTCACGGTCGCGATGCGCCGCGTCGACCCCGGCACGGAAGGATCGCTGCTCGACGTGATCGCCGGCAAGGACATCGACGTCCTGCCTAACACCGCGGGCTGCTTCACCGCTCGCGACGCCGTGCTGACGGCGCACCTTGCTCGCGAGGCGCTCCACACCGACTGGGTGAAGCTCGAGGTCATCGGCGACGAGCGCACGCTGCTCCCCGACGGGCCCGCCCTGCTCGACGCTGCCGAGCAGCTGGTCGACGACGGATTCGTGGTGCTCCCCTACACCAACGACGACCCGGTGCTCGCCCGGCGGCTCGAGGACGCCGGCTGTGCGGCGGTGATGCCGCTGGGATCGCCGATCGGCAGCGGCCAGGGGATCGCCAATCCGGCAAACATCACGCTGATCGTCGAGCAGGCCGGCGTGCCGGTGATCCTCGACGCCGGCGTCGGCACGGCCTCCGACGCCACATTCGCGATCGAGCTCGGGTGCGACGGCGTCCTGTGCGCGAGCGCGATCTCCCGCGCGACCGACCCCGTCGCGATGGCGCACGCAATCCGCCACGCGGTGCTCGCGGGCGTGCTGGCTCGCGATGCCGGACGGATCCCGCGGCGCACGTATGCCCGTGCAAGTTCGCCCGTGGAGGGCACGCCGGAGTTCGCCGAGTGAGCACCGCCGACAGGTTGCTCGAGCGCTTCGAGGCGGCGTGGTCGTCCGCCGATCTGCAGCGCGAGTTCTCCGCCACGTGCGCGCCCGACCTGCACTACGAGGACCCGCTGACGTTCAAGGGTCCGCTCCACGGCCCCGGCGCACTGGCGGCGCACGCGGCGCGTTTGCGCACAGCCGCGCCGGACGCACGCATCGAGTGCTCCGGCGAGCGGCTCACCGACGGACGCTTCGTCGCGGCGCCGGTCCGTGTTCTCGGCACACACACAGGTGACCTCGACGCCTTTCCACCAAGTGGCCGTGAGCTCACCGTTCACGCGGTGCTCTACTGCGAGCTCGACGATGCCCGCACGCGGCTGTGGCGCGTGCGGGGATTCTTCGATCTCTACGACGCCGCGAGGCAGCTCGGCGTCCTGCCCCAGCCCGGCTCGTTCGGCGAGCGTGCGTTGATGCTGATGCGCGGGTTTGGACTGCGCGCTATTTCGTAACCCTGATCTGACCCGTCTGGCCGGAGTGGATCGTGCAGACGTAGTCGATCACGCCGACCTTGGTTGGCGTGTAGTCGAAGGTCCCGCCGCCGTTGATGTTGCCCGAGTCGAAGGTCGCGCCATTGGTGGCCGTGACCGTATGCGGGATCTGCCCGTCGTTATTCGTCCAGACGATCTTCTGGCCGACCTTCACCGCGATCTTCTCCGGGACGAACTTGATCTGCTTCATGGAGACCTGCACCGTCTCGCCGGTCGGCGTCGAGCTGCTCGGGGGAGATGTCGTCCTGGACTGCGTGGCGGGCGTCGCCGCAGGCGTCGAAGCGCTCTTCTTGTCGTCTCCGCACCCGGCGATGACGCTGCCGCCGGCCACGAGGACGCAGGCGAGAGCGGTGAGGGATAGGCGAGGCATGGGTTCTCCTGGATCGGGCGACGGGGCTGGGGCTGGGGCTGGGGCGAGATTAGCTTGGATGGCCCCGCTTGGGGCGCCATGAGACGCGGGCTTGCACTGCGGCGATCGGTCGCGTGGTGTAGTCCGGGCGACACCGCGCGTCGCCGTGCGATGGCGGCGACGGTGCGGCGTCCGAGCCGGCGGAAGCCCGTGACGTTGATCGCGCACTTCTTCAACGAGTCGTACATGGGGTGGTGCTCCTGCGCCCGTCAGCAGGTAACGTCATGTTTGGGTGACCGTGCGGCGAGGGAAGCGGAAGGCCCTGCGATGAACACGATCTTGCTTACAGCGGCCGTGGTGGCGCTCATGGCCGCCGTGATCGGTGGCGGCCTGAAAGCGTTTCAGATCGATGTGCCTGTACTCGAAACCCTGGGTGTGCGCGCGGCACTCGGGGTGCTGGGAATCGCGTTTCTGATCGCTGCGGTCCTGTTGCAAGACGATCCTCCAAAGCCCGCGCCTCCCGCAGCCCCGCCGCGCTCCACCAAGGTGGCCTGCTCCGATGGCATGGACAACGACAGCGACGGCAGGACCGATTACCCAAACGATTCCAACTGCTCCTCACCAGACGACGGCTCCGAGAGGAACCCTGCGTGCTCCGATGGCCTCGACAACGACGGCGACGGCGATATCGATTACCCAAAGGATTCCAAGTGCTCCTCACCCGACGACCGCACCGAGAAAATTCCTAAGTGCTCCGATGGCCTCGACAACGACCACGACGGCAAGACCGACTATCCAGACGATCCGGGGTGCTCCTCACGCGACGACCAAGCAGAGAAGCGATGACTCGGGAGATGTCAGAGCGTGCTTGGGCACAGGAACCAGCGCACGACCTACCTCGGGGCGTCTCCAGCAGCGACGGGATCGATGTCGGCTGTACAACTCACCACGTTAACGGCAAGCGTCACACAGCGTGACCACCACCGCTGATCGGTTGATGCTAGGCGCAACGCCGCAGCGGGTACCCGACGAGCCATGGGACGATCGTCATCGGCCTCGTGGCGAGAAGGTAGCCTCGCAACCACGAGCAGTTTGACCGGGCAGGAGGCGCAAAACGAGCCCTGCTGAGAAGGAGCCGTGGACCCGGCGGCTCCGCGGTCACCGCGCCCTCCCTGCGCTTGTTCTTGCGTTGCTGGCAGTAGGTGCGCTGCTTGTCGTCTGGACGCCGTGGCAGGACGCCTCAGTAAGGCCTGCGGTCTGTTCGGATGGCCGAGACAACGACAGCGACGGCAAGGTGGATTATCCAGCTGACCCCGGATGTTCCTCGCGTGCTGATCGTGCTGAGAGGAACGCGCGCGTGGCGGGGCGGAAGCGGGCGTGTTCGGATGGTCGTGACAATGACGGCGATGGCAGGGTGGATTTTCCGGCTGATTCGGGGTGTTCGTCGCGTGCTGATCGTGCTGAGAGGAACGCGCGGGTGGCGCGGCGTAAGCGGGCGTGTTCGGATGGTCGTGACAACGACGGTGACGGCAAGGTTGACTATCCCGCGGACCCCGGCTGTTCCTCAGCAGACGATCCCGCCGAGAGGAACGCGGCTTCCCCGTCTTCACCCTCGCAGCAGTTCAAGCGGGCGTGTTCGGATCGCCGTGACAACGATGGAGATGGCAAGGTTGACTATCCAGCTGACCCCGGCTGTTCTTCAGCAGATGATCCCGCCGAGAGGAACGCTGCTTCCGGGCCTTCGCCCCCGAGGCAGTCCAAGTCGGCGTGTTCGGATGGTCGTGACAACGACGGTGACGGCATGATCGACTATCCCGCGGACTCAGGGTGTTCCTCAGCAGACGATCCGGCCGAGAGGAACGCTGCTTCCGGGCCTTCATCCCCGCAGCTCAAGCGGGCGTGCTCGGATGGTCGTGACAACGACAGCGATGGCCGGATCGACTATCCAGCCGACCCCGAGTGTTCCTCACCAGACGACCCGGCCGAGAAGCAATGACGGCGCAGAAGGGACGAGGTTCCGCGGCGTTCGCTTGTTGGTAGCGGTGCGTGCGGAATCCGGTCGTGTGCGCTACCACCGTCGTACGGGCCTCTCGAGGACGCGACCAATGGTGCGGCCCGCCGTCCAGCGCTATGCAGCCAAATCCAGCGAGTACCTCGCGAGCGTCCGGCCGTCACCACGGAGGGACCTCCTGCAAGAGCGCGACATCCTGGTCCCAGCCGGAACGCGGTGACGAACGTGCATCCCGCGCTTGGGAGAGCACGGCCGTGAAAGAGGTATTACGCGTCCCGGCATAGAGTGCCCGGCTTGACGCGCCACTTCCTCACCGGCACGGAGCTTGACCGCGACGATTTGCTCGGGCTGCTCGACCGCGCCGACGCGCTGAAGGCTGCGCCGCTCTCCTCGCGTGCGCTGGAGGGCCGCAGCGTCGCGCTGATCTTCGAGAAGCCCTCGACGCGCACGCGGCTCTCGTTCGAAGCCGGGGTTTTCGAACTGGGCGGCCACCCGGTCGTGCTGCGCCCGGGCGAGATGCATCTGTCGCGCGGGGAGTCGCTCGGCGACACGGCCCGCGTGCTGTCGCGCCACATGGCTGCGATCGGCGTGCGCACCGGGCTGGACTCTCTCCTGCAGGAGCTGGTCCTGGGTGCCACGGTGCCCGTGTTCAACATGCTCACCGCAGACCATCATCCCTGCCAGGCGCTTGCCGACCTCATGACGCTGCGCGAGCAGTTCGGTCGCCTCGAGGGCTTGCGGCTGGCGTACGTCGGCGACGGCAACAACGTCGCTCGCTCGCTCGCGCTCGTTGGCGCGATCGCCGGCGTCGAGGTCGCGGTCGCCTCGCCCGCGGGTTACACGCTGAGCGGAGCGCCCGTCGCCGTGCTGACGGACGACCCCGCCGAGGCCGTCGCCGGTGCGCACGCCGTGTATACCGACGTCTGGGTGAGCATGGGCGACGAGGAGACGACCAGCGAGCGCCGCGCCGCGCTCGCGCCCTACCGTCTCGACGACGCGCTGCTGGATCGTGCCGCGCCGGGCGCGATCGCGCTGCACTGCCTGCCGGCGCATCCCGGCGAAGAGATCACGTCGGAGGTGCTCTACGGCCCGCGCCAGCGCATCTGGGAGCAGGCCGAGAATCGCCGGCACGCGCAGAAGGCGCTGCTGGAGCATCTGCTGCGCTGAGCTGAGGTGTGTGGGAGCAACGCCGTGGTTCCGGCTCGGTCTGTCGCTTGTGCATCCCGCAATGGGCTAGCCTCGCTGCGGGTGAGTTCCATACCTGCAGAAGAGCCGACGCCGCAGTCTGAGAAGTCTGCCCGCACGTCAGCAGGCCAGGCGGCGACACCCACGTCCACGACTACGACGGGCGAGCGAGCCGCCGCCAATGACCCGCCGCCGCCGAAGAGCGCCGCCGATACCACGGCGCCCGAGCCGCCGCCAACCGCCGACGCGCACGAGGACGCCGCGCGCGCCGCCGGCCACACGCTCCGCGACCTGCTCACGCGCGGCGTCGTCATCACCGGCGACCTGCTGCAAGAGACCGTCGACGAGGCCGTCCGGCGCGGGCGCTTGACGCGCCGCGACGCGGAGGATCTCGTGCAGAACCTGCTGCAGATCAGCCGGCGCCAGACGCAGGACATGCTCGCCGAGCTCGAGGCGCTCGTCGAGCGATCGACGGCCGAGACGCGAAGGCTGACCAACGACCGAGTCAAGAGTGTCGCCGCCGCCGCCCGGCGCGCGCCCGGCGCCGATCGCGCGCTGCGCACCGTCGATCGCGCGCGCCGCGTCGCCGGCGTCGGGCCGGCCTTCCCGATCATGCGCTATGACGAGCTGACCGCGGCACAGGTCAACGACCGCCTTGGCGACCTCTCGCCCCCCGAGCTGCGCAAGGTCCGCGACCACGAGCGCCGCAACGCCAACCGCAAGTCGGTCCTCGCCGCGATCGAGAAGCAGCTCGCGTAGGTACGCAGCCCGAGGCTGCGATGCTGGAGGGCATGGAGTCCTCCACCTTCACCCGCCCCGAGCGCGGCGCCGAGCTCGATCTGCGCATCGACGCGCTCGCCAACGGCGGCAACGGGATCGCCCGCCTCGACGGCTACGTCGTGTTCGTTTCCGGCGCGATCCCGGGCGATCTCGTGCGCGCGGTCGTCACGAAGCGCAAGCGTGCCTACGCCGAGGCGCGCACGCTCGAGGTGCTTGAGCCGAGCCCCGAGCGCATCGCGCCGCTCGCCGATCATCCGGGCGCGCCCTGGCAGGTGCTGCCCTACGAACGCCAGCTCGCCGTCAAGCACGAGCAGGTGCGCGACGCGCTGACCCGCATCGGTCACCTCGACGGCTTCGCGCTTGACGACATCGTTCCGGCGGTCGAGCAGTGGCGCTACCGCAACAAGCTCGAGTACTCGTTCGGGACGGGCGACGACGGCGCGCTGCTCTGCGGCTTCCACGCGCCCGGCTCGTGGCACGAGATCGTCCCGATCAGCGACTGCCTGCTCGCCTCGGAGCGCTCCAACGCGGTGCGCGAGCAGGTCGTTGCATGGTGTCGCGAGCAGGGCCTTTCCGCGTTCGATCGCCGCACGCATAGCGGCATGCTGCGCAACCTCGTCGTGCGCGAGGGCCGCCGCACCGGCGAGCTGCAGGCCAGGCTCGTCACCGGCCCGGGCGATCTCGACACCGCGAGCCTCGCTGCCGCGGTCGACTGCCAGGGACTGACGTGGACGCGTACCGAGGCGCTGGCGGAGACGACCCTGGGTGGGGTCACCGAGATCGTCTCCGGCCCGCCCGCACTGATGGAGGAGATCGGGGGCCTGCGCGTCGCGATCTCGCCGCAGGCGTTCTTTCAGACCAACACGGAAATGGCAGAGCGGCTCTACGCCATCGCGGCCGACCTGGCGGACCTCAAGGGCTGGGAGCGCGTCTATGACCTGTACTGCGGGATCGGCACCGTCGGCCTGAGCCTCGCGGCCCGCGCGGGGGAGATCTGGGGTCTTGAGATCGTCGAGCAGGCTGTGGCCGACGCGATCGCCAACGCGCGGCGCAACGAGATCGACAACGCGCACTTCTTCGCCGGCGACGTTCGCCTAGCGCTGCGCGAGCTCGTGGAGCAGGCAAGCCGGCCGGACGTCTGCGTCATCGACCCGCCGCGCGCGGGCCTGTCGCAGAAGATCGTCCGGCGGGTCATCGAGACCGCGTCACGGCGGATCGTCTACATCTCATGCAACCCCACGACGCTCGCGCCGAACGCCGCGCAGCTCGTCGAGGCCGGCTACGCATTGCGACGCGTCGTGCCGGTTGACATGTTCCCGCAGACGCCGCACATCGAGTGCGTGGCTGTTCTCGATCGTGCCTGAGGTTCTCGGGGCACGATCGGGTCTTGACAGGCTGTGGTAGTCGCTGCTTGTTAGCCCGGATCGTGCAGGAAGCGGCGTGATGTGAGTCGTGGAGGCATGCGCGGCGTCAAATGCACGCGTGACGGCTCGCGAGCCGTGTGTCTGACCATCGTGGAGGCTGCCGTGGCGGCCGCGAGCGCGGTAAGCAGCGTCGTGGCGTCGTTGGCGGGCAGCGGCTCGTTGCGCCGGGGCGCCGATGGCTTGCTGGTCGTCGTGTGCGCGGGCTCTGGGTCAGGCGGGCGCGGGGAGCGCGCGGGCGCGTGTGAACGCGGCGACGAGCGCGTCGGTCCAGCGCCAGGCGGCGTGGATGCGTAGCGTGGCTTTGCGGGCATGGAAGGCGAGGCGTGCGGCGACGTGCAGCAGCCGGTAGCGTAGGCTTGCAGCGCGGGAGTTCGCCGGTCAGCAGCAGCCGCTGGGTCAGACGAGCAGGTTATGCGCGATCCCGACGAGCATCAGCAGACGCGGTTGTGCTCGAAGTCGCGAAAGGGCATGTTGCGCAGGCCGGTGTCCTTGTCATTGCGGATGTGATCTTCGGCGTGCGCGCTGGCGCTGGCGGCGCTCGAGGATCTGGATGTCGGGGGTCGGTTTGGTCGGTCAGGACGGCTTGGAAGGCGATCGCCATCGTGGTCGGTGAAGGACAGTTGTGCGCCGGGATGCGCGCGCTCGCGCCGGACGATCAGCCTGGATCGGTCGGCCACGTAGCCAGATCAAGGTCGTCGGTGATCTCGACGATCTGCCCGTTCTCGCGCTCGCTGCCGTCCGAGCCGAGCGCGCAAACCCACGCCGTTTCGCGGATCTTGAGGATCGCGGCGCGGACCTGGTCAGTCAGTTCATAGCCGGCCGAGAAGCGCAGGCGGCGCTCGCGACAGAAGTCGATGAACTCGTGCGTCGCGCCCGCCGAATCGGTGGCACCAAGATCTCGATCGTCTCGATCAGCTCGGCCGGGACCTGCGCGAGGGCATGCTCGACGACCGCGACATGGTCGCCGGCGGCGTTGGAGCCCGCGTTGCCCGGCCGCAGGATCGCGGCCAGCACTTCGGCGGTCTCGTCGCAGTAGGCCATCAGCGGGTCAAAGCCGTAGCCGCCCTTTAGTTGCCGGCGCGCCCTCCTTCTCCAAATGGCTGCCCACGAGCGTCGCGTCGACGTCGATCGTGACGCGCTCCGGCACACCGGCCTGTGTCCAGACGTGCTCGCGCGCACGGGCATGCGCGGCGGCGAGCGCGTCCAGCACCCCCGGGCGTCGACGCGATCCGGTCCACGACTCTGAACGCGGTCAAGTCCGACGCCACCGCGCCGAACAACGCGTCCTGATCGCGCAGCGCCCCGATGTCGGCGAGGCAGTCACCGCCGTCGGCGAGCATCACCGCCAGACCGGACCACACCGCCCGGATCGGATCATGCCCGGACCGACGCTGCTTGAGATCCGCCAAGCGCACCGACAACGCTTGGGTGAGCCCGCTCTTGTCGGCGACCTGGGCCAATAACGCACTGCCCGCATGCGACACGAGCCCTGCTCCGTCCGACGTGACTTCTACCGTGACGCTGCGGCCATCGCGCTGCACCTTCAGGTGATCCAACCGAGCCGGTTCTTTGTGCTTCAACAACCCAAAGAATCCCTGCTCAACCGGACGTTCCGGTGCCCCGACCACGGTCGGGGCGCCCACCTTGCTGCAGGATCCGGGTTAGGTTCGCGTCCCAGCGCCCCCGCGTTGACTCAGTCTGGAGCGGCCGGGCGTAGTCGCGAGGCGATCTCCTCGGCGGCATGAGCGATTGAGTGGCGGGCGTCGACGTGCTCCACGTCTGGCGCACGCAGGACAGAGGGTAGGTCCGACACCGTCATCGCCTGAGAGAGTTCGACCAGCGAAATGATCGGCCGTCGCATACCGCGCGCGAGGCCGAGCTCGTACGCACACGGAGGGGAGTGGACCCACGCCGGGCTGACGACGAGGATCACCGCAGCGGCGATTTCGATGCCACCTCGCACCGCGTCGTGCCACCGGGTCGACGGCTCGCGCCTTTCCGTAACAATCCAAAGCTCGATCCCGCGCGCCGCCAGTCCAGCGCACAGCGGTGCGATGTCGTGCCAGTCCTTGTTGGCAAACGACAAGAAGCCATCGGCGCTCATGGCTTCGTTACGCCTCCGGTCGGATCGGAAGCGTCCTCGCGCGCATGTTGCGCTGCAAGGCTCGCCTCGTTGGCCTCGATAGCGGTGTTCATCTGCTGAACCCAACCGCTCAACTCGGAAGTCAGCGCCCGCTCCGCGCGCGTCACTACCTCTTCGAACGCAGCCGCTGTCTCCGCTTCGATGGCGAGCCAGTCACGCCGGATGCTGGCGAGTTGCGCGGCCGACTGGTTGTACTGGACGATCGTGTTGTCCACTTGCAAGGTCGAAAGATACGAGATCAAGCCCGCCGACACGGCTGTCGTTAGGGCGATCCAGACCTCGGCTCCGGCGGCCGCAACAATGGTCCCTGCCCCGCCGATCGTAAGCGACAGCAACTGGAGGCGCCCCCGCAAACGGTTCAGGCACTTGACCTTGTCGCGGTAGTACGCGAGCTGATCCTCCACGCGCAGTTTGATGTAGTGCTGGGCATCGAGGGTGCTGATGCCGTCATCGGCTTCCCCCGGAAGGTCCGGTGGAACGCTGTTGGCCTCAGGTTCCATGGGACCACTGGAAGCCTCCGTCTGCACGAGCTGAGCATCGAGCGCGTTGAGCCTCTTAGCGAGCACGTTCGAGCCCAGTACGCGCCCGGCCGACGTCTCGACGGCGCGGTAGGGACCCGTATGCGTCCTGTACTGGTAGATCTCGCTCTTCACTGCCTCCGCGGCTGCACGCAGCAGGACCCAGCGTTTGCCAGCTGCCCGCCGACTCGCGACGGCGACGGTGACCGCGACAAGCGCCGGCGCGGCAACAGTAGCCCAACGAAGTGCGGGTGCCTTGGACGCGTCATATAGCAGCCCAAGAGCGGTGGTCAGGACGCCAAAGCCAATGATGGCGCGCTGAAAAAGCTCGAACGTGCTCCGCAGTGCGGTGGCCCGTCGGTCATACCCGGTGAACGTCCGCCAAGCGTCCTTCAGCATCGGTTCGTCCCGAAGTTCCCAGGTCAGCCAGCGGGCTAGGCGAGCCGGCTCGCGCTCAGCGAAGAACCTCAGGTCACCTTCGCGGAGGATGCGGCGAATGGTCGAGCCCGAAGTGCATCGGCGTCTGGCCCGTTCCTTGTCGATGAGTCGACGCAGCCTTCGCAGCCCACGGCGCGACGATAGGCGAGGCTGGCCGAGCGCAACCGACCCCTCGTCGACCAGCTCATCTGCCAGGCCGCCCGACCCGCGCAGGATGACGACCGGCCACCCGCGCCGCACCGCCTCGAGCGTCTCCTGTCGTGCCTGTGGCCCACCTCCGGCGAGGACCACCACCACCCGGCACGGCCCGGCGATTCCCGCGGCAACCCGGAAGAGCAGTTTGCGCTCCCCTCCCCACTCGTCGCTGTCGGCAAGGAGGAAGTGGGAATGGTGGGGCTCCAGCGGCGCCCGGTCGCACTCCTCGTCTTCAGGCATGCGGACGCGCCTCCGAGGAGCCACGCCAACGAGCACGGCCTTCGACGAACCGAGACGGTCGCTCGCTGCTCCCACAACTGCCATTACGCCGGCATCGGTTCCACCGTCGACCAGTGCTGCACCGGTCACGCGAGCTGCCTGTGCGACCGCAGGACCCAGGACGGTCTCGGCGACTGCCAGGTGCGGCGCTCGCAGGCGGTTTGCACCCCCGCACACAACGATGACCGGACGAGCCGGCTCATCTGACAGCCCGACTCGTTCCAGCAGCGCGTCGACGTCGTCGCGGTCAGAATGCTCCACGACAACGAAGGCCTCGTTACCGTTCGGAAAGTAGAGAGTCCCCCCTGTACTGTCCTCAGGCGCTGCACTGCCGGACACTGCCCGATCATCACGAGGGGGTCGGACGCTAACGCCGAGTAACGGCGCTTTCAGGCACGAGCGCGGTGTCGCGGCGATATGGTCGCGCCGTGAGCTTTCCGCCCCGCCCAGAAACCGACGACGAACGCCGGACCAAGCTGCTGGAACTCATGGAGGTTCCGCGGAGCCCGCGGCTGTACGTGCTCGGATGCTTTGCGCGGTACGTCACGGTCTACGCGCAGCAGATAAGGGCCTTCAACCTCGTTGACGCGCTGGCGAAGAACGGCGTGCTGACCGCCCGCAGCGAGATCGCTGTGATCGGCGGCGGCATCGCGGGGCTAACCGCCGCGGCCGCGGCCGCTGTGCGTGGCGCGGCGCGCGCCGTCGTATACGAGAAGCTCGAGAACACCATGCGGATCCAGCGGGCGACGGAGAAGCGGTTCATCCATCCGCACATCTACGACTGGCCCGCCGCCCGCGCCCTGAAAGGTCTCGACGACGAAGCACCGGCAGGGCACGATGTCATGGACTGGACAGCGGATCGCGCAGACGCAGTGGTGGCCGAGCTTGACCAGCAGTGGACGAAGATTCGGGACCGCTATTCCGCCGCGGAGGAGCCGCGGTTTAACTGCCACCCGATTGAGATCGAGCCTCGCGGTGCCCGCTGGGCAGTCCAAGGCGAGGAGTTCGACCTCGTCATCCTCGCTGTCGGGTTTGGACGCGACGGCGAGGTCTTCGGGACGGAGAGTTACTGGACGGACACGAGCCTCGACGGCCTCGAGATGGAGAGGGGCGGCACCTGGCTTGTGTCCGGGTACGGCGACGGCGGTCTGACTGAGCTGATGCGCCTCTGCATCTCAGACTTTCGCCACCGCGCCGTGCTTGAGCTCATCGACGGTGCGACCCGCGAGAAGGTCGGTCACACGCTTCGTGAGGCCGACCGGGCGGGCACTACCCCAGAAAGGCTCGCGGACTTCTTCCAGAAGGCGGCACGCACGGTGGCATCTGACCTCGACGCGGGGCTGCGCAAGCGCGCTGCCGTCGGACGGGTCGTCCTGAACTGCCCGACTAAGGCCGACCTGTTCTCGGGGTCCAGCTCGGTCCTCAACCGCTTGATCGCCGCGTATCTGTTGCACGATCGGCGTTTTGAGCTACTGCCACAGGGCGGTCTAATCAAGACGCTGGAACCAACAGCGGAGGGCAGATACGCGATCACGTTCGCCGATCAGACGGCTCCTCCGTTCGAGGCCGACCACGTCGTCGTGCGGCATGGACCCAAGAGCGCACTCGAGATCGGCTTCCGCCACATCCTGGAACAGTGCGAGAAGCTTCGGGAGATCTGGGCCTCCGCGCGCCAGCATGACGACTGGACCCGCGAGCCTCTCTACTCGCCTGGAGCATTCGCAGGTGACGGGGAGACCCGCCTGCGTGCCGACTTCGGCGAGAAGGTCGGCTGCGTCGTGATCAGCAGCAGCGCCCCGTTCAGTGGACCGACGCACGCGACGCGTGTCGCCGCCGCGCTAACGCGGCTCCAGAAACGCCCCGGCAGGCACGACCGCGACATCGACACGACGCCGGTCCAGATCTCCGCCGTCGACGCGCTCTCTTCACCGGCTCTCTACGAGTGGACGGTCCGCGCTCTCTGCGACAGCGAAATTGCGGTGTTCGACATCACGGACTTCGAGAGCGCGGTGATGCTGTTCCTGGGCCTGCGCGCGGCCGTCCGGCGAGGCGTCACGCTCACCATGTACCTGCCACGAGAGCCCGGCGAGCCACGAAAGCCCGGCGAGCAGCTCCCCTTCAACCTTGCGGCTCTGAGCCCGATCCCATGGGGCCGAGACGATCGCAAGCGCATTGCCGACGCCATGGCGACGGGGCTCGAGGGGCTGAGGATGCAGGAGGGCGCGTATCTCGATCTGCCGGTCTTCGACGCGGTCCGGCAACTCGGTGAGGAATATCGGCCGATCCCACTCCGTGAGCAGGTTCTGGTTCTGCGCTGGTTCGACGAGGGGTACGGCGCAATGGTCAGGGACGTGATCAAGGACATCCTCTTGGATGCGGGTTTGGACGAGCAGACGCAGGTGGTCACGACACTGGACAGCAGCTCTCCGCAGCTCGTAAGCCAGCGGCTTTACGCTCTGATCCGTCGCGTCCAATTGTGCGTCGCCGACTGGACCGGGTGGCGAGCGAACGTCTTCTTCGAGATCGGCGTGCGCTTGGCGGTCAGCCCGGACGACCCCGTGTTCACCATTTGTCATGAAAAGAAGTGGACCACGCGAGACGATCGGTCTGGCAAAGCCCTGCGTGACTTCTTCAACCCGATCGAGTTCGACTTCACACAGGGATACGGGGGTGCCGCCCACGAGGTCAGCCAGCTGTTCAGCGAGCCCCACGGCCGGGGCCGGCTCTCACCGGGACGTACCTACGAGGTGGTGTCAGAGGCGATCCCGCGCGATCTCGAGCCTGGCGGGCGGTCGCTGCACGAGGAGCTCATAGACGAGGCGAGGCGGATCGCCGGACCGCCTGGCCCAGAGGACGGCAACTTCCCGCTGCTCTACTCCAAGGTTCTTGCGCCCCAGGCTCGGATGCACGCCGTGGAGATGCTGATCGCCGCGTGGCACTACCTCGACCGGCGGCATGCGGTCACCGGCAGGGGGCTCATCGAGCGTGTTCGCACCGGCGAGCTCACCGCTAATGACGCAACGGTGACGGCGCTGCGTAGCGTCGGGCAAGAGCTGAGTGGGCGACTGCGCGACGTACCCGGACCCGAGTACCGCTCGATTGCGCGCGAGCTCCGTGCCACACTCGCGGCTCTGGGAGACGATGTGCATGGTTGACGTGATCGACCTTGTGCGGAGGCTCAAGACAGAGGCCATGGACGCACGCGACCTCGGCGATCTGCCGCGGGCCTTGGACCTGCTGCGTGAGGCCGAGGACGAGCTGCGGTCCACGCTCGAAGACCTCAAACAGCACCGAGAGTCTGGCGACCCGCCCGGAAGGCAGGAGGTGGCCGTCGCGAATCAACTCGTGCATATCCTCGGGACGGTCGGAGGGACGCTGCGACGCGCCGGCGAGTACCAGAACGCCGTCGCAGCCTACGATGCCGGCCATTTGTTCGAAACGCAGGACGCGGGTTACGGCATCGTGAACTCCTACAACCTCGTTCAGCGGCTCGTTACCCGCGTGTTCGTCGAACCCCTCGCTGCAGGCGGCGGTCAGCTGGTTGCCGGACTGGACGTGCGCGAAGAGCTCGCGCTCGCGCGCAACGAGCTCGAGGAGCAGATCGCCGGTGCCCGCAGCGGTGATGAGTACGCCATCGCGGACCTGGCTACAGTGCTGCTGCTCCTCGACGATCCGAGATGGGAGAAGGCCATGCGGATGTTCGTGGCGTCGAACCCGTCCCCGTATGCGGTCGAAGTCACCGAGGAACTGCTCACGGAGCTCCGCAACCGCGTCGGCGGCAAGCTGGGTGGGGTGCTAGCCGAGGCCGTCGAGCGACTTGAGCCCGAGGTCGCGTAGCTCAACAGCGCGAGACGGCGCGCCACGCCAATCGATATCCGCCGAGTGCGCCGCCGCAGCGGGCGCGCTCGCGGACGCAGGCGGGTGTCGGGGCCCGTCAGGGCCGTCGGAAGCCTGCGTGTCTGGCAACGCGTTGATCGAGTCGTCGCCCCCGCCACGTCGAGCACGTCGGCGCCCCCGAAGGTCAGTGAGTTTGGCGAGAGCGTCCCCGCTGAGGACATCCGGACCGGGTGGCCAACGCCGCCGAAGAGGTACGCGCTCGCGGCCGGGCCCGTGAGGAGCGTGTCGTTGCCGTCGCCTCCGGCGACGCGGATCGGCCCAGGTGAGTGACCGTTCCCGGCACCCAGCGGATGATCGCCCGGTCGTCGCTGTCACTCAGGTCGACGTTCACGCCGCCCCCACCGTGTCGCGCGGTTCCCCGTCGGGATCACATAGCGCCTGGCCGAGCGGGAACGGAGCGCACCACAGCCCCGGGGGTGCCCCGCGACCCCTACCAGCTGCGCACAACGCGCAGCCCGACTGGTCTGCGTGACAGGCCAAGGCGCTACCCGGGGGCTTCTGGACGAACGCCAACACAAGCAACAACTACTGCTCGAACTGGCGCGGCGTCCGCCACGACTACTCGACCGCCACACCAGCAAACCATGTCGCCTAATGATCCCGTGTCCACCCAAAACGGGGAGATCCACGTGTCTAGGCCTGCGCAACCGTGCCCGTGCTACTCCACCGACCCGGACAAGCACGCCCTATTCGGCGTGGAGGACGGTCTCGAGCTCCTTGGGAGCGCAGTGTCGCGGCTCCGCGGCCACTCCAGCGGGCTGCTCGTCTACACGGATTACTGATATCCGAGGTATTGATCGGGTTCAACTCCTGAGATCGCGTGCAGCGACTCACCCCTTCACCGCACCCATCGTGAACCCCGTGATGAAGCGTTCGAGCATGAGGTTGAACGCGAACGCGATCGGAACCGCGACGACAATTCCGGCCGCCTGCAGCGACTGCCAGAAGAAGACATCGCCGCGGACGAGCTGGGTTGGGACGCCGATGCTGATCGTCTTGCTCGCCGACGGGGAGATGAAGGCCAGCGCGTAGATGAACTCGTGTGCCGTCAGCGTGAAGGCGAAGACGACGACCGCGACGATGCCCGGCAGCGAGAGCGGCACGACGATGCGCAGGAACGCGCCCGCGCGGCTGTGCCCGTCGACCATCGCCTGCTCCTCGACGTCGCGCGGGATCGCCTTCAAGAAGCCGGTCAGCAGCCACACCGACACCGGGATCGTGATCGTGGGGTAGATCAGGACGAGTGACCAGGTCGAGTCCTGCAAGCCGACGAGGCTCACGACGCGCGACAGCGAGATGAACAGCAGCGTCGGCGGGACGAGGTAGACGAAGAAGATCGCGATGCCAAGCGGACCCGCCCATGGCATGCTCAACCGCGCCAGGCTGTAGGCCGCCGGCAGGCTCACGGCGAGCGTGATCGCGACGACGAGCAATCCGACCCAGAGCGTGTTCAGCGCGAACGTCACGAACTGCGTCTCGCCAAAGAGGAACCTCACATGGTCGAACGTCGGCGCGAGGTTGAACACGAACGGCGCGTTGTCGGCGTTGTAGAGGTCGGCGTCCTGCTTGAGCGCCGTGATCGTTCCCCATATGAACGGCAGCGCGGCGACGAGCGCGGCGGTGACCGCCGCGGCGTAGAGCCCCGCCCGGCCCAGGACATGGCGGCGCGCGGCGCGCCGGCGATCGCGTGCGACCGTCGCGCCGTCCATCAGAACGTCTCCATCCGCCGCACGGCGCGCAGGATCGCGACCGCTGCCGCGAGCCTGCGGCTCGCGCCGTCCATCAGAACGTCTCCATCCGCCGCACCGCGCGCAGGATCGCGACGGCAGCCGCGAGCCTGCTGCTCGCGCCGTCCATCAGAACGTCTCCATCCGCCGAACGGCGCGCAGGATCGCGACCGCCGCCGCGAGCAGCAGCGGGAACAAGAACAGCGCGATCGCCGCTCCCTGCGCCAGGTCGCCGCCCTCGATGCCTTTGAAGTACGCGTAGCTCGGAAGCACCTGCGTCGCGCTCTCCGGACCGCCCCGCGTCAGGACGTACACGACCGTCATGTCCGTGAACGTCAGGACGGCGCCGAACAGCGCCGCCACGGCGACGACCGGCAGCGTCAGTGGCAGCGTGATCTCCCACAGGCGCCGCCAGAAGCCGGCACCGTCGATCGCCGCGGCGTCCTCGATGTCCTTCGGGATCGAGACCAGCCCGGCGAGCATGATGACCGCCGCGAGCGGCACGATGCGCCAGGTGTGCACGGCGATCACGGACGCCATCGCGAGGTTGTCGCGGCCGAGCCAGTGCATGTTGCCCTCCAGCAGGCCGAGCGAGCGCAACACCCAGTCGATCGGGCTGTAGATCGAGTCGAGCATCCACAGCCAGGCGATCGCTGCGAGTGCGATCGGGGTCGTCCATGGCAGCAGCACGAAGAACCGTACGAGCCACTTGCCCCGGAAGTCGGCCACGAGGATCAGCGCGAGCGCCTTGCCCAGCACGACGATCAGGACCATCGAGATGGCGGTGACGACGAGCGTGTTTTGCAGCGCGCGCCAGAAGACCGGGTCGTGGAAGATCGCCGAGAAGTTGTCCAGGCCGACCCAGTCGAAGCTCGGGTCGCCGGCCGTCACGTCGCTGAAGGCGAACCCGATCGCGAGCAGGAAGGGCACTGCGACGAGCAGGACGATGTAGACGACGGCGGGCAGCAGGAACAGCCGCGCCAGCACGCCGTCACGGTCGGCGATCGACCTTTTGCGGCCGCTGCAGTGCGTCACGTGCTGCCGGCGCCGAGCCATCAAGCGTCAGCCGGCGCCGGCCGCGGCTCGATCCGCCGGCCGCTGTCGGCGTCGAAGATGCACAGGTCGCGCTCGTGCAGCGCGAACTCGTGCACCCGGCCGGGCTCGATCGCCGTGCTCACCGTCGCTCCGAGCCGCGAGATCACGCGCGTCTGCTCCCCGATCCCACGTACGGTCCCGTAGATGTGCCGGTCGCCGGACAGGTACTCGACGCGGTCGACCTCGAACTGGGCGCTCACCCGGCGGTCGCCCCCCTCGACGAGCTCCGCCGGCAGGAAGCTCTCCGGCCGGAACCCGAGCAGCTCCCCGTCGCGCGGCACGAGGTTCATCGGCGGCGAGCCCAGGAAGGTCGCAACAAACGTGTCCGCGGGACGCAGATAGACCTCCTGTGGCGGGCCGAGCTGACGCAACTGCCCGCCGTACATCACCGCGATGCGATCGCCGAGACCCATCGCCTCCGTCTGGTCGTGCGTGACGTAGATCGTCGTCGTCCCGAGCCGGCGCTGAAACCCCTTCAGCTCGTCGCGCGCCGTCGTGCGCAGCTTCGCGTCGAGGTTGGACAGCGGCTCGTCGAGCAGGAAGACGTCCGGCTCGCGCACGAGCGCGCGCGCGAGCGCCACGCGCTGGCGCTCCCCGCCGGAGAGCTGGCGCGGCTTGCGCTCCAGCAGGTGGCCGATCTCGAGCAGCTCCGCCGCCCACGTCGCGCGCTGGTCGCGCTCGCCCTTTTCCATCCGCTGGGCTTTAAGCGGGAACGTGATGTTCTGGGCGACGGTCTTGTGCGGGTACAGGGCGTAGCTCTGAAACACCATCGCGATCTGCCGCGCCCGCGGGGGCAGCCCGTTGACGACGTGGCCGCCGATCAGCACCTCGCCCTCGGTGGGCTCCTCGAGCCCCGCGATCGTGCGCAGCAGCGTCGTCTTTCCGCACCCCGACGGCCCGAGCAGGACAAGGTACTCACCCTCGTCCGTCGCGAGATCGACGCCGTCGATCGCCCGGACGTCGCCGCCGCGAAAGTGCTTGCTCAGGCCCTTGACCTCGACCGCGAACGCCACTCAAGCGCCGCCGATCAGGCCCTTCTTACGCCACTTCTCGAAGATCGGCTTGATCTGGCTCTCCGCTCGCGCGACCGCCTCCTGCGGTGTCGCGCGGCCGCGGGCGGCACGGGCGTACATGTTCGGGATCAGGAACGTCCCGAAGACCTCGCCGATGGCGGCATTGGCGTAGCCGCGGTGACCGACGTTCGTGGTCCAGTCCAGTGCGTCCTTCAGCACGGACAGCTTGTCGCTGGGCTTGGAGCCGAACGGATCGTTGTCGAGCCAGTCGCCGAGCTTCGGCACGAGCTTTGAGAACGCGGGGAAGTCGTAGAGCTCGCTCTCCCAGGTCGCGCGGGCAAAGTTCTCCGTGTAGTGCAGCAGGAACTCCTGCGCGGCGTCGGGATTCGAGGCGTACTTGGGAACGACCCAGTTGTACATCACGTGCTGCGCCGCGAGCCCGGCCTCAGGACCCTTGAGCGCGCGGACGAAGAACACGTCCTCGGCGACCTTCGGGTTGATCTTCTGCATCGTGCGGTACGCCGAGATCGAGTTGACGATGTACGAGAGCTTGCCGGCGACGAGCGCCTGGTTGTTGGAGGCCGGATTCCAGGCGAAGACCTCGCTCGTCATCGCGTCCTCGAACAGGCCTTTCATGTACGTCACGGCCGCGACCGTCTCAGGGGAGTTGACGATGACCTGCTCGTGCTCGTCTTGGATTGCGCCGCCGTAAGACCACAGCAGCGCACGCAGCGCCATGTTGGAGTCGGTCTCCTGCGACATCCCGACGCCGACCGGGACCTTCTGCTTGGCTTTGATCTCGGCGCCTCCTTGGCGCAGCTCGGCCCAGCTCGACGGGCCGCTCGGCAGACCCACCTCGGTCCACATGCTCTTGCGATAGTTGCCGGGGTCCGGCACCCAGCTCGGGCTGTAGGCGTAGTACTTCTTCGTCGTCGGGTTGAGGCTGCTGCGCCGGCACAGCTCGATCTGCTTGCCAAAGCGCTTCTCGGCCTCCTTGGTGACGTCGGCGAGGTCGATCACGCTCGGCTCGAGCTGCGGCAGCGGAGCGATGAACTGCGCGAGGTCGTGTCCCGAGCGGGCGGAGATCTCGGATTCGAGCCTCGCGGGGATCGTCGTGACCTCGATGTGATCGACGGTGACCTTCACCCCGACCTTGCGCCCCCAATCCTGCGCGAAGCGATCGAACCACGTGTCGTGTCGCGGCACGAAGTGGCTCCACAGCAGGACCTTCAGCTCGCCGGACAGCTTCGCGGTCGGCTCGGTGAACGTCTCCGCCGGAGCACCGGCGCCGCCCGCGCTCGTGCCGCCGCCGCCCTCGTCGCCGGATCCGCCGCAGCCTGCCAGCACGAGCGTCGCCGCAGTTCCCTGGATGAACCTGCGACGCGTGATCACGAACGGCCTTGTCCGATCGGCCATGCGTCCCCCTCCTCGTCATCGCCTGGTGGAGATCGCGCGACGTTAGCTCCCAGGCGGAGCGCTGTCCAATGCTGCCGGCAGCTGCGCGTCCGCCGGATGAGCACCGTCGGAGCTCGTCGTATAAACGCACCGGATTACGGGGTACGCCTATCCACCGGGGGCACGCGGCCTGTAGCGTCGCTTGGCCGGGGGTGGATGTGACGGAGGAGCGACATGCATACATGGCGGAGCCGCGCGGGATTAGCCGCGATCATTGGGACAGCCGCCGTGCTCGGCGCGTCGAGCGCGTCGGCGCAGGCGGCGCTGGTCGTCACGAACGTGGTCGACCTCCCTCCGGGCACGAACCCCGGCAGGATCGCGGTCGACGAGTCCAACGGCTCGGTCTACGTCGCCGACGGCGGGAACAAGGTGCTCGGCTTCTCCGCCGACCTTGGCACGAGCCTGCCGGACATCGCGACCGGGTCGGGCGCGTTCGGGCTGGCAATCGATCATCGCGCCGGCAGCCACCGGCTGTTCGTGACGCTCTACCCGGGCGCGGTCGAGGTGCACGCGCTGCCCACGGGCGCGACGCTCTGCTCGTACGGCGGCACGGGAGCCGGCCTCAACGCGGTCGCGTTCAACCCCGGCACCGAGAAGGCGTACGTGGCAGCCGAGGTGCCGCCGAACATCGCGGTCTCCGCCGGTGCGGGTAACTGCTCCATCACGTCAAACGTGTTCACACACGACAAGCCGCTCGACGTGGCAATCGATCGATCGGCCAACAGGGTTTATGGGCCGATCCACCACGCCAACGAGCTCGCCGTCATCGACGGGGCGACCGACACGCTCCTAAACCAGATCCCGGTGCTCGCGGGCAATCCCTTCGGCGTCGCGGTCGACAATGTCCACCACCGTGTCTACGTCGCGCAGAACCTCGGCAACCAGATCGTCGACGTCGACTCCGGACCGACCGGGCAGGGACCGTACTCCCAGACGAACCTCGCCGTCGGCGACGCGCCGGCGTCGATCGAGGTCGACGCGGGGCTGGACACGGCGTACGTGGGCATCCGCAACTTCCTGCAACTCGGCGTAGTCACACACGACGTGGTGCAGAGCCCGATCTCCTTGGGGTTCATCCCGGGCAAGCCGGCTGTCAACCCGGCGTCGCACTGCGTCTACGTGGCAGGCTCCCTGGGCGCAGACCGCAAGCTCGCGCGACTGTGCCCGAACAGCTTCTCCGACCAGGTCACGGCCGACGGCCCGGGCTGGTGGTATCGCTTGGGCGAGGGCTCCGGCACCACCATGACTGCCTCCGCAGGGGGCAAGAACGGCAATTACCAGAACGGCGTCGTGCTCGGCCAGCCCGGAGCGCTTGCCGGGGACAGCAACACGGCCGGACTCTTCAACGGGACCGCCGCATACGGCTACGTCAACGGCATCGCGGCTCCCACGCAGGCGTACACGATGGAGATCTGGATGAAGGCCCAGGCGCCGCTTCAGAAGGGCACGCTGATGGACCACGGCGGTGGCGGCGCTCTCTACATCGAGACCAATCGCTTCTGCTTCCGTCAGAGCCAGACGCACATCTGCTGGCCAAGCGCGCCGACGACGGGAGACTGGTACCACGTCGCCGGCAGCTGGGACGCCGTCTCGGGCACGGCCCGGCTCTACGTCAACGGCACGGAGCGTGCCAGCGGACAAGCGCCGACCGCCCCATCCGGCAGCGGCACCTTCTACATCGGCTACGGCCAGTCGGCGCCCTGGTTCAAGGGCTTGCTCGACGAGGCGGTCTACTACCCGACCCGGCTGGGGGCCGATCGGATCGCATCGCACTACCACGCGGGGTGCGGCTGCTAAGGGCTGGCGCTCACTGCCTGCCGCGGAACGACCAGTCGTTCCGCGGCAGGTAACCAGCTCCCCCAGTCGGGGGACGTGCGCCGCGCCTCGTAGACGCCTACCGTCCGCGCAGGGCCCGCAACTCGGCTCGCAGCTGCGCGACCTCGGCCTCCAAGCGGGCGACGCGATCGGTCAGCGGCAGCTCCACGCGCTCGACCTCGGGTGCAGCCGGCATCGCGCGGCCTGGCGCGCGGACGACGGGCGCCGCTGAGTTGCCGGCCGAGACGGCGGTCGGCGTGGTTATGGCAACCGGCTCCGGCGCGTCGTCGTCGCTCAGGCGGTGGGCGTAGCGCTCCTCCTTCTGCCCCGGCCGGCGCGGGAGCTCCTGCACGAGCTCTCGATCGATCAGCCGCGCGAGCGTCTCGTGCACCGCCGCGAGATCGGCGAAGAAGTGCATGCGCTCGCTGCGCTGCTTGAGCTCACCCGGCGTCTGGGGACCGCGCAGCATGAGAACGCAGAGGATCGCGAGCTCGTCGGCCGCGCGCGTCAGCGCGTCTTCGAGCAGGTGGCGGTACTTCGATGTGCGACTGCCCGCGCCGCTTGACAGCCGCGCCCAGCGGCGGCGGTTCAGGCGCGTGATCGCGTCGCGGATCGTCGCCTCGTCGTAGGCCACGACCGGGTCGCGGTTCGTGGACTGGTTGCACGCCGCCCGCAACGCGTTGAGCGTCAGCGGATAGTGGTCGGGCGTCGTGCGCTGCTTTTCGATCAGGCAGCCGAGGACCCGGATCTCGGCCGGCGTGAGGTCCATTCCTCAGTTGTCGGAACCCGCCTTGGGATCCTTGTCGGAGTCATCGAAACGGCGCAGCCAGTCGCTGAGCTGCTGGCCGGCGGAGCCGACGTGCTCGCCCGCCTCCCGGAAGAGCTCCTTGAAGCGCTCGCTGTAATGCGAGACCGCATCGCCGGCTTCCTCACGCGCCGGGCGCTCCTGGCCGCGGCGCACGTACTCGCCGCTGACGATCCGGTCGTACTCGCCGTCGCGGACCCACG
Organism: Solirubrobacteraceae bacterium; assembly: GCA_033855115.1. Taxonomy (GTDB): domain Bacteria; phylum Actinomycetota; class Thermoleophilia; order Solirubrobacterales; family Solirubrobacteraceae; genus CADCVQ01. Next base: position 73,040 of record JAWVGJ010000021.1, read on the forward strand.
TCAGCAGCTCGTGCACGCGTTTGACAGGCAGCGCATGGTCGACGTGCATGTCGGTCAGCAGGCGGTGCAGGCGGTCCATGCCGGCGCCCGTCTCGGTGTACTCCATCGCCTGGCGCATGAACGCCTCGAGGTTCAGCTCGCCCGCGCGCGCGCCTGCCGACATCGTCATGAGCATCGAGCAGATCATGCGCGGGTCGCGGGTGACGATCGCCGCCGCGCGGTCGCATGTGAGCTCCGACGCGCGCGACCACTCCAGCAGCGCGTACTTCACCGCCATCAGCGGCAGGCCAGCGCCCATCGGCAGCCCGCGCGTCCCTAGCGCGAGCAGGATCGCCAGCGCGGTTCGGTACAGGACGTGGTCGGACAGGATGTGCGCGACCTCGTGCGCGAGCACGCCCTCGAGCTGGTCGTTGTCGAGCAGCGTGACGGTCTCGCTGTTGAGGACGACGATCGGCTTGGAGGCTCCGATCGTCATCGCGTTGGCCATCGGAAACTGGGTGAGGTAGAGCTCGGGCTCGTCGGACATGTCGAGCACGCCAAGGATGTGCTGGTAGCGCGTCCAGATGTCCGGCAGCTGGTCGGTGCCGATCCGCACCGATGCGCCGAGATACATCTGGCGCAGGGCGCGCTCGTAGCCGAAATCGATCAGCTTGCGCACGACGAGGTCGAGCATCGGGATCGACCCGAGGGCGGCGGTGGCGGCGCGATCGGCCGGATGCTCGTAGGCCTTCGGCGAGATGTCGGGGAGCCGGTAGGCCTCCGCGGGCGTCGTCACGCCATGAGCGTAGTACACCATTGGCTTCAGGCCCGCAGCGTGTTGGCCTACCGCCACCGGCGGCCCTCAGGAGCCCCACCCGCCTTGGCGGCGCGTGGCCTTGATCCAGGCGTTGTCGGTGTCGGCCGTGGCCAAGCTCGACGGGTACGGCGGGCGCTTCCAGACGTGAAAACCGACGGAGCCGTAGTGCTCGCGCAGGTAGGCGACGAGGTCGCCGCGATGCTCCGCGCACGAATAACGCGGCGAGCCGTAGAGCCCGCGCGCGTGGAAGACGAGCCAGCGCCCGGGCAGGGCGTCCTGGTAGGCACCCCACGTGTTCTCCCGCATCGCCTTCTCGAGGTTGATCTGCGTCAACGGATCAGGCTGCTCGGCGCAGAACTGGCACCTGAAGATGAAGCGGATCGACAAGGAGTTCACCCTAGCTCACGCCGCGGGGTCTCACGATCATCGAGTCCGAATTCGATTGCGGCGACGATGACCGTGCCGACCGACTCGAAGCGATCCCGATCGCCAACGTTCGCGCCGGCACCCCGGGGCACGCGAGCTTCCGCATCGCGCGCCAGCTCGCGATCTCTAGACTCCGCCACCGTGCGCGCTGCCACGATCCGCGACGGCGAAGTCCTCGTCGAGGAGCACCCCGACCCGGAACCGGGGTCCGGCGAGGTGCTCGTGCGCGTGTGTGCCGCGGGCCTGAACGGCGCCGACATGCTCCAGCGCCGGGGTCGCTATCCAGCGCCGCCAGGTAGTCCGCCCGACATCCCGGGTCTGGAACTCGCCGGCGAGGTCGCGGCGCTCGGACCCGGCGCGACCCGCTTCGCCGAGGGCGACCGCGTCATGGGAATCGTCGGCGGCGGCGGTCAGGCCGAGCTCGCCGTGGTGTACGAGCGCCAGCTGATGCCGGTGCCCGACGCCGTCGACTTCCCGGCCGCCGGGGGACTGCCCGAGGTCTTCACGACCGCCCACGACGCGGTCTTCACGCAGGCCGGGCTGCGCCCGGGCGAGCGGCTGCTCGTCCACGGCGGCGCGGGCGGAGTGGGCACCGCGGCGGTCCAGCTCGCACACGCGGTCGGCGCGCACGTCACCGCGACCGTGCGCAATCCCGACGCGCGCAACGCTGTCGCCGAGCTCGGCGCCGACGCCGTCATCGACCCGGAGGGCTTCGAAGAGAGCGGACCGTTCGACGTGATCCTCGAGCTCGTCGGCGCGCCGAACCTGGGCGCGAACCTCAAGGCTCTTGCGACCGGCGGGCGGATCGCGGTTATCGGCATCGGCGCCGGGGCGAAGGGCGAGCTGAACCTCGCGATCCTGATGGCCAAGCGCGGGCGCATCGTCGCGTCCACGCTGCGAGCCCGCTCTCTGGAGGAGAAGGCCGCCACCGCGCGGGCGATGGAGCGCGAGGTCTTGCCACAGTTCGAGCGCGGCGCCGTACACGTGCCGGTCGCCGAGACGTTCGAGCTCGACGATGTCGCCGCCGCGTACGACAGCTTCGCCGCGGGGGGCAAGCTCGGGAAGATCATCCTCAAGCTGTAACCGGACGTTTGCCTGGCGATGTGTGACGGAGTTCACACCCATTAACTGTCACACCTGTAGTTTGGTGCGCCAATTCATGGGCACCCGCGTACGACATGCTTGAGATCGACGCCATCAGCCGTCGCTACGGTTCGGTCGTCGCGCTTGAACGCCTGAGCTTCGCCGTCGAGGACGGCAGCATCTGCGGCTTCGTCGGGCCCAACGGCGCCGGCAAGACGACCGCGATGCGGATCATCCTCGGCGTGCTCGCGGCCGACGACGGCGAGGTGCGCTGGGATGGCGGGCGAATCGACGGCGCGACACGCGCTCGCTTCGGCTACATGCCCGAGGAGCGCGGCCTGTATCCGAAGATGCGCGTCGCCGACCAGCTCGAGTACTTCGCGCGGCTGCACGGCGTGCCGCGTGGCGATGCCGCGGCGGCGGCGCAGCGCTGGATCGAGCGCATGGGACTCACGGAGCGCGCTTGTGACCGCGTCGAAGCGCTGTCGCTGGGCAACCAGCAACGCGTCCAGCTTGCTGCGGCGCTCGTCCACGAGCCCGTCGCGTTGATTCTCGACGAGCCGTTCTCGGGACTCGACCCGATCGGCGTCGACGTCATGAGCGAGGTCCTGCGCGAACGCGCCGGCGCCGGCGTCCCCGTGCTGTTCTCAAGCCACCAGCTGGAGCTCGTCGAGCGGCTGTGCGACAGCGTGGCGATCCTGAAGGCTGGCCGGCTTGTGGCGTTCGGCCCCGTCGCCGAGCTGCGCTCGCGCGGTGGTCGGGGCGCGTGGCGGGTGGTCGTCAACGTCAACGGCGACGGCACGGACTGGATCGCGCGCGTCCCGGGCGCGCGCGTGCTCCAGGCGGACGCTCGCGGCCTGCTCGTGGCGCTCGAAGACGGCGCCGACGAGCAGGCGCTGCTGGATGCCGCGCGCGCGGCCGGGCGCGTCTGGCACTTCGCGCGCGAGGAACCGACGCTCACGGAGCTGTTCAAAGGGGTGATCGCGGCATGAGGCCGCGCCACGCGGCGGCGCTTGTCGCGCGGCGGGAGATCGTCGAACGCATCCGCGACCGCTCGCTGCTGATCTCGACCGCCGTGACGCTCGCGATTCTCGCGGCGATCCTGCTCATCCCGCCGCTCATCGGGATCGGCGGCACGACGACCTACAAGGTCGCGGTGGCCGGGCCGCAGGCCGAGCAGGTCGCGCGCGCCGCGCAACGGGATGCGAAGACGTTCGATGCGAAGATCGAGATCGTCCAGGTCGCGGACGAGCGCGCGGTGCGCAAGGCCGTGGACGCCGAGAAGGCCGATGCAGGGCTGTCCGGCGACGCCCGCGCGATCGTCGTGCGCAAGAAGCTCGACGACAAACTCGGCAACGCGTTGCAGGAGGGCTCGCGGCAGCTGCGCTTGCAGGCGCAGCCGCCACCGCCGCTTCCTGTCCATACGTTGCTGGCGAGCGACAACTCAGACGACCTGCAGACGATCACCTTCGTCGCCGTGCTGCTGCTCTATTTCCAGCTCGTCGGCTACGGGTACTGGCTCGCCTCCGGGATCGTCGAGGAGAAGGCCTCGCGGATCGTCGAGGTGCTGCTCGCCACGATCCGCGCCCGTGAGTTGCTCGCCGGCAAGATCGTCGGAATCGGGATCGTCGGCTTCATGCAGCTCCTCGTGATCGGCGTCGGCGCGACGGCTCTCGGGGTTGCGACCGACCAGGTCAGCCTCACCGGCGACACGGCACGGGCGGTCGGCGTCGTGCTGGCGTGGTTCGTGCTCGGCTACGCGTTCTACGCGTGCCTGTTCGCCGTCGCCGGCGCGCTCGTGCCGCGCCAGGAGGACATCCAGAACACGACGACGCCGCTGTCGATCGTCCTCTTCGGCTCGTTCATGCTGTCCTTCGCCGCGATCGACGATCCCGGCGGCGGGCTCGCGACAGCGCTGACGTTCATCCCGCCGACCGCCCCGATGATCGCCCCGGTGCGGCTCATCGCCGGGGAGATGCCGGTCGAGCAGATCGTCGTGTCGGTGGCCGTGCTGCTGGCGGGTACCGCCGCGCTCGTGGCTATCGCCGCACGCATGTACTCCAACGCGGTGCTGCGGACCGGCACGCGCGTGAAGCTGCTGGAGGCGTGGCGGTCGGCGCAGAGCTGAGCATCGACGGCGACCTGTGATCGGCGTACTCGAGCTATCGGCGAACCGCGGCTTGCGGCGCGCCACTTCGAGTTGCGACGTCTACGGGCCGCCAACCGGTTGAGATTCGCCGGCAGCGCGAGGCGCGATGAGCTCAGCATCGACGTCTCGAAGCGGGTGCGCGCCGGCGCGGCGCAACGCCAGGCATGAGCGGCGGGTCACCGAGTAGGCGACGATCGGGCCCATGAGCACGAACGCCCGAAACAGCCACAGCTGCAGCTCGTAGGGGATCGACAGGGAAAGAAACACCCGGTCGGCGGAGCCGAAGAAGAACACGGTCGCGACCAAGATCAACGCTGCGGCGAGGACGCCGGTCCGGCGCGGGTTGTCGCGTGGACGGTCGAGTAGGTGGTGCGCCTCGCTCTCTCTGGTGAAGACCACGCGGTCAAGCCAGGGCAGCGCGTACAAGAAGCCGAAGACCGCCTCCGGGAAGATCACGCCGCCGAAGAACGGATTGGGGACGATCGCGTGGCCGAACGCGGTGATCTCCCAGTTGGGCATCAGCCGCAGCGCGCCGATGAGCCAGCCGAGGTACCAGTCCGGCTGTGCGCCGTTCTCTCCCAGCCACGGCTCGAACGGACCCCATTGCCAGACTGGGTTGATCTGCACGAGCCCGCCGAGCAGCACGAGCACAGCGCTGACTGCAAGCAACCAGCCTAACGAGCGCAGCGCGTACCCCGGCCACAGGGGCACGCCGACGACGTTGCGTTCGCGCCGGCCTGGTCCCCGAAATTGCGTATGGCGCGTGCGCACGATCATGAACAGGTGCGCGCTGATCAATGCCGCGATCGACGCCGGCAGGATGAACACATGGAGGATGTACAGGCGTGGCTCGAGCGCCGGACCGCCGGGAAACGGCCCGTCCCAGATCAGCGTGCCGAGCGCACCTCCCACGCCGGGAATCGACAGCGCGGTCGAGTAGCCGATCGCCAAGCCCATGCCCGACAGGAGATCGTCCAGCAGCGAGTAGCCGACGTAGCCCTCGACGACGGCGAGCATGAGCAGCGTGACCCCCACCGCGAACGTGAGCTCGCGCGGCTTGCGAAAGGCTCCCGTGAACGCGACGCGCAGCAGATGCAGGGTGATCGCGACGAGAAACACGAGCGCCGCCCAGTGGTGGGTCTGGCGCATGAGCAGGCCGCCGGGCACGGTGAACGACAGATCGAGCGCCGACCCGTAGGCGCGGCTGACCTGAACGCCGTCCAGCGGCGCATAGGGACCATGCCACGTCGTTTGCGCGCTGCTTGGCTCGAAGAAGAACGCGAGGAAGGTGCCGGTCGCCACGAGCACGACGAACGCGTAGAGCGCCATCTCGCCGAGCAGGAAGGACCAGTGGCCGGGAAAGACGTAGCGCAGCGTCTTGCGCAACGGTCCAGCGACGTTCAGGCGCTCGTCGAGAAACGCGACCGGGTCCGTGCGCCGTGTGTCGCGCGAGCTCACAAGCGCCGCGTTCCCCACCAGGCGGGGCCGACCGAGCCCGACAGCGGCCCGGCGGCAACGATGCGTCGCTGGCCGTCGACGCGGAGCGGAAGCTGTGGCAGTGGCCGGCCGGCGGGCCCGAGCGTCACCTCGGCGGCGCGGCGCACGTCGAACGTCGAGTAGTGGCACGGGCAGACCAGCGCGGGCGGACCCGATGCGGGCTCGTACAGCGGATGGCGAAACAGCGAGACGGCGCAGCCGGCGTGCGTGCAGATCTTCGAGTAGGCAAGTAGGCCGTCGGGCGCCCAGCCGCGGCGCGCCGCCGGCAGCGCGAGCGTTGCGGGATCCACGCGGACCACGACGACCGGCGAACCGAGCTCGCGCTTGTCCGCGCCACTGGGAAAGGCGGTCACGAAGCTGCCGACCTCGAGGTCGTCAGCGCTGAGCGGCGCGTCATCCTCGTCGACGAGCAGCACGCCCGCGCGCCAACGCGACGCATCGAGATCCCGCGGAGCCGGTCCCAGCGCCGTGACCGGCAACGCCGCTGCGGCCGCGAGGCCGGTACCGGCGACACCGGCGGCGGCGATGATCAGCCGCCGCCGCGAGACGCCCTCCACGCCGCGGCCGAGATCGTCCGCGAGCTGCGCGCGGGCGGCCTGGTCGCCCATTGCCGGGCGCTCCTCGACCGCGACCTCTTGCGCCACGACGCGCAGGCCGCCGACGATCGCGGCCGCCGCCAGCAAGGCGAGACCGATCCCGAGGACGCCACCGAGCACGCGTGGGTCGGCGTCGAGCGCGATCAAGACGCCGAATGCGGTCAACACGAGGCCGCCTGCGATGAGCAGCACCGCGAGCGCATGCTCGCTGCGAGGCGTGGCGACGAGCTCGCGCCGGCTGGGATCGACACCATCGTCCTCGTCGCGCGGCGGATGCGCGGCGCGCAGCACTCCGCGCACGATTCCGATGATCCCCAGCAGCCGCCACAGGAGGCGGATCACGTCGAGCGCTCCCCGATGACCCGCGCTACGAGCACCAGCAAGCCGCCGGCAAGCAACCACGCGACGAGGCCCTCGGGAATCGGCCCGATGTTCCCGATCCCCCAGCCGCCGCGATTGAGTGGATGGCGGCCGAACGTCGTGACGTAGCGCGCGATCGAGTCGACATCGTGTTCGTCCAGAACGCGCGGCCCGAAGCGCGGCATGAGGTACGGGCCGACGCGGATCGCCTCCGCTATCTGCGTCGGTGTCGCATCCTCGAGCGGCGGTGCGGTGATCTCGGGATCGACGCCGCCCTTCGCGGCGATCTGGTGACAGCCCGAGCACGCGTCGGCGAACAACCGTCGCCCGCGCGGCAGGTCCCCGCGCTGTGGATGGACGATCGGGATCGGCGTCCCGCGCGCGTCCAGGCCGGTCAGGTACGCGATCAGATTCGCTCGCCCGCGCTCGTCGTTGAGCGGCTCGGTTCGTGTTGGCTCGATGCCCGGTCGCTCGAGCGGCATCCTTCCCGTCGAGAGGTAGAAGTCGATCGCCGCGGAACCGACGCCGCGCAGCGAGGGTCCGCGCCCGGACACGCCGCGCGCGTCGGGACCATGACAGGACGCGCACTCGTCGACGTACAGCGCCCGTCCGTCAAACGCGTCGGCGCTGCGCGATGCCGCCCGGGCGCCGGCGCCGACCGCTGGATTGCGCGCCGGTGCGGCCGCAGGCGGTGCGCCCAGGCCCCAGAGGGCGACCGAGCCCAGGACGAGCGCGAGCACGCGCTTGGCTGTCCGGTGGCGGTCGCTCACATCCCGCTCCCGGCCACTTCGGGGGGCCTGGCGTCGCGCACACGCTGCGCACGCTCCTCGGCCCAGAGCGCGTTCCACGCGAGCGCCACCAGGGTGGGCAGCACGATTGCCATGCCCGCCACCCACATGATCCCGCCCGCCAGCGCCTGATCGTGCAGCGGATCGCGACCGAGCGCGATCGCCGGGCCGGCGTATATGGGGTACGCCAGGCTCGGGAGCGACGCGAGAGTCGCGCCCAACGCGCTCATCGCGACCATTGCCGAGATCAGCACGCCGACGCGCGCGACAGGGCCGGCACGTCTCGGAAGCGGATCGGCACCGACGATCGGCGCCCACAACGCGATCGCCGACCACAGCAGCAGCGCGTGCTCGGCCGCGTGCAGGATCGGGTGACGCAGCGCTGCCTCGTAGATCGGCGGCACATGCACGAGGGCCAAGGTGACGGCGAAGATCGACAGGCCGCTGAGCGGATGGGAGAGCGTGCGCAGCGGCGCGCAATGCAGCAGGCGGACGAGACGGCGGCGTGCTGCGCCCGGCAGTGTCCCGAGCGCGAGCCGCACGGGCGCCGAGGCGACAAGCAGCGGCGCCGCTACCAGCTGGATCAACGCATGCTGGAGCATGTGCGCGCTCAGCAGCTCGCCGGCTCGCTGATCGAGCCCTTCTGCGGACGCGACTGCGAGGGCCATGAGGCCGGCGAGGCCGGCGAGCGTTCGCCGCAAGGGCCAGCGCCGGTGGCGGCGCGCAGCGGTAGCCAGAACGAGCGCCATCGCCAACAGCGGCGCGATCGCGGCCGGAGACGGTGCCAGCCCCGTCATCTGCCGCTTCCGCGTCGCGCGTCGCGCAGTAGTCGCCGTTGCGCCCGCAGCTCGCGCACGAGCCCGCCCGCACCGGCGATGAGGAATCCGACACCAGGCCACAGCAGCGCCGGACCGACGATCGCAGCGCCGACGAGCACGAGCGTCGCGCCGGCGGTTACGACGAGCGTTGCGGCGGAGCTGCGCAGCAGCACGTCGGGCTTGCCGGCGATTCGAGGTCGCCGACGTTCGGCGATCCGCGTGAGGGCGCCGACGACGACGCACGCCGCACCGGCGCCGGAGAGCAGCAGCGTCGGCAGTGGCGCGAGGCCGAAGACGGTCGTGCCGAGGAGCGCGATCGCGATCAGCGCGCTGCCCCAGCCCAGCAGTGCGACGTCGCCGCTGCTCATGCCTCGATCCCCTGCGGTTGTGGTGCCGGGGGCAGCGGTTTGGGCTCCTCGGCGTGGCGCGCGTCATAAAGCGGCGCGTAGGACCGCACCGGCGGCAGCGCATCGAAGTTCTGCGGCGGCGGCGGCGAGCTTGTCGCCCACTCCAACGACATGCCGGTTCCCCACGCGTCGGCGGGAGCCGTGCGCGCGCGCAGGAAGCTGAGCGCGACGCTTGTCGCAAACAGCAGCGTGCCGAGCGCGATGAACCCCGCGCCGACCGACGATGCAAGGTTCAGTGCTCCCCAGCCGCTGCTGTTGGGGTAGTCGGCGAGCCGCCGCGCCATGCCCTCGTGGCCCAGCACGAACATCGGCAAGAACGTCAGGTTCGAGCCGATCAGCAGCAGCGCGAAGTGCACTCGCCCGAGGCGCTCGCTGAGATAGCGCCCCGTCAGCTTGGGCCAGTAGAGGTACAGGCCGGCGAACAGGCCGAACAGGCTCCCGGCGAACAGCGTGTAGTGAAAGTGCGCGACGACGATGTAGGAGTCCTGGGCGTGGTAGTCCAGGACCGGCGACGCGACGAAGATGCCGCTCAGCCCACCGACGAGGAACTGCAGCAAGAAGCCGAAGACGAACAGCATCGCGGTGTTGAAGCGCAGCGCTCCCTGCCACAGCGTCGCGATCACGTCGAAGTACTCGATCCCTGCCGGCACGATCAGCGCCGTCGAGGTCAGCGCGAAGAGCCGGTTCGGCACCGCACCGGTCGTGAACATGTGATGTGCCCAGGCGCTCATCGACAGCGCCGTGAACGCCAGCAGCGCGAGGACGAACGCCCGGTAGCCGAAGAAGCGCCGGCCGCTGAGCGTCGAGGCCGCCTCGGCGACCATGCCCACGAAGGGAAAGAACATGACGTACACGGCGGGATGCCCGTAGAACCAGAACAGATGCTGGTAGGAGACCGGGTCGACGGTCAGCACGTCGTGGCGCTCGGCGAGCAGCAGGCCGAACGCGACGACGAGCGACGGAAACGCAAAGACGACGAGCAGGCAGCTCGCCAGCGCCGTCCACGAGAAGACCGGCAGGCGCAGCATCGTCATCCCGGGCGCGCGCCGGCGCAGGATCGTCGCCAGTACGCAAGCGCCGATGAAGATCGCGCCGAGCGTCGCCATGATCGCGCCGCAGATCCACAGGTCCATGCCCGGCCCGGGCGTCGCGGGCGAGCGCGACAGCGGGTCATAGGCGTACCAGCCGGCGCGCCCCGGGCCCTCGCGCGTAAGCCAGCCCGCCCACATGACCAGCCCACCGAGCGCCATCAGCCATTGACCCGAGAACGCCCAGCGCGGCCCGCATACGCGTGTGGACCCGATCTGAAGCGGGACGAGGTACAGGCAGGCCGCGAGCGCGACGGGGATGACGACGAGGAAGATCATCGTCGATCCGTGCATCGTGAACAGCTCGGTGTAGCCGGCCCGCGAGACGACCTGCAGGCCCGGCTGCGCCAGTTCGGTGCGGAGGATGAGTGCGAGTACGCCGGCGCCCGCAAAGAACAGCGCGGCGACGGTCCCCGCACGGATCGCGACGACCTTGTGGTCGGTTGACAGCAGCGCGAGAATCATCGCCGTCGCAGCCGCTGCTGGCGCGTCCTCAGCCACGTCCCGAAGCCTTGCGGCGAACGCACCTGCACCCGCAGTCGCATCTGGTCGTGGAAGTCGCCGCAGAACTCCGAACAGCGCGCCGTCGAATAGTCCAGCCCCGCAGCGAAGCGCAGCTCGAAGCTGTTGACGTACCGCGGCATCGCGTCGTATTTGGCGCGTAGCGCCGGGATCCATAGGGCGTGGACGACGTCACGCGACGTCAGCCGGAATCGCACCGGTCGGTCCGCCGGCACGACGAGCGTCGCGGGGCGGGCGTGCCCGTCGCCGGTCTGCACGACGCCGCCGGGATACAACGCGCGCCAGTTCCAGCGTGACGCGACGACGGCGATCGCGAGGTCCCCGGGGCCGGGGCGGGAGCTCGCGCCCGCGACGGTCGCGACGCGCGCGGCGACGGGGTCGCTGGTGCTCGACATCGCGGCAAACGAACGCCACAGCAAGAAGATCGAGATCAGGACCAGCGCGCTCGCGTAGCCGAGCTCGAGCCGCGGCGCCTGCGTCCGCGCCGACGGGCGGCGGCCGGGCCGCGCGCGAAAGCGCATCGCCACGACCAGGAGGACCAGTGCGACGACGACGAACACGACTGCGGCTATCGGCAGGTACAGCGAGAACAGTTGCTCATACGGCGCGCGCGTGTCAACGCCGGGGGCCATCGTCAAGCGCGGTCGCGACGTGCCCGCTGGGGCGCGATCGTCGCGGCCGGGTCGGCCGCCGAATCGATCCCAGCGCGGAAGATCGCCCAGCGCTCGAGCGCCGCGCCGGCGAGCAGCGCGACGCCGGCGGCCGACTGGATGGGGCGGCCGCGGCTCGATCGCCCGCCGGTCCACGAGCGCATCCTCGCCGCGGGCATGCGCGCTCGGCCTTGCGCCGCCGAAGCGCACGCCAGCGTCAGCGCGCCCGCCGCGCTCAACCCCTTGGCTGCGCGCGCAAAGGGCTTGGCGCTGCCTTCGTGGTACGGGGCGGCGAGCGCCCCGAGCCGGCGCTCCATCGCGATCGTCGCGCAGAGCGACAAGGTCGCGCCACCGACAGCCATCCGCCGGGCGGGCGCCGAGGCAGAAGGTCCGGCCAGGATGGTCGCGGCGGCCCCGGCGCTCGCCAGCGAGCTGCCCGCGAAGACGAATGGCAGCTCGCGGCGCGCCTCATGCCAGACCGGAACGGCGGTGCAGGCGAGCAGGGCCGCCGTGTACGTCGACAGCGCGGGACCGAGCAGCGCGCCGCCGACCTGCCCGGCACGGCCCACCGCGGGCGCCACGCCCAACAGCTCGCGCCCCGCGCCGACCGCGACGGCGGGCGCGAACGCGCTCAGGATCCACGCTCCGACGCTCATCGGCGATGTCACCTTGAACATCCGCAGCATGTTCAGAAAGCGCTCCGGCCGTCCGAGGTCTGAGATCAGCAGCGGCGGGCTGACCGCCACGCCCGCCAGCGCGACCGCCGATGCAGCGCGCGCCAGCCGTCTGTTGCCCTGCACGCTTGCGGCCAGCGCGAGCGGTGCCGAGGCGCCCGCCATCCCGCCCGCGAAGAAGTAGGCCGGGATCTCCCACGTCCAGACCGGCTCGTTGAGCACCGGCAGGCCGTAGTAGGAGCGCGGCGCGGCGCGGGGCACGGTCGGGCGCCCGTCGCCGGCGGCCGTTACGGCTCCCTGCCCATGGCTGCGATCGAGTGCGCTCATCGCCGCCGCGCACGGTGACGGTCGCCGGTCACCGCCGCTGCGACGCCGGCGAGGATCGTGCCCGCGGCGAGCGCCGTCAGTCCCCAAATGGCCGGCAGGCGGCGAACCGGATCGACGGGATCCGGCGGCAGTCCGTAGACCTCGGGGTCGTCGAGCAGGAGAAAGAAGGCGCCCGCACCGCCGATCCCGTCATCGCCGTCGGCCAGATACAGCTGCGCGCCCTGCTCGCCTGCCTGGACCAGCTGCGCCACTCGATCCTGGGCATGGGCGCGCAGCTCGTCGAGCGGACCGAACTGGATCGAGTTGGTGGGGCAGGCCTGCGCGCAGGCCGGCGTCTGGTCGTCCTTGAGGCGGTCGTAGCAGAGCGTGCACTTGTGGGCGCGACCGTCGTCCTCGCGCCGGTCGATGACGCCGAACGGGCAGGCCGGGATGCAGTAGCCGCAGCCGTTGCACACGTCCTCCTGCACGACGACCGTGCCGAACTCGGTGCGAAATAGCGCGCCGGTCGGGCAGACCTCCAGGCAGGCCGCGTGCGTGCAGTGCTTGCAGACATCGGAGGCCATCAGCCAGCGCAGGCCACCTTCGCCGTCGTCGCCGAGCTCGAAGGCGTTTCGCTGCTCGATGAACGCGACGTGGCGCCATGTGTCGGCGCTCAGCCCGCCGGTGTTGTCCATCGACATGCCGCGATGCACGAGCCCGTCCTCGGGCACACGGTTCCATTCCTTGCAGGCGACCTCGCAGGCCTTGCAGCCGATGCACAGCGACGTGTCGGTGAAGAAGCCGACGCGCTCGCGCGCCTCCTCGCCATAGGACGCCTGCCACGACGACGTCGGCAGCTCGAAGTCGCTCATGAGCCCTCAGCGCGACGGCGGTAGGCCGCGACGTACTGAAGCAGCGCGGGCCCGCGCGGGCGCCGGCCCGGCTGCACGTCGCAGGTCGCCGACTTGAATTCCGAGATGTGGACGTTTGAGTCCAGCACGATCGGCAGCAGGTCGTTGGCGGAGTCCCCGCGTGCCAGCCCGCTCGTGCCCCAGTGCCACGGCGCGCCGACCTGATGCACGGTGCGCCCGCCGATATGGAGCGGCGTCATGCGCTCGGTGACCATCACGCGCGCTTCGATCGCGGTGCGCTCGGTGACGATCGTCGCCCAGTCGCTGTGGCGCAGGCCACGCTCGGCGGCCAGCTCGGGCGAGACCTCGACGAACGGATCCGGTGCGAGCTCGGCGAGATAGGGCATCCAGCGCGACATCGCTCCGGCGGTGTGGTGCTCGGCGATCCGGTAGGTCGTCAGGACGTAGGGGAAGACGCCGGCGCCGGGTTCGCCGTGGGCCGGGTTGTAGCGGTTGTCCTGGCGCGGAAACTGCTCGCGCGTCGGGTCCGCGGGCTGGCGTGGATACAAGAGGTTCGATGCCGGCGACTCGTGCGGCTCGTAGTGCGCCGGTAGCGGGCCGTTGGTCAGCCCGGTCGGCGCGAACAGCCAGCCCTTGCCGTCGGCCTGCATGACGAACGGCTCGTCGCCGCGCAGCGCGTCCTCCGCCTTCGCGCCCTCGGGCGGCTCGTAGTCCGGCGCCATGTCGACCTTGAAGTCCGGGACGTCGTAGCCCGTCCAGGATCGCTTGTCGGGATCCCACCAGACATAGGCCTTGCGCTCCGACCAGGGCCGGCCGGCGGGATCGGCCGACGCGCGGTTGTAGAGGATGCGGCGGTTCAGCGGCCATGCCCACGCCCACTCGGCTGCGACCCAATCCTGCTCGGTGCGTGGCTTGCGGCGGTTGGCGAGGTTGCGCTCGCCGCCGTACACGCCGGAGTAGATCCAGCAGCCGCAGGCGGTCGAGCCGTCGCCGCGCAACTCGGTGTAGCCCGACAGCGCCTTGCCATCGGGTCCGTACTCGGCGCCCGATATCTCGCGCAGCACCGCCTCGGCGTCGGGCTCGGCGGTCGGCCCGGCGGTCGGGTAGTCCCAGGTCAGATCGAGGATCGCGCGGTCGCGGGGGTCCTGCGAGCCGGCGAGCTTCTCGCGGATGCGCCGCCCGAGATGGAACATGAACCACAGCTCCGAGCGGCAGTCCTGCGGCGGTTCGATCGCCTTGTTGTGCCACTGCAGCAGGCGCTGGGTGTTCGTGAACGAGCCGTCCTTCTCGGTGTGCGCGGCGGCGGGCAGGAAGAAGACCTCGGTTGCGATGTCCTCCGTGACGAGCTCGCCGGTGTCGATCTCCGGCCCATCCTTCCAGAACGTCGCCGACTCGATCATCTGCAGGTCGCGCACCACCAGCCAGCGCAACTCGGCCATCGCGAGGCGATGCAGCTTGGAGTTGCCCGAGCCCACGCCGGGGTTCTCGCCCATCACGAAGAAGCCCTCGACGCGGCCGTCGCGCATCCCCATGATCGTGGGATAGATCGAGTGGTCGCCGTCGATCCGCGGCAGGCGCCCGAAGCAGAAGTCGTTCTCGGCCGTCGCCGCGTCGCCCCACCAGGCCTTCAGCAGCGACACGATGTACTCCCGCGCGTGGCCCCAGTAGCCGGCCGGCGCGTTGTTGTCCTCGACGTAATCGTCGAGCGTGCCCGCGGACGTCGCGTTGGCCATCGGCAGGTAGCCCGGCAGGATGTTGTAGAGCGTCGGGATGTCGGTCGAGCCCTGGATCGACGCGTGCCCGCGCAGCGCCATGATCCCGCCGCCCGGACGCCCGATGTTGCCCAGCATCAGCTGCAGGATCGACGCGGATCGGATCATCTGCGTGCCGGTCGTGTGGTGCGTCCAGCCGACGGAGTAGACGAAGGCGGTCGTGCGCTCGCGCCCTGAGTTCGCGCAGATTGCCTCGGCGACCTGGCGGAACGCGGCCTGCGGCACGCCGCAGACCTGCTCCACCACCTCGGGGGTGTAGCGCGCGTAATGGCGCTTGAGGATCTGCCATACGCAACGCGGGTGCTCGAGCGTCTCGTCGACGTGCGGCGGATCGCCCTCCTGCAACGCGGCTCCGTGCGCGCCGTGGGACTGCTCGGCCCTGGAAGTCTGTCCGCGGGCCCCTGCGGCCGGGTCGATCTGCATCCCCGCGTAGCGCCAGCTGGATACGTCGTAGCTGCGGCTGTCGGGATCGAAGCCGGAGAACAGACCATCGAGATCCTCGGTGTCGAGAAACTCGTCGCTGACGATCGTCGCCGCGTTCGTGTAGCGCACGACGTACTCGCGAAACTCCCGTCCCTCAGTCAGGACGTGGTTGATCAGCCCGCCGAGCCAGGCGATGTCCGTCCCGGCGCGGATCGGCACGTGCAGATCCGCGACGGCGCTCGTGCGCGTGAAGCGTGGATCGACGTGGATGATCGTCGCCCCGCGCTCGCGCGCCTCCATCACCCACTGGAATCCGACCGGATGGCACTCGGCCATGTTCGATCCTTCGATCAGGATGCAGTCCGCATTGGCGAGGTCCTGCTGGAACGTGGTGGCGCCGCCGCGCCCGAACGAGGTCCCCAGACCGGGGACCGTGCTGGAGTGTCATATGCGGGCCTGGTTCTCGATCGACACCGCGCCGAGCGCGGTGAAGCACTTCTTGATGAGGTAGTTCTCCTCGTTGTCGAGCGTCGCCCCGCCGAGGTGCGCGAAGCCGAGCGTCCGGTTCAGGGGCACGCCGTCGTCGTTTGTGTCCTGCCACGTGCGCCGGCGGGTGTCGATGACGCGGTCGGCGATCATGTCCATCGCGGTGTCGAGGTCGAGGTCCTCCCAGTCCGCGCCGTGCGCCCGGCGGTAGCGAACCTTCGTCTCGCGCAGCGGCGAGGTCACGAGCGACAGCGAAGACGAGCCGCGCGGGCACAGGCGTCCGCGCGAGATCGGCGAGTCGTGGTCGCCCTCGATGTGGACGACCTGCTCGTCCTTGACGAAGATCTTCTGCCCGCAGCCGACCGCGCAGAACGGGCAGACCGACCTCACCACGCGGTCCGCGTCAGCGGTGCGTGCAGTCAGCCGTTCGCTGCGCTTGGAGCGCGCCGCGCGAGCAAGACCGAGCCGGTCGATCGCGAGTTGCCTGATGAGCGGCGGACCCATCGCGCATGCCGCCTTACCCGCTGGGATCCGTGCGCTCACCTAGAACGTCCGGCCTGGCAACGCGGCGTAGGACGCGGCGGTCGTCGGGCAGGCGCCGGGTGACGCGCGCGGCGTCGAGGTGCTCGAGCAGCGCTTGGGCATACCTGCGGGAGGTGTCGAGCTCGTCACGCAGCCGGGCGAGGGTGACCGCGCCGTCGGTCTGGATCATCGCGGTCACGCGGTCGGCGATCGCGGCGACCGCGGCACGGTGGGCGTACATGTCGCGGCCGACCCGGACCGCGAGGCCCGCGTCGAGCAGCGCCGGCAGCTCGGCTGCCGCCGCACCGAGATCCGCGCGCGAGGGCGGTTCGTGGCCGGCCGCGAGCAGGCGGGCGGCGAGTTCGAGCGCGGCTGGTGACGGCGACGGCGACGGCGGCGATGCGGCGTGCTGCGACTGCGGTTGCGGTTGCGGCTCGGTCCGCGCGGCGGGTCCGTTCGCGTCGGGCTCGCCGCGCCGCATCCGCTCGAGGCGCTCCATCAGCTCGGCGCGCCGGCCATGCCGGCGCGCACGCGGATCGAGCACCGTGCCGCCGCCGAGCGTGTCGGGCGGCGCGACGGAGCGGACGACCAGACGATCTGACGCCGCCGCCAGCAGCGGCGCCTCCAGCCGCAACTGCCACAGGCTCGCGCCGAGCTCGACCAGCCGCGCGGGCGCGCTGCGCGTCCCGTGGTGCACCATGACGCGCTGGCCGTGGCGCGCGTCGCGCAGCGTCAGCGCGGCGTCGATGATCAGCGTGGGCCCGAGCGCCAATTCCGGGTCGGCGAGCGCGTCGCCGCGCGTGACGTCGCGCAGCGACAGCCCCGCGAGATTCACGGCGACACGCTGACCGCAATGCGCGCGGCTCACGCTCTCGTCGTGAACCTGGACGGATCTGACGCGCACGACCCGGTCGGCGGGCAAGAGCGCCAGCGCGTCGCCGCGGCCGATCACACCCGACACAGCGTCCCGGTGACGACCGTCCCGGCGCCGCGGATCGTGAATGCCCGGTCGACGTGCAGCACCGCGCCGCGACCGGCGCCGGCGCGCGCGGGCAGCCGCTCGGCGACGCGGTGCAGCGCCGCGGCCACGGCGGCCACGCCCTCCCCTGTGCGTGCCGAGCACGGGACGATCTCGACATCGGGCAGCAGCTCGGCGGCCTCGACGGCGGCGCGCCGCGGATCGGCCCGGTCGCGCTTGGTGATCGCGACGATCCCGCGCTCGATCCCGAGCGCCGCGAGCACCGCGGCGTGCTCGCGCGTCTGCGGCATGACGCCGTCGTCGGCCGCGACGGCCATCAGGAAGAAGTCGACGCCCGTCGCCCCGGCGACCATCGTGCGCACAAAGCGCTCGTGGCCCGGGACGTCGACGATCGAGATGTCCCGCCCTCCCGGCAGCCGCAAGGGCGCGTAGCCGAGCTCGATCGACATCCCGCGCGCCTTCTCCTGTGGCAGGCGGTCGGTGTCCACGCCGGTCAGCGCGAGGACGAGCGCGGTCTTGCCGTGGTCGACGTGACCGCCGGTGCCGAGCGTCAGCGGCGCGCCGCAGTCGGTCATCCCCGCACCGCGCAAACGGCCTGCGCAGCTTGCCGCACCTCGTCGTCGCTGAGCGTGCGTGGATCCAGGAGCAGGCGACCACCGTGGATGCGTCCGATCAGCGCCGGCTCGCCCGCTCGCAGCGCCGCGGCGAGCGCGTCGGCCCCGGCGGGTCCGGGGTCCAGCGCGACGGCCGGCCCGGGAAGCTCCAGCAGCGGCAGCGCGCCGCCGCCCACGCACGCCGTCGACTCGATCACGCAGCCGTCGGTCGCCTGCGCAAGCTCGTTCGCACGTCGCGCCAGCGTCTCCTCGTCGGCGTCGAGCATCGCCAGCACGGGCACCGCCCGGCGGGCGGCGGCGGGATCGCGGTAGAGCGCGAGCGTTGCCTCCAGCGCGGCGAGCGACAGCTTGTCGATCCGCACCGCACGGGCGAGCGGATGGCGACGGCAGGCGTGGACCGCTGCGCGCGTGCCGACGAGCACGCCGGCCTGGGGGCCGCCGAGCAGCTTGTCCCCCGAGAACGCGACCAGTGCCGCGCCCGCGCGCACCGAGCGGCGAACGGGCGGCTCGCCGGCGAGCAGCGCCATCTCGTCGGCCAGCACGCCCGATCCGACGTCGTCGATGACCGGGGCGCGCAGTCCGCAGAGCTCCTCGATCTCGACCTGCTCGACGAAGCCGACGGTGCGGAAGTTCGACGGGTGTGCGCGAAGGATCGCCCCGACACGGTCACCACCGGCGGTGAGGGCGGCCTCGTAGTCGCCGCGGCGCGTGCGGTTCGTCGTGCCGACCTCGACGAGCTGCGTCCCAGCCGCGGCGAGGATCTCCGGGATCCGAAAGCCGCCGCCGATCTCGATCAGCTGGCCACGCGATACGACGGTCTCGCGGCGGCCCGCGAGGGCGGCCACGGCGAGCAGCACGGCGGCGGCGCAGTTGTTGACGGCGATCGCGGCCGGCGCGCCGGTCAGCTCCTGCAACAGCTCCTCGACGTGATCGTGGCGCGAGCCGCGCTCGCCGGATGCGAGGTCCAGCTCGAGGTTCGAGTACCCCGCCGCTATGTGTGCGACAGCAGCCTGCGCTTGCTCGGCGAGCGGGGCGCGGCCGAGGTTCGTGTGCACGATCACGCCGGTGGCGTTCAGCACGCGCCGCAAGCTCGGGCGCAGCCG
This sequence comes from Solirubrobacteraceae bacterium, assembly GCA_033855115.1. GTDB lineage: Bacteria > Actinomycetota > Thermoleophilia > Solirubrobacterales > Solirubrobacteraceae > CADCVQ01. Next base: position 91,971 of record JAWVGJ010000021.1, read on the forward strand.
CTCGCGCGCACGCGCGACGAGATCGACCTCGTCGGTGGCACCGTCAAGCAGCTCCGCGCGCCGTGCATCGAGCTCCGCGCGCGCCACGGAGGTCGCCAACCGGTCGACGGATGGGAGCTCGCGCAAGCGGTTGCGCCCGCTCATACGGAGCGGCGAAGGAGTCGAACCTTCCAGCGCGGTCTGCCGCGCCCCGCCGGTTTTGAAGACCGGATGGGCCACCGGGCCCGGGCCGCTCCCCGCAGGTGCGCACGTGCAACCACCGGCTGCCGGCTCGCCGAAGAACCGAGTCCGGTGGCACGTCTCATCAGCTCACCACGATCGCGCCTGGTTCGCCGGCCAGGACCTCACCGATCATCACGCCGGGCAGCGCCGCGGCCCGGTCGGGCGCCACCGCGACGAGCAGGCCACCTGACGTCGTCGCGTCGCAGACCAGCCAGCGGCGGGCCTCCTCGACGTCGGCGCCGAATGTCGTGAACGCCTGCGCGTAGTCGCGATTGCGCCCGCTCCCGCCCGACACCGCCTGCTCGCCGGCGAGCAGCTCGAGCGCGCCCTCGATCGCGGGCACAGCGGCGGCGTCGACCCTCGCCGCGACACCGCTCGCGCGGGCAAGCGAGTGCAGGTGACCAAGCAGGCCGAAGCCGGTCACGTCGGTCATCGCCCGCGCAGCCGCCGCACCGGCCGCGGCCGACGCGCGGTCGTTGAGCTCCGTCATCGTCGCGACCGCACGCCGCAGCAGTTCGTCATCGCGGTGGCCGCGCTTGCGGGCCGTCGTGATCGCGCCGACGCCGAGCGGCTTGGTCAGCACCAGCGCGTCACCCGGGCACGCCCCCGCGTTCGCGATGACCTTGTCGGGATGCACCACCCCGGTGACCGCCAGTCCGTACTTCGGCTCGGGATCGTCGATCGAGTGACCACCCACGATCGAGATCCCAGCCGCCGCGGCGACGTCAGCGCCGCCGCGCATGATCTCGCGCAGGACGTCGCTGCCAAGGCGCTGCAACGGAAAGGCGACGACGTTCATCGCAGCCAGCGGTCGTCCGCCCATCGCATAGACATCCGATAGGGCGTTGGCGGCTGCGATCCTGCCGAAGTCGTAGGGGTCGTCGACGATCGGCGTGAAGAAGTCGATCGTCATCACGAGCGCGATGTCGTCCGTCAACCGGTACACCGCCGCGTCGTCGGCGGTGTCCGAGCCGACCAGCAGCCGCTCGTCAGCGCGGTGCGGCAGGTCACGCACGATCGGCAGCAACGCCGCCGCCGGCAGCTTGCATCCGCAGCCCGCGCCGTGCGCGAGCGACGTCAGCGCGATCGGCGCCAGCTCACCGAGTCCGGTCACGGCCGTCTCCACTCCTCGCAGGACCAGCGTCGAGCATCGTATTGCGTCGCCCTAGCCGTGAGGTTCCTCCCGCTGCAGCAGCCGGCCGAGACGGTCGAGGTTCGCCAGCAGGTAGCCGGCAGCGATCAGCGGCAGCGCCGGAATCGCGCGATCGAGCAGGATCCCGAGCACGAGCGAGGCGATCAGGCCGAGCGTGATCCCGGCCAGCGTCCACCAGCGGCGCAGGTCATAGCGCCACGCCCAGGCGGCGAACATCGACACAAACAGCGCGTCGGAGAGCCCGAGGTGGCCGGCGCTGCCCATGTGGCCCCACGCGGGCAGGTCGAAGCTCAGCGCGTCGACGCGGTCGGTGCCGCCTGCCAGCAGGCGCGAGGACGGGCCGCTCGCGACCGACCAGACGTCGATCGCGGCGACGAACAGCGGCACCGCGATCGCGACGATCGGGGCCGCCAGCCAGCGCGCGAACAGCAGCCCGGCGGAGCCCGCGAGAAACGCCTCGACGACGTTGGCGCCAGCGCCGACCGAGGCCGAGTTCAGCGCGCCCACGAGCAGACCCGAGCCGAGCACGATCAGCAGCGGGCCGATCAGCGTCTCGCACGCGGGCAGCAGCGCGAGCGTGCTCGCGGCAACCATCAGCAGTCCGATTGCGCCGGCGACGAGGACGGTCGGGTCACCGGCGGGGAGCGCGGGCAGCCAGGGTGCGGCGAGGAAGTAGACGAAGGCCGCGAGCGGGACCGCGAAGGCGAGCGTCGCCGGACCGGGAAGTCGCCGTCGCCGTCGCCATCGCCGACGCGGGCGCCGGGCGGCCGGCTCCGGATTGCGGTCCTCGTCCGCTAGTACGGGGGCAGTTCGCCGTACCACGCGCCGAGCACCCGGAACGCCGACCAGAACGCGCGCTTGGCCGCCTCCTCGTCGAGCGCCTCGTCGATGTTCGGCACGTAGAGCGCCTCGATCGAGGGCGTCAGGCACTGGACGGCGCCCGGCTGGGCGAGCACCGGCTTGGCCAGGGGCAGGCTGAGATCGTTGAGCGCGGCGAGCGCGTCCTCCCCCATGACGACGACGATCTTCGGCTGCACGATCGCGAGCTCCTCGGCGATTCGGGCAACGCACGCGGGGTCGGCGAGCGATGTGTCGCTCACCGGGCACTTGACGCACAGCGTCCCGTAGACCGCGAGCGGATCGATCGCCAGCCGCTTGAAGGCCTTCATCAGTGCCGTTCCCGCCCGGCCGTAGAACGCCACGCCCTCCTCGATCTCCGGCGGCATCGGCGCGTGCTTGAGCAGGAAGATGTCGGCCTGCGGGTGCCCGGAGCCGAGCACCGGCATCAGATGCCCGCGCGGGCAATCCGGGCAGGCCTGGATCTCTCGGGTGAGCGTGTTCAGCTCGCGGATCGCGCGCTCGAGGTACTTCTCGCGGATCTCGTCGTCGGTCGCCGGCATGCTCGCCGGTGGTTTCGACGGGCGCGAGTGCCGACCCTGCGACTGCATCACGACTTGCGCGTGGCTCGCCGTACCCGCCGCTCGCGTCGCGCCGCACGGGCAGCGGGGGGCGTCGCCTTGGTCTCGAGGAACTTCAGCGCCTGCACGTACAGCAGCGATGACGGCTTCGTCGTGATCTCCGCCTCGCGCAGTGCCTGGATGAACTCCTCCGGCCCGTCGAAGTCGGGCATCCGCACCCGCACCGAGCCGAGGCCGGGCGCGACGTGCGAGTCCGATCCGGCGCCGGCGAGGATGCGGTACTTGGCCGCAAACCGCTGCGCCTCCTCGTTGAACGAGCCGATCGCCACGCGCGGGTTGTAGACCTCGATCGCGTCGATGTCCTCGATGATCGTGAGCAGGTGCTCGTAGTCCGGAACCGCGTGCATGCGATCGAACGGGTGCGGCACGTAGACCAGGCCGCCCTGGCGCTTGATCTCGGCGACGGTCTGCGCCAGCGTCATGCCACGCGGGATCTTCTGCGTGATGAACAGACCAATGACCTCGCCCTGATCGGCGGTCTTGACCTCCTCGGCGACGATGACCTTGACGCCGAACTCCGCCGACTTTTCGCGCGCCTCCAGCGCCCCGGAGATCTCGTTGTGGTCGGTCACCGCGATCGCGCCCAGGTTCTGCTCGCGCGCGGTCGCCAGCAGGACCTCGACCGGGGTCGCGCAGTCGTGCGAGTGGTCTGTGTGCATGTGCAGGTCGACGTCGATGCGTGGCCGCGCCCGCAGCCTGGTGGCCAGCGCCGGGTCACCCTGGAGCGGATGGCGGCGCGCGACGAGCGTGGTATAGACGTCCTCGAGCTCGTCGCTGACGCGCTCCCAAGTCAGCTGCGCGCGCGTCGGCGCGGCGGCCGCGTGCAGGCGCCGGCGCAGCGGGCCGTCGTCGACCAGCCGTTGAAGCTGCGCGACGAGCGTGTCGATGTCGCGCGGCTCGAAGAGCAGCCCCGATGCGCCCTCGTCGAGCGCCTCCTCGTAGACCGGCAAGCGCGCTGCGAGCGGCACGACGCCAGCCTTCAACGCGCGCAGCAGCAGGCCGGGCGCGGGAGCGGCGCCGTCGGACGCGGCGACGAGCACATCGGTGGCCGCCAGCGCCCCGTCGATGTCGAGCTCGTCGGGCGTGCGGTAGTGCACGCGCGCGTGCAGGTCGGCGCGCAGTGGGGTGCTGCTCGACGGCCCGCGGGCGGAGATCACGGTCGCCTCCCAGTTCAGGGCTGGGTCGAGGCGTCGCAGCGCGCGCAGGAACAGCCGCAGCGCTGCGCGTTCCTCCACGTCGACGAAGGTGATCCGAAGCGGGCCGGGGCGCGGCGTGCGCGCTTGCGATGGGTCCGCGCCGGGCGTGATCACCCGGTAGTCGGCGGGGAAGTAGCGCTGCATGAGCTCGCGCGTCGCCCCGAAGCTCGCCGTGCGAGCGTCGAGGCGTCCGAGCACGAGCTGGACGACCTTGCGCGCGACCTGCGTCGACAGCAGCCGCTCGGTCGGGGCGTGGAAGGCGCCGACGTTCAGCGCCCGCGAGAAGCGCAGCGCCGCGCTCGACGTCGACGGAGCGAACGGCTCGTGAACGTGGCAGATGTCCAGCGGCAGGATCGTCAGGAGATCCTCGATCGTGCGCGAGACATCGACCGGCAGCGCGGGGGTGCGGCGGCGGCCGCCCGGCAGGTCGGGCAGGGCGTCGCCGACGGCGAGCACTCGCGGCGGGGCGCCCGGCTCGGGCAGCAGGGTCTGCGCGTCCTCGCGCGCGGCATGCAGCGCCTGGCGCGTCTCGCGCACCGAGTTCTGCGAGCGCGACGGCGCGAGGATCAGCACGCGATGGCCGCGGAGGGCCAGCTCGGTCGTGACGCGCTCGACGTACGCGGTGACCTCATGGCTGCCGCCGCCCCACGGGTACGGGGTCACATGGGCGATCGCGAGCTGTTCGGGGGGCACGCCCTGAGGATACGGAGCGCGTTCCGCGGGCCCTCAGCCGCCGTCGTACAGCGCGGCGAAACGGTCGCCGTAGCGCTCGTAGACGACGTTGCGCTTCACCTTCAGCGTCGGCGTCAGCTCTTCGTGTTCCTGCGAGAGATCGCGCTCGAGGATCGCAAAGCGCTTGACCTGCTCGATGCGCGCGAAGCGGCGGTTGGTCTCGTCGACCGCCGCCTGCAGCTCGGCTCGAACACCGTCGTGCCTGGCCAGCGCGGCCGGATCGGGATCGTCCGCCCCGACCTTCGCCGCCAGGGCCTCCGCCTGGTCGGGGTCGAGCGTCAGCAGCGCCGTGAGGTACGGGCGGCGGTCGCCGTAGACGACGGCCTGAGAGATCCAGCGGTTCTGCGCGAGCGTGCTCTCGATGTTGGAGGGCGAGATGTTCTTGCCGCTCGAGGTGATGAGGAGGTCCTTCTTACGGCCGGTGATGCGCAAGTAGCCGTCGCCGTCGAGCTCGCCGAGGTCGCCGGAATGCAGCCAGCCATCGACGACTGCCTCGTCCGTGGCCGCTTCGTTGTTGAAGTAGCCGCTGAAGATGTTCATTCCGCGCATGAGCACCTCGCCGTCCTCGGAGATCCGCACGTCGCACCCCGGCAGCGGCCTGCCGACCGTGCCGAGATGGTGCTCGGCGACCGTGTTCAGGGTGCTGACCGCCGAGGTCTCGGTCATGCCGTAGCCCTCCATCACCCACACGCCGGCGGAATGGAAGAAGGCGATGATCTCCTTGTCGATCGGCGCGGCCCCGGTGATCGCGACCTTGATGCGCCCGCCGAACAACGCTCGCACCTTGCTCAGCACGAGCTTGTCGGCGAGCGTGTGCTGCGCCTTCAAAATCAGCCCCGGGCGGCCGCCGCGGCGCTCGCGCTCACGCACCTCGCCGCCGACGCCGACGGCCCAGCCAAAGAGCTTGGCCTTCACGCCGCCGGCCTCCTCGGCCTTGGCGGTCGCGGCCGTGTAGATCTTCTCGAACACCCGCGGCACCGAGGGCAGGTACGTCGGCCTGATGAGCGCCACGTCGTCGATGATCTTCTTCGGATCGCGGCGCCAGTACGCGAGCTCGCCGCCCGCGTCGATCGAGAACAGCTGCACGATGCGCGCCAGGACGTGGGCCAGTGGGAGGAAGAGGTAGAAGATGTCCTCACCCGGCTGGATGCTGATGCGCTGGCGGATCCCGTCGAGGGTGCGGCGCAGGTTGCCGTGGGTGAGCATGCAGCCCTTGGGCGGTCCCGTCGTGCCGGAGGTGTAGACGATCGTCGCGACGTCATTCTCCGTAATCGCCTGCACACGTTGGTCGATTGCGTCGTCTGCGGTCTGCGCGCCGAGCTCGCGCAGGCCGTCGAGCGTGAGTGCGCCGTCGCTTTCGCCCACAAAGCGAATGACGTGACGCAGCCCCGGCAGCGCCTCGCGGATCTCAGCCACCTTGGCGATCTGCTCCTCGTCCTCGCAGAAGACCGCCGTGGCGCCCGAGTGCTCGAGCACGTACTGGCACTCCTCGGGAGAGTTTGTCTGGTAGACCGGCACGACGACCGCCCCGGCGCACATCACGCCGAAGTCGGCGAGCGTCCACTCCGCGCGCGTGTTGGAGAGGATCGCGACGCGGTCGCCCGGCTGCACCCCCAGCCCGACGAGCCCCCTGGCCACCTCGCGCACCGCCTGGCCGAGCTTGGCGTAGGACATCTGGCTCCACGCGTCGCCCTCCGGGTAGCGCAACGCGGTGCCAGGAAAGCTGCGCGCTGCGTCGAGGACGAGCGTCGCGATTGTCCTGGGCTGCGCGTTGCTGCGTTGCTGCGTGGCGGTTTTTGTGGAGGTGGGCACTCGAAGAGCATACGAAGTGCTAATCGGCCACTCGCTGGTTCGTCCAGATGGCGCCGGCGGCGGTTGGGGTCGCCACCCCACGTCGTTCGATTTCAGTCTCGCTCTCATCCGCGTCTCATCGGCGACCTGTTCGTATGTGCGAAACGCCACGTTCGGCTGTTTGTCGCGCCCGACGCGGTGCACTGTTCCATCGCTGGAGGGAAACCCGGAATGAAGCGCATCTTTCGAAGTGGCCGCTACGCCAATGTCACCGCGACCGTCGCACTCGTCATCGCCCTCGGCGGCACGAGCTACGCGGCGATCAAGCTGCCGGCGAACAGCGTCACGTCGAAGACGGTCAAGGACAAGACGCTGCTCAAGAAGGACTTCAAGCCTGGGCAGCTGCCGGCTGGTCGCAAGGGCGCCGACGGTGCTGCCGGTGCTCCGGGTCCACAAGGGCCCGCGGGCCCGCAGGGTGCCCAGGGTCCCGCGGGCGCGGGCACCGGAGAGGGAGTGTCGGCGACGTCAGCAACAGTGCCGTACCCATCCCCCGGCACCGCCGTCAATGTGGGGTCGCTCACGCTCGGCGCGGGCAAGTGGGCCGTGACCGCCAAGACGATCGCGACCAACAGCAGCACGACGATCGAGGCTCACGTCACGTGCGACCTTCGCATCGGCAGCAACGCCACCGCTGACACGCTGGGGAGCGGGCTCGACAACGGCATTCAAGGAACGACGGAGGTCGTGCTGGCAAGCGTCGGGACGACGACTGCGGCTGACAACAGCGCCGTCGTGCGCTGTACGAACAGCAGCAATTCGGGCAACTACGCGGGAACGATCCTCAACGCCGTCAAGGTTTCCTGATCGGCGGGAGCTCGACCGCACATCCGTGACGTAGAGCGGCCCGCCGATCCGCGGGCCGTTTTGCATGTCTAGCCATCGGTATAGCCCGGAGCGCCCGTGGTGGGCCACTCTGTGTGCTGCTCGTCGGGACTCGACGCAGCGCAGGGTTCAACCATGCAGGCCAAGGACGGAATATGACCCAAGGACGGGATATGACGCGGATCTTTGGAAATGGCCGGTACGCCAACGTCACGGCGACCGTGGCGCTTGTGATCGCCCTCGGCGGCACGAGCTACGCGGCGAGCAAGCTGCCGGCCAACAGCGTGACGAGCAAGACGGTCAAGGACAAGACGCTGCTCGGCAAGGACTTCAAGCCGGGGCAGCTTCCCGCGGGCCCGAGGGGAGCCGAAGGCGCCCGGGGCGCTCCCGGTCCGTTCGGTCCGGCGGGTGGGGCCGGTCCCGCAGGTGCGCCGGGCGCAGCAGGTGTCCAGGGCCCGCAGGGCGCGGGCTCGGGAGACGGTCAGTCCTTTGCGCTGCCAAACAGGGATTACTCGCTCGTGATCAACAACCCCGTCGTTGTCGGCTCGGCCGCGCTCGGTGCCGGCAAGTGGCTCGTGACGGCGAAGAGCATCGCATCGAACAACAGCCCGTCGACCGAGGGCCATGTCACATGTGATCTCGTCATCGGCACGACGATCGCGGACACGCTCGGAACCGGGATGGACAACGGTGCTTCCGGCACGACGGAGGTCCTGCTGACAGGGATCGCGACGGTCGGTGCTGCGCCCAACGACAACGCGATCGTCCGTTGCGCGAACACCAGCGACACGGGCAACTACTCGGGAACGATGATCACGGCCGTCAGGGTGTCCTGATCCGCGGCGCCTCGACCAATGATGCATGCGCGGCCCGCCGACCGGCGGGTCGCCCGCATGTCGGACCCGGAGCTCGGCTAGCTTGCCGCGCTCTTCTTGGCCGGCCGCTTTGCGCGATCCGGCGCCGGCTCGGTACCCGGCTTGCGCGCGTACTTGGCGATGAAGTCCTCGGTGGCGTTGTGCGCCAGGTCGTCCGGGCGCTGGTGCATCGGCGACTTCATGAGGTACGACGACGGGCCGTCGAGCTGGCCGCCGAGGCCGTGGTTCAGGGCGAGCTTGCAGCAGCGCACCGCGTCGATGACGATCCCGGCGCTGTTGGGCGAGTCCCACACTTCGAGCTTCATCTCGAGGTTGAGCGGCACATCGCCGAATGCCTGGCCCTCGAGCCGGATGTGCGCCCATTTGCGGTCGGTCAGCCACGGTATGTAATCCGAGGGACCGATGTAGACATCGTCGGCGGGCAGCTCGTGACCCATGATCGACGTCACCGCGTTGGTCTTGGAGATCTTCTTGGACTCCAGCCGCTCGCGCTCGAGCATGTTGTAGAAGTCCATGTTGCCACCGACGTTGAGCTGTGACGTGCGCATCATCTTCACGCCGCGGTCGTGGAACAGCCGCGCCAGCGTGCGGTGCACGATCGTCGCGCCGACCTGCGACTTGATGTCGTCGCCCACGATCGGCAGGCCGGCCTTCTTGAAGCGCTTGTTCCAGTAGTCCTCGCGGGCGATGAAGACCGGGATGCAGTTCACGAAGCCGCAGCCGGCCTCGAGCACCTGCTCGACGTACCACTTCGTCGCGTCCTCCGAACCGACGGGAAGGTAGGAGACGACGACATCGGTGTGCGTGTCTTTGAGGATCTGGACGATGTCGGCGGTCTCGCCGGGCGCCTTCTCGATCTTCTCCTTGAGGTACTTGCCAAGGCCGTCGTGCGTCATCCCGCGCGAGACCGGCACGCCGAGCTTCCGGGGCACCTTCGCAAACTTGATCGTGTTGTTCTGACCGGCCCAGATGGCCTGGCCGAGATCCTTGCCGACCTTCTTGGAATCGATGTCGAAGGCGGCCGTGAACTCGATGTCGGAGATGTGGTAGCCGCCGAGGTCGACGTGCATCAGGCCCGGAACGCGCTGCGACGGATCGGCGTTGCGGTAGTACTCGACGCCCTGGACGAACGCCGACGCGCAGTTGCCGACGCCGACGATCGCGACGCGGACCTTGTCCTGCTGGTAGCGCGCGGCGCCGTTGGTCGAGGCGCCGCCGCCGTTGCTGGAGCTCATTGTGCTGTGGGTTCCCTTTCTCGCGTTACGGGGAGCTAACACCCCGCCGCGGATTGCTTGTTACACGGCCGGCGCCTGGGGACGGGCTAGTTCGCTGCGGACGTGAAGGATGCGCTGCAGGACGGTGAAGCTCGACAGGCCGGCAAGAACGTACACCGCCGGCTCGAGCGCTCCCAGGCTCGCGAAGACCAAGCCGGCCGACAGGATCGTGACGCGGATAGCGCGGGTCGCGAGGCCGACCTTGCACTGGACCCCCAGAGCCTCGGCGCGTGCGCGGGTGTAGGAGACGACCAGCGATGACATCACCGCGACGACGACCGCCGCGACCGCGAGCTTGTCGCCGCGGTCGGCGAACGTCGCGGCGACGGCGGTGAGCACGATGCCCTCTTCGATGCGATCGAGGGTCGAGTCCAGGAACGCGCCGAACGGCGTGCCCTTGCCCGACATCCGCGAGTAGCCGCCGTCGAGCGTGTCCATGATCGACCCGACGATGAAGGCGACGCCGCCCCAGAAGTACTCCGTCTGCCAGATCAGCGCCGCGGCAAGGACGTTCAGCGCAAACCCCGTGAGCGAGATCGCGTTGGGCGTCAGACGCGAGGCGATCAGCCGCGCGCGCAGCAGCTCCAAGCGCTCCGCGCCCGATGTGTTGCGCCGTGGACGAGAGGGGGGTCCGGGTTCGGTCGGCTGCTGCTGCTGCGTTTCGGCCGCCATCAAGTCGCCGGCGCAGGGTTGGGCTGCCGCGTCGGAGCGTCTTCGTGCTTGCCCTGCTGGCCTCCAAACGCCCATGCATCGGGGCGGGCGCGTGCCATCCAGCGCGCGCCAAGCGCTCCCAGTCCGGCCGCGACGGCACCGAGCACGGCATCGGCGAGGAAGTGGTTTGCGGTGGCGACGATCACGAACAGCACCACTAGCGGATAGACCGCCCAGAAGATCTTCAACGGGCGCCGGCGCACGAGCCGCGCCAGCGGGATGCTGATCATGAGCGCGAAGCCGACGTGCATCGACGGCACCGCGGCGTAGGGGTTGAAGAGCTTGCCGATCGTCACGCTGTCCTGCGGGACGCCCGTGAAGTCCGAGACGGCATCGAAGAAGCCCCACTCCGGGAAGAAGCGCGGCGGGGCCGTCGGGAACATCGTGTAGCCGACGAGCGCGAACCCGAACGCGATCAGGAACATGTTGCGCACAAAGTAGAAGCTCTGGTTGCGGAACAGGTACAGCCAGAACAGCGCGCCAAGCGTGATCGAGGTCTGCGCGTTGATGTACATCCACGACGAGCCGTCCAGCAGCCATCCGCGGTCGGCGATGAACGCCTGCAGGGACGGTTCGACGAAGACGTTGAGCGCGCGCTCGATACCGATGAGATCGCGCGCGTTCTGGAACGCGACGGTCGCCGCCTCGGGGTGGCTGACGAGTCCGCGCGTGAGGTTGTAGAGCTCGTACGCGGCCACGAACAACAGCAGTTGGCGCACGAAGTCGAGCGGCCCGTGCGGCAACAGGCGCTCCTGGATCGAGCTGAGGCGAAGCTGCGTGGGAATGCGGTCATCCTACCCGCCGATGTTGCTGAAGATCACAAGTCGGGGTGGGTCGCGGAGGAGCAGCGGGCCTTGCCGGTGAGCAATCGCCGTGGGTCGAAGTCGGCGCCGACGCGCAGCCTGCCGGTACTCAGCGCGTAGACGAGCGTCCAGCCGCCGGAGCCGCGCATGACGCAACCGCGACCCAGCTCGACGCGCCAGTACGGCGTGTAGCGCACGCGCACGAGCGTGAACCCGGGACGCGGCACGTCGAGCACGAATTCCTGCGGCCCGATGCGCGCGACCTCTCCGACGCCGTCGGCCAGCCCGGGCGTGCCGAGCACCTCGTAGATCGCCCAGTGGCGGTCGCGGTAGACCGGGCGCAGGAACGGCGCGCCACGGCGAATCAGACGCCCCTCTGCCTGGCCGCTGGGATCCAGCGCGACATCGGGCAGCGCGACGTACCGCACGCCTTCGCGCCGGAGCCACGCCGCGTAGCGCTGTGGTCCCAGCCGCCGCGCTCCGGTCCGGAACAGCGCGTTGTACTTCACGTCGAGTTGCGTCACCCAGCCGCGGGCGAGCGGCGTGCGGCGCGCGACGTAGACCGATTCCCAGTGCAGGCGCGTGAACGGCACCTCGACGCGAACCGCGGCCTCGGCGCGGACATCGAGGAACCGCAGCAGCGGCTGGTAGTAGGACGCCTGCGCAGAGGGGTCCAGCGCACCCTTGATCGTCTCGCGCACCGGCGCCCACCACTGCCAGACCAGCAGCGGCACCGCGGCTGCGAACACCAGCCGGCGCCGCTGCAGGCTGGCGCCCGGTGCCAGAGCCGCGCAGAACAGCAACGGCGCGGCGAACGCGACGCCGAGGCGGCTGGCGTTGCCTCCCATCGGCGACGCGATCGCAAACGCCACCAGCGCCGAGCCGAGGTAGACGAGCACGCCCGCCCGCAGCGTGCGCTCGCGGGCCGGCAGCAGCCACAGCAGCAGCCCGCAGCACAGCACGATCGCCAGCAGCGCCTCGACCGAGAACGGCTGACTGCCGCCCTCTGGAAACAGCAGCGACAGCGCCACGGCCGGCGTCGTCGCCGCGGCGGCGAGCCAGAGGCCGACGCGCTCGCGCGTCGCAAACCAGTACGCGACTCCCGCCAGCGCGAGGAACAGCCCGGCGACCGGGCTGCCGAGCGTGCAGGCGACGGCGAGTGCGAGCCCCGTGCGGCGGTGCCCGCGCGGGAGCGCGAGCACCGCGGCGAGGGCGAGCGGGTCGCCGGCCGCGAAGGTCAGCCGGCCGACGAGCAGGTCGGCGAGGGTGCCGGCGCCGAACCACAGCGCTCCCAGGCGCGCGGCGGCGTCGCCGAAATGGCGACGGGCGATGCGCTCGAACAGCACCGCCGAGGCGACGGCGGCCAGCACGCCGACCACCCGCACTCCGAGCATCGCGGCCAGCGGCGGGAAGATCAGCGAGTAGGCGGGAGTGTGGTGGCCGCCGTACCAGTTGGCGTTAAAGAGCGTGAAGCCCTCTTGGGAGAACAGGCCGGCCCGGTAGACCTGCGCAGCGAGGTCGGGCGTGGCTGGCGCGAACACCAGCCACGCGAGCGCCAGCGTCGCCGCGATCAGCCATGGGGCGGTGCGGACGCCGGCCATCTCGGGCGCGATAGTAGAGGTGCCGCGCCGGCCCGTGTGTATTCAAATCGAATACGGTCCCCGTGGCGAGCTCGTCGATGTCGCGCCGATCGGACGTCATGCACCGGCGAGGGCTGTCTAGCTAGCCTGCGCGAAGTGATTGACCGGACGCCTGCCACCAGATCGGCGCGCTGTGAGTCGCGCTGAGGTTCGCCACCCTGTCTTCGCGCGCATGTTGCGTCAGCCCGTTGTTGGAGCGCGAAGCCGGGAAGCAGAGAGCTGAGCTGGTCGCCGGACTCTCGGGACGAGTGGTCGAGATCGGCGCGGGCAACGGCGCGAACTTCAAGCACTACCCGGCGACCGTCGACGAGGTCGTCGCGCTGGAGCCCGAGGGCTATCTGCGCCGGAAGGCCAACGACGCCGCACGCCTCGCACCGGTGCGCGTGACCGTAAGCGACGGCGTGGCGGACCCGCTCGGGCTCCCCGAGCGAAGCTTCGACGCCGCTGTGGTGAGCCTTGTGCTGTGCACCGTGCCCAGCCCGCAACGCGCGCTCGCGGAACTGCACCGCGTGCTCAAACCCGATGGCGAGCTGCGCTTCTTCGAGCACGTCCGCTCACAGGACCCACGGAAGGCGCGACTACAGCGACGCCTCGACCACTCCGGCATCTGGCCGCGCCTCGCCGGCGGCTGCCACTGCGCGCGCGACACCGTGTCAGCCATCGAAGCCGCCGGCTTCGACATCGAACGCGTTCGCACCTTCGATCTTGGCCCAGCGTTGATGCACACCAACCCGCACGTCATCGGCAGCGCGCGGGTACAACGCGCGCGCAGCGGTCCAGCCGCGCCTTAGCCGGCGCTGGTTCGAGTGCAACACCGCATCGTTAGCGGATCGCGAGGTGACCGGCGAATGTCGTGCTCTTCAGGGCCTTGGCGTTGCGTGCGCGCAGGCTCTGATCCTCAAACAGCCCAGATTTGGACTTCGCCAATGTCCACGTGGCATGGGCGACGCCGTCGCCCATTTCGGCCAATGCCTTGGTGTTGAGGTTCGTGATCGTGTCGCACGCCTGGTGATAGCAGGCGTCGTAGGGCTGACCGGCGATGCCGCCATAGGTCGCCGCCTGTTCGGCGGTCTTCGTGCCCTCGGCACCGCTGAACAACCCACCGGCAGGGATCCCGACCGCGATGAACGGCCCGTAGTCCGAACGGCCGTCAAAGGCGGTGGGATCGCTCGCCAGCCCCAGGCCGGCGAAGTAGGTGCTCAAGAGCGACTCGATCTGGCCGGAGCCTGGCGGTGCGGTCTGGACGTTGCCGCCCGGCGGGAACGCCGAGTTGTCGCCGTCATAGACGAACCGCACGTAGTTCGGGGAGGCGAGCATGTCGAAGTTCAGGTTGGCGTAGATGTCGCCGACAGCGTCGCCGAGGTTGTCGACGTAGTGCTTCGAGCCCAGAAGCCCCTCCTCCTCGGCACCCCAGAACGCGAAGCGCAGCGCGCGACGCGGCGTGAGGCCGAGCTTGGCGATCTGGATCGCCGTCTCGAGGTCCGTCGCCGAACCCGAGCCGTTGTCGTTGATCCCGGGCCCGCCGGGCACGGAGTCAAGGTGCGAGCCGATCACGACCGTCTGCGACGTGTCGCCGCCGCCCTGGTAGTCGCCGATGACGTTCCTCGTCGTACGGATCTCCGAGATCGTCGAGGTCGATAGATGCACCGTGACCGTGCCCGCGCGCGTCTGAGTGACGAGCTCCTCGCCGATCGCATAGCTCGTGCCGATGACCGGAATCGTCACACCGGGAGAGCCCAGCGACCCCTGGATGACGATCGTCCTGTCCTCAGGCTGCGTCGGGCTCATCGGCTGGCCCTCGTTGAAGATGATCACCGCGCTCGCGCCGGCCGCGGAAGCGTTATCGGCCTTCTGGCGAAACGGGCAGGTGCCGCGCTGCAGCAGCGCGATGCTACCGGCGCTAAAGCCCGCGAAATCGGATGGCTCACAGCCACTGGTCGACGTGTTGGGCGGGTTGCTCGCGATCGGGACGACAACGTCGACGGCCTGAAGAGCGGCGGTCACGTTTGCGCTGCCCGAATAGCTCATCGTCGCGAACTCATCAGCCGCATAGGTCTTCGGGGTGGGTGACACGCGCTCGAAGGACGCAGGCGCGGTCTCCTGGAAGAACGCGAACTCAAAGGGCTGCTCGCTGACGGTGTAGCCCGCCTGCTCGAGCTGACGCTTGACATAGTCCGCCGACGCGTCAAAGCCTGCGCTACCGGATACGCGCGTGCCGCCATTTGCATTGGCGATGAACTGCAGCACCCGCTCGTGGCGCAAGATGCCGTTGACCGTCACCGCATCGCGCAGCCGCTTGGTGTTGACCGCGTCAAGCGCCGCCGCCGGTGGCGCGAGGACCGCCGCGCTGATCAGCACCGCCAGCACGCCACACCAGCCGGCTCGCATCCGATGACGCACAACCCCTCCCCGCAATCGTGGACGAACTCGCCAGTCTACGTGCTCGTCCGGTTTCCGGAGCCGATGCACCGCGCCCAACATGCGCAACCGGCTCAACGCTCGACAACCGTCGCTGGGCATGACTTAGCCCACCGATCTCGGTCTGGATTCAATCTGGATCCAGGCGACACACCACGAGATTCGGCGGGTCGCGCGTCACCGGCAGGTCGGGCCTGCCAACCGCGCCTGCACACGTACCGTTCCCGGTGCGCGCCCGCGCACGCGCGTCATCTCGCCGGGAGCGGCTGCGACGCATCCGCGCCCGCTCGTGACCCGCCACCAGCGCGTGTGGTGGACGCGCACGAGCGCGTCACCCGCTCGGCGGAAGCGCAGCGTGAAGCCGTCGGCCTGGAGCGTGATCGTCCGCGCCGCGCCCTCGACGAGCGGGGCCGGGTGTCTCACTTCGAACACCCGCCAGTTCGCGTCGTGCCACACCGGGCGTAGAAACGGCAGCCCGCGTCCGATCAACCGCGCCTCGTCACGCGCGGCGTAGTCCAGCGGCACGTCGGGCAGCGCGACATACGCCACGGCGCGCTCGTCCAGCCAGGCGCGGTAGCGCCGGGCGTCGATGTGGCCGTCATAGAACAGCGCGCCGTCGCGGCGGTCGAGTTGGCGCTCCCAGCCACGGGCGAGCGGGATCGAGCGGGCGACGTGCAGCGCCTCCCAGTGGTTTTCCGTGGAGGGGATCTCGACGCGGAAGCTCCCCTGGCGGCCTTGGAGGTAGCGCACGAGCGGCACGTGATAGGCGGCCTCGACGGACGGGTCGCCGGACGCGCGGGCGACATCGCGTACCGCCGGATACAGCTGCCAGTACGCCAGCGCCAGCCCGACCGCAGCGAGCAACGCCGGGCTGCGGCGCCCGGCGAGCGCGCCGAGCACGACGGGTCCGGCAGCGAGCGCGCCGAGCCGCGTGACGTTTCCGCCCAGCGGCGTCGCGACTACGAATGCGGCCACGCATGCCAGTGCGAAGAGGCCCGCCCCGATGCGCAGCGCGCGCTCGCTCGCCGGCAGCAGCGTGGCGACGAGCACCGCGCCCGCGAGCGCTGGCCAGAACGCCGAGGCGACGAACGGCTCGGTACCGCCCTCTCCGAACAGCAGGGGCGCCAGGATACCGGCCACCATCGCTGGAGTCACGACGAGCGCAGCGCGGGTCTTGGAGCCTTTTGTCAGGCCCCAGGCGACCACCGCGAGCACGAGGAAGAGGCCGGCCACGGGGCTCGCGAGCGTTGTCAGGCCCGCGAGCGCGGCGGCGGTCGGATGGCGCCCGGAACGCAGCGCCAGCAGCGCGCCCAAGCCGATCGCGACGCCGAGCATGAACGTCAGCCGGCCGCTGCAGAGCGTCGCCACGGCGCCCGCCGCAAACCACAGCGCCGACAGGTTTCCGGCACGCTCGCCCCAGTGGCGGCGTGCGAGCAGCGCGAACATCCCGACCGCCGCGAGCGCCGCGAGGGCACCTGTGACGCGCACGCCAATCGCTGCGCCGAGCGGCGGAAACAGGAGGCTGTAGCCCAGCGTGTGGTGGCCGGCGTACCAGCCGTTGTTCCACAGCGTCAGGCCTGCGTCGCGGACGAGCTGCGCGCGGTACTCCTGTGCCGCAAGGTCGGCGCTGGGCGGGTCGAGCAGCAGGTACGCGGCGACGCCGAGCGCAGCGAACAGCCAAGGGATGCCCGCCGCGCGCCTCACCCGCGAACCCTCGCAGATCTTCTCGTCAGCCCGCCAAGTGTTCGACGATTCGCGTGCTCAGCTCGGGGCGGTCGATCCACGGCCAGTGCCCGGCGTCTTGCACGACCTCGAGCGTGGCGTCGCCGAGCGTCGCCGCGTAACCCGCGCCGAAGCGCGCGGGAATGTAGGGGTCCGCGTTGCCCCATAGCACGAGCGCGGGCGCCCGCACCGCGCCGAGGTTCTCGCCCGCGCGCGCGAGCACCTCGGGCGCCGCGCTGCGAAGCAGGCGCAGCACCGCCCGTTCCGTGCCGAGGTCGAACGACTCCGCCGCGCTCGCTACGAACGGGTCTGGCATCGGGCCGCGACCGGCGGATGCCCTGCTCGACGCGTGGCGAAGGACCCGCTTGGTTGCCGAGCCGACGGCGACGGGGCCGACGAACGGCATGCGCACCAGGCGCGCCGGCCCACGCCAGCGAAACCCCTTCAGCAGCGGCACGCCGTTGACGACGACGAGGCGTTCGACGCGCTCGGGCTGGCTTATCGCCCATGTCAGGCCGACGGCCGCGCCCCAGTCGTGCACGCACAGCCGCACGCGGTCGATCGCCAGCATGTCCAGCAGCCGCTCGACGAAGCGCGCGTGACCGGCGAGCGAGTAGTCGAGGTCGCCGCGCTTGCCGCTGCGCCCGAAGCCGGGGAGGTCGACCGCGATGCCGCCGCCGAGCTCGAGCGGCGCGATCCAATCGAACGAGCTCGTCGGGATGCCGTGCAGGTAGAGGATCGGCACGTCGTCGTCGCCCGCTCGACGCAGGAACACCGGCTGGCCGTCGAGCTCGAGCGTCTCCTGGGACAGTGCAATCACCGCCGCGGAAGATAGCCTCCCGCGCGTGCGCACCCTGTGCTTCGGAGAAGCGATCGTCGATCTGATCTGCCGGCGTCCCGTGGCGTCATTGCACGACGTGGACGCGTTCGTACCGCACTGCGGTGGCGTGACCGCCAACGTGGCCGTCGCGGCGGCGCGCGCCGGGGCCGCGGTCGCTCTGGCCGGCGGCGCGGGGGACGATCCATGGGGCGGCTGGCTGCACGACCGGCTCGCCGCCGAGAACGTCGACCTGAGCTGGTTCGGGCTCGTCGACGGGCTCAGGACCGCGCTGACGTTCGTCACCGTCGACGAGCGCGGCGAGCCGACCTACCAGCTTTACGGCGACGGCGTCGCGGCGACGGTCAGCGCGCTGGAGGGGCGGCTGCTGGATGCCGTCGACGCCTGCGGAGCGCTGTTCTTCACCTCCAACACGCTCGCGGGACCGGCGGAGGCGAAGCTCACGATGGCGGCCCGCGAGCGCGCGCTGGAGCTCGACCGCCCGATCGTCTTCGATCCGAACCTACGGATGGGACGCTGGCGCGACAACCCAGGCCGCGCCGGCACCGCCGCCGGCGCGTGCGTGAAGGGCGCGTTCCTTGTCAAGTGCAACCAGGCCGAGGCGCGCCTCATGACCGGCGAAACCGATCCCGAGGCCGCGGCGGCGTCGTTGCTCGCGGGCGGGGCGAAGCACGTCATCGTCACCAGCGGCGCCGGCGGGGCGATCCTGCGCGCGAAGGGGATGAACTTCGATGTGCGCGCCAACCCGGCGCGCGTCGTCAGCGCCGTCGGCGCCGGCGACGTCTTCCTCGGCACGCTGCTGGCCCGCCTTGGCATGACCGACTTCTATCCCGCGGCGCTCGCGGCCGCGCTGCCGGCCGCCGCCGCGGAGGCCGCCCGCGCCTGCGAGCGCTGGGGCGCCCTGGAGTGAGCCCGGCCCGCGCGCGCGCCGCTCGCTCGGACTGGAAGAAGCCCGCCCGCACGCGGGTCGCCCGGATTCGCCAGCGCCTCGCGGAGCTCTACGGCGTCCCGGCGATGGAACCGCACGGCGACCCGCTCGCCGAGCTCGTCCTCACGGTCCTCTCGCAATCGACCAACGATCGCAACCGCGACGTCGCCTTCTTGCGCCTGCGCGAGCGCTTCCCGACGTGGGAGGCCGTCCGTGACGCGCCGCTGGAGGAGGTCGAGGAGGCAATTCGCCCGGGCGGCATCTCGAAAGTGAAGTCCGCTCGGATCCAAGCGATCCTGCGCGCGATCGGCGACCCGCTCGACCTGGAGTGGATGCGCGACGCGCCGGTGGCGCAGTCGCAGGCGTACCTCTGCGCGCTGCCCGGCGTCGGGCGCAAGACGGCCGCCTGCGTGCTGCTGTTCTCCTACGGCCTGCGCGACGTGCCCGTCGACACCCATGTCTCACGCGTGGCCACGCGGCTGGGCCTGCTGCGCCCGAAGGCGCCGTTTCAGGAGTTGCACGACGCGATGCTCGATCTGACACCCGAGGGCGCGGAGCTCGAGTTTCACGTCAACCTGCTGCGCCACGGGCGGCGGACCTGCCACGCCCAGCGCCCGGCGTGCGGCGACTGCGCGCTGCGGCGGATGTGCCCGAGCCGCCAGGCGTAGCCGACATAACCCCCTGCCTGACAGGCACTCGACGGCCAACGCCCGGCCTCGTTCACAGTGCAGCGTTGACGTGGGGTGAAGTTGTCTTGACAACCCGGAGCGCTCTCTGTATGACCGAACCAGCGACCGCACACCGAAACATCACCACGGTCGTTCATCTACGCGGAAGCGGAGGGGGAAGTCTTCCATGGCCGAAGATCCAAGCGAGCGCAAGCCCGAAGAGAAGTCGATCGAGATGCGGGTGTCCGAGATCGAGGACAAGCTCGCGCAGATGCACATCACCGAGGACGAGCTGAAGGCGTTCAACAAGGTTTCCGTGGCCCTGGGTCAGGCAGCCCCGCAGCCGTGCACCCCGGCGCCGGCCGCGAGTCCGACGCTACCGCTCCCTCCTCCAGCGGCAGCATGCGTCGTGCAGCAGTGCGCGATCCGGCAATGCACGATCGTCAGCCACTGCACGATCCGGCCCTGCACGATCAGTCACTGCACGGTCATCAGCAACTGCTCGATCATCAACCCCTGCACGATCATCAGCCAGTGCACCGCCGAGTGCGGCGGTGGCTGCGCACCGGGCGGCGGCGGGTTTGCCGGTGGGGGCTTTGGAACGCTCGGCGGCTGACGCGCCAGCGCGGTAGGTCCGAGCATGCCCGGCGCGCGCGTCGAGCGCGAGACCGCGACCGACGTCGTCTTCGTCGTCATGCCGTTCGCCGACGTCGGCCGGCCGGCGATCGGGGTCAGCCTGCTGCAGGCCGCCGTCACGGACGCCGGCCACTCGTCCGCGATCGAGTACTGCAACCTGGCGTTCGCCGACGAGCTCGGACTCGACCTGTATCGCACCATCTCCGACGGCTTCTCGCCGGACATGCTCGTCGGAGAGTGGCTGTTCGCCGACGACGTCTTCGGGGATCGCATCCCGGCGCCGGACGCGTTCGTCGAGCAGATCCTCGCCCGCAGCGCGCCACCGGGATTCCTCGAACGCATCCCGCAGGCACGCCGGTTGCTCGGGCCCTACCTCGACGACTGCGTCGCGCGGATCATGGCCCGGAGCCCGCGCGTCGTCGGGTTCACGACGACGTTTCACCAGACGTGCGCCTCGCTGGCGGTGGCGCGGCGCCTGAAGAAGCTCGACGACCCCCCGATCGTCGTCTTCGGCGGCGCCAACTGCGAGGGCGAGATGGGCGCGGAGATGCTCGCCTCGTTTGACTGGATCGACTGCGTCTGCGGCGGCGAGGCTGACCGCTCGTTCCCGCGCCTGCTCGGCGTACTGCTCGGCGACGGGCGGGGCCCGATCGGCGGCGTGCTGATGCGCGACGACGGCTGGACCGTGCAGCGATCGATGCCGGTGCAGGACATGGACGCGCTGCCGCTGCCGGATTACGACGACTACTTCCGCCAGCTCGACGCGACCCGCACGATGGACCGCTCGCTGGCGCACATCGTCGTGGAGACCTCGCGCGGGTGCTGGTGGGGCGCCAAGCACCACTGCACCTTCTGCGGCCTCAACGGTGACACGCTGACCTTCCGCAGCAAGTCACCCGAGCGCGCGTTCGAGGAGATCACGGCACTGACACAGCGCCATGACCTGGACCGCGTCGGCTGCGTCGACAACATCCTGGATCTGCGCTACGTCGACACGCTGTTTCCGATGCTCGCCGACAGCGGCCTCGAGCTCGAGCTGTTCTACGAGGTCAAGGCCAACCTGCGCTACGACCAGCTCGTGAAGCTGCGCCGGGGAGGGATGCTCCAGATCCAGCCGGGCATCGAGAGCTTCTCCAACCAGGTGCTCAAGCTCATGGACAAGGGCGTGGCCGGCGTCCAGAACGTACAGCTCATGCGCTGGTGCGAGGAGCTCGGGATTCTTTGCTCGTGGAACCTGCTCGCCGGCTTCCCCGGCGAGCCGCCGTCGGAGTACGACCGCATGGCCGAGATGATCCCGCTGCTGGTACATCTCAACCCGCCGCTGTCGTGCGGGCGGCTGCGGCTGGACCGCTTCAGCCCGTTCCACGCGCGCCATGCCGACTACGGCTTTCGTCGGGTGCGTCCGGCGCGGGCGTACTTCTTCGTGTTTCCGCTCGCGCGACGCGCGATGCACCGGCTGGCGTACTTCTTCGACTACGACTACGACGACGGGCGCGTGCCCGAGGACTATCTCGAGCCCGTGCGCCGCGCCGTCGCGCTGTGGAACGCGGGACGGATGTCCGGCGAGGAGCCGCCGCGGCTGGACGCGCAGTTTGAGGGCAACACGATCGTCGTGACCGACACGCGGCCCGTGGCGCGCGCGGAGCACCACGAGCTCGACGGCGTCGAGGCGCGCGTCTACGAGCTGTGCGACGTCGCCAAGAGCCTGCCGGCGCTGATGCGCGACCCCGAGCTCGCGGGCCGCGAGGACGAGGTGCGCGCCGCGCTCGACGTCCTCCTCGAGGACCAGCTGATGCTGCTCGACGACGGTCGCTACGCGAGCCTCGCCGTCTTTCGCAACCGGCGCACGATCTCCGCGGACGCAAGCGTTGAAGCGGCCGCTGCTGCCTAGCCACTACTCGGTCTGGTTCGAGCCGCCGGACGAGCGTGGCGACGAGGTGCTGCACGTCGTCTCCGAACGGCGCACGCTGCGGCTGAAGGGCTACGCCTTTCGCGAGTTCTGCGAGCGGGTGGTTCCGCTGCTCGACGGGAGCCGCTCGCTCGAGCAGATCCACGAGTCCACGGGCGACGTCTTCGAGCCCGAGGATCTCGACCGCTGCCTCGCGCTGCTGCGCGATCAGGGCGTCGTCGTCGACGCGGCCGCCAACGGGCTGGCGCCGGAGGCCCGGGAGCGGATGACGCCGCAGCTGAACCTGTTTCACGATCTCGCGCCGGGCGAGGATCTTCAGCGGCGGCTGGCGTCCGCGCATGTGGCGATACTCGGTATGAGCGGGGCCGGGCCCAGCGCCGCGCTGGCGCTGGCCGCCGCCGGCGTCGGCACGATCTCCTGCCACGATCCGCTGCCGGTCGTGCCGGCGGACGTGTACTACGCGCCGTTTCTGGGCACCGGCTCCGCCGGCAGCGGTCGCGCCGAGCGCGTCGCCGAGCTCATCCGCGCGGCGGCGCCGGAGATCGCGGTCGCGGCCTTCGACGCCCCGCTCGAGGAGGGGGACGACGTGCGCCGCGCGATCGACGGCGCGGACTTCGTCGTGTGCTGCCTTGACGCGGCGCAGTCCAACCTCGCCTTCAAGCTCAACCGCGTCTGCCTGGCTGACGGCCGGCGCTGGATCGCCTGCGCCCTGGCGGGAGCGGAGGTCGTCGTCGGACCATCGATGCACCCGGGCGAGAGCGCCTGCTACCTCTGCTACCGGATGCGAACGGTCGCCGCCGCAGGCAACCCCGAGGAGGCGTTCGCCCATGAGCGTTATCTCGATCAGCGCCGGCGCGACGACAGCGGCGCACGCGAGAACCTCGTATTCGGCGCGGGGGTGGCGGGGAACCTCGTCGGCGCTGAGGTCGTCAAGGAGCTCACCGGTCTTGGCGAGACCGCGCTCGTCGGGCGGATCCTCGTGGTCCGGCTCACGGACCTGAAGGTGTCGCGTCACGCCGTCCTGCGCAAGCCCGGCTGCCCGGCGTGCTATCCCGCGAGCGGCGATGGCAGCTGAGGCCTGGCGCGATCTCGTAAGCCCGCGGGTCGGTGTGATCCGCTCCGTGCGGCCGCAGCCGCGCGGCTTCGACGAGCCGCAGCCGCCCTACCTGTACACGGCCGAGCTGTCGAACTTCGACTTCCGGACCGTGGAGCGACAGGAGCGGATGGGCGCCGGCAAAGGTTGGACCGAGGACGGTGCGCGCGCCGCGGCGATCGGCGAGGCCGTCGAGCGCTACTGCGCCTATCACTGGGATCCGCAGCGGACGTTCGTCGCGACGCTCGCCGATGTCGGCATGCGCGCGATCACGCCCGCCGACTGCGTGCTGTACGCCGCCGAGCAGTATGCCCGGCCCGGATGGCCCTATCCCGCATGGCGCGAGGAACAGCCGATCACGTGGATCGCCGGGGTCGCCGTGGCGGACGGAGAGCCGGTCGCCCTGCCGGCGAGCCTGGCATACCTGAGCTACCCGCCCCCGAGCCCCGAGGAGCTGTTCGCGCCGACGACCTCCAACGGACTGGCCGCGGGGTCGAGCGTGGACGCCGCCGCGCTCGGCGGCCTGTGCGAGCTGATGGAGCGCGACGCGTTGATGATCACGTGGATGAACCGGCTGCCGGCCGTCGAGCTCGAGCTCGCCACGAGCGCCGGCATCGCGGGTGCGCTGCATCGCCACTACGCGGTCCTGGAGGTCGAGTTGCGGGCCTTCGTCTTGCCGACGGACCTGCCGGCGACGGTCGTGCTTGCGATCAGCAGCGAGGATCGGTCGGGCGTGCCGGCGACGGTCGTCGGGATGGGTTGCCACCCGGCCCCGCTGACCGCGCTGACCAAGGCCCTGTTTGAGCTGTGCCAAGGCCGGCCGGCGGAGGCCAGCCGCCAGCGAGAGAACCCGCCCGAGGGACGCCTGGAGCGCTTCGAGGACGTGCGGACGCTCGACGACCACAGCGCCTTCGCGGGGCAGGCAGCCCGCCGGGGCGAGTTCGAGTTCCTTTCGAGCGGCGGCGAGACGAGCGCCGTCGACGATCTCGACCCGCGCCCCGAGGCAGACGCCGCAACTGAGCTCGAGCGCTGCGCCACGATCCTGCGCGACCTCGGCCATCCGGCCGCGTACGTCGATCTCACGCTGCCCGACGTGCGCTCCTGCGGCTACCACGTCGCGCGGGTCATCGCCGCCGGGCTGCAGCCGATCCACTTCGGCTTCGGCGAGGAGCGGCTCGGAGGCCGGCGCCTGTTCGACGTCCCGCACAGGCTCGGCTTCACCGACGCCCCGACGACGATCGGCGAGCTCAACCCGTGTCCGCATCCGATGGCATGAGCGACGGGACGATCCCAACGGACGACGCGACGAGCCTGTCGCTGCTCTTTCACCTCAACTCCGAGCCCTGGCTCAACGCCGAGGCCTACGACACACCCGGGCACCCGGGCACGCCGCTGAGCCTCGACGGCACGCCGCCGCGCGCGCTGCCGCCGGCCGGCGCGAGCCCGCTCACCGCGCTCTTGCGCGCGCGCCGCTCGTGCCGGTCCTTCGAGCGCCGAACGATGTCCCTTGCTGTGTTCAGTGCCCTGCTGGCTGCCGCAGCGGGCGTCACCGAGCGCGCGAGCCTCGACGACGGCACGGCGTTTGTGCGCCGTGGCGCGCCGTCGGCAGGCGGGCTGTTCCCGCTCGACACCTTCGTGTTCGCGCAGGCGGTCGACGAGCTCGCCGACGGCATCCACCGCTACGACCCATTCGTTCACGGTCTGGTCGAGCTCGAGCGCGGGGATATGGCCGGGCTCCTGTCGCGGGCGCTGTACGCCTATCCGTTCGCCCACGCTGCGAACGCCGTCATCGCCTTCGTGGCGCGGTTCGCCCGGACCCAGAAGAAGTACGGACCGCGGGGATATCGGTACATCCTGCTGGAGGCCGGCCATTGCGCGCAGGACGTCTGCCTGCGCGCCGCGGAACTCGAGCTCGGAACGCTGTGCATGGGGGGCTTTCTCGACAGCGACGTGAACCGGCTGCTGTCGCTGCACCCGACCGAGGCCGGCGTGGTGTACATGGTCGCCGCGGGATATCCCGCCGGCGGCTGACCGGCGTGCTACTTGTCGGTCGAGCCTAGCTCGGCGAGCGCCCTGAGCACCTCGTCGTCGTGCGTCTTGGGCGAGACCTTCGGGATCACGTGCGCGACGACGCCATCCGCGCCGATGATGAACGTGGAGCGCTGCGCGCCCCAGTACGTCTTCCCATACATCGACTTCTCCACCCACACGCCGTAGTCCTCGCAGACGGCGTGGTTCTCGTCGGCGAGCAGCGTGAAGTCCAGCGACTGCTTGTCGTGGAAGCGCTTGACCTTCTTGACCGGATCGGGCGAGACACCGATGACCCTCGCGCCGGCGTCCGAGTATTCCGCGCCGCGATCACGGATCGAGCAGGCCTGTGTCGTGCAGCCGGGCGTGTCGGCCTTGGGATAGAAGTACAGGACGATCGTGCGCCCGCGCAGCGTCGACAGGCGGACCGGTTCGCCGTCCTGATTGGGCAGCTCGAAGTCTGGGGCTGGGGCGCCTGGGCCGATCATCGTCTCTCCCTTCCTCGCTCGATCGAGGTTTGCTCCATGAGTATGGCTGCCACAACATCAGCGCTCCGCCGCGCTGCGAGTCATCGCCATCCGTGACGCCATCGCACTGAGGTTCGATCGTCCACCGCGGCGCGCCAGGTGTCGGCCGGCGCACCCCGTCGTGCCCGCCCGAGCCGGACTTCGTCGCGGCGTGACCGCTCGGGATACGCCGGCTTCGACCTTGGCCTCAGACACGATCCCTTCACGCCATTGCGTCGCAAGCGCTCCGGTGAACCGGAGCAATCTAACCTCGGGCAGGACTACAGGTCGCAATGGAAGGAGGCGCTTCGAAGTTGCTCCCCCGGCTCTCCAGCCCCGACCGCGCCGATCGACTACTGTGCGCAACCGACCTGCGTGGTCGTGGAGAACGCTGCCGGCATCCCTGCGCGTTGGCCGATCATCGTGAACCGTGCGGGCACGCCCCGGACGATCGAAGCCTGATGCGATGTCAGCGTGCCAGCGTCATGGCCGTGGCTCCCAGGGAGGCTCGTAACGGTAGCCCTCGCTTGCGGCCGCGACGTCGATGTCGAGCGAGAGCTGGCCGCGTGCCCGGTCGCGGGCTTCCTTCTGCATCTCCGGCACGCGTTTCGCGGCGTTGATGTAGATGCTCTCCATGATCCTCGTGCCAGCGTCGTGGTCGGTGGCAAAGATCATGTGGTACAGCGTGCCGCCGCGTGTGTTCTTGAGTTCGAACGGGTGCGTGAAACGGTAGCCGAGCTCGCGCTCGAGCCGCCATCGCATCAGGTTCACGTACTCCTCCCGGGCGTCGGCACCAGAAATCGCATCGGCCACTCGCAGCTCGTAGATCGGCCGCCAGCGGTCAGTCCCGAAGAGCCTCGTGGCTCTCGCTTCGTCCGCTGCTGAGACTTTCTCCTCCTCGAGGGCGAGCGTGCGGACGATTCCGCTGGTCGGGAAGAGCATCCACAACTCAGTCTTGTATTCGGGCTTGAGCGATGCGGCCGCCCGATAGCCGCGCTTGTGTTCGGCGATCGCTGCGATCGTCTTCCAGGCGAGCTCCATGCCATCGGGGTCGAGGAACGCGAACGTCGGAGCCCAGTTCAGAGGGCGCAACTCGGCGAGCGCGGCCGGGATGGTCGTGTTGCAGTCACCTTGGAGGACTTTGATGTCGCGGTTTGGGTAGTCGGTTCTCAGTCGTGCCTCGAGTTCGGCGGCCTTGCGGCCGAGTTCGAAGAAGCGAAACCGCGTGAAGCCGGCACCGTCCCCGGCCTCGAGCGCAATGCGGGCCGAGCCGTGGAACTCCTCCCCGGTCAGCCGGTCGAGGCCGGTGCCTTCGCCGGCGAACGCGTCGAGGTACACCCGTTCGGTCTGGCTCCTCGAGGCCGTGGCGAAGCCGCCGAGGTACTCGCCGAGCATCGCGAGCTTGGCTCGGGTCCAGTAGCCCCACGATCGCCCGGACGGCGCGGTCATCCGAGCCCAGCAGTGACCCGGGCGGGGGTCTCGTCCCACGTCCGGCCGTCGAGTAGGCGACCGCCCGTCTTGGAGCGGATCCCGCCCCACTGCTTGAAGAAGAATGCGACACCCTCGGACGTGCAGCGATCGCGCAACTCGCGCACCCACTCGGCCCGGACGGGCCGATGCCGCGGGCCCGATTCGCCACCAGCGATCAGCCAGTCGATGTCGGCGAGGTCGAGGCCCTCCAGCGGGCCGAGCAGCGGCTCGGCGCTGATGAATCGCACTGCGGCGGGAACGTCTCTCAGGTACCCGACGCGGTGCACGAATCGGCGATTCTCGATCGACACGCCCATCCATACGTTTGCCGGCCAAACGAGCGTGGGCGCGAGCTGGACTAGGCGTTCGTGTCGCTTCGTAAGGATCTGGAACGTGTGCCAGTCCGCGCGCCCCATGACGTCGAACACCTGCTGGACGAACTTGTCGGGGATCTCTTCGTGGAAAAGGTCGCTCATCGAGTTGACGAAGATGGTGCGCGGGCGCCGCCAGCGCAGCGGCTGCTCGAGCCGCGCAGGCCATAGCCTGAGGTCAAACCCCTGCTCGTAGGGGTGACCGGGGATGCCGCGCCAGCGCTCGGCGAAGGTCTTTGCGTAGCAGTGAGCGCACCCTGGCGAGACCTGATGGCAGCCGGTCACCGGGTTCCATGTTGCTTCGGTCCACTCGATCGCGCTGCGGTCGCTCATCGCTTGAACCTATTCGTCGCCCCCTGTGTGGTCACCTGCGCCATATGAGAACAGATGTTCGCACACGGCTCGGATGGTCTGATGCGCTCGCTCGCGACGTCACCGGTTGGCACCGCCTGGAGCTTCAGCTCGGCGGCGCCTCGGACTCGCGCCCCACCGTTTGCCAGTGCGGCTCGGGCGACGCTTTGTCTTGTCACGGATGTTCGCGGGACTCGTCGGCACGCGCCACGCCTCAAGCGCCGCGCTCAACGGCGAACATGATGCACCGTCGCCCGGCGTATTGCGGAGCGAGATGCTGGCGAAGCAACCAGTGGCCGCCGGGCTCCTCGAAGGGCGCTCGATGGTCATCCCTGTGGAGCGCGGCAAGACGCGAACCCATGCCGCCCGAGCGCCTGTGCCACATCGGCCCGGCACACGCCGGGGTACGCCCGCTAGTACCCGGGCGTGTCGGCCTTGGGATAGAAGTACAGGACGATCGTGCGCCCGCGCAGCGCCGACAGGCGGACCGGTTCGCCGTCCTGATTGGGCAGCTCGAAGTCTGGGGCTGGGGCGCCTGGGCCGATCATCGTCGGGATTTGGCATGTCCACAGGGCGCCCAAGAGGATCGGGCGCGTACCCGCGGCTCGGTCGCGGTATGAGTATGTCCATGGACAACCCCCCGAAGCTCTACCAGGACTTCAGCTGGGTCGCCGACGACGCCGCCCGCGAACCCATCACCCCCGCGCAGGAGGCGGCGACCACGGCCGCGATCGAGGCGCTCCTCAACTCCTACCTCCGCGAGGGCGGCGAGTGGCGGCCGGTGCCGGCTGCCAGTGCCCCCGAGTTCGCCGAGGAGGGCGACGAGTACCTCGCGGTGATTCCGTTCGCCGACGAGCGCTCGTTCGTCATCGCCGGCGTGCGCCACCTTTCACCGACGCACCGCCACCGCTTTCGCATGCCGGTGAAGATCGTGATGGCCGGCGGCAAGCCATGGGCGGTGTCGCTCGACACCCTCGCCGGGATGCTCACCGACGCGCTCGGCGACACCGGCCTGGACGACGACCTCAGCGCACCCGGCTCGCGCGGTCCGGACCCGACGTTCCTGCTTTCGCGCATGCGCGAAAGCGTCGCCACCGTCACCTCCTTCCTCGACGCGCGCGCCGGCGAGATCGACGAGCTGTGGAGCGCCGACCCGATGAGCTTCATCGCCAGCGAGCAGGCGCTGCTGCTCGGGCAGATGGCCCATCCGACGGCGCAGAGCCGGTGGGAGATGAGCGCCGAGCAGGTCGCGTCCTATGCGCCGGAGACCGAGGCGCAGTTCGCGCTGCAGTGGCTCGGGGTCGATCCCGGGCTCGTCGAGCACGACAGCGCCACGGGCACCGCCGCGCCACAGCTCCTCGCGGAGCTTCTGCGCGACGACCCAGCGGTCGACGGCGCAGCGCTCGACGCCAAGCTGGAGGGCCTCGGCGAGCGCGTCCTGCTACCCGTGCATCCGTGGGAGCTCGAATACCTGCGCGGTCAGGACAACGTGGCGGCGCTCCTCTCCGAGGGTCTGATCGTCGAGCTCGGCGAGCTGGGCAGCGCGGTGACGCCGACGACATCGGTGGACAGCGTCTACAACGCCGAGTGGCCATGGCAGCTGAAGTTCTCGCTGCACGTGCAGATGACCGGCGAGATGCGCGTGACGCGGGAGAAGGAGCTGCGCCGCGCCATCGAGGCCGCACGGCTGGCGCAGACCGAGATCGGCGAGGCAGCCGCACGGATTGCGCCGGCGCTCGTCTTCCTCCAGGACCCCGCCTACCTCGCTGTCCGCCACAACGACGTCGAGATCGACGGGCTGTCGGTGCTGCTGCGCGAGAACCGCTGGCCAGCCGATTCCGACGCGGACGTCAGCGCGCTGGAGGTACTGCTGCAGGACCATCCCCACGGCGGGCGCAGCCGGCTCGCACAGATCGTCGCGCGCCTCGCCGAGGAGAGCGGACGCGGCGAGGCCGAGGTCGCCCGCGAGTGGTTCGGCCGCTACCTCGACGTCATGGTGGTCTCGCTGCTGCGGCTGTACCTCGAGCTCGGCCTCGTGGTCCAGACCGATCGCCAGAACACGCTGCTGGAGCTCGCCGACGGGTGGCCGGCGCGCGGCGTGTTGCGCGACAGCCAGGGCTTTCAGCACCGCGCGACCGCGCATGACGACATCGCGGCGATCGTCCCGGGGAGCGGCGAGGAGAGCGGCGCGATCCTCTCCGAGGCGCTAGCCGACGCGCGGCTCGTGACATACCCGATCCTGGGCAACGCGCTCGGCGTCGTCAACGCGCTGGGCATCGCCGGAGTCGTCGACGAGATGGTCCTGCTCGGTGACCTTCATGAGCTGCTTACCCGCGAGCGCCAGCGCGGCGGGCGCTATCCGGCGACACTCCTGGACCGGCTGCTTGACGACGCTTGGTGGCCGACGAAGGCGGACCTGCTCACGCGGCTGCACAACGGCGGCGACATGTACGTGAAGATCCCCAACCCGCTGCACGGCGTGAAGCGCTGACGGAGCGCCGGCCGGCGTGGGCGTAGCCTTGACGGTGTGCCAGAGCTTCCCGAGGTCGAGATCACCGCGCGCCGTCTGGACAGCGCGCTGCGCGGCGCGCGGATCGAGACGGTGCGTGCGCCGGGAATCAACGCGCTCAAGACCTTCGACCCGCCGCTGTCTGCGCTCGAGAACCGCTCGATCACCGCGGTCGGCCGGCGCGGCAAGCTGTTCACCATCGAGGCCGGGCACCTGGTCCTGCTGGTGCACCTCATGAGCGCCGGTCGCCTGCAGCTCTACGACAAGCGTGCGGGTCCTCGTGACCGAACCTCGCGATTGCTCGTCCGCCTGCCCGACTCCGGCCACCCCGATCGCGAGTTGCGCCTGCGAGAGTTCGGGACCAAGCAGGCCGCCTGGGTGAAGCTGCTGCGCGCGGAGGACCTCGACGCCGACGACGCCGTCTCGACGCTCGGTCCCGAGGCCTGGCCACAACCGCCCGAGGATCTCGGTGAGCTGCTGACATCGCCGCGGCCATTGCATGGACTGCTGCGCGACCAGCGGGTCATCGCGGGCATCGGGCGGTCGTGGGTCGACGAGATCCTGTGGACGGCACGGCTGTCGCCGTTTAAGCGCGGCAACGACCTCACCGACGACGAGGTCGCCACCCTGCGCGAGGCGATCGTGAACGTCCTCGACGGCGCGATCGAGCATTACGAGCGGGTCATCACGCTGCCGATTCCCGACAAGCTGCCGCTGCCGCTGCGCGTCCATCGCAAGGCCGGCGAGCCGTGCCCACGCTGCGGAGCCGCAATCGAAGCGGTCCATTACGAGGACTACGTCATGTGCTACTGCCCCCAGGAGCAGACCGGCGGCAAGGTCCTCAAGGATCGGCGGCTTTCGCGGCTTCTGAAATAGCGTCGCCACGCCGCTGCGCCCTTGACGGCTCTGTGGTCGCCGGTACCTTGCACTGCATGGAACCGGGTGAAACACGTAATGCGCTGTCGCAGCTGCGTCGCGGCGTGCTGGAGTACTGCGTGCTGGCCTTGCTGAGCGACGGCGAGCGCTACGGGTTCGAGCTCGTTCGCAGACTTTCGGACGTCGACGGGATGGTGACCAGCGAGGGCACGATCTATCCGCTGCTGAGCCGCCTGCGACGCGAAGCGCTCGTCACCACGACCTGGCGCGAATCGGAGTCCGGTCCCCCGCGCCGCTACTACGTGCTCACCGACGAGGGCCGGCGTTCACTGGGTGAGTTCACCGGCGACTGGGTGCGCTTTCGCGATGCCGTCGACTCTCTGCTGCCCCTGGAAGGAACGAGATGATCACCGTGGACACCGAGCGACTTGTCGAGGACTACATGCGGCGCCTCGACGCCGCAGCCGGCGTGCTGCCCAGGGAGCGACGAGCCGAGCTCGTGAGCGAGATCCGCTGCCACGTCGCCGACGCGCTGCGCGAGGCTGACGCCGTTGACGAGGCCGATGTCAGAAACGTCCTCGAGCGCATCGGGCCACCGGAGGAGATCGTGTCGGCCGCGCTCGATGGCCACCCCATCGCGGGCGACCACCGCCGGACGGGCTTCGGAACGCGGGAGGTCGCAGCCGTGCTGCTCCTTGGGCTCGGCGGGTTCTTCTTCCCGTTCGTGGGCTGGTTCGTCGGTGCCGTGCTCGTGTGGATCTCGGGCGCCTGGTCGACTCGCGACAAGCTGGTCGCGACCGCGACGCCGTTTGTGCTCGGACTCGTCATCCCGGCGCTGTTCGTGCTCGCCGGCGCGTCCAGCGGGTCTGGTGACGGTGAGGGTGCGCTCGGCCTCGGTCCGTTTGAGCTGCTGACAATCACACTCGCAGTAGCGGCAGTGTTCAGCGGCGTGCTCGGTGCGATCTATCTCGCTGCGCGACTGTCCGTGACGACGCGCGCAGAGCACAAGCGCCAGCACGTCCTGAAGATCGCACTGGCTATCGAGCTCGCAGGGATGGTGCTCATCGTGCTGGCCGGCGTCGTCGTCGCCCTGATGGGATCAACGGGCGCTGACGCCGCCCGTCAGTCAGGCGCGATCGTTGGCGACAGCGGCCGGAGCGCGAGCGCGTCGAGGCCGATCAGCAGACCCAGTTCGTCGGGGACGACCCAGACCGCGCTCACGCGGCCGTCAGGCTGCAGCGTCAGCACGTCGATGGTCAGGATGCTGATTGGCCGGCCGGTCGGCGCGATCACGCCGAGCGGGGTCGACAGCGGGCCGACATGCGTACCGCGCATCCGGAACGCGATCACCGTCTTGCCGGGAGCGTCCACGCGGTCGATCAACTCTTGGTTCAGCCCGTCGTAGGTGGCGTGCAGCATCCGCGCCCGAGCGACAAGCTCCTCGGCGCTCGTCGACGTGCCGTTGATCTGCACCGGGTCGGTGTAGAGCGCGCGGAAGGCGGCCACGGCGTCCTCGTCGTCGGCCGGGAGTGCCAGCCAGAGGTCCATGAGGCGCTCGACGAGATCTGCCACGCCGCCAGTGTCCCAGCCCGGAGTCGTGTTGCAAAGCGACAGGCCGGCCAACCACGCACGCACGTCACTCCCGCGAGTCCTCCCCCGCCAGCGCCGACAGGCCGAGCACGATGAACGCGCCGAGCGCCGCGACCCCGATGGCATGAGGCCAAGCGCTGTCGCCGAGCACGAGGAAGGCCGCGCCGATCACAAAGCACGCGGCCGCGAGCCGGGTCGCCGTGAGCGTCGCGGCGAGGCCGCTGCTCGAGCCCGCAAGCGGCGCCCCGCGCTCGATGCTCGGTTCGGCGCTGAAGCTTCCGCCAAGCACGAGGCGAAACAGCAGCCCGAGCGACGGAAAGAGGATCAGGCCGCCGGCCAGGATCGAGACGACGAGCAGCACGAGCACGTTGTCCGGGGCCGCGGCCTCGCGCACGGTCAGGCCGGGCAGCAGGACCGGGTTCTGAGCCAGGGCCCAGCCTCCGACGACGGCGGCGACGGCGACCGCCGCGCTGATTCTGGCCGCGTCCAGACGCCAGCGCGCGACCAGCGCGAGCGTGGCGGCGCCCGCCAGCAGCGACAGCGCGACGCTCAGCAGCGCGGGAAGTTCGACGAGCCGGTCGAAGATCCAGCGCGCGTCGGAGCGTACGACGAGCGCTCCGGCGATTGCCGCCAGGCCCGCCACGGATCCGGCGACCAGCGCGCGGACGCGGAACGTCGCGGCCATCTCCTCGTCGCCCTCGCGCCGCGCGTCGGCGGCGAGGTAGACCGCGGCCAGGTAGGCGCTGCTGAGCAATGCGAGCACGCCGGCCATGATCGACGTCGGGTTCAGCCAGCTCGACCACAGATCGCCGGTGGCGTTGCCGACCGGCACGCGCTGCGAGGCGATCCCGCCCGCCGCGGCCGCGAGCGCGAACGGCGCGATGACCGATCCCGCGGCTGTCAGCGTGTCGACCGCGCGCACCTCGGCGGCGCCGGCGCTCGCAGACCGCAGCGCGTACGCCACGCCTCGCAGCACGATGCCAAGCCCGGCGGCGGTGAGCGCCACCGCGAGCGTCGATGCCATCGACGCGAACGCGATCGGATAGCCCGTCCATACGACCACCAGCACGAAGATGAGCCAGACGTGGTTGGCCTCCCACACCGGCGCCATCGAGTGATGCGCGTGGTCGCGGATGCGCTTCGCCCGCTCGCCGCGACCGGCCAGCAGCTGCCAGATCCCCGCCCCGAAGTCCGCCCCGGCGAGGATCGCGTAGAGCACGACGCCCTGCAGTGCGAAGAACAGCGGCAGCTCGTAGAGGTGCAGTCCCAGCACGTTCAGCTCTCGTCCAGCGCTCGCTCGGGCTTGGCGACGCTCGCCATCGGCGCCTGCGCCAGGCGCCGCAGGATCCAGGCGACAGCGACGATCAGGCAGGCGTAGAAGGCGGCCAGCGTCGCGTAGCCGACGGGGATGCCCGGCGCCGCGGTCACGGCCTCGGTCGTGCGCATGACCTGGTAGACCACCCACGGCTGGCGACCGACCTCGGTCGTCACCCAGCCGCTGATCAGGGCAAGCACGGACGCCGGGCCGGCGAGCACGAGCAGCCGGTGAAACCAGCGCCCGGACGGAACGCGCTTGCGCCGCGTGCGCGCGAACAGGTACCAGGCGCTCAGCGCCGCCAGGAACGTGCCGATCGCGACCATGAGCTGGAACGCGATCCGCACGACGTTCACCGGTGGGCGGTCGGCCGCGGGGACCGCGTCCAGGCCCTGGACCTCGGCGTCGGGATCGTGGAACGCCAGCAGCGACAGTCCCTTCGGAACCGGGATCCCGGCCTTCACCTCGCCATCGCGGTACCACCCGAAGCAGGTGCAGCGGCGCGCCGCGCTGCGTGTGGCCGACGCCCTCCAGCGCCGCCAGCTTCGTCGGCTGCGTCTTGGCTACCTCGCGCGCCGCCCAGTCGCCGACGAGCAACTGCACCGGCGCCGCCAGCGCCGCGACCGTCAGCGGGATCGTCAGCGCGATCCGCTCATAGCGTCCCCAGTGTCCGCGCAAGCGCCCCACCGCGTAGGCCGCCGCCACGAGAAAGCCGGTCACGATGAAGCCCGCGAGGTACATGTGCACGAGCTCGAAGCCGAGGTGCCCGTTGCCGAACAGCGCGGTCAGCGGCTGCACGTCGGTGACCCGGCCGTCGCGCACGGCGAATCCGCCCGGGTCGTTCATCCAGGAGTTCACCGACAGCACGAACAGGGAGCCGGTCAGCCCGGCCAGCACGATCGGGATGCCGCTGGCGAAATGCGCGCGCGGCGCCATCCGGTTCCAGCCGTAGACGTAGATCCCGATGAAGATCGCCTCGACGAAGAACGAAAACCCCTCAAGTGCGAACCCGAGCCCGAACACCGCGCCGAACGTGCCCATGAAGCCCGGCCACAACAGGCCCATCTCGAAGCTCAGGATCGTGCCGGTCACGACGCCGCAGGCGAACAGCGCCACCATCACCTTCGTCCAGCGCATCGCCAGGACGCGGTAGATCTCGTCGCCGGTGCGCATCCACAGCCACTCGGCGCGCAGCACCATCGCCGGAAAGGCGATCCCGAAGCACACCAGCGGGATGTGCACGGCGAACGACAGCGCCTGCATCTGACGCGCCTCGAGCAGGTAGGACTGTTGGACGGGGTCGAACATCACACTCAGGGACTGGTGTCAAGTTCCTTCTGCCGCGGCCGACAACAACGCCAGCGAGCTTGCCGCTGGGCTCGGACGTGCCCGGTTTGGAGGACCCACATGAGATGTCATCGTGTTCTGCTGGTGACGTGCCTGCTGGTGCTTGCGGCTCCGGCGGCGGCGGGCGTCGGCCGGCTTCGTGCAGCGGTCGGGCACGAACCTCTCCTTGGACGGCAGCACATTTCGCTTTGTCGGCCACAACAACTACCAGCTGACCTCCGTCGCCGGGCAGTTCACCTGCGGCCGGGCCTTGGATGGCGCGATGGTCGATCGCGTGCTCCAGGACGCCAAGGACGCCGGCGCGACCGTGATCCGGACGTGGTTCTTCCAGAGTTTCTATCGCGGCGCTGGCAACTCGTACGCGCCATTTGATCGGGTGCTCGACAAGGCGGCCGCCAAGGGCTTGAAGGTGATCCCGGTGCTCGTCAACCACTACCCGGACTGTGAGCCGTCTGGCGCAAAGCGCAAGGACGAGGGCTTCTACGACTACGGCTACAAGACGGCCGGCTGGGGCTATCCGCAGTCCTTCAAGGACTACGCGTACAACCTCGCGTCGCGCTACCGCAACAACGCGACGATCGCCTTCTGGCAGATCGTCAACGAGGCCGAGACGTCGTGGAGCGGTGGCTGCAACACGACGATCGAAGCCAACGGCCACCAGCGCGCGGCGAACGTCCTGCGGCGCTTCGTCGACGACATGGGCGGCGCGATCCACGCCGCGGCGCCGAATCACCGCGTGTCGCTGGGAACGATCGGCACCGGCCAATGCGGGGCGGCCGGCTCGGAGTATCGCTACGTGCACGAATCCGCCGGCAGCGACATCTGCGAGGACCACGACTACGACCGTGCAACGCAGCCGATGCCCGGCGACCCCTACAACGGCCTCGCGGTGCGCGTCTCGCAGTGCAATGCGATCGGCAAGCCGATGCTGATCGGCGAGTCGGGCATCGTCGCCGACGTCGACTCGGGCGGCGGCTCCAGCGGCTCGATCACCGCGACGACGCTGCAGCGCCGCGCAGACTTCTTCTCGGCCAAGCTGAACGCCGCGTTCGACAGCGGCATCGACGGCTACCTGCTGTGGGAGAAGAGCGCTGACGCCTCGGGCTCGGCGTACAACCTCGACCACGGCCGCTACGGCATCGGTCCCAGCGATCCGCTGAACTCGGTCACCCTTGCGAAGGCCCGGCAGCTGACCGGCGCCGGCGCCGGCGGTGGCGGGGGCGCAACGGTTCGCGCCGACTTCGAGGACGCGACCCCACAGTCCTGGGAGCCTGCATGGGGATCGCTGGCGCTGGCGAACTCCACCGACCAGCACGTCGCGGGCACGCGGTCGCTGAAGCTGTCGTTCTCAAACGGCTGGCCGGCCGCGCGGATGCGCGCGACCACCGGCGCGACGGCGGGCACGACGATCACCTTCCACGTCCTCCGGCCCGCCTCGGCACCGGCGAACCTCGGCGTCCTGCCGTTCGTGTCCGACAGTGGTTGGGCCAACAGCTACGGCCCCGAGACGAGCCTCGCCGCCGGCTGGAACACGGTCACCTACACGGTCCCGACCGGCGTACGCGCACCACTGCAGGCGATCGGCCTTCAGGTCGCCGACCACGGCTGGGCCGGGTCACTGTACGTCGACAACGTCGCCTGGTAGCGCGCCAGGCTTAGCCTGGATCCAGGCTCAGCGCAGCCCTATCTCGGCGAGGTTGCGCAGGCGCAGCACCCTCGGCAGGGCCTTGCGGTTGGGCAGGACGAAGCAGAGGTGAAACGTGTGCGAGTCGCCGAGCTGCAGCGTTACGGTCCTAAGCGGCGGGCATTGCGCCACCCGCTCGCTGCGCTTGTCGAACGTCTCGGACGGGCTCAGCGTTCGCAGGTGTGAATCGATCAGCTTGAACTCCGAGCGCTTTCCCCCACCTGCCTTGATCACCGCGGGAACGTAGCCGATATTGTTGAGCCGAACTCGCATCGAGACGATCACGTCGTCGTCGTCGAGCAGGCTGCTGCGGCGCGGACGGGGCACGATCGCCAGCTGATCGACGAAGTCCTGCTGTCCGTCCGTGCAGGGAGTGCTACAGAGTCCGGCGATCGTGCCCGTGTCAGTCGCGGTCGAGCCCGCGCCAGCGCGTGTGACGCCGTCCGGATGCTCAGACGCGCCGCAGCCAGCCAGCGCGACCGCCGCGCTCAGCACCGCTGCGGCGTGCGTCAACCTGAAGCGGCGCCTCCGGATGCGTGACCAGCCCACTCAGGGGGAGGATAAGCCCCCCGGAGCACCTACTCCGCGATTGCCGTCAGCTCGCGCGGGCGCATGAGCACGATCAGCTCGCCGTCGCGGCCGTGCATCCGCACCCCCGCGACGCCGCCCTTCTTCATATCCACCGCGCCCCCGGTGAGGTCGTGGACGACCTCGACGAAGTCGGGATTGTGGCCGACGAACAGCACGCGCTTGTCCGCGCCCGCATCGGCCGCAAGCCTGAGCGCATCGTCGGCGTCGAAGCCGCTGTTGAGAGAGGCGTCGACGATCGGCTGCACTCCGAGCGCCTCACAGGCGAGCTTTGCGGTGTCGAGCGCGCGGACACGCGCGCTGGTGAAGACGAATTGGAACCTGATCTCCAGCTTGGCGAGCGCGCGGCCCGCCGCGCGCGACTGCTCCTCGCCCCGCGGCGTGAGACGGCGGTCGAAGTCGGGACGCGCTCCATGCGGCTCGGCCTCGCCGTGGCGCAAAAACCACAGCTGCTGCGGCATCCATCGGAAATCTAGTGGTACTACGTCGAGTGGCGTATTACGGGCTTGACGCTGACCCAGCTCTTGACGAGCGGGCCGATCCGCTCGGCGAACGGCGTCCCGAACAGCGCGGTCATCTCCGCGCGTCGCAGCAGCGCGATGTCCTCCCACGAGCCGGCGACGCCGAGCCGCCAGTAGGGCTTGCGCAGCGCCGGCGGCAGCCAGTGCGCGATCGGTAGCAGCGCGTGCGGCTCGACCGGGAACGAGAACGCCGGCGTCTGCACGAACCAGCCTCCTGCCACGCGGCGCAGCTCACGTGCGAACGCGCTGCGATCCTGCGGCGCGACGTGCTCGATGACGCTGCTGCAGTACGCGAGGTCGAACGCGTGGTCTTCGAACGGCAGGCCGTCGAGGACGTCCGCGACGACGAAAGGACCCGGGTACTCCGGGCGCTCGACACGGTCGACTCCGGTGATGTCGAGGCCGGGCTCATGACGGCGCAGCCCCAGGCGACCGCAGCCGATGTCGAGGATGCGGTGCTCGGCAGTCACGCCGGTCAGCGCGAAGAGCTGCTCGTGACGGCGCCTGCGGGCCCTTCCAGACGCGCGCGCGGCCGCCCGCGCGCGCGGGCCCTGCTTGGCGGTGCCGTAGACGTTCTCGGGAGTCCAGCGCGACATCGTCGCTTCAGCCTATGGCGAGCGGAAGTAGCCTTGGCGGCCTGAGCGAGATCTACACGCCCGACAACCTGCTCGACCGGCTCAGCGACCCCGCGACGCTCCACGAGCAGTACGAGCGCGGCAAGCGGCGCGAGCGCGCGCTGCTGGATCGTCACCTCGGGCTCAGCGGCGGCGACGCGCTCTCGGTCGGTTGCGGCTGGCATCCCGGGCGCCACCTGCTGCCCAGGCCCGCCTGGCGGCTGGTCGCCTCCGACATCGACGGCGACCGCACCCGCCTTGCCGTCGCCGAGGGCGACGCCGACGAGGGTGTCGTCGGCGCGGCCGGCAAGCTCGACATGCTGCCCGACGCGTCCTTCGACGTCGTGCTGCACCGGCTCGTCCTGCATCACGTCGCCTACAACGGCCCGCTCGAACCGGCGCTCGCCGAGGCGGCGCGGCTGCTGCGCCCCGGTGGCGCGCTCGTCGCGATCGAGCCCAACGTGTACCACCCGGTCGGCGCTGCACTCGCGGTAGCGAACCGAGCCGGCCTCGGGGTCCGCGTGCACGGCACCCCCGACGACATACCACTGTCGCCGCGAAGGCTCGTCACCGCGGCGCGCGCCGCCGGCCTGCAGCCGCAGCTGCATGCCGTGAGCTATTCGTGGCGTCGACTGCCGGTCCGCGCGCAGCGTGCCATGGGCGCGCTGGACCGCTTCGGCTCCGCGCCCGGAGCGCGCTGGCTCGGCCATACATTCATGCTCATCGCACGGCCCGCGGGGCCTCGTAGGACCCGACCGGCGAGCCGTTGAAGTTCTGCCAGGTCACGTTCCAGCGCCGGCCCTTGCGCCAGTTCGTCGTGAACTGAAAGTAGCCGCGTGCGTCGGTCTTCACGGCGCGCAGGGTCTTGAAGCTC
Organism: Solirubrobacteraceae bacterium; assembly: GCA_033855115.1. Taxonomy (GTDB): domain Bacteria; phylum Actinomycetota; class Thermoleophilia; order Solirubrobacterales; family Solirubrobacteraceae; genus CADCVQ01. The sequence goes on from JAWVGJ010000021.1 coordinate 131,584, forward strand.
GAGGAGCCGCGGTCGGCGTACGTGATCGTCGCCGTCGTAGGCGCGGGATGCGTCGCCGTGCCCGCAGGGCGCACGAGGCCCCACACGGATGCCTTCCTTCCCTCGTGCCGCACGGCCAGCGGCAGGCGGAATGCGGGCAACGACGGTTTCGGGCCGCCGGCGGCGAAGCGCAGGCCGGACTCGAAACCGCCGTACTGCTTGGGTCCGGTTGGATCTGAGTCACGCAGCAGGTACTGCGAGAACGCCACCACGCGCGGGTTGGCGTAGGCGATTCGCTCGGCGATCGCGCGGTACTCGACCTGCTTGGCGAGCGAGACGCCGCTCTGCGTGTCGGGCGT
>JAWVGJ010000022.1:0-57151 GCA_033855115.1 Solirubrobacteraceae bacterium
CGTGTCGGTCACGCAGGCCGGGGAGCTCGAGAAGATCTCCTTCGGCGCGGTGGTCGACGTCACGCGCGACGGTCAGAAGATCGTGACGCTGCGTCCCGAGCGCGGCTACTTCCCGTCGCTCGACGGCGAAGGCTTGGGGGCGATCGGGCGCTTCTTCGAGGGCGAGGCGACGAGTGAGATCGGGCTGAAGGCCGGCATGCGCCGTGACCTGTGGACCGCGATGACGCCCGACATCCGCGCGCTGCTGCCGACGATCCGAGAGGGCGACCGCGTCTTCAAGGCCGCCGGCGGCAAGCTCTCGCCGGAGGTGCAGGCGCGGGCGCTCGGCGAGGCGCTGACGGGTCTTGTCAACCGCTACGTCACCGACCCGCCGCCCGCGACATTCCGGATCATCACCTCGCCGCTCGTCACCTGGATCTGGCTCGGCGCGATCGTCGTGTTCATCGGCGCGCTGATCGCGATGTGGCCGGGCGGCGACGCGGCGCGCCGGCGCGTGCGGGCGGGCTACGCCGCGCGCGTCGCACAGGACCTCGCGCGCGAAGATCTCGCACGCGTGTAGTCGCCCGTGGAGGTCGGCTCGCTGCTCATCGTCGTCGTCGTCCTGTGCGCCGTCGTCGCGCTGCTGTACGGGCCGCTGCGCTCGCGCGGGGCGGCGGTGCGCGACGAGTCGGCCGACCGGATCGCGGAGCTCGAGGCGCGCAAGGAGGCGAAGTACCGCGAGATCCGCGATGCCGAGATGGACATGCGAACGGGCAAGCTGTCCGACCAGGACTTCCGGATCCTGGACCGTCAGCTGCGAGCCGAGGCGATGGAGATCCTGCGGGCGCTGGACGAGGAGGCACCGGATGCTGGCGGCGACCATCGGCTAGGCTGATCGGCGTGGAATCGATCCTCTCCGGCGTCCAGGTGCTCCTGTCGATCATCTTGATCTTCCTCGTGCTCATGCACTCGGGCAAGGACGCGGGCCTGTCGGGCGCCTTCGGTGTCGGCAGCGGCGCAGGCCCGTTCGGTGGCGGTTCGCTCGTCGAGCGCAACCTCAACCGCTGGACGATCGGCTTTGCGATCGCGTGGATCGTGAACACGATCGTCTTACTGAAGATCCACTAGCAAGAGCGCCCGCCGGGTTCGTGGATCTGCTGCGGCCCGGGTATCGTGCCGGTTAGTGCGTTTGCGCGGCCCGAATCTCTTGCGGTAGGGGTCAGATCATGCGCCGTTACCTATTTGTCGGCGTTCTTCTCGGGACAGTCGTGGCTGTCACGCTCCTGACCGGCAGACCTGTGCAGACGACGGCCACTGCCGCCAAGAGCCGGACTGCCGGGCTGACGCCGCTGCAGCGGCGGCTCGCCTCCGGGACGGCGTCGGCGACGCTCGACGTGCCCGTGCAATCCGGCGCGCTGTCGCCGCAGGGCACGCAGTCGCCTGCGCGCGGCGGGCCGCACGACGGCGGCTGTCCGACCGATCGCGGCTCCAACGTGCGCGTCAACCAGGACTGCCAGAACCTCACTGACACCGACCTCGCCGGCCGCGGGCAAGCGCAGAACGAGACGGCGGTCGCGAGCGACCCGAAGGGCCCGTCGAGCCTGGTCGCGTCATCCAACGACTACCGTCACGGCGACAGCCGCTGCGTCACTTCCTACTCGGACGACGCCGGGCGCAGCTGGCAGGACTCGACGCCGCCGATGGCGTTCACTCGCGGTGGCGCGTTCGGCGGGGGCGTCCAACGCCAGTACTGGCAGGCGGGCGGCGACACGTCCGTGGCCTGGGACACCAAGGGCAACGTGTACCTCTCGTGCCTCATGTTCATGCGCGGCCAGCCGGTGACCGCCAACCCGGACTCGTCGAGTGGGCTATACGTCTTTCGCTCGACCGGCAGCCGCGGCGCCTCGTGGAACTTCCCCGCGCGGCCCGTGGCCGAGCTTGACGACAGCGCCGGCACCGGCACCGCGATGCTCGACAAGCAGTACATGACGATCGACAACCACGACGGGAGCCCCTACCAGGACCGCATCTACGTCACCTGGACGCTCTTCGCTCCCGACGGGACGTCCTACATCTACGGCGCTTACTCAGGTGACTACGGCGAGCACTTCAGCCAGCCGCAGCTCGTCAGCGCCGACAGCGCGGATTGTGCGCAGACGCTCGGCGCGCCGACGCCTCACGGTCGCTGCAACGCCAATCAGTTCTCGCAGCCGTTCACCGGACCCGACGGCGCGCTCTACGTCGTGTGGAGCAACTACAACGTCACGGACTTCAGCTCGTCGGCGGACAATCGCGCCCAGGTGCTCCTGGCCAAATCGACCAATGGCGGGGCCACGTTCTCGGCGCCGGTCAAGGTCGCCGGCTACTACGAGCTACCCGACTGCCTGACCTATCAGGGCAAGGGTGAGGGCGTGGCGTGCGTGCCGGAGAAGAGCACGACGTCGAACTCGTTCTTCCGCGCTGCGAACTACCCGTCCGGCGCGATCAGCCCGCGGGACGCCGGCGAGATTGTCGTGACGTTCGGCTCATACATCAACGGGCGCTCGAACGGTCGCAACGGCTGCGTGCCGCGCGGCTTCAACATCGACACGCTGCTTCCGCGCTATGACGGCGTGAAGGGGGTCGGAGCCTGCAACAACGACATCCTCGTGAGCGTCTCTGAGAACGGCGGCAGGACCTTCACGGGCGGCAGCGCCGATGTGCGCACGCTGCCGACTGTGCGCGCCGATGACCCGCGTGCCGACCAGTTCTGGCAGTGGGCGGCATTCGACCCCGAGGGCCGCTTCGCCGTCTCGTATTACGACCGCGCGTACGGCGACGCCGAAACCACCGGATTCTCGGACTTGAGCCTGTCCGGCTCGCGAGACGGATCGACGTTCGCCGTCACGCGCGTCACGACCGACTCGATGCCACCGCCGACGCAATTGGGGGGTGCGTTCTTCGGCGACTACAGCGCGTTGACGGCCGACCGTCAGGCCCACCCCGTCTGGATGGACACCCGTGACGCGGGGCTGTTCGTCTGTCGTGACCAGGGCGGTAACGTGACGCTGCCGCCGGCGGTCTGCACGCAGAGCGCCGACAATGCCGAGCTGGCCAATGACCAGAACATCTACACGAGATCGCTGGCTATCCCGCTGCCGTAACCGCGTCGTCTGGATCGCGGCGCTGACCGCCGTCATGTGTGCGAGCGGCGCCGGCACGGCCGTGGGCAAGCCTCGTCTGGCGATCGTGACGCCGGCGCCTGTCACGGTCCGGGGCGCGGGATTTCATCGCCACGAGTCGGTCCGCGTTCGCTTGCTCGCGCCAGGCGTGGAGATGGTCCGCCGCCTTCGGGCGACGCGCGCGGGCCGCTTCTCGGTGAGCTTCGCGGGTGTCGCGCCGGATCGCTGTGCCGGCTATTCGATCGTCGCGACCGGCGCCTCCGGGAGCCTGGTGACGCTGCGCTGGCCGGTCCGGCGCGGATGCCCGCCCGGGTAGGCACGCCTCCTTACGTCGTCGCGCCGGTGACGCGAAAGCCGTCCGCGCGCAGCGCCGGGCAGACGACGCCGTGGGCGAAGCGGCGCCCGTAGAACTCGCCCTCGGTCACGAGCCGCTGCTCCTGCGTCAGCGCCTGCGTTGCGCTGAGCAGGCGAAGGATGGAGTCGGTGAAGCGTACGTCGCGCAGCGGGCGCGTGATCTTGCCGTCCTCGATCAGGAACGTGCCCTCACGGGTCATGCCCGTCAGCAGCGTCTCCTTCTCGCGGACCGGGTTGACGTACCACAGGCGCGTCACGTAGATGCCGCGCTCGATCGGCGCGGCGAGCTCGTCGACGCCGGCGGCGCCGGCGCCCGCGAGCACGAGGTTCGTCGGGACCGGTCCGAACGGTGAGCCGCCGGGCTGCGCGGCGTGGCCGGTCGAGCGCGCGCCGCCTCCAGCCAGCGCCGCCGAGCGGCGGTCGTGGACGACAGCCTGGGCAACGCCATCCTGCACGAGCGCGATCGGTGCCTTGGCCACGCCCTCGAAGTCGAATGCGCGCGGCAGCGTGCGCGGGAAGCACGGCGAGTCGCAGAGGCTGATAGCAGGCGTGGCGACGCGCGTGCCGAGCTTGTCCGACAGGGCGCCGCGGCCCTCGACGTGGGCGAGGCCGTTGAGCGCCAGCGCTCCGAAGAACTCGAGCAGCAGCCCGACGGCCTCCGGTTCGAGCACGACCGGGTAGGTGCCGGGACCGAGTTGCGCCAGCGGCTCAGGTGACACCTTCGAAGCGGCGCGCCGCGCAACCGTGACCGGGTCGATGCCCGCAGCGGCGGCCGCCGTGGCGGAGGCGAACCCGCTGCGCCCGTCCGCGTCGCGGCAGATGACCTTCATGAAGGCGTCTGTGACGCGGTCGGACAGGCGCACGCCGGTCGACGAGGCGATCGCCGTCTCGACGTCGCCGACCGTCCAGACGCCGAACGCCTCCAGCCCGTGCTCGGCCGCGACGGCGAACGTCTCGCGCAGGGCGGCGCCGGCCCGCTCGGGGTCCAGCCGCGCGGTCTCGGCGTCGAAGCCGTGATGACCTGGCAGCGCGGGACCGGGTTCGGCGAGCCCGGGATATGCGCCGGGCCCGGCGCTCGCGGAGGCGCGGGCGGCCGCGGCGGCGCGCTGCGCCGTCGCGCGCAGCCCCTGCTCGTCGAGGAGGTTCGTCGACGCGGTCGCGGTGTGACCGTCGTAGAGGGCGAGGATCTCGACGGTCACGTCGTCGACCTCGGTTGCCTGGGTCGGCGCCGAGCGGGCGAAGCGAGAGAGCAGCGAGCGCTCGTGGATGACCGTCACCTGTGAGCTCGGACCCGCCAGCGCGAGCGCGCGCTGAGCCGTGTGCAATGCGGCCTCGGCTCGGTTTGGGCTCACCGGACGAACCACACGCTATGCGACGCCGACCTGCACGTCACGGAAGCGTGCCGGCGCCGTACCGTGGGAGACGCGCATGAGCTGCCCGGGCTCGCCCTTGCCGCAATTGCCCAGGCCGCGCAGGCGCCACTCGCGCGCCGAGCAGACGGCGTCCATGCTGCGCCAGAACTGTGGCGTCACGCCCGCGTAGGAGGCGTTGCGCAGCAGGCGCCCGAGCTCGCCGTCGCGAATCTCACGCGCCGCCTCCGTGGCGAACTGGAAGTGCAGCCGGCGGTCGTCGATCGACCACGAGCGGTTGGTTTGCAGCAAGAGCCCCTCGCCCGTGTCGGCGATCAGGTCCTCGAGGGCGCCCGCGTCGCCGGGCTCGATCGAGACGTTCGTCATCCGGACGATGGGCTGGCGCGCGAAGCCGTCGGCGCGCGCGCAGCCGCCCGAGCGCTCGAGGCCGATCGCGGCCGCCGACTGGCGATCTGACAGCGCTGCGCGCAAAACGCCCGCCTCGATCAGCGGCGTTCGCTGCGCTGCGACGCCCTCGTCGTCCCAGCCGAACGAGCCCAGGCCGCCCGGCAGCGTCGCGTCGGCCGTGATGTTCAGCTGCTCGGATCCGTAGCGCAGCGCGCCAAGATCGGTGGGGGAGACCCAGCTCGTGCCGGCGTAGGACGCCTCGCCGAGCAGCACGCGGTCCAGCTCGAGCGCGTGTCCGATCGACTCGTGGATCTGCAATGCGAGCTGATCGCCGTCGAGAACGATGGTCGCGCGTCCCTCAGGGCACTGCGCAGCCGTCAGCAGCTCGATCGCCTCCGCTGCGACGCGGGGCGCGTGTTGGACGAGCTCGAAGCTCAGCACGTGCTCCCAACCTGCGCAGGCCGCGGAGCCGCCGTGGGCGCTGGGATAGGAGCGGACCTGAAGCTCGTCGCCGTCGAGCGCGATCGCCGAGATCGCGGCGCCACACTCCACGCGCTCCTGCGTAAGGGCGGCGTCCTCGGTGGAGGCGAAGGCGGATCGCACGCGCCGGCTGGAGCACTCAGCCTCCGAGCGGACGATGCGCGTGTCGGTGCGTAGTGCCGCCTCGGCCGCAAACAGGAGCTCGAGCTTGTCTTCGAGCGAGATGGCGAGCGGATCCTGGTGATATGCGCAAGACCAATGCCCGCGGGCTGGTGGCACGGGAGCGAGCGGCCCGACGAGCGTCGCCGGCTGGCTCTCGGCGATCGCAAGCGCCCGGGTCAGGGCGCGCTCCATGCCCGCGTTCGTGGTGTCGCGGGTCGCCGCGAAGCCCCAGCCGCCGCCGGCGCGGACGCGCACGCCGATCCCGTCGGCTGACTCGCTGTCGATCTGCTCGACGCGGCCGTTGCGAACGAGCAGGTCCTCCTGGTCGGTCGTCACGTGGCGGGCCTCCGCGTAGGTGCAGCGGGCGGGGGCGCGAGCCATGAGCTCAGTCAGGAGACCGAGCATCGCCGTGGAGTCGTCGTCTGGCACGGGCAGCAGTATCGCGATCTGGCGCGACGACGTGAGACCGATTTTCCGATCGACCGAGCGCGAGTGTGGACCGGCCACACCCGAATCTGGTCGATCCGGCTGCGCCGCCGGCTGCTCGAGGCCTGGCGGATGGGCAGGCCGACGCGGCGCTACTCCGTGCGCTACTCCAAGCCGGCCGCCGCGCAGAGCGCCCGTTTCGTCGCCTCGACCGTGGCACGCACGCGGTCGAGCTCGGCGACGCCCACGCCGCGGCCGGACTCCGCAGCTCCCCGCAGCTGCTCCCACAGCGCCGCGAGCTCCGACGCACCGAGTGCGAGCGAGCCGCCGGCCGCCCGATGGGCGACCTGGCCGATCTCCGCGAGGTCGGAGCGTTCCAGTGAGCCTGCGATCCGGGAGAGTGCCTTCTGGGCATCGGCATGCCACTCCGCGATCACCTCGCGCAGCTCAACGTCGTCGAACAGCTCGGCAAACGCGTCGAAGGCGTTCCGGTCGAGCATGGAGGGCTCGTCGGCCACCGCTGCCACTCGCTAGTACGCGGCCGCGTAGAGCTCGCGCAGCTCGTCGCGCTCGGCGCGGGGCGGGGTGAGGTCGAGCTCGGCGCGCGACGAGGCGGCGTCTGCGCAGGTATCCAGCAGTTCCTCGCTGACGCCAAGGTCTCGCAGCCGCACCGCCTGCGCGCGGGCGGCCAGCTCGGAGGCGAGCTGCACGAGAGAGCGAGCGCCGGGAGCTCCACGTCGATCCAGCGCCGCGAGCGCGTGCGGCAGCATGCAGGCGTTGGCCTGCCCGTGCTCCACGTCTGCAAGGCGCGCCAGCGTCTGCGACATCACGTGGTGAAGGCCGTAGCCGCAGGCGTCGATCGTGTAGCCAGACAGCAGCGCAGCGAGCGCCAGCGCGTCGCGATCGGGGTCGCCGGCGTCGGCATACGCCTCGCCGATAAGCCGTGCCGCCTCGCGTCCGGTCAGTGACGGAACCGGGCTTGCTCGCACGGTCGCCGGCCCTTCGGCAGCGTGTGCCAACGCATTCGCGGCGCTCCCGGCAAGCGCGACCAGCGGCTGCGAGGCGCTCAACGCCGGATCGTTCACGACGATCTGCGGGCGCACGCCCGGTAGCGACGTGACCGCGCCCGCCGCGCGCCGGTGGATCGCGGTCATCTCAGCGGCGCTCAGCGTCGTCGGCACCGCGGCGACCCGCGGGCGCGCGCCGGGCCTGTGCGCCGCGGCCAGCGCCTTCGCCGTATCGATGACGCGCCCCCCGCCGAGCGCCACGATGAGGTCGTCGGGGCCGGCGTCGACAGCATGCAGCAAATCACCGGCCAGCTCGTCGACCCATCCGGCAGGGATCTCGAACACGGCGCCGGCCCCGGCAGCAAGCTGCGGTGCCATCGCGCGGGCGCGCGCTGTCGTGAGCAGGACAAAGCCCTCACCAAGCGATGGCAGGGCGGCGTCCAACGCGCCGTGGCCGTAGCGGATCGTGCGCTCGCCGTCCTGCCAGGTGAACCCGTCTTGAGCGATGGCCTATCTCATCATGCCCGCCGGTCGAGCGCATGGCGTCGCCGCCGCGCCGGCTGAGCATCCATGCTCGTCCGACGCGGCGGCGCGTGGTCCTTCGCCCGTGTGTGTCCCTGGCCTATGCGATGAAACGAAACGCCGACGTCCGTGCCGCGAGCATGCTCTTCCAATCCCCGTGCGCTGCCAATCCACCGACGGCATCGATCTTGGGAGTAGCTGCGGCTCGTCCGATCGGACGAGGAGGGGCCGCCAACTACTCGAGCAGCCCGCGGCGCATCGCCTCGGCGACCGCCGCCGCGCGCTCAGACACGCCAAGCTTCTCGTAGAGGTTGCGCAAGTGCGTCTTGACGGTGGCGGTGCTGATGTGCAGTTCGCGTGCGATATCGGGGGCGCTACAGCCAGTCGCCGCGCGTTGGAGGATCTCCTGCTCGCGGGGGGACAGCGATGGCCGGCCGTCGTGTTCGCGACGGCGGACCTGGTCGGCGAGGCCCGCCTGAACCTCTGGCGCCAGCACCGTCTGGCCTCGCGCCACCGCTGCGACCGCGTCGCAGATCGTCGCTCGGTCGGAGTCCTTCGTGAGGTACGCGCGCACGCCGTTGGCGACGGCGCGGAACACGACCGCGCTGTCCAGAGACGCCGACAGCATCATGACTCGCGTCGGCAGCCCTTCACGGCTGATCGCTTGGAGCACGTCGTTGCCGAGCAGACCCGGCATGCTCTCGTCGAGGATCGCGACGTCGGGGTTCAGCGCGCGGATCTCGCTGAGCGCTTCACGTCCGTCCTGAGAGGTGCCGACGACGTCGAACTCCGGCCGCTGGCGCAGCGCCCGGACCAGCCCTTCGAGGTAGATCGGATGATCCTCGCCTACGTAGACGGATACGCGTGCCGGCATGCCGACTAACGTATCGGCACGAGTTGGTCCCGCACAAAGCGAATCGCCGCAGATGCAGCGTTTAGGCGATCGGCTCGGTCAACGGGGCGCCCGCCAGCAGATCGCAGATCTGGCACCGCGGCGTCGTCTTCTCGAGCTGGTAGTCCATGCCACACGCGAGCGCGCGGACGATCGCCTCGGGCGCGAGAAACGCGCTGACGAGCACCAGCCGTGTGCGGCGCGGGGGCGGGTCGGCCTGCAGCCGCCGCCCGACCTCGACGCCATCGAGGGCCGGCATCTGAAGGTCCAGCAACGCGGCATCAGGCTGGTGCTCGCGGATCGCCGCGAGCGCCGCGGCACCGTCGCTGACCTCGGCGACGAGCACCAGCCGCGAATCGGCCTCGATCGCGCGCCGCATCCCGCGCCTGTAGAGGTCGCTGTCGTCGGCGAGCACCACCGTCACGACGCGCGTGTGGGCGTCCGGGACCGCAACTTGGGGCAGGCCAGCACTGTTCACGCATCGCAGCATGACGGCGAGGCCGCGTTCCGACCATACCTCGGCCGCAGCCACGCATGGATGAGCTGCGCCTCATCCGATCGGATGACTCCGGCTGAGGCTTGCGACGTTCGTCCGCGACGCGTGATGTTCCGGCTCAGCCGCTTGTACGCGGCGCGGCGGCGGCACTCCAGGTCGCGAGCCGGCCCCACAACGCGTCCCGGACGCTGGGCTTCGGCGTGACGCTCTTGGCGTGCACGCGCAGCAACTCGACGAGCTCGGTCGTCGCGAAGAAGGGGTCGGCTGCGACGCTGCCGTCGCGCAGATTGAGCGCGGCGCGAGGAACCCCGGCGACCTCGGCGATCAGCGCCGGGCCGGTCAGCTCGGGGCGGCTGTCGAGGATCGCGAGGTCGGTGAGGACGCAGATGTCGGCCTCGGTTGCGTGGCGGATGACGATGGCGTTCGTGGGGATGGCTGTGGCGGTCATATGTCGCTCCTCTCGTTCCTTCAACGCGACCTACTCTCACATCGTGACGGCAGAAGCACAAATGACATTTCCGCGGGTTAGCGATAAGGTGCGCTAATGCTCGACGTCAAACGCCTGCGCGTCCTGCGAGAGGTCTCGATCCGTGGCTCGTTCTCGGCAGCCGCAGAGTCGCTCGCCTACACCCAGTCCGCCGTCTCCCAGCAGATCGCCGCTCTCGAACGCGAGGCGGGGACCGTGCTGGTGCAGCGAAACGCCCGCGGGGTCCGGATGACCGATGCCGGTCGCGCCCTCGTCGCGCACGCCGACGTGATCTTCGCGCGTCTGGCTGACGCCGAGGCCGAGCTCGAGGCGATCGCGGGTGCTCGCGGCGGGCGGCTGCGGATCGTGTCCTTCCCGACTGCCGGCGCGACCCTGGCGCCGCGGGCGATCGCGCTCTTTCGCCAGCGCCATCCGGGTGTGGAGATCACGCTCGAGCCGCGCGAGCCGCACGAGGGCCTGGACTGCGTGAAGTGCGGTGACTGCGACATCGCGCTGACCCTCGAATCGGGCTTCGAGCCGATCGACGACAAGGCGATCGAGCGCTTGCACCTGCTCGACGACCCGATGTACGTGTGCCTGCCGGCCGGTCATCCGGTCGCGCGCAAGGCTCGGCTGAAGCTGACCGATCTCGCGCAGGACTCGTGGATCTTGGGAACGACCGGCCGCTGTCCGGACGGCATGATCCTGGAACGTGCGTGCCACGCCGCCGGCTTCGAGCCGCGCGTTGCGTTCCAATCCGACGACTACGTCGCGATCCAGGGCTTCGTGGCGGCGGGCGTCGGCGTCTGCCTGATTCCCGACCTCGCGCTGGTCGCCGTTCGCGACGATGTCGTCATCCGCCAGCTCGAGGGCCGTCCGCCGATGCGCCACGTTCTGGCCGCGACGCTCGCCGGAGGGTACGTGTCGCCGGCAACAGCCGCGATGCTCGAGATTCTGGTCGAGGTCGGGCGCGAGTTCGAAGCGAGCAACCGCACGCTTGCGCTGGCGAGCTGAGCCTTTGATCCCGCGCGTCGCGGAGTCAGAGCAGCGGTCTGTGGGAATACAGCTGACCGCGACGAAAGTTGATCCAGACGCGCCTCAAAGGCGATAAGCGGGGTAACGGGAGCGCCGACACCCCATTGGCGACCCGTTCACGCAGCATCCTGCGCGGCCGCCCTTCCCCCGCCTGGGCGGCCGCGCCCTGCGTTTCGGGGAGCTTGTCCGCTCGGCAGGGATTCTTGAGGCGGACCGGCTCGCGATGAACCGCGTGCGGATCGAAATCATCGCGCTGCCTAGAAGTCCTACTCGCCGTCGCGGACGCGCCGACGGCCGCGGAGCGCGCCGTGGGGCCCCAACCGACGCCGTGCCCGCATTTGACGCGGGTTGGACGTCGATCGACTGTGCTGCGACATGCGCTTAACCGGGGCACTTTCGAACCCTCAAGCAGCCTCAATGTTGGGGGGTTTGGCCGGTCGGAAGCGGGCCTTCGTCTCGTCCGAACGCGCGACGTGCTCAACCCCAACAGGCAGCTGCAACTGCCGGCGACCAGCGCGCGGTTGATGCGCGACGTGCTCGCGGCCGCGCCGGATGCCCCTGTCAGTCGGCGTCGCGTGGGTCCATAGGACCGGAGGCAAGCGGTCGCACCGATCCGGTGACGGAGTACACGGTCATCTGGCTGGGACGGGCCAGCAGCCCGTTCAGCGAAAACTGAAAGCTCGCGAATCCGCGCGACGCGTAGTGCGTGTTGAGGGCGGCCTGGTCGCGCCATTCGCTGATCAGGACGAAGTGGTCGGGATCGGCGATCGTCTCGGCGAACGCGTACCGCACGCAGCCTGGCTGGTCGGCGGCTTGGCGCTCCGCGTCTGCGAGCGCGGATAGCAGTTCTCGGCGGCGACCGCTGACGCCGAAGAGGTCGGCTACGGCGATGACCGACATCGATCAGCCGAGGTAGCGCTCAACGGTCCCGGCGTCGCGCATCGCGGCGCCATCGGGGTCCTGACCTGCGTCGCGCAGCGCCCGGCGTTGGCGCAGGTAATCCCAGAGCCGGTCAAGCTCGATCCGCGCCGCCTCGAGCCGCTCCGCGTCCGCGGAAACCTGCGCGTCGGCCGCTTGGCTTTCGTCACGACGCAGCCGCTGCTCCTCCTGCTCGAGCTCCTCGATGCGCTCTTGAACCTGTTCGTCATTCAACGGCTTGGACATGACTGAACCCTAACGGCCTAGGGTGCGCGCTCGGGCAGCGTCACCGTTCGCTGACCACGAACGCGACGTTGTCGACAGAAGACCAGCGCCAGTTCTCGCCGGGCTCAGCGGAACGAGCGATCGGGTGTCCCATGCTGCGGGCATGGGCCGAGGCATGGCGGTGCGGCGAGCTGTCGCAGCACCCGAGGCGGCCGCAATGAAGGCGATCGGCGGCCAGCCCGAGTACGCCCTCGGCAGCGTCCACGCGGTCACACGCGACGGGGCGCTCGTCATCGCCTCTGCCTCGGGCAGCCAGCTCGCCGCCCGACCACTGGACCGAGGTGCTTACCTACCTTGCGCTGGACCTCGGGTTCAGCACGTTCGTTCTCATGGGCAAGCCGGATCCCCAGATGCTGCGGACGTTTATCGAGGACGTCGCCCCACGGGTCCGCGCGAGCGTCGCGACGGCGCGTGCCCTCCCGAACCGCCGATTCACTTCGTCGCCGCAGTACGGTGAAGGATACGCATGAGGAACCCCGTGCCGGCGAAGCATGATGTGGCGATGGAGCCGCTTGACGACGCGGTCGATCACGTCCGCGGCGGGACGGCGGGGCGCCTCATCGTCGAGTACGGCGACTACGAATGCCCGTATTCGCGCCGAGCGTTTCGGGAGATCGAACACGTCGAGCGACGGCTGAGCGAGGGGGTCCGCTTCGCGTTCCGGCACTTTCCGCTGACCGAGATCCACCCGCACGCTTTCGCGGCGGCCGCCGCAGCCGAGGCGGCCGCGCTCCAGGACCGGTTCTGGAGCATCCACGAACTGCTCTTCCACCGCCAGGCGGCGCTCAAGGACGCCGACCTGCGGCTGTACGCCGCCGAACTCGAGCTCGACCTCGCGCGGTTCGACGGCGACCGGGCCGGCGCCGCGGTGCTCGGGCGAGTTCGCCGGGACGTGCAGAGCGGACTGGCGTCGGGCGAGGTACGGGGCACGCCGACCCTGTTCATCGACGGAGTCGTGCACCGCCGCGGCTACGACGCGGCGTCCTTGCTGGAGGCGCTGGCTCGATGAGCACGATCTGCTCGCACACCGACAGCATCGAGCTGACCGAGCTGCCGGACGAGATCGCCGGGTGCGAGGAGTGCCTGGCGATCGGGGGGACATGGGTGCATCTGCGTATGTGTCAGTCCTGCGGCCGTATCGGGTGCTGCGACAGCTCGCCGCACCGCCATGCCTCGGCCCATGCCCGCAGCATGGGACACCCGATCGCTCGTTCCGCTGAGCCCGGCGAGAACTGGAGCTGGTGTTATGTCGACAACGTCGCGTTCGTGGTCAGCGGGCCGTGACGCGTCCATCTGCCTATCGGGTTCTTCATCTTCGGCAACGGCTACGGATACAACCTGGTGCTGGCCGCGGCGGTGTTCGCCCTCGGCGGGATCGGCGCGGGGGACTGGTCGCTTGACAACGTGCTCGGCGTTGATTTGGCCGGCGCGGGCTTGGCGCTTGGCGCGCACGGCGCCGGCACCCTCGGTGGCCTCGCCGCCATCCTCAGCGGACGCCTCGCCGCCGAGCGTGAGCCCGGCCACGACCACCCCGCCCACTGACTTGAAGGGTTCTACCGGGCACGTCCCCCGCGCCGCCCGTGGCGCCGCCTCTCTCACCCGCCAGCTGACCATCTCGCCGATCAAACAGCCAATCAGGAGACAGACATGACGACGACAGGCAACCAAACCACGACGTGTCCTGCGATCTGAAATGGCGACCTGGATCCTCGAGCCGGGACACACAGAGGCAGAGTTCCGCGCCCGCCACATGATGGTCACGTGGGTGCGCGGCTTGTTCAAGGACATCCACGGACAGCTCGAGCTCGACTGGGACCACTGGCTCGACGCGACCTTCGAGGGCGAGATCGACGCGACCGCTATCTGGACCGGCGAGCCCGCCCGCGACGCCCATCTGCGCCACGCCGACTTCCTCGATGTCGAGAATTACCCCAAGATCACGTTCAGCGGCCGCTTCACCGAACGCACCGCCGACACCGCGTTCAAGGGGGAGGTCGACCTGACGATCCGCGACGTGACGCGCACGGTCCCACTCGACATCGCCTACATCGGCGAATGGAGGACGCCGTTCTGGGACGCAGGCGAGAACAAGGGCGACATGCGCCGGATCGGCTTCGAGGCGACCGCCAGGATCGACAGACACGCGTTCGGCGTCTCGTGGCAAGACGAGCTCCCCGGCGGCGGCGTAGTCGTCAGCAACGAGATCGAACTGGTCCTCGACGCTGAAGCGATCCTGCTCGACGACCTCGAGCGCACCGGCGCGATCGAGTACTACCGAGGTTGAGCGCGACCACCTGCAGCGCTCGCGGGTCCGTCCATGCGACCCGCGGCATACTGCTCCTATTCGACGGTTCCGGCGCTCTCGAGCTCGCAGCGCCGCAAAGCGGAACGAGGGCGGACGCGGTTCAGCCGCGGAATATGTCTGTCCCGCGCGGCCGTTCGGTGATCGTCCCGGTGCAGGGGTCTCGGGTGTAAGCGGTACTCTCGAAGCCAATCAGCCGCGGAAGGCCGCATCCCGTTAGAGGTGCGACTCAGTCGGCGTTCCAGCGCAGGACGGCTCGGACATCGTGCTCGTAACCGAGCATCGACAGCGTGCCGGTGCCGAGCACCAGGCGCGCGCCGAAGTCCGCGGGCTGCTGCAGCCAGCGCGCCGCAAGCACGCGCAGCACGTGACCGTGGGCGAAGATCAGGACATCCTCGTCTCGCGCGGTGATCTTTGCGATGACGCGGTCCGCGCGCGCGCCGACCTCGTCGGCGACCTCGCCGCGGGCGGCGCCGTCGCGCCACAGCAACCAACCAGCGCGCTGCTCGCGGATCTGCGGCGTCGTCAAGCCTTCGTCGTTGCCGTAGTCCCACTCCATCAGGTCGCGGTCAGGCTCGGCATTCGCGAAGCCTGCGAGCGTCGCGGTCTCGACGGCCCGCGACAGCGGACTGGTCAGCACGCGGTCAAAGGACCGCCCGCGCAGTTTGTCGGCGAGCGAGCACGCGATCTCGCGGCCGCGATCAGTCAGCGGCACGTCCGTCCGACCGGTGTGACGGCCCGACAGCGACCACGCGGTCTCGGCGTGGCGCACCAGTGTCGCGGTGCCCCGGCGCCCGTCAGAGCTCATCGACGCGAGGCTAGACGACCTGCGGGGAAACACGACGCCCCGCGAGGACGGACGCCGCACCGTACTTCACGCGACCGCCTTGGGTCGCGATCAACCGACGCTGCCGACGAGCGCTCCGACACGGCAGTGATCGCCATCGCGGCGGCCCCCCAGGCCACCACGCGGATCGTCGCGCGGCGCCGCGGCGCGCCACCAAGCCGAGCGCCAAGATCCCCCAGAAACGCGAGCGCGACGATCGTGACGAGGATCGTCGCGCCAATCCGCCCCGACGATGGCGTCACGCCGACGGCCAGCAACGGCAGCGTCGCACCGGCCGAGAACGACACCGCGGACGCCCACGCAGCCTGAAACGGCTGCGCCAGCCGCTGCTCGTCAAGACCGAGCTCATCGCGCAGGTGCGCCTGCAGGGCACCGCTGCGCGACAACGCAACCGCGACGTCGCTCGCCAACGACGGCGAGAGGCCCCGGCGCTCGTAGGCGAGAGCGAGCTCACGAAGCTCGCCCTCCGGATCGCTGAGCAGCTCGCGCTCCTCCAGGCGGATGTCGGCCTGCTCGGCGTCGCGCTGCGAGCTGACCGACACGTACTCGCCGGCCGCCATCGAAAGCGCTCCCGCAACCAACCCGGCGATCCCGGCGGTCACGATCTGCCGGCCCGCGGCGCCGGACGCGGCCACGCCCAGCACAAGGCTCGCCGTCGACACGATCCCGTCGTTGGCACCCAGCACAGCGGCGCGCAGCCAGTTGGATCGGTGACTGAGATGAACCGCGGGAGCGGCGTTGGACGCGCGCACGAGGCCTACAACGTACCTGCGCTCCTACCGCGTATCGCCACCTGACAGGGGAAGCATCCCCAAGGATGCAGTGAGCCGTCGCGGCGCTCAGCCCGCGCGAGTGTTGCATCCCTCGGGCTGCGATCGGACGGGCCTGAGCACCACGACCGCAGCCTCAGGCAAGAACAGGAGGACGGACTTTGCCGCCGCGCACCTTGATGACGCACGGTCGGGTCGCGGGCTGTTTGCGCTGCAGGTAGGCGCGGCTCGTGGGTCGCAGCGGCCTTTGGACGATCGCGATCTTGTGCAGCACACTGTTGAGCGAGCAGGGAGCGCAGGGCGAGACTGCCCTCCTCGACGGTTCCTTGCACTCTCGAGCTCGCAGCGCCGCAAAGTGGAACAAGGACGGACACAACTCAGCCGATCGCGACGGGCTCAAGGCGCCGGAACATGTCTGTCCCAGTCGTCTGTTCGCTGATCGTGCGGTGCCGGGTGCTGTGCGGGTACGGGCCCGGAAGCCGCACTCGGGTCTCAGCGACGGTTCGAACGTCGTCGCTAAGTCCTGCTAGAAATGCGCCGAAGAGGACTCGAACCTCCACGGGGGAATCCCCCCACAAGGCCCTCAACCTTGCGCGTCTACCAATTCCGCCACCGGCGCGAGGGCTCGCGCAGTATAGGCCGCTTGATTCCATCCGACGGCGCCGCTAGCTTGTACGAACAGATGTTCGCCCTCGCAAATTCACCCTCTCGCGGCAAGGAGCGTGCGCCGTGGACTTGACCAAGCGCCAGCAGGAGATCTTCGACTTCATCAAGAGCTATTCGGCGAGGTTCGGCTATCCGCCGACCGTGCGCGATATCGGCAAGGCCGTCGGGCTAGCCTCGTCCTCGACCGTGCACGCCCACCTGGCCAACCTCGAGAAGCTCGGACTGCTGCGGCGCGATCCGTCCAAGCCGCGGGCGATCGAGATGCTCGACCGTGCCGTGGAGCAGGTCAAGTCGATCGTACGGCCGGACGGCCTTCCGCTCGTCGGGCAGGTGGCGGCTGGGTCGCCGGTGCTGGCCGAGGAGAACATCGAGGAATACGTCAACGTGCCGCTGTTGGCTGGGGGCGAGGAGGGCCGGTTCATCTTGCGCGTACGCGGCGAATCGATGATCGACGCCGGCATCCTGCCCGACGATTACGTCGTGGTACGGCCGCAGGAGACCGCGGAGGACGGGGAGATCGTCGTAGCGCTCGTGGGCGAGGAGGCGACCGTCAAGCGCTTCTTCCGCGAGGAGGACCACATCCGGCTGCAACCCGAGAACGCGTCGATGGAGCCGATAAGAACCCGTGACGTGCAAGTCCTGGGCCGTGTGGTCGGCCTGTTCAGGAGCGTGCCCTGATGGCGACGATCGACCTTGAACGGCCAACCGTGCTCAGTCGTGTCCCGCGCGAGGGTCGGACGCTGGAGGACGTTCTCTTCGGCGCCTGGGAGGACCTGACCGCGCACCGCACCGCGGCGTGCCCGATCTGTGACGGGGCGATGGAGCCTCGCTATGGATCCGGGCCGTCGGCGGTCGGCGGGCGCTGCCGGGAGTGCCGGACCGAGGTCGCCTAGAACCGTGCGCCTGCCCTCAGCGCAGGATGCTGGCGAGAACGTCGTCGTCGCTGGCGGCCGGCGGCGGCTCGTCGCGGGGGCGCGCGGCTGTGTCGTTTGTGATCGCCTCAACGTGGGTCTTCGCGGCAAGGTCGCCCACGCGCTGGCGGCGCTCGCCGGTCATGAAGACCGCGATCGCACCGACGATGTACAGGCCGGGCAGCCAGTCGACGACCCGCACCACGTTGCGCAGGAGCATCGGGCCGGCACCCGGTTTGCCGCCATCGATCGCGACGACGCGCAGGTTCATGACGCGCTTGCCGAGCGTCTGCGCCCAGACGAGCTCGGTGACCACGAAGTAGGCGAACGTCAGCAGAAAGAACACCGTACGCGGGCTGCCCTGGGTCTCGGCCCAGATCGACCGGCTCGTCGTGCCCTCATTGCCCAGCGTCTTGGCGACGACAACGAGTAGAACGAGGATGAGGACCGCGTCGATGACCGCCGCGATGACCCGCCTACCGAGCACGTCTTTCATATGCGTGGACACTATCCCGGCTTGCCTGCGGGCGGCGTCAGCCCTGGTCGGCGATCCAACGAGACGCTACGCTGAAGCCGCAGACCAAGCAGCCGCGGAGGCTCGCCCTTCGAGGAAAGTCCGGACATCACAGGGCACGGTGGTCGGGAACCCGACCCGGGGAAACTCGCGGGAAAGTGCCACAGAAACACACCGCCGATGGCGCGTCAGCACGTGCGACGCGCACAGGCAAGGGTGAAAAGGTGCGGTAAGAGCGCACCGGCGCCGTGGCGACACGGCGGCCAGGCAAACCCCACCCGATGCAAGGCCAAGCAGGACCGTTTGCAGGCTGCCCGCCAAGGTCCAGGTCGGCCGCTCAGATGGATGGTTGCTCACGACAGAATCCGGCTTACAGGTCCGCTACGGAAAGGCCCCGCTTTGGCGGGGCTTTTCTATCGCCGGACGCTCGGACTCACGTCCCGTAGGCATGCTTCGCCCGACCAGCTCCCAGCACATTCTCAGGCGACTCCCAGGCGACTCCGGCACGCTCGCATCCATGACCGAATCGCTCTCCCGCCGCCAACTGCTCATGGCCGCCGGCGTCACCGGCCTTGGTGCCGCCTACGGCGCCCGCGGCCTCCTCCTCCCCGACGGCGCCGACGCTGCCGCCGCCGGATGCGTGCTGCAACGCGAGGTGACCGAGGGGCCGTACTACCTCGACCTCGACCTCGTCCGCCGCGACATCCGCGGCGGCCGTCAAGGCATCCCGCTCACGTTGCGCTGCGCCGTCGTCAACGCGACGACATGCCGCGCGATCAAGAACGCCGCCGTCGAGATCTGGCACGCCGACGCCTCCGGCGCCTACTCCGGCGTCGCCGACAACAGTGGCAACTGGCTGCGCGGCATCCAGCGCACCAACGCCGGCGGCCAGGTCCGCTTCGAGACGATCTTCCCGGGCTGGTATCCGGGACGGACGCCGCACATCCATATGAAGGTCTTCGTGTCCGGCAACGAGATCCACACGGGCCAGGTCTTCTTCCCGCCCGCGGTCATGAAGTCGATCTACGGCCGCGGCAGATACTCGGCACGCGGCACGGTCAGCAGCGCCAACGCGAACGACGGGATCTACCGCCAGGCCGGTGCCCGGGCTGTGCTCGGGATGCGCCGCAAGGGCGACACCACGAGCGATGGCTACACCGGCTCGCTGACGGTCGGCGTCAAGCTCTCCTGAGCCGAGTCGGCGATCGGGGGGTGTTCCGGCTTGCGTCTCTTGAGAGCGAGAAACCCCGGAACACCCCCTGGCGAGCAGGCCGCCGGCCGCCGGCACCGCGTCGACCGTCCACGACCACAGCCACCTCAACCCGGCTCGCCCGCTCCGTTGTCCAGCTGCGCCAGCGCCTCCTCCAACGAGCCATGGATCGGTGCGGCGCGCGCGAACTCGACCAGCTGCAACGTCCGCAGCACCGTGCTCCCGTGCGGCGTTACGAGATGCACCTTCTGGCGGCGCTCGATCAGCCGGCTCGTCAGCGCGAACAGCTTGCGGATCGCGGTCGAGTCCAGGAAGCCGAGCCCCGAGAGATCCAGCACGGCCCCATGGGCCTCGGTCGGCACGAGCGACTCGATCAACCTCGTCATCTCCGCCGCATTGAAGACGTCGAGCTCGCCTTCCACGCTCACGACGACGACATCGCCGCGCAACTCGCTCGACAGCCGGGCCCCCGCGGTCATGCGCTCACCCGCTCGCTCAGCCGCCGTCGCAGGCGCACCGTCGTGCCGCCGGCCGCCGTCTCGAGCTGGACGTCGTCCATCAACGCATCGATCAGCTCCAGCCCGCGCCCCTGGTCGCTCGGCGGCCGTTGCGAGCGCCAGCGGCCGCGGTCGCGGACGGTCACATCGACCTCGCCGTCGCGCAGCACGGCTTCGAAGGAGATCGTCTCGTCGGGTGCCGCGCCCGCGTGCTCGATCGCGTTCGTGCAGGTCTCAGAACATGCCATGACGATCGCGTGGACGTCCACATCCGACGCCTCCACCTGCTCGAGCCAGCGTCGCAGCAACGCCCGCAAGGACCGCAACGCGCTCGGCTCGCTCGGCAGGTCGAGCGCCAAGCGCCCACCGAGCGGCACGTGGCACAACGTCAGCAGCGCGATGTCGTCGCTCGTCGCGCCGTCCGGTACCGCGGCCTCCAGAAGCCGGTCGCAGAGCGCTTCGGACTCGAGCGGCCCGTCTGCGGCGGCACGGGCCAGGAGCGCCAACCCGTCGTCGAGGTGCTCTCCCCGGCGCTCGATCAGCCCGTCGGTGTACAGCACGACCGCGCCGCCGTGCTGGAGCGTCACCGTCTCCTGCTCGTAGGTAGGGAACGGCAGCACCCCCAAAGGCACCGAGCGCGCGCCTTCCAGATAGCGCGGCGTCCCGTCGGCGTCCAGCGTCAAGGGCGGCGGATGACCGGCGTTGACCCACGCCAGTTGCGCATCGACGGGATCGAAGACCGCCAGCACCAGAGTGGCCATGTGCTCGCGTCCGGGCTCGGCCAGCACGAACTGGTTCAGGCGATCGGCGATGTCGGCCGGCCCATGGCCCTCGAGCGCGTAGGCGCGAATCGCGTGTCGCAGCGCGCCGAGCGTCGACGCCGCCGCCAGCCCCTTGCCCGACACGTCTCCCATGACAAGCAGAACGCGCCCGCCCGTCAACGAGATCGCGTCGTACCAGTCGCCGCCCACCTCGGCCTCCGACGCCGCGGGCAGATACCGGGCGCCCAGCGCGATGCCCGGCAGCGACGGCAGCGTCTGCGGCAGCAGGCTGCGCTGCAGCGTCTCGGCGATCCGGTGCTCACGCCCGTAGGCGCGTGCATGATCGATCGCCAGCGCGACCCTGTCAGCCGTCAGGCGCAGCAGGTCGACGTCCTCGGCCCCCAGCCGTCGCGGCTTGCGGACGCCGATCTCGATGACGCCGATCAGCTCGTCGCGCACGATCAGCGGCACGCCGAGCATAGAAGAGATCCCGACGTCGAGGATCGAGGGATCCGCAAGCTCGCAGGCCGGCGGATCGTTCAAGAGCACCGGCGCGCGCGTTGCCCGCACCTTGCCCGCGATCCCGGCGCCCGCGGGCACGCGCTCGGGCCGGTCCTCGCACGTCGACGGGTCCGACGTGACGAGCGACATGCTGCCGTCCTCCTGCACGACGAGCAGGGCGGCGGCCTCGGCGTTCATAACCTCGCGCGTGCGCTGGAGGATCGTCGGCCCGAGCACGTCGAGGTTGCGCTCGGTCAGCGCGGCGTCGGCCACCGCCTGCAGGCGCCCGATCGTCGCGGCGGTGCGCTCGGCCTCGGCCCGCGCGGCCTCGGAGCGCAGGAGCTTTTCGCGCTCCTCCTCCTCGCGCAGCCGGTCGCCGATGTCGGTCAGGCGCGCGTTGAACGTGAGTTCGCCTTCGCGCTCGACGACCCAGATCATCGTCTCGGCGCGCAGCCGCGTCCCGTCGGGGCGGTCGATGACGACGCGCAGCGCCAGGTGCCGCGTACCGTCCTGGCGCGCGCCGTCCAGCAACGCTCGGCGGCGCTCCTCGAACTTCGCGTGCAGACGGGGCGGGACGCCGAGATCCTGGAACGGCCGCCCGAGCACGTCGGCGCGCGAGCGCCCGAGCAAGACCTCGGCGGCGGCGTTGACGTCAAGCACGCGCCCGTCCGTATCGGTCGAGATGAAGCCGTCGCGGGCGCTGTCGACGATCTCGCGGGTGCGCCGTTCACTCGACCGCAGCGCCCGCTCCTGGCGCGCGCTGCGCTCCATGCCCTCCCGCATGTGCCCCAGCAGGCGCGAGATCATCAGCCCGATGACGAGCGGCGTCCCGAGCACGAGCACGAGCCGCAGGGTCGCGTCCATCTGCTTGTCGACGCTCAGCGCCGTCGCGTACGCGGCGCCGATCCAGGCGAGGTGGGCGAGCGCGATGGGGGTCGAGAAGAAGTAGAACGCGTATAGCGCCGGCCACATGTAGATCAGCGGATACAGCGTCGTGTGCTTCGTGTAATGGATGACGAGGCTGAGGATGATCGTCACTGCGCCCAGCGCCGCGTGCAGCAGGGGGTCGCGTATGCGCGCGGCGTAGCGCAAGAAGACGAGCGCGAGCACGAGCGAGACGGCCGAGACGGCGAGCACCTTCCTGTCGGGGATCGCGTTGGAGTGTGGGAGACCGACGGTCAGCACGCCGACGAGAGCGCCGGCAGCAAAGAGGAAGGCGAGCGAGCGGGCCTTCGTCCGGCTGTCGAACATGGATGGCCCTAGCATCTCCACCGAGGAGCTTACGAGCGCGCCGAGCGGCGGTCCAGAGCTTGCGCAGGCATCCGATCGATGCGAACATGCGTTCGCGTGATCGTCTGTGTCCTACTGGAGCGCTTCGAACTCGCCGTCGCCGCCGGCGGCCGCGCCGGTCTGCTCGGCGAGCCGGCCGCGCTCGCTCCCGAGCCGGGCCGCGAGCTGTTCGTCGGCGAGGTCTCTCAGGCCGCCGAGGCGTTTGGGATCCACGCCGGGATGCGCATGGGCGAGGCGCTCTCCCGCTGCCCCGCGTTGGCGCTCGTGCCGCCCGATCCGATGGGGGTCGCCGAGGCGTGGGAGTGCGCGCTGGCGCGGCTGGAGAACCTCGGTGCGGCGGTCGAGTCGCTGCGGCCCGGCGAGGCGTGCTTCGACGCGCGCGGCCTCCAGCGGCTGCACTGCGGCCGGGTCACGCGAATGCTGGCCGACGGCTATCTGGCAGCGGGCGCGCAGGCACAGGGCTCCGACGAGCGCCTGCGCCGGGTCCTCGCCGCCCCGCGAATCGGGCAGGGGCCGACGCGTTTCTGCGCGATGGTCGCGGCATACGGCGCGCGCGTCCGGCGGCCCGCGACGCTCACCGGCGCGCAGGAGCTCGCCTCGCATCCGGTCGCGCTGCTGCGCCGACGTACGGAGACCGTCGCGCTCGTCGAGCCGCTCGAGCGCCTGGGGGTCGCGACGCTCGGCTTCCTCGCCGAGCTGCCGCGCGCGGCGCTCGCCGATCGCTTCGGGCGCCCCGGCCTGCTCGCCCACGACCTCGCCAACGGCTTGGACACACCGCTGCGCCCGCGCAAGCCGGGCGAGCTGCTGCGCGAGACCTTGGAGCTGCCCGAGTCGGGCTCGGGCGAGCAGCTCGGCCGCGCTCTGTGGTTGCTCATCGATCGTCTGCTCGCCCGCCGCGAGCGGCGCGGGCGCACGCTCCGAGCGGTCGTGCTCTCAGCGCGGCTCGTCGAAGGCGGCACGTGGCGCGAGCGCGTCGTCGTCCGCGAGGCGCTCGCCGACGGTGAGCGGATGCGGCTCGCGCTGGACGGTCGCCTGGCGCTGCTGCCCGCGCCGGCCGAGACGCTGGAGCTCACCGTCGAGCGCTTCGGCCCACCCCATCCTGAGGCGCGCGCGCTGTTCGACGACGGCGCAGTGCGCCGCGACGAGCGCCTGCGCGAGGCCGTTCGCCAGGCGCGCGCAGCTGCCGGACCCGACGCCGCCCTGCGCATCCTGGAGATCGATCCCGACTCGCGCGTGCCCGAGCGTCGTGTGGTGCTGACCCCGTTCGAACCCGGAGGATCATCGGGAAGGATCGCTCGATGAGTCCGGGCCCGAGGAGGATCGCCGAGCCTCGGGCCGCTGCGGTGTGCGCGGACGCCACCGGCATGCCGCTGACCGTCGACGGCCTGGCTGTCGATGCCATCCGCGAGTCATGGCTCGTCGAGGATCGCTGGTGGACCGACCGGCCGCTGCGCCGGCGCTACTGGGAGGTCGTCACGACCGGCGGGCGCAATCTCGTGGTCTTTCGCGAGCTGGAGGAGCGCAGGTGGTATCTCCAGCGCTGACGTCACCGGGCACGATGATCAGCGGGGTCGAAGATCACCGCTGCAGTACGGGCGAAGCGGGGAACTCAGTCTTGTCGCAGTGAGCAGCGCGCTCGAGCCAGGGCGTCCTATCCTGCCGCGCGGGTACCGTTTACGTCCGTATGCCTCCGCCGAGTTACCGTGAGCGCCTGCGCCTCGAGGGCGCGGTCTTGGCGGGCGCCGGCGCGGTGGCGAGCGCTGTGCTGCTCGCCGGCGTCGACGAGGCGAGCAACCGCTCGGGAAGCACGGTGATCCAGATCGCCGCTGTTGTCGTGCTGCTCGCGCTGCTCGGCCCGCTGGCCGTGCGCCGCTGGATGGCCGGGGCGCAGCCCGTCGCCGAGGGCGCCGAGCTCACCGGCGAGCCGACGGCGCTGTGGTGGCCGGTGCTGGTCCTTGTCGTGCTCGTGGCCATATTCGTCGTGCCCGGGGAGCTCGGGCTGCGCGCTGCCGGGTGGGACGCCGGCCTACGGATCACCCTGGGCTGCCTGGTCGTCGGTCTCGCGCAGGCGGTGCTGCTCGAGCGTCTCGTCGCGGCCGACGAGGCACGTACCGGCCGGCGCTATGTGCGGCTGCCCGGGTCCCGTGCGTTGGGCGGCACGAAGTTGGGGTTCTTTTCACGCAAACGCGTCTAGATCTGTAATAGGGCGCTCGGCAGCCTGCGGGCCGTGCGATGGATGCGAGCAGAACGCGGCCAGGCGACAGTCGACTACGTCGCGCTCGTCGCCGTTGCCGTGCTGCTCCTCGGCACCGCCGCGTCGGGCGTGGGCGTCGGCGCGCCGGCGATCGCGAACGCCGTCCTCGGCCAGGTGCATCGTGGGCTCTGCCTCGTCAGCGGCCGCAGCTGCGAGGTCCAGCGGGCGCGTCCCTGCACCGTCACGAGCACGCGCGACAGCCATCACTTCGCCGTCAACGTCATGCTGCTGCGCGTCGACAGGGACCGCTACGTGCTGCGCGAGCGCCTGTCCGACGGCACGGTCCGGCTGACCGTCGCCGGCCGTACAGGCGCAGGTGTCGAGGTCGGCGTCGGGCTGCGCCTCCAAGTGGAGAAGGACGGGAGGACCATCGGCGGCGTCGACGAGGCGCGTGCCGGCGTGCAGGGCGTCTTGGGTCGCGGTCAGGTCTTCAGCGCCCGCGACGACCGCGAGGCGGACGCGATCGTACGCGCGATCCGCGGCGACGGCGGTCGCCTGCCACGGCCGCGGGCGGTCTTCTACGAGGGCGGCCTGCGTGAGCTCGGCAGGTTCGGGCTCAGCTCATTGATCGCGGGCGCCGGGTTCGAAGGCGCTTCGGAGGTCGTCCTCGGCGTGCGCAAGGATGCCGCCGGCCCACTGACGATCTCCCTGAACTACGGTGCGTCTGCGAACGCGCTCGCGCACGCCCTCATGAGCGGGCCGGCGGTCAGCGGCGGCGAGCAGGTCGTCATGGGGCTGACGCTCGATCGCCAAGGCCGGCAGGTCGAGCTCTCGCTCTCGGGCGTCGCCGGGCCCGCGTTCGGCACCGTGGGCACCGACAAGCGGCGCCTGGCCGGTAGGCGCCGGGAGTTCACGGCCCGCATCGATCTCACCGACCCCGACATCGCGGCCGCTTGGGCGGACTTTCGCCGCAGCCCGAAGAACATGAGCGCGATCCGCGCGCTCGGTGAGCGCCTGCGGGCTCGGGCTCACGTGGACATGCGCACCTACGGCACCCGCAGCTTGACGAGCGGAGCCGCGGGCGGCGTCGGGGCGTTCTTCAAGCTCGGTGCCGAGACCGAGGACACGGTCGAGCTGGCGACGCTCGAGTCGGCCGCGACGCGCCCGCCCGGTGGGCTGTGGGAGCCGCGGCTGGACTGCCTGCCGATGGAGGCATGAGGATCCAGGGTGAAGCACGACGACCGCCACGTATGCGAACATGCGTTCGTATGTCGCACTACGTCGAGCTTCACGCGCACTCCGCCTACTCGTTTCTCGACGGCGCCTCCCAGCCCGAGGAGCTCGTCGCCGCGGCGCTGAACCGTGGCCACGGTACGTACGCGCTGACCGACCACGATTCGCTGTCGGGCTCGATGGAGTTCGCGCAGGCGGCGAAGGCGCTCGGGCTGCGCGCGATTCACGGGGCGGAGGTGACGCTCGACGACGACCGCCATCTGACGCTGCTCGTCCGCGACGAGACGGGCTGGCGCAATCTCTGCCGGCTGCTGACGCGGGCGCACGCTCACACCCGCGACGGGCCGCAGCGCGACCGCACCGAGCCGGCGGCCTCGCTCGAGGACGTCGAGTGCCATCACGAAGGCTTGGTCTGTCTCAGCGGCTGCGCATCCAACGGGATCCGCGACGAGCCGACGATGCGCCGGCTGCTGAGCGTCTTCGGCCCCGACGCCTTCCGCGTCGAGCTGCAACGCCCGCTCGCCCGCCACGATCGCGTGCTGAACCGCGGGCTCGCCGGGCTGGCGGCTCGGCTCGGCGTACCGACGGTCGCGACTGGAAACGTCCACGCCCACACGCCCGAGCGGGCGCGGCTACAAGACGCCTTCGTCGCGATCCGCCGGCACACGACGCTCGACGCCTCCGAGCCGCTGCGCCGCGGCAACCACGCCCACGTGCTCACGACGCCGGAGGCGATGGCCGCCCGCTTCGTCGATCACCCCGAGGCGGTCGCCGAGACCGCACGGCTGGCGGACACGCTGCGGTTCGATCTCACAAGCGACCTCGGCTACCGCTATCCCGGCGCGGAGGACGCGACCGCGGGCCGCGCGCTGGCGGAGGTCTGCCAGGCGCTCTTCGACGAGCGCTATCCAGCCGGCAACGAGCACCGCGACGAGGCGATCGCGCGCCTGGAGGAGGAGCTGCGTGTCATCGGCGACCTCGGCCTGGCCGGCTTCTTTCTCCTGCACCGCGACCTGCTCGAGCTCGCGCGCGAGGTGGCGGTACAGGTGCGAGGGGCGTCGACTGCACGAGCGCTGCTGCCGCCGGGGCGCGGGCGCGGCTCGAGCGTCTCCTCGATCGTCTGTTACCTCACCGGCCTCAGCCACGTCGATCCGATCGCCAACAAGCTCCTGCTCGGGCGCTTTCTCAACGAAGAGCTCAGTGCGCTGCCCGACATCGACCTCGACTTCCCGCGCGACATCCGCGAGGTCCTCATCCCGCGGGTGCACGAGCGCTACGGGCGCGAGCGATCGGCTCTGGTGGCCGCCTTTCCGACCTACCGTGCGCGCGGCGCGATCCGCGAGATCGGCAAGGCGCTGGGCCTGCCGCCGGGGGAGATCGAGCGGGTCGCGCGCGGCAGCGAGGGCTGGTCTTCGCGCGAGGTCGACCGCGACATCGACACCGCGCTCGGCCCGGGCCGGCGGACGGGCCGCTGGGGATGGCTCGTGCGCCTGGCCGAGGAGGCGTACGGCCTGCCGCGCCACCTCTCCCAGCACTCGGGCGGGATGATCGTCGCGACGCGCCCGCTCGTGGACTGCGTCCCGCTCGTCCCGGCCGCGATGGAGGGCCGCCAGCTCGCGCAGTGGGACAAGGACTCCTGCGCCGACGCGGGCTTTCTGAAGATCGACCTGCTTGGCCTGGGGATGCTGAGCGCCGTCGAGCGCTGCGTCGAGCACATCGCCGCGCGCCGCGGCGAGCGCATCGACCTGTCGAGGATCCCGTTCGACGATCCCGCGACCTACGAGTGCATCCAGAACGCCGAGACGACCGGCGTCTTTCAGATCGAGTCGCGCGCGCAGATGGGGTCGCTGCGACGCACGCGCCCGGAGAACCTCGACGACATCACGATCCAGGTCGCGATCGTGCGTCCGGGGCCGATCGTCGGCGGCGCGGTCAACCCGTACATCGAGCGCCGCCAGCGCATGCGCGTCGATCCGGACTTCCAGGTTCCCTACCTGCATCCGTCGCTCGAGCCGCCGCTGCGCGACACGCTCGGCACGATCATCTTCCAGGACCAGGTGCTCGAGGTCGCGCAGGCGTTTGCCGGCTTCAGCGCAGGGGAGGCCGAAGGGCTGCGCCGGGCGATGAGCCGCAAGCGCTCGGCCGAGGCAATCGAGGCCCATCACCGGCGCTTCGTCGACGGTGCGATGGCGAAGCACTCCGACGTGACCGAGGGGCTTGCCGAGGAGGTCTTCACGATGGTCTCCGGCTTCTCGGGCTTCGGCTTCCCCAAGGCCCACGGCGCCGCCTTCGGCCTGCTCGCCTACCAGTCGACGTGGCTGCGCGTGCACTACGGGCCGGAGTTTCTCTGCGCGCTGCTGGAGGAGCAGCCGATGGGCTTCTATCCGCCCGACGCACTCGTCCACGAGGCACAGCGGCGTGGGATCGAGATCCACGCGCCCGATGTGAACGCCAGCGAGGTCGGCTGCACCGTGATGAATCAGTCCCACCCGCCCGGGGTGCGGATCGGCCTGGGCTATGTGCTCGGAGCGCGCGCCGACGAGGTGGCCGCTCTCGTCGCGGCACGTCACGAAGGCGGGCCGTTCCGGTCGCTGGAGGACCTCGCCTCGCGTGCCGGCGCCGGTCGTCCCGCATTGGAGCGCTTGGCCTGGTCGGGGGCCTGCGACGTCCTGGCCGGCGGCGACCGGCGCGTCGCGCTGTGGCAGCTCGGCGTGACCGCGCCGGGACAGAGCGTCCGCGGGCAGCAGGGCGTTCAGCTCGCGCTGGCGCTCGACCTGCCCGCAGCGCCGCAGCTACGGCCCCTGTCGGCCTGGGATGAGATGGTCGCCGACTACGCCACGACCGGGCTGACGGCTTCAGCCCACCCGCTCGCGCTGCTGCGCGAGCGCTTGCGTTCCGAGGGCGCCGTCAGCGTCGGCGCGCTCGGCCGGCTGGAGCACGGGGCGCGCGTGCGCGTCGGCGGCCTCGTCATCGCCCGCCAGCGTCCGGGGACTGCCAAGGGCATCACGTTCATGCTGCTCGAGGACGAGGAGGAGACGGTCAACATCATCGTCTCGCCTCAGATCTACGAGCGCGACCGCCTGACGGTGCGCACAGAGCCGCTGGTGATCGTCGATGGCCGGCTGGAGCGCCACGCCTCGGCGGGTGGCGCGATCAACATCGTCGCCCGTGGGGTGCGCCGCCTGGAGGTCGGCGACCGGCTGGCCGCGCAGGTCAAGGACTTCTCGCTGCTGGACGCGCTCGAGCTCGCGCGCCAGGCCGAGGCGCGCGCCGCGACGGCCGAGACCGAGGCCGCGGAGCGCCTCGCCGCGACGGGCACCGACGACTTCCGAGCGGTCGCCCCGCCGGTCATGAACTTCGGTGCCGGCAGGCGCCGATAAACGGGGTGTTCCGGGTTGGTCGCGCTCACGACGACAAACCCGGAACACCCCTTCGGGCGAGGCCCGCAACCGGGCCGCAGCCTCAGGTGCATCGCGTTCAGTAGATTCCGCGCCGCATGGCAGCCCTCATCTTTCTGAGCTTCTTCATCGCCCTTGGGCTCGGGGTCGTCCTCGTCGCGATGCGCGGCGGCCCGCGCGGCGTGCGCGAGACCCTTGAGCGTGGCCGCGTCAAGCGGCTGCACGCGGGCGAGTTCGCCGTCGTCGCGCTGATCGTGATCTTCGGGTTCGCCGTTCCAGCGGTCGTACTGCTCAGCGACCAGGCCTCCGCTGGGCCGGGCGGGACGAAGCTCAAGGCCGACGTGCAGCGCGGTCGGGTGCTGTTCAACCAGAAGTGCGCGACCTGCCACACGCTCAACGACGCTAACGCCGTCGGCAGGGTCGGGCCGAACCTCGACGTGCTCGCGCCGACGGAGGGCCTGACGCTCAGCGCGATCCGCGAGGGCCGTGCGCGGGGGACGGGTCAGATGCCCGCGCAGCTGCTCGACGGTCAGGACGCCAAGGACGTGGCGGCCTACATCGCCCAAGTCGCCGGCCGCTAAGCCTGGATCTCCGTGAGGGATGGGGTCGGCCGGCGTGACGCATGCCGCGGCGGCGCGAACGCGCAAATTGCGCAAGTTCCGTCCGCAGTCTCCATAACACTGCGTGTATGCAGGGGAATCCATGGTTGGTACGATGCCGCCGTCAGACAGCCGAATCCTGGGTCGCAGTTGCCGGGAGCGGGGGAACCACACGCAGGGGCGAATCGTCGTGTCAACGACGTAGCGCAGCTCTTTCAGCGCGAGCCCGTCAGCTAACCCCGTAGGCATCCATCGAAAGAGGACAAAAACCGCATGGCACAGTCGGAGGCCCGCGCTTGGTGGGCCGATGTACAACATCTCCGGGATGCCGCCGAGCGCACCGACGAGGCGCGCAGGCGCGCAGACCAGGCCGATCTTGCCGCCCGTCGCGCGATCCGCGAGCGAGGCCATGTCGAGGCGGAGGTCGCTGTGCCGCGCCGCCGCGCGGAGGACGCCGCGCCGCCGCGCTGGCTCGCGGAGGACAACGCGCCGCCGAGCCGTCGCCCGCAGGACGCCGCGCCGCCGAGCCGTCGCCCGCAGGACAACACGCCGCAGAGCCGTCGCGCGCAGGACGCCGCGCCGCCGCGCTGGCTCGCGCAGGACGCCGCCGCCCCGCGCCACGCCGCCGAGAACGACATCGCTCCCCGCCGCTGGCCCGAGGACGTCGCCGCGCGCCGCGGAAATCACGCTGACGGCGCCGGGCACACGGCGCGCCTGCGCGAGCACCCCCGCGACAGCGCGATGCCCGCCCGTCGCACCGTCGAGATCCGGGGCCGCACGGTCCCGGCTCCCACGGTGCCTCGCATCGAGATCGATCGCCGCCGTCCGCCGCGCCGCACGATCGAGCGCATCGGTCCACGTCCGGACCGGATGGCGATGTGGGCGCTGCTGATGGGCCTGCTGCTGATCCTCGTCGCCCTAGGCACCGGCGACGCCGGCACACTCAGCGGACACTGATCCCGCCTGAGGCGGCGGATTCTCGGCGCTAGCTGACGCCGCGAGCTGCCTAGAGCGGTTCGGCTTCCTCGAAGGGGCCGCATCCACAGGTTCGATGCGAACCGCTGTCGGCGCCGCCCGACACCGGACCACCCCGTATCTGCGGTGATCCAGCCCTCCGCAGGCGTGCGTAGACATCTCTCGCGCAGCCCGATTGCCCAGCTGCCCGCCCGGGAAGTCTTTGCAGAGTCTCCACATCTCGATGAGCCCGCGTTTAGCGTCGGCGCGTACAAACTGACACCCGCCGCACTTGTGTGTCCCAGGGTCGCGGCCTACACTTACGCCAAGTAAGGAACGAGTCGCGAGTACAGCACGGCACGGACCGCCGACTCCACCGCCCCCCAGAAGGCCCCCCAAATGAAGACAGCAATGAGCAGGTTCCAGATACACGATGACCTCACGGCCCCCGAGGGATCGGTGCCGGTGCTCCGCGGCGCGCTCGCGACCGGCGGTCAGCTCCCGAACTTCCTCGGCGCTCTTGCCGGTTCGCCCGCAGCGCTGCGCGGCTACGCGCGTTTTCGCTCCGAGCTGCGCCGCGGCGAGCTCGACGTACCGATGCTCGAGCGCATCTCGCTGGCCATTGCCGAGCACCACGGCTCGCAGCCGGGCATCGCGCTGCACAGCCGCACCGCGCGCCAGACAGGCCTCGCACTCGACGAGGTCTCACTCGCGCGCGAGTTCAACTCCAAGGACGAGCGCGCGGCGGCGCTCCTGCGCTATCTCAAGGCAGTCGTCGAGAATCCCGGCCGACCTCCGATGCACCTCCACGAGGAGGCGCGCGAGCATGGCTGGACCGATGAGCAGATCCTCGAGGCGATCGCCTATGTCGCGCTCGAGCGCTTCACCGCCATGGTGAACGTCGCCGGCGATGTGCCGGTCGACGGATCCGTCGAAGACACGCGGACCCTCCGAGCCGCGTAAGGTTCACGCCGATGAGTCTTGCCGAGGAAGGTCGGCGGCCGGCCCGGGAGCGCGGGCCGGCGCAGCACACCTCAGCGGCCGGCGGCAAGGGGTCTCAGTGCTGTTGCCCCTTCTACCACGAAGCGATCGAGCTGATCGGCAGGCGCTGGACCGGCGCCATCGTCGGCGTGCTCATCCACCGCACCGCCCTGCGCTTCGGTGAGATCGCCGAGTCGGTGCCCGAGCTGTCGGACCGCCTGCTCTCCGAACGCATGAAGGAGCTCGAGGCGCGCGGCGTCGTCAGTCGCACGGTTCGTCCCGGCCGGCCCGTGCGCGTGGAGTACGCACTGACCGAGATGGGACAGGAGCTGGCGCCGGCGGTCTACGAGATCGAGCGCTGGGCGCGGCGCTGGCTGACGTAATACACCGCCAACAATCCGGCGCCTCAGAGGCTCCAATAGGCTGCACCCCATGAGCGACGACCGCCCCAAGACGCCCGACGACGTCAAGGCGATCGTCGCCGAGCGCGACATCCGCTTCATCCGGCTCTGGTTCACCGACATCCTCGGTCAGCTGAAGTCCTTCTCGATCAACCGTGACGAGCTCGACGACGCCTTCGAGGGCGGCATGGGCTTCGACGGCTCGTCGATCACGGGCTTCAACGCGATCGAGGAATCGGACATGCTCGCGATGCCGGATCCGACGACGTTCGCGGTGCTGCCCTGGCGCCCGGAGGAGCAGGGCGTCGGGCGGCTGTTCTGCGACGTGCTCACCCCCGAGCGCACGCCCTACGAAGGGGACCCGCGCCACGTCCTGCGCCGTGCCCTCAAGCGCGCGGGGAACATGGGCTTCGACACGTTCAACGTCGGCCCCGAGCTCGAGTACTTCCTCTTTCGCGACTCCAAGGGCACCGAGGTGCTCGACAACGGCGGCTACTTCGACCTCACGACGCTGGACGCCGGCTCCGACGTGCGTCGTGAGACGGTCCTCGCCCTGGAGCAGCTCGGCATCCACGTCGAGTACACGCACCACGAGGTCGGTCCGAGCCAGCACGAGATCGACATGCGTTACGCCGACGCGATGAAGATGGCCGACGACTGCATGACGTACCGCATCACGGTCAAGGAGTACGCCATGAAGTATGGCTGGCATGCGACGTTCATGCCTAAGCCGCTGTTCGGCGAGAACGGTTCGGGCATGCACACCCACATGAGCCTCTTTCGGGACGGCGCCAACGCGTTCTTCGACGCCGACGACCCGTACTTCCTGTCCGACGTCGGCAAGGCGTTCATCGCCGGCCAGCTCAAGCACGCCCGCGAGATCTCGTCGATCTTCGCCCAGTGGGTGAACTCCTACAAGCGCCTGGTGCCCGGGTTCGAGGCGCCGGTCTACGTCGCCTGGAGCCGGCGCAACCGCTCCGCGCTCGTGCGCGTGCCGCTCTACCACCCCGGCAAGGAGAAGGCGACGCGGATGGAGCTGCGCTGCCCCGACCCCGCCTGCAATCCCTATCTGACCTTCGCCGCCCTCCTGCAGGCGGGCCTCGAGGGGATCGAGAAGGGCTACGAACTGCCCGAACCGATGGAGAAGAATCTCTATCACCTGTCGCCCGACGACCGCCGCCGGCTCGGGATCGAGCAGCTGCCCGAGACGCTCGGCGAAGCGATCGAGCTGACGGCCGAGTCCGAGCTCGTGCTGCGCGCGCTCGGCGAGCACATGTTCAACCGCTACGTGGAGATCAAGCGCCGCGAGTGGGAGGACTACCGCGTTCAGGTCAGCCAGTGGGAGCTTGACCGCTACTTGCCTGTTCTGTAGGCACCCCGGGATTCGACATGAGGAGCTTTGACAGATGTCCGATGTGACGGTGACGGTGACCGAGAACGGCTCCTACAAGGTGACCGGCGTGGTCAACCTCGTCGGGGCTGACGGCGAACCGGTGCCCGGCGGCGACGGCGACCCGATCTTCCTGTGCCGCTGCGGCGGCTCGTCGAACAAGCCGTTCTGCGACGGAACACACTCCAAGATCGGCTTCCAGGGCGCGATGGCCGCCGTGGCGGCGGCCGACGCGGCTGAGGCGAGCGAGGCGTGAGCACGGTCGCCGCAGCCGGGTCGTTCACGATCGGCGGTGACCTCACGGTCAACCGCCTCGGGTTCGGCGCGATGCGGATCACCGGACCGCAGATCACCGGCCCCCCCGCCGACCGCGACCAGGCGCTCGCCGTGCTGCGGCGCGCGGTCGAGCTCGACATCAACCTCATCGACACCGCCGACAGCTACGGCCCGTATGTCAGCGAAGAGCTCATCTACGAGGCCCTCCATCCGTATCCCGAAGACCTCGTGATCGCCACGAAGGGCGGTCTCGTCCGCCCGCCGGGCACGCCCGGGGAGTGGCCGCGCAACGGCCGCCCGGAGCACCTCAGACAGGCGTGCGAGGGTTCGCTGCGCCGCCTGCAGGTGGACCGCATCGACCTCTACCAGCTGCATGCACCGGATCCCGACGTGCCCTACGAGGAGTCGGTCGGCGCGCTGAAGGAGCTGCAGGACGAGGGCAAGATCCGACACGTCGGCGTCTCCAACGTCTCGATCGAGCAGCTCATGCAGGCGCGCTCGATCGTCGAGGTCGTCACCGTGCAGAACCGCTTCAACCTCGTCTATCGCGACTCCACCGACGTGCTCGAGATCTGCGAGCGCGACGGACTCGGCTTCTTTCCCTGGTTCCCGCTCGCTGCCGGCGAGCTCGCCAGGCCGGGCGCGGTCGTCGACGAGCTGGCGCGCCGCCACGACGCGAGCCCCGGCCAGATCGCGCTCGCGTGGCTGCTCGCGCGCTCGCCGGTGATGCTGCCGATCCCCGGAACCGGCTCGGTCGCGCACCTCGAGGAGAACGCCGCCGCCGCGGAGCTGAAGCTCAGCGACGAGGAGCTGCACGAACTCGACGCCGCGGCGTAGCTGCGCTCAGCGCGCCGGGCGCAGCAGCGCTTCCAGCTCCGCGGGCTCGGTCACCGGCGCCTGGCACGCGAATCGCTCGCAGACGTAGGCGGTCGCCGCGCCGTTGACGGGCCTGCGCTGCGCAAGCAGCGGTACCGCGTCGCCGTTGGTCCCGTCGCCCCCGGCCAGCACGACGTGCGGTCGAAAGGCGTTGCGTACGACGCGCTCCAGCTCGCGTGTGTCCGTGCCGACGAGCGCCACCTCGCGGACGGAGGCGAGCTGGAAGTCCAACGCCTGCAAGAGGTGCCCGAACGCCAGCGGAGAGCGCAGCAGGAGGTCCCCGAACAGGCGCAGGACGCCGGCGGCCTGCTCCTCGTAGCGCGCGTCGCCGGTCAGCGCGGCGAGTCGCAACAACCCGAACGCGGCGCTCGACTGGCCCGACGGGATCGGCGCATCATCGATCTCCTTGCGTCGCGCGACGAGCTGCTCGTGGTCGCTGGAGGTCTGAAAGAAGCCGCCGTGCTCGGGATCGGCGAAGCGCTCGATCATCGTGTCGGCCAGCGAACGCGCCGCTTGAAACCAGCGTGACTCGAACGTCGCCTCGTAGAGCGTGATGAGCGCCTCGAGCAGGAACGCGTGATCCTCCAGATAGGCGTTGAGCTTCGCCTCGCCGGCGCTGTACGTGCGCAGCAGCCGGCCATCGGGCGCGTGCATCTCGTCGAGGATGAACCCGGCGGCATCGCGCGCCGCGTCGAGGTAGTCGGCGCGCTCGAGCACCGCGCCGGCCTCCGCCAGGGCGCTGATCGTGAGCGCGTTCCAGGCGGTCAGGCGCTTGTTGTCCAGGCCCGGGCGGATACGCGCCGTGCGTGCCCGAAGCAGCGTGGCGCGGATGCGCTCGCGCACCTCGGGCTCGGGCTCCGGTCCGCGCGATTCGAGGATGTTCGCGCCTTCGAAGTTGCCCTGCTCGGAGGCGCCGAACCAGCCGATCGCGACGGCTGCGTCGTCGCCCAGGATCGTCCGCAGCTCGTCGATCGACCACACGTAGAACTTGCCTTCGACGCCCTCGGAGTCGGCGTCCAGCGCGGAGTAGAACGCCCCCTCGGGACCGGTCATCTCCCGCAGCACCCAGTCCAGCGTTTCCTCGACCGTGCGGCGCAGGACGGGATCGGCGCTGACCTGCCAGCCATGCAGGTAGGCGCGCGCGAGCAGGGCGTTGTCGTAGAGCATCTTCTCGAAGTGCGGGACGGTCCACGACTCGTCGACGGAGTAGCGGGCGAAGCCGCCCCCGACCTGGTCGTAGATCCCGCCGGAGGCCATCGAGCGCTGCGTCTGCAGCGCCATCGACGTCTCGCCGCGTCGCAGCAGGAACTCGATCGTCGACGACGCGGGGAACTTCGGCGCGCTCCCCCAGCCGCCGTTGATCGAGTCGAAGTGCGAGCGCAGCTCGGCCACGGCGTCATCGAGGATCCGCGCGCTGACCGGCCCCTCGGTGGGCTTCAGGCGTGCGCCGCCAGCCAGCCGGGCCGTCATCGGCCCGCTCTGCTTGCGGATCTCGTCGCGCTTGAGCTCCCACGCCTGCGACACGGCATCGAGCACCTGCGGCCAGCTCGGCATCCCGCGACGCGGCTGCGGCGGGAAGTACGTGCCGGCGTAGAACGGCACCTGCTCGGGCGTGAGGAAGACGTTCAGCGGCCAGCCGCCCTGGCCGGTCATCACTTGCACGGCCTCCATGTAGATCGCGTCGACGTCGGGGCGCTCCTCGCGGTCGACCTTCACGCAGACGAAGCGCTCGTTCATGAGCTGCGCGATCTCCTCGTTCTCGAAGCACTCGCGCTCCATGACATGACACCAGTGGCATGCCGAGTAGCCGATCGACACGAGCAGCGGCCGGTCCTCCTCGCGCGCGCGGCCCAGCGCCTCCTCGCCCCACGGCAGCCAGTCCACCGGATTGTTCTGATGCTGGCGCAGGTACGGCGAGGTCTCCTTTGCGAGCGCGTTGGCCATGTCCGCTGGGGCTACCCGCTGCTTCGCAGCGCCAACAGACGCAGCAGTTTGCGTGACCACGGCAGGCGCGGCGGGTCTTTCACTGCTGCCGCGCCGGCCAGGAAGTTCACGTGGCGCCCGGCCAGCGTGCCGGTGATCGTCTTCGGTGTGATCACGATGCGCCCGCGGGCCGCCTTGGAGCCGCGGATGTACAGGATCTGGGTGGCGTCGGGCGGCAGCGGCACGCGGCCGGAGACCTGCACGCCGGGCACGTAGACGACGTCGTGGAGACTGAGAACGCCCTGCGGGCTGACGGTGACGCTCCCGCCGCGCAGTCCGCCCGCGCGCCGGGGCAACTGCCCGAGCGCCAGCAGGTCGCCGACGATCTGGCGACGCATGTCCTCGCCGGTGAGCACCGCGGCGGAAATCGTCTGGCCGACCTTGCTCTTGCCACCGATGCCTGGCAATCGTTGCAGGCGCGTCGGCGCGACGCGGGTGGGCGAGAACGGATTCAGGCTCGACGCGCATGGCGTCACCGTCTCATTTCTGAAGAACTGGGTCACGCCGCGCAACGCGCACCGTTCCAGCGAGTCGTCGCTGGCCGCGGCCGAATGGCCGGTGTGCGGAATCTGGAGCACCTGTGCGCCGGGGATGAACTCCCTGATCCGATTGGCGTCCTCCAGCGGCGTGCGCAGGTCCGCGGCGCCGTTGATGACGAGCGTCGGGACGTTCGGCAGGGGACCGGTCGGTGCGGGCGGGGGCGCCGCGACCGGCCAT
Source organism: Solirubrobacteraceae bacterium (assembly GCA_033855115.1). Taxonomy (GTDB): domain Bacteria; phylum Actinomycetota; class Thermoleophilia; order Solirubrobacterales; family Solirubrobacteraceae; genus CADCVQ01. The sequence continues at coordinate 37,212 of JAWVGJ010000022.1, forward strand.
GCGACGCACAGCTCCATGATCTCCGTGGCCAGCGCGCTCGGGCCGTCGAAGGGGTAGAACAGGTCGTTGCCGAGCTGCGCCACCATCGCCTTGGCCTGCTTTGCGCGTGCGCGCCCGCCCGCATTGCGATCCCACGGGAAGGCGCCTTCCTCGCACAGCGTGGCGGCAAAGACCGCGTCGCTGAAATCTGGGCCGCTCGCTTGACGGCGCAGGTTGATGATGCCCGCCGAGCGGGCGGCGAGGCGCAGCAGCGGCGAGGAATCCCCGCGGCGCGCGGACGTCAGCGCGGCCGGCAGTTCGGCTCGCAGCGTCGGGTTGCTGTCGCCCGAGAGCAAGATGTTCAGCAGGTCGCCGCGGCTCATGCCGGCCTTTAAGCGCCGACCGCTGCCGTCGGTCAAACGGCCGCGCAGCGGCTTGCGACCCAGGCGCTTGACCTGACCCGCGAGGTCCGCCGCGGGGTCGCGGGAGATGTTGGCGCACGCGTCGTTGGCGCACAGGTCGCCGAGGACGCGGCGCATCGCAGCGAAGGTGGAGCGCTGCAGCGTGTCGGGTCCGCCCGGCAGCACGAGCGAGTCCAGGACGAGCGACTCGACGCGATCGGGATGGCGGGCGGTGTACTCGAGCGCGACCTTCGTCCCGTAGGAGACGCCGTAGAGCACGAGCTTGTCGTAGCCGATCTGCGCGCGCAGCGACTCGAGATCCTCCACGCTCGCCGCCGTCGTGTAGTGGCCGCGGGCGGCGCCGAGCTCGTCCGCGCAACGATTGCCGATCGCGGTCAGCGACGTCCCGAAGAAGGCGCAGCGCAGCGGCGTGGAGCCGCCGGTACCGCGCTGGTCGAAGACCAGCAGGTCGCGCGTGGCGAGCGCCGGCGCCATGACGTCGCCGAAGGAGACCGCGAGCGGAATCGCCGCCTGACCGGGTCCGCCTGCGAACGCGACGACGGCGCTGTTGGATGGGTTGGCCGGCGCCAGGCGCCGCACCGCCGCGAGTCGCAGCACGCCGCCGACCTGGCCAGTGCGATCGAGCGGCACGTCGAGCGATGCGCATTGCAGCGGCGGTGGCGCGTCGCATGGTCCGAACGCGACGGCGGCACCGGCAGACGGGGCCGCGAGTAGGACGAGGCCAGCGGCGAGCAACAGAACCTGCAATGCCGTAAGGCGCATCCGTATGTGTCCACGGTAGCAGCGGGTACCGTGCGACCACACCGGGTCCCTCAGCAGCCAGGAGTCAAACAACGTGTCAAACCACCGTGAACCCGTGACGGCCATCGGCGCCCCCGCCGCGATCGGTCCCTACAGCCACGCTGTCCGCGCCTGTGGTCTGCTGTTCTGCTCCGGCCAGACCCCGCTCGATCCCGACTCGGGGGAGCTCGTCGGTGACACGCCTGCCGAGCAGGCGGACCGCTGCCTGAAGAACCTCACGGCGGTGTGCGCGGCCGCCGGCGCCACGCTCGGCGACGCGGTGCGGATGACCGTCTACGTGACCGATATGGATGCGTTCGCCGAGATCAACGAGGCGTACGCACGCTTCTTCGAGGCCGACCCACCGGCGCGAGTGACGATCGGGGTCGCTTCGCTGCCCAAGGGGGCGCAGGTGGAGATCGACGCGGTGGTGGCGCTGCCGGGGTAGTCGAGAGATCGAGGTGTGTCGCCCTGGACCCCTATAGGGCCACTTGGATGACACACCCCCTCGACGGGATCTCACTCACCCCTCGCCACGCAGCAGCGCGCGGCGGATCTTGCCGCTCGCGGTCTTCGGCAGCTCCGGCGCGAAGGTCACGACGCGCGGGTACTTGTATGGCGCCGTCGTGGACTTGACGTGATCCTGAAGAGCGCGGGCGAGGTCGTCGGACGCGGCGAAGCCATCGCGCAGAACCACCACGGCGCGCACGATGCTGCCGCGTTCGTCATCGGGTGCGGCGACCACCGCGGCCTCGGCGACCGCGTCGTGTGCGACCAGCGCCGACTCGACCTCGAACGGCCCGATGCGGTACCCGGCGGAGATGATGACGTCGTCGGTGCGGCCCTCGAAGAACAGGTAGCCGTCGTCGTCCTGGCCGACGCGGTCGCCTGTGCGCCAGATGCCGTCCGGTGGCTCCTCGCCCTGGTAGTGCAAGAAGAACGTCGGGACGGTCGCCGCGTCGACGACGAGCTCACCGTCGTCGATCGACAGTCCCATGCCCGGCAGGGCACGACCCATCGAGCCGGGCCGGACCTCCTCGCCGGGCGGCATGCCGGTCAGCTGGCCGGTCTCGGTCTGACCGTAGCCGTCGCGGATCTGCAAGCCGGTCGCCTCCTCCCACGCGCGCAGCACCTCCGGGTTGAGTGCCTCGCCCGCGGCGACGAGCCCGCGCAGCGACGGCAGCGGCCGCAGCGTCGCGCGCTTGGCGATCACGCGGTATTCGGTCGGCGCCATGCAGAGCACGTTCACCGCTTCGCGCTCGAGCAACGCCAGGCGCTCGGCGGGCTCGAAGCGCGCGTCGTGCAGGAGCGCCGCCGCGCCGCGGATCCACGGCGCGATAAAGGCGTTGCGCGCGGACTTGCTCCAGCCGCTCGCGGCGGTGCACCAGACGAGGTCACCGGGTGATGGCGCCAGCCAGTAACCGGCCTGAACGCGCTGGCCGGCAAGGTAGCGCTGGCCGTGGATGACCGCCTTGGGCTCGCCGGCGGTGCCGGACGTAAAGGTGATCAGGCTCCGATCCAGCGCTGAGATCCGCGCGGGCGCCGGGGCCTCCACGTCGGGCAACGCGTCAACGCCCGGCACCCATACCGTCGCTCCGTCCCAGCCCGATTGCGACAGCACGTCGGCGTTTCTGGTGTCGCAGACGACGAGCGCGGGCGGGCAGATCTGTAGCCGCAGCCGGAGGTCGTTGGGGCGCAGCTGCTCGTTGCAGGGCAGCACGACGTAGCCCTGGCGAAAGCAGGCGACCATCGTCGTCACCCAGTCGGGCCGGTTGCCGACGAGGGTGAGCACCGTGTCGCCGCGGCGCACGCCCTGCTCGTGCAGATGCGCTGCGAGCCGGCGGGCCGCGCGCGCGACGGCGCCGAAGGTCCACTCGCGCCGTGCTCCGTCGCGCGCAAGCTCGACGAGCGCGAGGCGATCGGGCGGCGCGGACTCGACGACGTCGACAGCGAAGTTGGCCATGGGCGCGCGCAGTCTTTCAGCAGCCGCGCAGGTAAGCCTGGATCCACCGCATCTCGCGGCGGCTCGCCTCCGTGAGCAGAGCCGAGCCAGCCACGATCTTCGCTGGATCCAGGCTAAGCTGACGCGGCAGCGTGCCCCGCCAGATCTGGACCAGGAGAACGTCACGAACATGGCCGTAGCCCCCGCGCCGTACAGCGAGTACACCGACGAGCAGAAGGACATCATCGCGATGGTCCGCCAGTTCGCCGACGAGCAGATCCTGCCCAACGCCGAGCACTACGACCACGAGGACGAGTTCCCGACGCCGATCGTCGAGCAGATGAAGGAGCTCGGGCTGTTCGGGGTGACGATCCCCGAGGAGTACGGGGGCATGGGCTTGGACTTGACGACCTACGTGATGATCGTCGAGGAGCTCTCGCGCGGCTGGATATCGATCTCCGGGATCATCAACACGCACTTCATCGGCTCCTATCTGCTGATGAAGTTCGGCACCGAAGAGCAGAAGCAGAAGTACCTGCCGCAGATGGCGACCGGCGAGTGGCGCGCGGCGTTCAGCCTCTCCGAGCCGGAGATGGGCTCCGACGTGCAGGCGCTGAAGAGCACCGCCAAGAAGCTCGACGACGGCCGCTACGAGATCAACGGCCAGAAGATGTGGGTCACCAACGGCCTGCGTTCAAAGCTTGTCTTCGTCCTCGTGCGGACAGACCCCAAGGCCGACCCGCCCTACAAGGGGATGACGTGCTTCATCGCCGAGAAGGAGCCGGACGTCTCCGAGAACACCGGCGAGTACGCGGGCTTCATCGTCCCGCCGCCGCTGAAGAAGATGGGCTACAAGGGCGTCGAATCGACCGAGCTGGTCTTCGACGGGTACAAGTGCCCGGCCGAGAACATCCTCGGTGGCGAGGAGGCCGGTCTGAACCGCGGCTTCCAGCAGATGATGGATGCGCTCGAGGTCGGCCGGGCGAACGTCGCCGCGCGCGGCGTCGGCATCGCCCAGCGCGCGCTCGAGCTCGCGCTGCGCTACTCACAAGAGCGCAAGGCGTTCGGCAAGCCGATCTGCCAGCACCAGGCGATCCAGTTCAAGCTCGCCGACATGGCGACGCAGATCGAGGCCGCCCGGCTGCTCACGCGCAAGGCCGCGCGCCTGAAGGACGCCGGTGAGAGCTCCGAGCTCGAAGCGGGGATGGCCAAGCTGTTCGCCTCCGAGGCGGGCCGTTTCGTCGTCGAGGAGTCCTTCCGCATCCACGGCGGCTATGGCTACTCCAAGGAGTACGAGATCGAGCGCCTGTACCGGGATGCGCCACTGCTGCTGATCGGCGAGGGCACCTCGGAGATCCAGAAGATGGTCATCGGGCGCAAGCTGCTGCAGCGCAACAAGATCTGACCTCCCGTCGAGGCCGCAGGCGCGCTCAGGACTGGCCGCGTGTCAGGCGGTCGATCCGGTACACATCGCCCTGCTTGAGGAGCTGCAGGGTCGCGGTGCGGCCCGACCGATCGCGGACGACCGCCTTCGCCTTGGCGCCGTCGACCTGGAAATCGCGCCCGACCGAGAGCGAGGTGTTGCGATCGAACTGCTTGCGCACCTCGGCGTCGCAGCCGGCGCCGATCGAGCGCCGCAGCTTGGCCGTGAAGAGGTCACGGCAGATCTTGCCGGCGTCCCCGGCGCGCGCGGCGATCTGGAGCTCGTCGATCGTCGCCAGGACGCCGCGCTGGTTGACCTCGAGCGCGGTCGGCTGTGTGCTCGTCGGCGGCTGCGTGCTGGCCGGCTTGTCCGATCCGCCGCAGCCCGCCGTCAACAGCGCGGTGGCAGCGCTCAGCGCGCCGATCACAGCTCGGGTTGATAAACGCGACCTCTGGCCAGGTCTACCTTGTGCGGATGCCCTCATGATGTCGACGAGAGGGCGCTGTCGCATGAAGCGGTGAGCGCCGGAGGTCGACACGGAGGTTATAGACATGGCCGGGGTAACACGTAGATTGGTCGCGGGGACCGTCGCGGCAGGGCTTATGGCCGCGATGGGCGCAAGTTCTGCGCAGGCCGCGGACGGGCTGGTCTACGCATGCATCAGCAAAAAGCAGGCCAACGGAATTTCGGCGGGCTATGCCCGCATCGCAGGTCCCGGCGGCGCGCCGCTGAAGGCGAGCTCGTCCTGCCGTCGAGACGAGTTCTCGACGAAGGTGTTCTGGAACGCCAAGGGTCCGGCGGGCGCTGCCGGAGCGGCCGGCGCGAAGGGTGACGCCGGCGCGGCCGGCGCCAAGGGCGACACCGGTGCGACCGGTGCAACGGGTGCAACCGGTGCAACCGGTGCGGCCGGCAGCCCGGGCCTCAGCGGTCTCCAGGTCGTGACGACCCGCGTGCCGGCAGCGAATGGCAACCCGGCGGCGGATTGGAACAGCACGAACGGCAAGATCGCGATCGCGACATGTCCCGCGGGCAAGTACGTCGTCGGCGGCGGTGTTGGCGAGACCTACCCGCCCGTCGACCCGGCGCTTCTGGCGACCGATCCCAGCCAGCCCGCGAACCCGCTGACGCTCGCGGTGACGAGCAGCGAGCCGACCACGATCGTCAACGGCAAGCCCACCGAGTGGAGGGCTCAGATCACGGAGATCGTCAACGGCGGGCGCTACGCGGTGGTCGCCACGGCGATCTGCGCGAACGTCGAGGGCTGATCCAGCACGGCGACCGGCCCATCCGGCTGAGCGCCTCGCACAGTAAGGGAACGACACGGGGGCCGCGACGGTTGCGGCCCCCGTTGTGCTGGCTGGACACGGCCAGCGGGGCTGCAAGGGCGTTCCGAGCGATCGATCATCTAGGGTCTTGACCCATGTCCGAGGACGCGAAGACCCTCATCGAAACGGCTGTCAAACGCTTCCTCGCGGAGGTTCCCGCGCTCGCCCCGCTGAAGCTCATCTTCGCGGTCGAGCTGCGCGGCCGCGGCGACGTGCAGATGTACCGCGTCGAGCTGCCGGGCCTGAAGGTCACGAAGGGGATCGCCCAAGACGCGCGCGTGCGCGTCGAGATGCCACGGGCCTTCTTCAACGTCATGGCCACGGATGCCCATGTCGCCGACTGGCGCGAGGCATTCACCTACGGCCAGGCGAAGGCGACCGGAGTCGACCAGATCCTCAAGCTCATCGTCCACGTCGTGGAGAAGCAGGAGGAACGACAGCGCACGCGTCGCGCCCGGCACTGATGCAGCGCTAGCGGCGGTGGTAGGGGTCGACCCAGACGTCGTCGACCGACCAGGCCTCGTCCCCGGCGGTAAAGCGAAAGCGGACCGCCGTGTTCTCACCCCGAAACAGTGTCAGGAGGTTGGCGACGACCGGGATCGGCGATGTCGGCTGCCAGCTGCCGTCGCTGAGCACGAGGCCCACCGCCAGCGAGTTGACCGCGCCCCGGCTGTCCTGGAACAGCACGTCGACGCGCAGCATCGGCAGGGATAGCCAGGTGCCGGTGCGACGCTTGGCGAAGAATCGGAAGGTCGGATGGTCGATCCCGACGCAGATCGGAGCGCTCGTCGCGGAGCTGCCGGCCGGCAGGGACAGCGACGTGGCGTCGTCGGGACGGCCGACGTGAAACGGCGAGTTGCCGCCGGCCGTCGTGGCGCCGCCGGTCATCGACCAGCCGGCTGCGGCGCTCTCGAAGTCGCCACCGGGCAGCGGCGTGTAGTAGGCATAGTCGTGCCACCGGGTGAAGACCTTGGAGACCGCCTGGTCGTCGCAGGAGGGCGACGAAGCAACGAGGATGCCGGCGCTGGCACTGGCGCTGCTTGCGGCAAACGCGGCGCAGGTGAGCAGGGCGGTTGCGCCGAGGCGCAGGGACAGGCGACGTGCTGACACAGCGGTAACTCTCCTTGTGATGAGGGCAGCGCCTCCGTACGCTCTGCCTGGGCTAGGTCGGCCCTGGCACGCATCGACTCAAGTTCGACCGTGCTGGATCGGACATCTGTCCGCTTGGGGCCGCTAGCATCAGGCCGACGCCGATTACCACGGAGGGTGTTTGTGCTCGACGACATGCCGGCGATCTCACGTTTGCGCGGCACGGCCAAGCCGCACCTCACGGAATCTGCCGAGCGGCTCATGGCGAAGCGGCGAGAGCGCCAGGGACAACACGCGGGCCGGCGCGAGGCGACCATCGAGATGGGTGCAGCGCTGGCGTTCCTTGCCGTCGCGATCGCGCTGCCATGGATCAGCGGCGCCCCGGCTCCGCCGCCGGGGGTCACGGTCGCGCTGATCGTCGCGATCGCCGTCGTGTCGCTCGTCGAGTTCGATGTCGGCGCGGGCTATACGCCGCCCACCCAGATCATCTTCGTACCGGCGCTGTTTCTCGTCGACCCGGCATGGGTGCCGCTCGTCGTTGCCGGCGGCCTCGTGCTCGGTCGGCTGCGCGACATCGTGCGTGACCACAACCCGGAGCGCCAGCTCGTCGTCGCCGTCGGCAATGCCTGGTATGCGGTCGGTCCGGCGCTCGTCTTCACCATCGGCGGCGTCAACGGATTTCACTGGCACGACTGGCCGCTGTTCGTGATCGCCCTGATCAGCCAGTTTGCCGCCGACACGGTGGCCGGCGCCACACGCGAATGGCTCGTCCTCGGCGTCCAGCCGCGCCTGCAACTGCGCATGACCGGCCTCGTCTTCCTCGTCGACGTGCTGCTGACGCCGATCGGGCTCTTGGGAGCGATCGCGGCGCAGGACCAGCCGTTCGCGTTCGTGCTCGTGCTGCCGCTCGCCGGTCTGCTGCGGATCTTCGCGCGCGAGCGCAGCGCCCGCATCGACCAGGCGATCGAGCTCAGCGCCGCCTATCGAGGCACCGCGTTCCTGCTCGGCGAGGTCATCGTCCACGACGACCAGTACACGGGCGAGCACAGCTACGGCGTGATCGCGCTATCGCTCGAGATCGCAGACGAGCTCGGGCTTGACGAAGACGAGCGGCGGCTCGTCGAGTTCGGCGCGCTGCTGCACGACGTCGGCAAGATCGCGGTGCCCAAGGAGATCGTCAACAAGTCCGGGCCGCTGAGCGAACACGAGTGGAAGATCATGCGCCAGCACACGATCGCCGGCCAGGAGATGCTCGACAAGGTCGGCGGTGGCATGACCGATGTCGGTCAGATCGTCCGGGCTTCGCACGAGCACTGGGATGGTGGCGGCTACCCCGACGGCAAGTCAGGCGCCGCAGTCCCGCTGCCGGCGCGGATCGTGGCCGTGGCCGACGCCTTCAACTCGATCACCACGACGCGTCCCTACCGCCGCGCGCAGTCGCCTGAGGCCGCGGTCAAGGAACTGCGCGCGTGCGCGGGCACGCAGTTCGACCCGCAGGTCGTGGACGCGCTCCTGGCCGTGCTCGCCCGTCCGGCAGCTGAGTCGTCGACCGAGTTCTTCGCCCGTGCGGCGGACCCGCCGCCGGCCACGCTGCGGGCCGTACCGGACCTCGACAAGCTCTTGGACGCCGCGCTCGACGATCAGCTCGGTCCGCGCTGAGCCCGGTGGATCCAGGCTGAGCTGACGGCCACCGCTGCCGCGCAGTCCTCCGGCCCGGTACAACATCCCCCATGAACCCTGACGCGGTCGGCCGGCGGATGGGAGTTGGGCGCGCGAAGCACGAAACGGCTCGAGCGCTCGCGGCGCTTGACGCGTTGCCTGAAGCGACCGTCGTGATCCTGCCCGCCCGCGACGAGTCGGGAGCTGCCGTCGACTTCGTCGTCGACTACGCCAACCGCGCTGCGGCCACCGCCGCCGGCCTGCCCGGAAGCGAGCTTACGGGCCGCAGCCTGCTCGAGGCGCTCCCGAAGATCCCGCCACACGTGTTCGACAAGCTCGCTGGGGTGCTCGACACGGGCACGCCGCTACGCATGGAGCTTGAGTACGGTGACGTCTTGCCGGGCGGCGCGAGGTTCTCGGGCCGCTTCGAGATCGCCGTCTCGCGGCTCGGCGACTCGCTGCTCGTCGTCTACGAGGATGTTGCCGCACGGGCGCGGGCGCGCACCGCCGAGCGGCGCTTCGGCGCGGTGCTCGAGGCGACGTCGGACTGGGTCTCGATCGCCGATCGCGACAACAACCTCGTGTACGTCAACTCCGCCGGCCGGCGCATGGTCGGCATCGGCATCGACGAGGACATCACCGGCAAGCGCATCGGCGAGTTCTCGCCGGCGTGGGCGCGCGAGCGCGTGCTGGGCGAGGCACTGGCCGTCGCGCGCAGCAGCGGCGCGTGGCGCGGCAACCTCGCACGACTGCACCGCGACGGTCATGAGATCCCCGTCTCGCAGGTGATCGTCGCGCGCATGGCGCCCGACGGCAACGTCGACTTCTACGCGACGATCGCGCGTGACATGACGCGCGAGCGCGCTGCCGAGGCAGCGCTGCGCGAGAGCGAAGAGCGGTTTCGCATCGCGTTCGAGCAGGCGCCGATCGGGATCGCGTTGATGGACTTGAACGGGCACTTCGTGCAGGTCAACGATGCCTACTGCAAGACCGTGCGACGAAGCCGCGCGGAGCTCCTGGAGCTGGGCCCGCTCGCGATCACGCATGCCGATGACGTCGCCTTCACGCGTTACGCGATCGAGCTGCTTGTCAGCGGAAACGTGCCGGTCTTCCGCTTCGAGAAGCGTTACATCGACGCGGCGGGAGAGCCGATCTGGGTGGAGATCAGCGGCAGCGCCTTCGGCAACGCCGAGGGGCGCCCGCAGTATCTCATCGGGATGGTGCAGGATCTCGGCGAGCGGCGGGTCGCGCACACGCTGCAGCGCAGCATGCTGACGACGCAGCTGCCCGAGATCGACGGCGTCGAGCTCGCGGTTCGCTACCTTCCCGGCAGCCCGGAGATCGAGGTCGGCGGCGATTGGTACGACGTGATCCCGCTGCCCGACGGGCGCGTCGGTCTGGTCATCGGCGACGTCGTCGGCCGTGGCATCGACGCGGCCGCCACGATGAGCCAGCTGCGCACGGCGCTGCGCGCGTACGCGATCGAGGGACTCGAGCCGGCCGAGGTCGTGGCGAAGCTGCACCACCTCGTCGACCATCTGCGCATCGGCCTGAGCACGACCCTCGTCTATCTCGACCTCGACCCGTTCACGCGCGAGCTGCGCTACGTCAGCGCAGGGCACCTGCCGGTGCTGCACATCCCGGCGGCGGGACCGTCTCGCTTCCTACCGGGCGCGCGATCGACGCCGCTGGGCGCCGCGCCGGCGAAGCGCCAAATCCCACAGGAGCGGCTCGTCCTGGAGCCGGGCGACACCGTGCTGCTCTACACCGACGGTCTCGTCGAGCGCCGCGACGACCCGATCGACAGCCGCCTGGAGCAGCTGCGCGCCGCGGTCGCAGCCGCGCCGGCCGACTTGCAGGCGAGCCTCGAGCACCTGACCACGACGCTGATCGAGGACGAGCTGCGCGTCGACGACATCGCGATGCTCGCGCTGCGCACCGAGGGGCCGACGGACTCCTTCGCGGTCGCGATCCGCGAACGGGCCGACGAGCTCAGCGACCTGCGCAGCCGGTTGCGGGCTTGGCTGCGAGGAGCCGGGGCAACCGCGCGCGAGTCCGGCGACGTGCTGATCGCGGTGGGCGAGGCCTGCGCGAACGCGATCGAGCATGCCGCCGCCAGCTCGAGCGCAGTCATCGATGTCCGCGCTCAGATCAGCGGCCCCGAGGTCGTGGTCAGCGTGCGTGACCGCGGCACCTGGCGGCCGGCCGGCGGGCAGAGCGACCGCGGTCACGGCCTGCGGCTCATGCGCATGCTCATGGACACGGTCAACATCGCGACCGGCGACGAGGGGACGCGGGTGCAGTTGCGCCTGAAGCTCGCCGCGCCGAGCCCGGTGTCGATAGCCACCAACGACGAGCCGGTCTCCGCCCCAGGGCTGGTGCTCGAGCGCGTCAACGGCGTCGTGCCGGTCGTCCGCCTGGAGGGCGAGATCGACCTCGCGCGAGTGAGCGAACTACGTCCGGTGCTGGTGGCGAGCGTCGGGCGGGCCGACCCCGGCCTCGTCCTCGACCTCTCCCGGGTGCAATACCTCGACAGCGCCGGCATACACCTCCTGCACGAGCTCGAGCGGACGCTCGCGGGACGCGGCCAGAGGCTGCGCATCACGGCAACGCCGGGCGCGGCGGTCCTGCGCCTATTCGAGCTCGTCGACCTCGCGGCCTCCGTTCCGCTCGACGGCTCGGTCGCCACGGCGGTCGGGCTGCTCTCCCCGCCACCGCCGATCTAACGCTTCTTCGGCGTGCCCTACGGATGCGTGGCAGCCAGGGCGAACCGGATCCTGGTTCTCGGAGATGTCTGCGTGGCGGTGCAGTGAAAACCGCAAGACGGCCTGCGGACAGCGCTGGGAAGTGTGAAACCGCCTTGCCCGCAGCTACTCCAGCTCGACGCCACCGTCGTAGAGCTTGAGCACGCGAACCGCACCGTCGACGACGTCGAGGTGGGCGATGTCGAGGCATAGCCGGCACAGGACGCACTCGTCGACGTTCTCCGCAACGATCTCGACGACGCCGTCGGCGGGCTCGCGATAGATGTCGACGGGGCAGACCTGGGTGAGATGGCCGGCGAGGTTCGGCTCGTTCGCGATCGCCTCGTCGTCCACCTCGATACCGATGAAGACGCCGTCGCTCCTCATACCGGTCCGCCTCCTCTGACCCACGACGGAACGCTGACGCTCGGGATTTTGACGGCCCGGCGGGCGAGCTTGGTCTTCATGATCTGCGGGATTTCGGAGATCTCCTCGGCGACGGTGATGTCGGCGTCGGCCAGGCGTGCGATCTTCTCGGCCGCCGTGTCCTCCTTGCCTTCGACGATCGTCCCGGCGTGACCGAAGCTCATGCCGGGCATGTCGTCCATGAAGCGCCCGGCCATGAAGGCGACGATCGGCATGCGGCAGTCGTTCTCGATGACCCACGACGCGAGCTCGGCCTCCATCCGCCCGCCCGGCTCGGTGTAGATCACGATCCCGTGCGTCATCGGATCGGCCTGGAAGAACGGCATCAGCTCGGCGTACGTCGATCCGATGATCGCGTCCCCCCCGATCGAAACCGCGGTCGACTGGCCGAGGTCGGCGGCGCTCAGCGTCGAGGACATCTCCGTGGTCATGCCGCCCGAGCGGCTTATGACGCCGATCGGGCCCGGCGTGTAGGCCTGTGCGGCGTTCTTCGCAGGGCCGCCGATGCCGCCCATCTTGATGACGTCCGGAACGATGATCCCCAGGCAGTTGGGCCCGATGATGCGCGTTCCGCGCATGCTCGCGAGCTCGACCATCTCGGCGACATCGCGGCGGGGGATGCGCTCGGTGACGATCACGATCAGCCTGACGCCGTTCTCGATCGCCTCGAAGACCGCGTCCTTCGTGAACGCGGGCGGCACCGTGACGACGGAGCCGTCGATCGGTCCGCCGTGCGCCTCGACGCATTGCGCGACCGTGTCGTAGACCTTCACGCCATGCACGTCGCGGCCCTTGCGCCCGGGCGTGACACCGCCCACGATCTTCGCGCCGCTGCCGTAGTCCAGGCACTCGCGCGTGAGGTTGACCGCTTCGCGACCCGTGATGCCCTGGACGATGAACGTCGTCTCGGCGTCGATCAGGATGCTCATCCCAAGCGCCTGCCTTCCGGCTTCACGCCAGCCATCGTCGAGCAGTGACGCGATCTCATGACACGGCCTCCTTGGCCCGACCGATCTTCGCGACCGCACGCCGCGCCGCCTCGTGCATCGACACCGACCGGTCCGCGTATTCGATGCCGTACTTGTCGAGGATCTTGAAGCCCTCTTCCTCCCACGCGCCTGGGATGCGGAAGATCGCGATCTTCTCCGCGGGATCCATGTCAAGCTCGAGGCAGGCCTTGATGACGCCGCGGGCGACGATGTCCACCCGCGTGTTGGAGACGATCGACATCATGACCGCGATCTTGTCGACGCCGGGCTTGGTCAGCACGAGCTTGGCCAGGCCGCAGGTCTTCGAGACCGACGGGTTGCCGCCGATCTCGCAGTAGTTGGCCGGCTCGCCTCCATGCGCGCGCACCGCGTCGAAGAGCGTCAGCGAGCCGCCGCCCGCGCCGATCACGAGGCCGATGTTGCCGTCGAACTCGGTGACGTTGCCGGCCACGCCGCGGTGGTCGGCGCCGTCGACCTCCTCGCCCTTGAGCTCGAACTCCGTCGGCTCGCGCGCCAGGCGTGTCTCGTCGTCGCCGACGCCGAGGTCCTTGAGCAGCTGCTTGTGGCGCCCGCGAGCCTCGTTCTCCATGTCCATGTGCGCATCGAGCGCGACGAACGACCCGTCGTGCATTTCACAGAGCGGATTGATCTCGGCGAGCACCATGTCGTTGTCGACGAAGAGCTGCGCGAGCTTGCGGACGATCGGCGTCAGGCGCTGAAGCGCGGAGCCCGTGACCCCGGTCTGCGCGATGCACTCCTTGGCGTGGAAATCGCTGATCGGCAACAGGTTTGAGAGGTACGCCCGGCCGAGGTGGTTGGGATGCTCGGTGGCGACCTCCTCGATGTCGATGCCGCCCATGTCGCTGAACAGGATCACGGGCTTCTTGGCCGTACCGTCCCAGACCACGCCGGCGTAGTACTCCTTCTTCACTTCGGCCTTCGGATCGACGAGCACGCCGCGCGGCATGTGGCCGTTGATCTCGAGATCGAGGATGTCGGCCGCGTACTGCTCGGTCTGCTCGGGGGTGTCGGCGAACTTCACGCCGCCGGCCTTCATGCGCCCGCCCGTGAGCACCTGGGACTTGACGACGATCGGGCCGCCGATGCGCTCGGCGATCCTCCTCGCCTCGGCCGGATCGGTTGTGAATCCGAAGTCCGTGACCGGGATGCCCGCGCGCTTGACGATCTCGCGGGCCTCGTACTCGAAGAAACGCATCTGCTCCTGACTTGCTTCGGGGCGGGCGGCTAGGAGCGGGACCCTATAAGACGAGCAGAGTTCAATGACATGGCTCTACTGAAGGTTGGAAGCGAATCAATAGGTCCGATGGAGCGGCTCAGGCGGGCGCGCCCTCCATCTCGTAGGCCTCGGCGAGCTCGGGGTCCTTGCGCGCGAGCATCTCGGCGAGGTCGACCATGACGCGGCACTGCTTCCAGGTGGCGTCGTCCTGCATCTTGCCGTCGATCATGTGCACGCCGCGGCCGTCGGGGATCGCCTCGATGACGCGCTTGGCGAAGCGCACCTCGTCGGGGTCCGGTGAGAAGACCTTCTTGGCGATGTCGATCTGCACCGGGTGAAGCGACCATGCGCCGACGCAGCCCATCAGGTACGACGCACGGAACTGCGTTTCGCAGCCCGCGACGTCCTTGATGTCGCCGAACGGGCCGTAGAACGGCAGCAAGCCGCGCGACGTGCACGCGTCGACCATGCGCCCGATCGAGTAGTGCCAGAGGTCTTGCATCGCGCTCGCCCGCGGGGCGTCTGGATTGTCGGGGTCGGGATCCTCGATCGTGCGGTAGCCGGGGTGCCCGCCGCCGACGCGCGTGGTCTTCATCCTGCGGCTCGCGGCGAGGTCTGCGGGGCCGAAGCTCATGCCCTGCATGCGCGGGCTGGCCGACGCGATCTCCTCGAGGTTGGAGACGCCGAGGGCGGTCTCCAGCAGCGCGTGGATGAGGATCGGATGGTCCAGGCCGGCCTTCGCCTCGAGCTGGGCGAGCAGGCGGTCGACGTAGTGGATGTCCCAGGCGCCCTCGACCTTCGGCACCATCACGACCGACAGCTTGTGGCCGATCTCGGTCACGAGCTGCGTGAGGTCGTCCAGCACCCACGGCGACTCCAGTGAGTTGATGCGCGTCCACAGCGCCGTGTCGCCGAGGTCCATCTCGCGCCCCACGGTGATCAGGCCCGCGCGCGCGGCCTCCTTGCGCTCGACGGGGACGGCGTCCTCGAGGTTGCCGAGCAGGATGTCGACCTTCTGCGCCATGTCGGGCGCCTTGGCGACCATCTTCTCGTTGGAGAAGTCGAGGAAGTGGATCATCCGCGACGGTGTCACGGGGATCTCGTGCAGGGGGTCGGGCGCGCCGATTGCCAGCGGCTTGAAGAAGGCACGGGGGTTGCGCACGGGTTCGAGCTCTCCAGTGGTCGAGGATCGGCGAGCGGTTGTGCTCTGAGCCGCAACCTATCGCCTCGCCGGGCTCGCCGAAGCGTGGGGGAGAGGTGCGCTAAAGTTGACGTTTACGTAAGATGCTGAATCACGAGCAACAGCCCCGCAAGCGCATCGGCGTCCACGGCGAGCACCCGCACTACAAGTGGTGGGCATTGTCGTGCACGAGCCTCGGGATGCTGCTGGCGACGATCAACTCCGGCACGCTCATCATCGCCCTGCCGGACCTCGAGCGCAGCCTGCACACGAGCGTGCTGCAGCTCGTCTGGGTGATCCTCGCCTACATGATCGCCTCGACCGTCCTCGTGCTGACCGCCGGGCGGCTGTCGGATCTGTTCGGGCGAAAGCGGGCATACGTCGGCGGCTTCGTCGTCTTCGCGCTGGCGTCGCTCGGCGCCGGTTTCGCTGCCGACGCGACACAGCTGATCCTCTGGCGCATCGCTCAGGGAGTGGGCGGCGCGTTTCTGTTCGCCAACGCGGCGGCGCTCGTCACGGACGCGTTCCCGCGCGAGCAGCTCGGCGTCGCGATGGGGACGAACACGATGGTCGCGGCGATCGGGCTCGTGCTCGGACCCGTGCTTGGCGGCGCGCTGGTGGCGATCGACTGGCCCTACGTGTTCTGGTTCAACGTGCCGCTGGGCTTGCTCGGTGGGCTGTGGGGCGCGCTCGTGCTGCGCGAGCTGGCCACGCCCGACGCCGAGCGCGGCCTGGACATCGCCGGCACGCTGACGTTCGTCACCGGGCTCACCGGCCTCGTGCTCGGCATCTCGCGAGGCGGCATCACGAGCTGGAACGACCCGATCGTCATCGGCGGGCTGCTGGTGGCCGCTGTCCTGCTGCCGCTCTTCGTGCTCATCGAGCACCGCGGCCGCGCGCCGATGCTCGACCTCGCCATCTTCCGCAACCGGATGTTCGCGGCGGCGACCGGCGCTGCGTTCATCAACGGGCTGTCGCGCTTTGCGCTGATGTTCATCTTCGTCTTCTACTACCAGGGCGCGCAGGGCGACGACGCGATCACCGCGGGAATCAAGCTCGCGCCGCTGGCCGTCGGGATGCTCGTCGCGTCGCCGCTGGCGGGCATGTGGGCAGACCGCCACGGCTCGCGCACGCTCGCCGCGATGGGCATGGTGGTGACCGCTGCCGGCCTGGCCTTGATGACGACACTCGAGGTGCATACGCCCTACTGGCAGGGCATGCTCTGGCTCGCGGTCGTGGGCATCGGCTCGGGCATGTTCAACTCGCCCAACACGGCCGCGATGATGGGCGTCGTGGCGCCGCACCGCCGCGGGATCGCCGCGGGCGCGCGGATGATGCTCCAGAACACGGGCGCCGTCTTATCGATCGCGTTCGTGCTGGCGGTGATCACGAACGCCGTGCCACAGGATCTGCTGCTGCGGATCTTCTCCGGCCTGACCGAGGGATTGTCCGACGCGCGCTTGGCGCCGTTCATCCACAACATGCACGTGGCGCTCTGGGTGCTGGCCGCCGTGTCGCTGCTCGGGGCGGTCGTGTCGATGCTGCGCCCGGCGCACGGCGCGGCCGAACGCGTCGCGGCGCCTGCATCCGAGCACGGCGCGCCGGTCCAGCGCGCGGGGCGTGCGGGCGCGCCCGAGCGGAGCACCGCATGAGCACCACGGCGCCGCAGGCCGGCGGGCTGCGCATCGGCGAGCTTGCCGAGCGTGCGGGCACGACCGCGCGCACGATCCGCTATTACGAGGAGCTCGGCCTGCTCCCACAGGCGCCCGACCGCGACGCGGGCCGCCACCGCCTCTACGGCGAGGGCGACGTCGAGCGCCTGCGCGAGCTGCTGCGACTCAAGGAATTGCTTGGCCTGACGCTCGACGAGCTGCGCGAGGTCGTCGCCGCCGAGGAGGCGCGCGGCGCGCTGCGCGAGGAGTGGCACGCCGGCGAGCCGTCGGCGCAGCGACGCGAGCAGATCCTCGCCGAGGCGCTGACCCACATCGACCGCCAGCTCGGGCTCCTGCGTCGACGGCGCGACAAGCTCGCCGAGCTCGAGCGGGAGCTGACCGAGCGGCGCGAGCTGGTCGGCGAGCGCCTGCGCGAGCTCGCGGACTGACCGGCCGAACGCGTGCCGGTTGGGGCAGCGCTGTCCGCATCCGCGAGCGCCGCTGGGCGCGAAACGAGCGTCGGCGTGCCGTCGTACTCCGCTGTTCGGCATGATCCGCGCCCACGCGACCTTCCAAGGAGACCGACGGATGAGCGACGAGTTCACGACCGACCAAGCCGAGCGCGAGGCGTCCGGCGCCCATCCCTACGGCCGGTATCTCGAGGAGTTCGAGGTCGGCGCCGTCTACAAGCACTGGCCGGCGAAGACCGTGACGGAGTCCGAGGACCATCTCTTCTGCCTGCTCACGATGAACCACCACCCGCTGCACCTCAACGACGTCTACGCCAAGGCCTCGCAGCAGGGCCGCAACGTCGTCGTCGGGCCGATGGTCTATTCGCTCGCGCTGGGCATGAGCGTCTCCGACGTGAGCGGCAAGGCGATCGCCAACCTCGCGACCGAGGAGCTCAAGCACCCGGCGCCCGTGTTCCACGGTGACACGCTGTTCTGCGAATCAGAGGTGCTCGAGAAGCGCGAGTCCAAGACCAAGCTCGACCGCGGAACGGTCCGCGTGCAGACGCGCGTGCTCAACCAGGACGGCGTGCTCGTGGCGGAGTTCAAGCGCCTCGTGCTCGTCCCGCGCAAGCAGCACGGAACTCCGGGGGCGGAGTGAGAGCGCGGTGGGGCGGCACGCGCCGCCCCACCTGCGACCTCGTGCCGCGCGGTGGCCGGAAGTTCGCCCTCTTCACAGACCCCAACCAACAGTCGCATCGAAGTTGCGCGACAATCGGTGCCAACGCAAAGAAACGACGAGGAGTAACGCGTGAGCGACACGACGACCGTGCCGACGAAGAACGAGAAGCTGATCCACTGGGTTGACGAGATCGCCGCCCTGACGAAGCCGAAGGACATCCACTGGTGCGACGGGTCGGCCGCGGAGTACGACCGCCTGACCCAGCAGCTTGTCGACGCCGGCACGTTCACGAGGCTCGCCGACGCCAAGCGTCCCAACTCATACCTCGCACGCTCCGATCCGGGTGATGTCGCGCGCGTCGAGGACAGGACGTTCATCTGCACGAAGACCGAGCACGGCGCCGGCCCGACGAACAACTGGACCGACCCGACCGAGATGCGCGAGAAGCTCAACGGCCTCTTCGACGGCTGCATGGAGGGCCGGACGATGTACGTCCTGCCGTTCTCGATGGGCCCGCTCGGCTCGCCGATCGCGCACATCGGCGTGCAGCTCACCGACTCCGCCTGCGTCGCCGTGAACATGATGATCATGACCCGCGTCGGCGCCCGCACGCTCGAAGTGCTCGGTGAGGACGGGGAGTTCGTTCCCTGCGCGCACTCCGTCGGCGCCCCGCTGGCCGAGGGCCAGGAAGACGTGCCCTGGCCCTGCAACGCCGAGAACAAGTACATCGTCCACTTCCCCGAGACGCGCGAGATCTGGTCCTACGGCTCGGGCTACGGCGGCAACGCGCTGCTCGGCAAGAAGTGCTTCGCGCTGCGGATCGCGTCGAAGATGGCGCGCGACGAGGGCTGGATGGCCGAGCACATGCTGATCCTCAAGCTCACGTCGCCCGAGGGCGAGGTCAAGGTCGTCACGGGTGCGTTCCCGAGCGCCTGCGGCAAGACGAACCTCGCGATGCTCATCCCGACGATCGAAGGCTGGACCGTCGAGACGATCGGCGACGACATCGCCTGGATGAAGTTCGGCGAGGACGGGCGCCTGTACGCGATCAACCCCGAGACGGGCTTCTTCGGCGTCGCGCCGGGCACCGGCGAGCAGACGAACCCCAACGCGATGGCGACGGTCGAGAAGAACACGCTGTTCGCCAACTGCGCGCTGACCGACGACGGCGACGTCTGGTGGGAGGGCATGACCAAGGAGCCGCCCGCGCACGCGATCGACTGGAAGGGCAACGACTGGACACCCGACTCCGAGACGCCCGCAGCGCACCCCAACGGCCGCTTCACGACGCCGGCGGCTCAGGATCCGGCGATCGCGCCCGAGTGGGAGGACCCCAAGGGCGTGCCGGTCGACGCGATGATCTTCGGCGGGCGCCGGGCGACCGTCGTGCCGCTCGTGACCGAGGCCTACGACTGGGAGCACGGCGTCTTCCTCGGCTCGACGATGAGCTCGGAGATGACCGCTGCCGCCGCCGGCGGCGTCGGCCAGTTGCGCTTCGACCCGTTCGCGATGCTGCCGTTCTGTGGCTACAACATGGCCGAGTACTTCCAGAACTGGCTCGACATCGGCGCTCGCGAGGGCGCGCAGTTGCCGAAGCTCTTCTACGTCAACTGGTTTCGCAAGGACCCCGAGAGCGGCAAGTTCCTCTGGCCCGGCTTCGGCGACAACTCACGCGTGCTGGCGTGGATCTTCGGGCGCTGCGCCGGGACGGCCGAGGGTGTCGAGACCGCGGTCGGGATCGTGCCGGCGCCCGGCGCGCTGGACACGAGCGGGCTGGACATCTCCGACGAGGAGCTCGCGAAGGTGCTCGAAGTCGATGCCGAGGCGTTCAAGGAGCAGCTGCCGCAGGTGCGCGAGTTCCTGGCGAAGTTCGGCGACGACCTGCCGGCGCAGATCGGGGCTCAGCTCGAGACGTTCGAGCAGCGGTTGGACGCGGCGTAGGGGGCGCGCTACCGGGGGTGG